>JANOYY010000036.1:0-9394 GCA_031429095.1 Acidimicrobiia bacterium | reverse complement strand
GCAGGCCGACGGCACGACGACGACCGCCAGCGGCTCCCGCCCGGCGTCATTGAAGCTCGGCTACCACGGCGTTTTCCGCCAGGGGGGACGGCCGCCGTCTTTGTGGCTCACCATTCAGGCCACCGTCGACCTGCCCGAACTTGGCGTCGTCGTCGGGAGCAGGCGGGCCGGCCGGTTGAAGATGGCCGCCGAGCTGAACCTCAACCCACGCGGTCAGCTACCTAGCCCCGGCGCCTCAGCATCGCGCTATTGACGGAGGGCTCGACATCGCCCACTGGACAAACCGATCGGGCCCATTCTGGATGTCGTCCCTGTGAGCGAGCGCGCCGCACTCTGGCTGTTACGTGCGAGCTCGCTCGCGTTATCGGATCGCATTGACTATGTGTGTCGAACGACCTCGATCAGTCCATCGGAGAGGTCGGCCTGTTGGGTCGTCCTCGCCACCGCTGTCCGAACGTTCCCGTCCTGGGGAGTCGATCCAAGGCGAGGGTTACCGAAGCGTCCGTTTGCAGCGATATCCTGTCGGCCCGTGTTTAGGCGACACGATAAATTGGATCGAGGAAGGCGTTTGATGACTAGTCCCGCCGAACAGGCACCGCTCGTGTGATGCCTGCCCTCGCCGGGGCGGCGTCGTTCGACTACACCAGCAACGACGGAAAGTACGTCATCGGCAACGGCGAGAGAACGTTTACCCTCAATTTCGGCGCCCGTGGCCACGGGTCCATCTACGTCTTGAGCGATCCGCCCGACATCAAATCGGTTGCGCTCGCGCCAGGTGTGACCTCGCGGAGCGACCTCGGTGAGCCGTGGTCTTACGACGGGTCGTCCCGCTACCGAACGATTAACGTCGGGGACGCCGCAGTCATCCAGAACCGTCACAACTATTGGGCTGCAGTGTTCGTCGATGAAGTGCTCATACGCGAAACGAGCCCAACCCGAAACCCGAGCATCACGTTCCGCTTCTGTGTACCTTCAGCGTTGGAGCCCCAGCAACCCGCATAAAGTTCAGGGACTGTCAGTCGTCCCGTCCGCGAGCTTTGCGCGGCACCATCAGCAGAACGACCGAGCCCCAACCCCGGCCGAAGCGCTCCGGCGGCAACCGATCATCCGGAGGCTAAACGGCTGCACGCGCCGCACGGTAACGCGCCACCGCTACGCGCAAGCCCGCTTCCGCGTTCCTGTGCGGGTACGACGACCTCACTGACGATGCCCCACCGGCTCGTCAACAGCAGGGAAGGTACACGATCGGTCACGGTCCCAATCGAAACTTCACTTACGATCGGCCACTCCCGTGGGCCGATCGAGCGCGGTCCGCCTGGTGAGCGCAGCGCTCTCGATCGACGATGTCGAGTGGAGCCATACCGATCGAGTGTCGACGTTTGTTTGCGAAGTCTCCCACTGTAGTCGTATGATTGGACGCATGCCCCGCGGGAACCCGTCTCCGAAGCTTGCGATCACTGTCGATCCCAACATCCACGCGCGTGTCGTCGATGCTGCCGCTCAAGACGGCTTGAGTGTCTCGGCGTGGATGACCGAAGCCGCGCGGCGTGCACTCGTCATACGCGACGGACTCGCTGCAGTTGCGGAGTGGGAACGAATTCACGGCGAGTTCAGCGGGGCGGAGATGGTGGCCGCTCGGCGCCGCGTTGCCGACGAGCTGGGCCGTCCACGTCGGCGCTCGGCGTGACGACCGTCTATGACACCGGCGTCCTCATCGCCGCTGATCGAAACGACCGCGGAGTCTGGGCCGACCACCGCGTTCGGCTCGAGGCGGGTCTCGTGCCTCTCACAACCTCCCCAGTGGTCGCGCAGGCCAGCCGGTCGCCTCGTCAAGCCCAGTTGCGCCGATTTCTGCGCGGATGCGATGTGATGGGGTTCACTCCAGGTGAAGCCCATCAGGTCGGAACGCTTCTTGCGAAGTCATCCACCACCGACGTCGTCGATGCTCATGTGGCACTCATTGGATCTCGTGTCGCAGGGACCGTCATCACGAGCGACCCGGAAGACCTTCGCGGTCTTGCGACGCACACCCGCCCAACCTTCGCCGTCGTCGCTGTCGGCTGAGCCTCCGAAACCGGCCGACAGGTGAACTCGACCTCCTCGCCGAATAGGGTCCTTTTCGGAACTTGCGTTCGTGGTTCGCACACGTGGACCGATGTGACCCCCACCTTCACACCAACGGAAGGAGTTGCACGAGTCGAGTTCGTACCACGCGAACCACCGGCGCATCGTTCGGTGCGCGCGAACGTCGACAGCGAGCGAGGTCCGTGGTGGTCGCGGTCCCAATCGAAAACTTCACTTACGATCGGCCGCTCGTAAGGGCCGTTAGCCGGCGGCTCCGCGGGCAGGAACATCGTGTTTTACCGGGTCGATAGAGCGCGGAAAGATCCGAGCGGAGGACTGATGAACTCCCGGCAGGCGAGGATAGGTCGTCGAGGTACTTGTACGGTTCCAATTTCAACCGCAACGCCGCGCAACGACGTGGAGTTGTACGGTACGATTAATGATCGTTAGACGTACAACTGGGAGGGGTTTATGGTTGGTCGCCCGCGTCGACAGGACATCTACAACCGGCTTGACGAGGCCTTCGACGAACTCCGAAGCCGGATGGGTGGCCTGCCGAGCCCGGTTGAAGCCGAAGGCATCTGGACGACGATCTGGTTCGAGGAAGCTCACCACTCGACCGCGATTGAGGGCAATACACTCGTTCTGAAGCAGGTCGAGCGGCTCCTCGCCGACGGCCTGGCGGTTGGCGACAAGGAACTTAAGGAGTACATGGAGGTTCGCGGGTACGCCAACGCGGCACAGTGGGTCTATGGCCAAGCGCTCGATCCAGGAGCATGGACGGCCGGCGAACTGCTGACCATCACCGAGGTCCGCGAAGTCCACGCGATGGCGATGACGCCGGTATGGGGTGTTGCCCCTCACCCGAAGGCCACCGACCGGGAGCGGCCCGGTAGCTTCCGCGAGCACGACATCCACCCATTTCCGGGCGGTATGACTCCGCCGGCATGGACGGAGGTACCCAATGCGATTCGCTCGTGGGTCGATTCGCTTAACGACGTCGCCGCCGCTGGGTGCCCGATCGAAGCGTTGGCCCTGGCGCACAATCAGTTCGAAAGAGTCCATCCATTCATCGACGGGAACGGGGGCACCGGGCGACTGTTGCTCAACTTGGTCCTCGTTCGCCTTGGGTATGCCCCGGCGATCATCTACAAGCGCGACCGGAGTAAATATCTCCGCGCTCTGCGGTCCGCTGACGCCGGCGATCCGGGCCCGTTGGGCGAGATGCTCGCCCGGTCCGTTATCGACAACTTGTACCGCTTCGTGGTCCCGGCGGTAGCTGGGCCGAACAGGCTCGTGCCGCTCGCAGCACTTGCTGACAAAGAGATCACCGAAGGTGCATTGAGGGTCGCCGCGAATCGAGGGCGTCTTCGCGCCCAGAAGGGCCAAGACGGTCAGTGGCGGAGCACACGGGCATGGACCGACGACTACCTCACCACCCGCCATAAACGAACGAAGGCATAGCCGACACGACGTTGCGCCGGCGCGACTTGGGCCGATACCGGACGGTCGGATTGCGTCGCTGGGTCGCGTTACTGAGCGGGCGATCTACAACGACCAGGCAGGCCCTGCAACTTGCGCCCACGGGCCGTCTGCCATAGGAGTGACTCATGAGCGTTGGCGTCGCGCCCGTTGTCCGGCATGCATCGGTGCTTCCTGCGGAAGGTTGGCATGACCGCGATGAATCCGGACTGGTCTGGTGGACGCTGATCTCCGCCGATCGGACGACGAGCCGCGGGATCACGCCGGAGTCGCGGAGCTTGAGGTCGGCGGCGAGCTGGAGCCGCATTGGTACGCGACCGACGAGGTGTACCACGTAGTCGGTGGCATCGGTGAAGTGCTGCTGGACGATACGTGGCACCCGGTCGAGCCGGGCTCGACGTTGTTCATCCCTGGCAACGTCCGTCATGCCATTCGCAACGTCGGCGACGAGGTGATGCGTCTGTTCTATTGCTTCCCGACTGCCTCGTTCGGAGACGTTGTCTACTGCTTTCCTTCCTTACCCGAAGGGCCTGATGATCCCAATGACGGGGATACGGGCCGTTCGCGGGCGCATGAGGTTACGAGCCGTGCCGGTGGGACTTCGTTCAATGCGTAGCTCTGGAAGCGACGCCTTGCACATCGCCCGTGTCCGTGACCGGAGCGAGATCCGGCGTCCCGCGTCGTTCGATTTGGTGCTCTCAAACAAAAGGATCTCTTGGGGAACGTCAGATGCATTTGCGATGCCCTTCTCGGTAACGTTCACGAGCGACGACAACGGCATGCGCAGTATCCGGCGTTACCAAGCGCCCGAGTGTCAACGGCGGGGAGGTGCGAAGTGCGGGAACCGTCGGAACTCCCGCGACAACTTTGCCGACGATCAGACGGATACGGCGCCACCAAGGCTGTCGCGACCGCGACCGAGCCCGCTCGTATGCTCTGCTATCGAGCGCGGGGTATCGTCGCTCGACGCGAGCGATCGCGCTTCGTCGTGAAGTCTCTCCTACCGACACTTCGGCGACAGTGCCAGGTGCCGACACTGGGACGTGCCTCTTACGACGATGCTCGTCGCGATTATGAGCGCCGATCATCCAACGAGTCGCTCGGCTTATCCGGACGGCGTGTCGCACCATCACGCACGTAAGCCCATGCTTCTCGACGAGGACGAAGCCAGCCGACTCGTAGGGGCCACGCGCTGGGTTGTTCTCGGCGACTATTCGATGATCGACGCTCATGCGAAGTGGAGCGGATCGTCGATTCGGACGAGGTCGCGGGGTTGACTGTTGCGGCCACGGGCGACTCCTTGAGGACCCGTGCCCTTTCGGGCCGGGATCAAGGCATCGACCAGTTCCATACCCGCACGTGACGGGTAGAAGTAGTGCGGGCAGAGCCACGCCTCGGATCTACTCTGCAACACCACACACTCACCGCCGACGCGGAGGGGCAGAAGATCCGTCGGGGGCCGCCTACGCCTGCGGTCCGGCCGGGCGCGAATCGTGCGTAAACTTGTGAGATGGATTCTTTACAAGACGAAGGTACGAGGGTGTATCGAGTCTCATCCCGTGGGCAGTTCTCGCTGCCCGCCGCCACGAGGCATCGCTGGGGAATCGCCGACGGAGGTCAGATCGAGATCTTCGACCTCGGTGAGTGCGCGGTGATGCTGCCGGTTGGCGCTTCCTCAGCCCGCGGATCGATGGCTCGCGCCCTCACGGCCAAGCGTTATGCCGCGTACGTTCGAAGTATCGAGGACCCTGACCTGCGAGACGAGTGAACGTCATCGTCGACGATCACCTTCTGCGCGAGGTGCTGCTCGAGCATGAGCCGAGCTGGCTTCGGCGGATACGCCGCGGTGGTCAAATCCTCACGACGGGATGCTGGTACTACCGGCTCTGTTCCGCATGGCATGACGACAGCCTCACGGGATCCTTGTCGGGGCCGATCACTGCGCTTCCGGTCGAGCTGCAGTCCGGGGTCATCGAAAAGGTCATGCGGCTGCCTGATTCGATCGGGCTCATCTCGATGCATGACTTGGCCTGGACTGCGTCGCGTCTCGGGCGAGTTCATGGACTGAACTTGCTCGCGTCAGAGGCGTTGGCCGCCGCAGTCCAGTCCAACAGCGTGCTCGCTACTGCTGCGATCAACCTGTCGCCGCGATTGCGCGAAGCCGCAGCAGTCGAAGGAGTCCGGGTAGTGAACTCGCCGACTGCGTAGGTCGCATCTTGGATGAGCGGTCGTCGTGCTAAGTGCCCGGACGAAGCGTACGGGCAGCAACGCGTCGGCCGAACCGACGACCTCAAGACCGCACGCATCGGGCCGAAGTGCAGTGGTTTGTTCGGCCTGGGGATCTCGGACATCGGAAGACGGCGCTGCCCGATATCCGTTTGATGGCAGCGACGATTAGGGATCGACGCCGTCACGTAGTTCGCCTTGCGATTCTCCGCCCGCAACAGGAGGCATGCCGGGTTGCCCTTGAGTGTTCCGTTCGCGTCGAACCTCAGCGAGTTCCCGACGAAGGGTGGCTGCGTCGATCGAGGCGACCGTGCCTGCGAACGCGATCCAACGACGGCCGAGTTCGACACGCAGGTCACCATCAGGTGCGATGAACGCCGACGGTGGGCACTGCGCGAAGCTGGCGGCATTTGCGATTCCGGGAACGATCGCGACGAGACACGCGATAGCCATCGCGCACAGCAGGCGAACGATGCGTCGTCCGTCCATGGACGATTTTGACACCCGCAGGCATCCGACTGCGAAACTCTTCGTGCTGCACTGGCGCCAGGCGGGCGACGTGCAAGCCTTCGTTCCAATGGCGATGGCTGAGCGATGCACAATCGAAGCGACCGTTTCGTCTCCAATACCCACGGCCCACCGGTAAACCGGCGGCATGCGGGTCTCAGCGAAGCGGTTCGCGCCCATAGTGTTCGATCGTCGGCAAGGTGCGAGGCGGGTCGGAATTCCCGCGACAACTTTGCCCGACGAAGGACCGGTGGCGGCCCATGGTGTACGACGTTTGGCCGATGTTTTGGGGCTTGGGATGGTTCATGGTTGGTACATGGAGATCAGTCCGTCGGTGCATGCTGCCCGGTTCCAGGTGCACACTGAGGGCGTGGATGTCGGACGTTCGAACGCGGTGGTCCCGGGTGGGACGGTGACGTTTCTACTGACCGACGTCGAGGGCTCGACCCGGTTGTGGCAGGAGCGGGCCGAGGCGATGGGACCGGCGATCGCGCAGCATTACGCGATCCTGGACGATGCCATCACGGCTGCGGGGGGCGTGCGGCCGGTCGAGCAGGGCGAGGGCGACAGTGTGGTCGGCGCGTTCTCGCGTGCGGGCGCCGCCGTCGCCGCGGCGGTCTCCGCGCAGGTGCGGCTCTCCGAGGAGCTGCCCTGGCTGACGGTGCGCATGGCGATCCACACCGGCGAGGCGCAGCTGCGAGGTGTCCTTCAACCTGCACTCGACGGACAAGCCGGGTGACGAGATTCGCGGCCTCATGCGGGTGCCCGAGCCCACCGGTTTGGCATTGGTTGCGCTCTCGTTTGCCGTCTTGTGCCTGACCGCGCGGCGCCGCAGACGTTGATCGACTGATTGCTCGGCAGCGCCGATGCCGTTCACGGCGCGGCGTACTTGCGCCGCAATTCGCGCTCCACCTTGGCTAGCGGCAGGTAGCGCGCGCCGGCGAGCCAGAACTCGGTGGCGCGGCCCGCCGCGTCGCGCACCAGCCGCACCGGCTCGCCATGGCTGCCGTAGCCGCCGGCCAAAGCGATTCGGCCTTGGTCAAGGCCCGAGCGTGTGCGCGGGTTGATGGCCAACTCGGTGGCATCCAGCAGCGGATTGGCCAAGGCTGGATTGGCCACCATCACCTTGTCGCCGCCCATGGGCAACAGATCGATGGCGCCCGACAGGGTCCACCAGCGCCCGCCCCAGGCGGCAGTGTGGCGCGAGGGTGCGCCATGGCGCTCAAAGGCGCGCAGGATGTGCAGGCAGCCATCCACCCAGACCTGTGACGGCCCATCGGCGGCATTGGTCAGCACCGAGACCGACAGGTCTTGTGCCGGCACCACAGCCGTGCGGGTCAGCGTGCCCTGAAAATTCCCGATGTGGCCAAACCAATCCCAGCCACCGCCTGCCGGCCCACCCAACGTGCCCGACATGCTGCCCAGCCCATACCAGCGCTCCACACTGGCATGCGGCTCGCGCCACTGGCGCCGGGTCATCTCGCGGCGGCTGGCCACGCTCAATACGCTGCGTTTGGATGTGGGCGACAGCTGCGCAAAAAAGCGCGCCAGATCACTGGCCGTGCTGACAAAGCCAGTGGCCGGATCCAAGGCCCGCGTCGGGTTGTCGCCCGGGAGGACCAGACGCTGACCCAGCGGCCACTTGGCCGAGTGCCCGCGCGCAAACGGCGCAGCCTGGGCGGCGGGCACACCACCCACCAGCGGCATATCCGGCGTGGTGTGCTGCAAGCCGGCCGCCGCCACCACCTCGCGTGCGATCCAATCGACACACGGCTCGCCGGTGATGGTGGCAATGGCCAGCCCCAACAGGCCAAAGCCGTGGTTGGAATACTTGAAGCGCGTATTGGCATCAATTGTCAAACCGCCCGCCAGATCGGCGCGGATGCCGGCTTCGTCCGCGAAGGGGCGTCGATCGGTCCACTGGCCGGCGTCACTGCCATCGCGCACCAGGCCCGCGCTGTGCTACAGCAACTGAGACAGGCTGGCGTCGGCCACATCCGGGTGCAGACCTGTCACATAACGCCCAATGCGATCGTCCAGGTTCAGGCGGCCCTGCTCGCGTAGGCGCAGGATGCCGGCTGCCGTGAAGCTCTTTGAATGCGAGGCCACGCGAAACCGGTGCAGCGGCGTGAGCCCAATGCCGGCCGCCAGATCGGCGCTGCCGAAGGCCCGATCGAGCACCACCTGGCCGCGGTGGGCGATGGCCAGCGAACAACCGGGTTGTTCGGACACCCGCATCTGGTGCTCCAGCCAGTTTGGGATGTGGTCAAGGGCGGCGCGAAGCCAGGTGGCACACGTTCCCGGACGAGTCGACTTTCCGGGTGACCGACACCACCCGTGCGGTGGGCCGCTCAACCGGGGTCTTCTTCGGTTTCGGTGCTGTCTGACGGGTCATCGCTGCGGCCTGTTTCGCTGGTGCATGCCGGCGGGCGTGGGTCGCGACGAGCACACCGCGGTGATGGATCTGCACGAGGCGGCGGTCCATGACCAACACGACCTCCTCACCCGCGAGGTGGCGGGCGACGAAGTACGACGCAGCCCCGAACGACACCGATCCCTGCCGTGACACGCGCCGTGTCGCACCCGCCGGCATCGCCCCGGCCGGGTCAGCGGGGAGTGGTTCACGCCTCGGCGAGTCGGCGATGATCGTTCGTAGTTCGAAGCGTCGGATCGGTGGAACGTTCCCGATCGATTGATGCTCCCGCACCTCGTTATACGAGGCCACCCACACATCCAGGCGGGCCTGCGCGTCCGCGATCGTGTCGAAGACTTTGCCGTCGAGGAACTCGCGGCGCAGCGTCTTGTGCCACCGTTCGATCTTGCCTGTCGTGGTCGGCGACCGCGGCGCCGTCAACAGGTGTTTAATCCCGTTTTCCCTGCAAATACGGTCAAACAAGACTTCACCGGCCCCGGGACCGAACCGGCCCGTGAACACTTTCCCGTTGTCCGTCAAGATCTGCTCCGGCACACCATAGGTGCGCATAGCTTTCTCCAAGCCGTCACACGTCGGCCGCGCTGTCGCTCTCGGAACCACGTGCGCGCTGATAATGAATCTCGAGTGGTCATCAATCCCGGACACGATCTTCGCCTCACCACCACCGGCCAGCATGACGCC
>JANOYY010000035.1:0-51011 GCA_031429095.1 Acidimicrobiia bacterium | reverse complement strand
ATGGCTTGTCAGGCCGCTCGTGTTCGGATGAGAATCGGGTGTTGGTCGGGTAGACGTCGTGTCACTATGGCGCTCGGAGCCCGTTTCTAGCTTGACGTGGGAGCCTCGGGCGCTCTGTTCTGTTGCCGCGAGCGCGTACCTCAGTTTCTACATGACGAGGCTTCCTTCCGGCCAGCACCTGTAAGTGCACATGCTGACTGAAAGGAGCTTGACTATGAATGTGGTTGTGGAACGGTGCGCGTTTTTGGACGTACATCGAGACACTGTGATGGCGTGCGCACGCACACCTGATGGTGCCGGTGGCCGCCGAGAGGAGGTGGCGGAGTTCGGAACGACGGTGTCGCAGTTGACCAGGTTGAGCGCCTGGCTCGTTGAGCGGGCTGTGACTCTGGTCGGGATGGAAGCAACTGGGGGTGTACTGGAAACCAGTGCACTGGGTGCTCGAAGACGACATCGACGAGATCTGGGTGATCAACGCACGCCATATGCGTAACGTCCCGGGCCGCAAGACCGATGTTGGTGACGCTCAGTGGGGTGCGCGCCTGATCGAGCACGGCTTGGTGCGTCCGTCGTTCATTCCGCCACGTCCTACCCGTGAGCAACGTGACTTGACCCGCTACCGGAAATCGGTGATCGAGGAGAGAGGCCGCGAAACGCAACGTCTTCACAAAGTCCTCGAAGACGCGGGCGTGAAGTTGTCATCGGTCGCGTCGTCAGTTCTCACAAAATCGGGTCGCGAAATGATCGACGCGCTCATTGCCGGTCAACGTGATTCGGTTCTGCTCGCCGATCTGGCCAAGGGCAGGATGCGATCCAAGATTGGTTTGCTTGAAGACGCACTCGCGGGACGGTTCAACGAACATCACGCACGAATGTGTCGTGTGATGCTCGCCAGGATTGATCAGGCCGACCGGACCATTGATGAGCTAACCAGCCAAATCGAGCGTCTACTGGACCCTCATGAAGCGGCGGTGTCGTTGTTGATCGGGATCCCGGGCGTGTCGTATCGCACCGCGCAAGTGATCCTGGCCGAGATCGGCACCGACATGTCCCGCTTCCCTTCAGCAGGCCACCTGGCATCGTGGGCAGGCATGTGCCCCGGAAACAACGAGTCCGCAGGCAAACACCGATCCGGCAAAACCCGTCACGGATCAAAATGGTTACGCATCGCCCTCGTCGAAGCAGGACACGCGGCAGCACGTTCAAAGAACACCTATCTCGGCGCGCACTACTACCGCATCCGCGGACGACGCGGACCAGCCAAAGCAGCCGTCGCCACCGGGCACTCGATCCTGGTGATCGTCTGGCATCTCCTCTCAACCGGCGAGGTGTACACCGATCTCGGAGCCGACTACTTCGACAAACGACGCACCAGCACCGCACACCGCAACCGGCTCGTCGCACAACTCGAAGCCCTCGGACTCGACGTCACCATCACACCCAAAGCCGCATAACAAACCCCTGTTTCCGCACGACAACGGGGCTCCGCCCCAAACCCCACGCGCTCCAACACCAACCAGAACACCACACAACATGGGATTCACACCTCAGAAGTTGGAGATCGGCCGATTCGCGGCTGCAGCGCTGACAACGAAGCTTCTCGTCGCGCATTGGAAAACGCCGGGTTCGCCACGTCGCACAGCCTGATTGAATTCACGTACTGATCTCTTCGATGAGTGCGACAGGTTCGATGTGTAGCTTCGGCGATAAGCCCTGCTTCAACGCCCGGATGATCCGGCAGGGGCACTCCATAACGACGCTAGATAGTTGACAACGAGCGACAACGCTCGCGCTGCTCTTCAGGCCCATCTGTGCCTGTGCCAGACGGCACGGTGCAGCAAGGTGTTGAGTACAAAATCGAAACATCCGCTCGGTCATCAAGGAATTCCAAAAGACAGTGTTCTTGACGACGATTGCCGATCATCGGTTGGTGGGGCCGCTGCGTATGACGGTGCTCTACGCGACCTGATCATCTCGACAAACACCGGCAACCGCGTGTCGCCGAGCAACTTCGATCAAACGTTGCGCCGATTAGTTGATGCGGCGGGACTCCTGGACTCACTTCGCACGGCCTGCGCCATACAGCGGCAACCCACATGGTTCGCCTAGCAGTCGATGCCGGTGAGTTGCGCGCCGTTGCCGATGTACTTGGTCACTCGCCGGACATGTTCATGAAAACCGATGCACACCCACTACCCGATTCGATCCGCGCTGTCGCCGACCGAATCGCCAGCCGGGCCGTGGGAAGCGCCGACTGAACCGGGAGGGTAGCTGTATCCTTCGATGCAGAGATCGGGCCCGCTTCGGCCAGCTTTGTTCAGAACAATGAGCGGCGTTCGGGTCGCTCGTTTCCCTTTTCAGGGCAAGCCGTAGAGGTCGCGGTTGGCGCATTTGCATGCAACGCCACGCACGGGCGCCGAGAAGCACCTTGCTGATCTCATACTGGGGCCGCAAAGGTGGTTGCGTTGATTTGAACGGCTAGCAATCGAGCAGCACAACGCCCGTTGTGCTGCGTGGCAGCGATCATCGTTGAGAGCAGTATAGGGTCTAGCCTATAATTCTGTTCGTGTCTTGGGAAGCAGTTGGTTTGACCGAATTCGAGAACTGGTTCCTTGCCCTCGACGAGGCAAGCAGGGCTCGGGTTGAAGATCGAGTTGACTACTTGGAGCGGCTCGGGCCCGCGCTTGGTCGACCAGTCGTCGATCTGATCAAAACGAGTCGACACCAAAACATGAAGGAACTCCGTACCGGATCGATTCGGATTCTGTTCATCTTCGACCCCGTCTCTACCGCTGTCTTGCTAGTCGGTGGAGACAACGAGGGAACTGGTCCGGTTGGTACGAAGTTGCGATCCCAAAAGCTGACGATCTCTCGATGCTTATCTAGAGAAAACAAAGGAATGAACATGGCAAAACGATTCGCTGACATCAAATCTCAAGCACCCGAATCAGCCGAGGCAAAAACACTTGCCCATCTCGAAAACCTTGCCGAAGACACAGGCGTTCCGCTTCCCGAATTACGTCGACTCAACGATCTCACCCAGGTCGAACTCGCTCGTCGCCTGGCAGTCACGCAACCCTCAGTCTCGGAAATCGAACGGAGCGAAAATCCGGCAATCCCGACAGTGCGTCGTTACGTTGAAGCGATTGGCGCACATCTCGAAATCACCGCAGTATTCGACGATGGACGCCGGATCCTCCTTGACGTGTAGTTGCTGTGGGTGCGCGCACTCTGATTGTAAGAGTCCGTCAGCCGGTTCTTACCGCGGCTTTCCACCGCGGATCTTGTTGATCGGATCGCTGTGGCAACGGCTGAGGTTCTTAGGTATCCACTGGTGAGTTCAGAATTGAAGATTCCGGAAATTAGATTGCGTTGACCTTCGGCATGATCTCTTCGGTTAGGCGCTTGAGATCGTCGAGGGTCTTGGATACCGGAACATCGGCGAACGGCGGCCACAGCAGTGGCATGGTCATCCCCGCTTCGGCGTAGCGTTTGAGGTTGTCGGTGATTTGCTCCGCGGTGCCAATCAACAAATTGCTGAGTTTGCGGTTCGGTGTTTGGTCGGATTTCTCGTCGGTGATGACAAACCAGATCATGCTGCACATGTCGAAGCCGTCATTGAGCGAGCGGTCGCTGCCGAGGTCGACAAGTTCACGTTGAATTTCTCCGCGCCAACGAGCGATCTCCTCCGGAGTGTCTTGGATCCCAATCCAGCCTGCCAGGCCATACTTCGCAATTCTGCTGGCGGAGCGTTTCGGGTCCTTGAGTCCACTGAAGTAGATCGGCGGACCGGGCTTTTGTAGCGGCTTGGCGCCAAACCCGCAGCTCTCAAAATCGGCGAACTCACCGTGATATTCGAACAGCTCGTTTGTCCAGATGCCCTGCATGACTTCGATGGTCTCACGCACGTGCTTGTGACGCTTCGCGAAGATGTGCGCCGCACCCGAGGCCGCGAATTCCTCCGGCATCCAGCCAGACCCAACGCCTACGTTCAGCCTGCCGTTGGAAAGATGATCGATGGTGGCGAGCTCTCCGGCCAGCACTGCGGGTGCACGATACGGCGTGTCGATGATGCTCATGCCGATCCGAACCTTCTTCGTTTTGGCGGCCAACCACGGGATCAATGGCATGCCATGGAGCCACTCACCTCGGGCCGATACCGGCATTTGCAGTGGGAACTGTTCCATCATGCCAAATGGGAATTTCATTTCCCCGCGGTCGGATGCTTCGGGCACAACGACCCGGTCGAGTGTCCACACCGAATCAAAGTCAAGTTCTTCGGCGAGGTCAGTGAGATCTTCAAGCTCCTTGACAGTTACCCTGTCGCGGAAGTTCGGCAGATAGAGGGCAAGTTTCATGGGAGACGTCCACTTCTCGTTTGTTGTGATCGGGTCAGTCAACGATGCCCGCAAGTCGCCGATGAGCATTGCTCCATGTGTTCAGCGTCACATCTGACTGTAAAACAGCATCGCTAGTTTCGGGATCAACGGTTTGTCAATTTTCCAACAACGACCTGTGTAATCACGATCTTCCGACAGCGTATTCAGCAACGACTACCTTGAAAAAGGTGCAAACCGGTCGTCAAGTGTTAGTGGTCGATGACGACGATGGCGTCCGCACTGCAGTGACGTGGGCGCTCCAGGCCGATGGGTTCGAGGTACTCGCTGTCGAGAACGGAATTGCGGCGATGGATGTAATCGAGTCTTCGCAGCTCTCACTTGTGGTGCTCGACCTATCGTTGCCGGGGCTTGGGGGCCTCGACATTCTGAACCGCCTGCGCACAGCAGAGGCCCGTGAAGGGCGGTGGCGTTTGCCAGTTATTGTCCTGTCGGGGCGAGACAGCGAGATGGATCGTATCGTCGGCCTTGATCTTGGTGCGGATGACTATCTGGTGAAACCGTTCTCGCCCGGTGAGCTCGCAGCCCGAGCGAGATCGCTGCTCCGTCGCAGCGCCGAGCCCACCTCCCCCGGGAAGCAACCCTTCAAACCCACAGGCGCAGGGATCGAAATCGACAACGAGGCACGCAACGTTTGGGTCGACGGGACCCCGATTGAACTGGCGGCAAAGGAGTTTGACCTTCTCGCCTACCTCCTTCAACATCCTCGGCGCGCATATCGTCGATCAGAACTCCTGGCGGCAGTTTGGTCAAGTGATTCGGGCTGGCAAAACGAGTCAACCGTAACCGAACACGTATACCGTTTGCGCAGCAAAATCGAGACTGATCCTCAGAACCCGAAATGGCTAGTCACAATCCGTGCCGTGGGATACCGATGGGAGGGTTGAAGGTGCGACGGGTAAACGTACTCTCGGGCGACGAAGTTACCGCCGTGCTCGATCACCAGACCGCGGTTATGGAGGAAATTGCGGCCGGAGCAGCGCTCACCCAGGTGCTTGACTCCGTGGTCTCCGCGCTTGAGGAACTGATGCCGGCCAGTCGCTGCTCGGTGCTGCTTCTCGACCACTCGGGAAGGCTTCGACACGCATCGGCGCCGCGGCTTCCGGCCGCGTATTCTGCATCGATCGACGGACTTGAACCAGGACCGTGCGCTGGTTCGTGCGGGACTGCGGTTTATTTCGGCGAACCGGTGATTGCTGAAGACGTTACTACCGACCTCCGGTGGGTTCAGTTCCGCCATCTTGCTGCTGCGCACGGTTTACGCGCCTGCTGGTCGAGCCCGATCAGGTGCCGGTCGCAAGTCGTAGGAACCTTCGCTGTTTATCATATGACCGCATACGAACCTGACCAACGAGACGAAGAACTAGTGCGGCGGTTCACTCACCTTGCATCGCTGGCCGTTGAGCATGGCCAAGCATCAACGGAACGCGAAGCCCGTCACGAGGCCGACATGGCCCGACAGTCGGCTGAGCGGGCCAACCTCGCCAAGTCGCAGTTCGTCACCGCTCTGAGTCATGAACTGCGAACTCCATTGCAGGCCATCACGGGTTTCACCGAGAACCTGCAGACCCTCGATCTGTCACCGGATCAGCGCCACGTTGCACTGGAGCGAATTGGGCTTGCATCGGCGCACATCTTGTCGATTGTCGATGACGTACTTGACCTTGCACGAGTTGAGGCCGGTGCCATGCCTATCGACCTGGCTGACCTCGAAGCTCTCGATGTGATTGCCGCGTCGGTTGATCTGATTCAGCCCCTGGCCGACCGACGCAACGTTACCGTCGAGCGTCACGGTCCGGCTGTAGCTGTGCGTGCGGATCGCCGACGCCTTCAACAAGTCATCCTGAACCTGGTTGCCAACGCTGTTCGGTTCTCACCAAAAAACAGCACCGTGTGTATCAACACCCAGTCGGGCAATGGCTGCGCCAGTATCCACGTCACCGATGAGGGCCCGGGCATTGCGAGCGAACTGTTGGCCCGGCTGTTCGTGCCCTTCGACCGCCTCGGTGCCGATGCCGGACGAGAAGGAGGGGCTGGACTTGGCTTAGTTCTTGCTCGTCGCCTTACCGAAGCAATGGACGGCATGTTCGAGCTGGCTAGCGTCGTCGGCGTCGGCACGCACATAACCGTCACCTTCGCTGCCGTTCAGGCCCGTAGCACCGAATCTAGACCTTGCCAGGAGTGAAGCCTTCGGTCCGGCGCCTCGTTCGGTGTTCCCCGATTTCAGGTCAGCTTGGCCTCGGAGCCCTCGTTCCGTAACTGATCGCGCAGCTCTCGCTTGAGCACCTTGCCGTAGTTATTCGTCGGTAGAGCGTCGACAAATCGGTATTCCTTGGGCCGTTTGAACCTGGCGATGGTTTCGATGCAGGTCCGGTCGAGGTCCTCAACGCTCGGGACCGCAACACCCTCGACGCCCTCGCCACTGTCGGCCGCAACGACGAAGGCCACCACTGCTTCACCCCACTCGGGGTCGAGACGGCCTACTACGGCGGCGGCGCGAACCCCGGGGTGACGAAGCAACGCCTCCTCAACCTCGCGCGGGTAGATGTTCATACCGCCGCTTATGATCAGGTCCTTGGAGCGATCGCGCAGCGTGAGATATCCATCGGTGTCGAAGCTGCCGACATCGCCAGTATGCAGCCAGCCGCCGCGCAACGTCTCTGCAGTCGCGTCGGGCTGGTTCCAATAGCCGGGCATCACCACATCACCACGGACAATTATCTCGCCGATCTCGCCGAGGGGAAGTTCGAGGTCGTCTTCGTCGACGACTCTCACCTCCACATCAGTTCGGGGGGTGCCGACGCTGGCCAGATGTTCACGCCAGCGGGGATGGCCTTGGTTGTCGTGGTCGGCTTTGGACAGGGCGGTGATCGTCATCGGCGTTTCACCCTGCCCGTAGATCTGCGCCAAACGGGGACCGAAAACAGCCAACGCCTCCTCGAGGTCGGCCAGGTACATCGGCGCACCGCCATAAATGATGGTCTTCAGATTGGATAGATCGGCGTTGACAATCGCCGGGTCACGAACCAGTCGCTTGATCATAGTCGGCGCAGCGAAGAACGACATTCCCGGCCAACGTGCCAAGAGCGCAGCGATCTCCTCCGCATCAACACCACCCGAGTGCGGAATCACGCTCACTGCACCTCGCGCGATGTGCGGCAGCCCGTAGAGACCCGAGCCGTGTGACAGCGGTGCAGCGTGAAGGATGGCGTCGTGTGCGGAAACGGGGTCGATGTCGGCGAAGTAACTGAGTGACGCCATCATTAGGTTGCGGTTCGTGAGCGTGGCCCCCTTGGGTCGCCCCGTGGTCCCGCTCGTGTAGAAAAGCCAAGCCGGATCGTTTGCTTGCCGGTCCACGATCTTTATCGGTGCAGACGCGACGAGTGAGTCCCACTGGTCACCGGGGGCGATGACCGCTGCCCGAAGCATTGCGACGGTGCCTTTGAGCGACTCGACATCGTCGGCGTGCTCGGCATCGGTAACGACGACGGCCGATCCACTGTGCTCAAGGATGTACGAAATCTCGTCGCGGTGAAGACGGGCGTTTACCGGAACGGCCACGAGCCCGGCATGCCAGATCGCAAATAGAGCCTCAAGGTACTCGGGCCGGTTGCGCATCACAATGGCCACACGGTCACCAGGCACCAAAGCGAATGACCCACGCAGACCACCGGCGACACCGCGCACGTGGGACGCGAACGTACGCCAATCTGCCTGGACGCGTTCGCCGTCAGCGAGCGCTGGGCGGTCGGGTTGCAGACGGCCATGACGTTCTATCCAAACCGCCAGGTTCATCGGTTCTCTTTTCTGTGTTCGCTGTGCACGAAACGATCATATTTGCACGAAGTAATCTCGATACTTTTACTCGCCCATGACCAGGACCCCTGCATGAAACTCACCGAAGATGCGGCGATGACTTTGCTGGCAGCACACGATCATGGCGTCCTGTGCACTCTTCATGCCGAGCGTGGCATCGATGCGGTGCCTGTGGTGTACGTGAAGGATGCGGATGGTTACGTGGGTGTGCCCGTGGACCGGGTTAAACCAAAGTCGTCTTTGCGGCTCCAACGAGAACGCAACCTCGAAAGCGACGATCGGGCCACCCTACTGATCGAGCATTGGGATCGCGACGACTGGTCACAACTGTGGTGGGTGCGTGTCGAACTTCGCTGGCACAGCAATTACGCTCGAGACCGAGAGGCAACCCTGGCCGCCGAACTGGCCCGGCGTCACCCGCAGTACCGAGTTGATCAGCCCTTCGTCAGAGTGCTGGTATTGCGAATCGTCTCCGTGTCCGGATGGGCGGCCACGGCTCCGGGGTAGCAGCAGCGAACAGTTCCTCGGGGTTCGTACTGAACTGCCCGCGCCTCCAAGCTGTGTAGGGATTGCCCCTCCCGGTGGCCGAGCATCGGCCCATCGTGGGGGCGTCGTCGGCGATCGCTGTTGGGCCGGTTTCCGGGTTACGCGATCAAGCGCAGCGTCGCAATGTCGCGGACGATGAGTTCTTCGCCAGGGGCACCGTACGACCATGTGTATACGAGCTGGCCGGGTTCGGGTACCTCCAGGCGGATGGCCATTGGAAACGGGCTGGCTTCGTCATCGGCTGGAAAGTAGCCGGGATCTGTTTCATGCAATATGGTGACAATGTCTGCGTGGTTGTGCGCTGTGACGAGCACGACTCCTTTCTTGGTGCGGGCGAGGGTCGCTTGTTCTGCATGAACACGTTCTCCGCCTGGTGACAGAACCTCGTAGTTCATCGATACGCCACCTCCGCCCGGCAGTGCACTCACCACAACGCGCGCAATCGAGCGAGATACGGCGGTTTCATCGGTGGGATCTACTTGGGGACCACAGTAGAGCCCGACGTTGCTCAAGAGAGCTTGGACGATGTCAGACATGGTTGTCCTTTGTTAATCGTTGATACGGCTCGATCAAATGAATTGCTCTTGCGTCTTGGGGCATGGTCGACAGTCGCAGCTGGACAGCCGATCGCGATGAAACGATCACGCAACCTTGATCGTTTGAACTCCGCCCGTCGACGCGCGCAGACTTCCGCTTGCTCACGACACTAGCCGTGCGGATCGCAAACTGAATGCCGCCCATGGGGCCTGGATTAGCCCGCAGCGGCCAAACGCTTCAGCAGAGCGCGCGTGCGTGCTTTCTCATCTGGGGTGGGTGTGAATTCCGACGCCGCGAAGTCGGTCACACCAGCGACGGCAAGAACGCCGAGCGCGTCCTCAACCTCCGCTTCGCTGCCCACGATTCCGAGATCGCCGGGCTCGCTCACGCCCTCGCGTTCGAACATGGCCCGATACGACGGAAGTCGGGCATACATGGCCGACGTCTGCGTGATTCGTCCACGAATTTCGGTGGGGTCATCGGTGACGCATACAGGAAGCGTGGCGAGCACTCGAGGACTCGCGGAACGACCTGCGGCTGCGGCGGCCTCGTTGAGCGACGGGACAATATGCGTACGGATCGTCTTCGGGCCCACCCAAGCCAGACTCGTGCCATCGGCAAGTGCGCCGGTCGCCGCCAGTGCTTGCGACCCAAGCGCTGCAACAAGCAACTGGGGCGGAGTCGCCGCCGGCCTGAACACCTCGGCCCTACACGAAATCGTTTGTCCCTCATAGGCCACCCGGCCGGTGGCGAGCAGCGGGCCAAGCACTGAAAGATAATCCCGGAGATGACGGATCGGCTTGGCATCCTCGATCCCCAACATTCCCATCATCATCTTGTGGGAGAGCCCGACACCGAGCGTAAGGCGAGTGCGGATCGCACTCTGCGTCGTGAGTGTTTGTCCGGCCAGCACCATCGGGTGGCGTGGATACGTCGGGATCACTGCGGTGCCGAGCTCAATGCGCTCGACGTGTTGCCCCACCACAGCAAGCACCGTAAGTGCATCGAGGCCGCCGGTCGGGTGCTCCGCCACCCAATAGCTCGAGAATCCGTCAGCCTCCGCGGCGAGAGCGTGGGAAATAAACGCTTCTACGACAGCTCGTTGCACTAACCCGGTCGCGTTGATGCCTATTCGCATGTTGCGACCGTAGTTCAGGCGCGGGAGAGGCCGTGGTTGTCCGGCGAGCGGTGTTGGGGCGCCCGACCAGCCCCGTTGTTCGGCCTCGCCGGTTCCCAGAGAGGGCACTAGTTCCCGAGATCGATGAGCCTTTCGAACAGAAACTCATGCTTCAGGTATGAGGTTTCGCGCTCATTGCCCGGCGTGGGGGGAAAGAGCGGCGACATCTGGATCAGCCTCCATCCGTCGACAAGCGCAGCGACACCCGAGGCATACGGAGGATCGGCAACAACTTGTGGGCCCGCGCCGGCGGTGCCATCGTGAAAGGCCCAGGCAATCACGCCGCTATCGAGGGCTGAGCTCGACAACCAGAGCATGAGTACCTGTTGGCGTTGCGATGGCATCATTTCGACTCCAGTCGCGCACGATGCTCCGAACGGGTGAGGTACCAATCGACGTCGAAGTCGGTGTCGCCCGACAGGTAGCGCCAAAGCAAAGCGCGCTTCACAATTTCATGACGATGGTCCGCGGTGCCGTACCAGTCTTCTTTCGACCTCAAGATCGAAGCAACAGAACTAGCTTCGCTGTGCGCAAACACGTGATCATCGGCAACATTGCGAACGGCGAGGTCGGTTGTGTTCCACAGGCGCACCTGAGCCTGCGTCGGGTTCAGCCGCAGCTTCCCCATCACCCGAAGCCTGTCGCCGTGGTTCGGCGCGCCCGCATGCCACAAACCCTGGTGGAAGATGACGACTGTTCCGGCGGGACCAGCGAAGTATTGCTCACCGGCCATATGCTGATACCGAGCGACATCTTCCGTGGCGACGTGTCGGAGATGACTTCCCGGTACGAAACGTGTGCCCCCGGCCGCGGGTGCCACATCGTGAGGAAACCAGAACAGCTGTATGTCAAACGCGACCCCCGGATCGATGATTGCGTCGCAGTGCAGCCCCTGCGCCTGCAAATCGCCCGCCTGCTTGAGATGTACGAAGTGGTGGTCGACCACCGGGTTTGTACCGACGAGGGAGACGATCGCTCCAGCAATCTCGCGAACACGGACCATCTGACCGAAGGCCGATTCGGGGCCGTACGCGTCGGCGAGGCATGTGCCCGAGCGGGGGAGCGGTGCCTCATCGTCGGTGAGGGGACGGTTGGTCATCGTGGCGGTGAACTCGTGGAGCCAGCTTCGAAACATCTGCGGCAGTTCGGTCATTGCCTGCTCGTTGATCGACGGAGGCACAACGCCTTCCAACTTCAGGAATCCGCGGGCAGCGAAACTCGCCATTTGATCGGTCGAAAGCCGAGGAACGTCGGTGGATGGAGACGAGGAACTCACACCCCTCAGGTCTAGCGCAATGCAGCGTCATCCTCCCAGGCGTGCGCTGTCGGTAGAGTCAATTCGCACGCACACATACCCACGTAGGGAGCCGGTTCGAATTATGAAATCCAAGCCCAAGGATCAGCCCGGCTCCGAGCCCGACGCCCGATTCTCCTTCGCGAACGAGCGGACCTTCCTGGCCTGGAACCGAACGGCACTCGGGTGCGTCGTCGCCGGTCTCGCCGTCTCCCATGTGCTCAAACCCGAAAATGGATCGACCGTCGGCCCGAAGGTCGCCGGCCTGGCGCTCATGGCATTAGGTGGACTGCTCGCTCTGTCGAGCCATCGGAACTGGGCAGCGTCTCAGCGAGCCCTGCGCCTTGGCGAACCCCTACCGCAATCGAAGCTGCCGATGCTCGTGGCTGTCGTCACCGCAGTGGTCGCAGTGGCAACCATGATCTACACGATTGTCTGATGGTGGCGCAATCCGCGCCCGACGGTTGGCAGGGCCACGATCGCGATGTGCTCGGAAGTCTGGCCAACGAACGCAATGGGTTGGCCTGGCAGCGAACGGCATTGTCGTGGTTCGGTGCCGGTGCCGCAGTTGTCCGGTACTTTTCGGGTGACGGCCTCGTGACGGCGCGCTCCACGATTGGTTACCTGATGCTGGTGTTGGGTGCCTTCATTTGGATTGACGGTACCCGCCGTTACCAATTTCATGACCAGCGCATCAGAGACGATGCCCCAAACGTCGTTCCTGCGGGCACGATCCGCAGCATTGGTTACGCCACGACGGCGGTGATCGTCGCGATTATCGTCGTTGAACTCACACGAACGAACTAACGCGTCGCCGCAGAAGTTCCTTCCTGGCCGAGTGTCCGAATCGGGCAAATTCCCGTGGTTCACCGGTATGAAATACCCCTCACGCCAAAGGTGGGTCGCTAGCCGTTGATTGCACCGGTCGAGGATCGTAGAGACGTCGCCGACTTCTCCCGTTGTACGCAAAGAGCCTCCGCAAAAATGGCGAGTGCCGTCTCTTCCGGAGTGCGGGCGCCCAGATCGAGCCCAACCGGCCCGCAAATCCGGGAAATGGCGTCGGCTGATAGGCCCAGATTCACGCTCAGATGCTGGGAGCGAAGGCCCTGTGTGTGACGCGAGCCAAGCGCACCTACGTAGCCGCATGTTCCGTACAGTGCTGCGGCGAGCACTCGACACGACGCAGCGATGTCGTGACTCAACACCACCACACCGTCGACGGGACCCATCGTTTCGACGAGCCCAACGGCGTCGTTGAGTTCACCGACACTTCTATCGTCGCGCACGTGAGTGGTCCAACCTAGGAGGGTGCCCTGCGCGGCGATAGCGTGGGAAAGGGCAACGTCACCCAGGATCATCATCGAGGGTTGCGGTGAAACCAACTCAACGAAGACCGGGCCGAGATCAGCGTCAGTGACAAATGATGTACCGCCCTTGCGGACCAATGCCTGCTGTGCACTTACGACCACGGAGGCATCCGTCGCGGTATCACCGAGAGATCCGGACGAACAACCATCAAGCGTAACGCCCAGAGTTGTTCCAGCCGAATCACCCTCGATCAACGTCGCCACCAACAGGGGCCGTCGAGCCTCGATCGCCTTCCAGACCAGCACCGGAATCGATGAAACACGTTGAATCAACAACTGTGCGTGCCCGCCGCAAGCCAAGCCCGCCTCGACCGCTTCGCGGTCGCCAACCGGTGTACGAACTGAGTACCCCACCATAAATTTTGATTCGACCACCGACACTGCAGACAGAATCTCAGCGTTGATGCTTCCGTTGAGGATGCTCCCGACCATCGAACCGTCGGGCCGTACCAGGAGGGCCTCACCGCTTCTTCGGCCGCCAAAACCTTCCATCGCCACCACGCGAGCGATCCACCCATCAGAACCGGCCGACATCAAATTGTTTGCGGCATCGCCTATATCTCTCATCAGCGAAGCCTTGCAGCCAAATGGGTTGAACATTTAAAACTGCACATTATGAAGCACTCGCATCCCAGTCGCTGAACGTATCGATCATTGCCCGAACGTCACCCAGGGGGTACAGGATCGGCGTCGTGCACCCGTTTCTCATGTACTCGGCGACCTTCTTTCGTGCTTCCGCTGGCGTCCCCGACGCCGTCAGCATCTGCACGATTTCGTCGGGAACCAGCTTCGACGCTTTCTCGATCTGCTCGTGGGTAGCGGGCCAGGTAAGAATCTCACCGACCTTGTCGAGAAGGGACTGCGGCACGCCACTGGCCTTCATGATGTGGGGCTGTTGGCCCAAATATTGGGTGACCATCATCCGGGCCATGTCAAGGGCCGTCTTGCGGTCTTCGTGAACCGAGCACACTACCAATTGGGGGCGGTCGAGGTCCGTTGCCGAGCGTCCCACTTTTGAGGCCCCGGCATCCAATGCTTCCATGGCCCGAGCGTTGTAATCGGGGGACACGAGGTAATTCAACACGACGCCGTCGGCAATTTCGCCGGTGAGTTCCATCATCTGCATGCCGGTGGCCCCGATATAAATCGGCACTTCTTTCGCTCGGCGGTCTTGGTAGACATAGTCCAACTCGATGCCGTCGACCTTTACGTAGTGTCCATTGAAGGTTACGGTTTCGTTGGCGAGCAAGGCCCGAACGACCGTGACGACCTCTTTCATGACGGTCAACGGGCGAGCGCGTTCAATACCGACCTTTGCCGCAAGCGGATCCCACCACGCCCCAAGTCCCAAAATGATTCGACCGGGTGCAAGATCGTCGAGCGTAGAAAATGTGGCGGCGAGCCGAGCCGGATTTCGACTCCAGCAATCGGCGACACCGGAACCCACTTTGATGCGGTCTGTCACGGCCGCAAACGCTGCCATCGGCGGAATGGCGTCACGAACCAGCCGGCTTTCGGCCTGCCATACCGCCTCAAAACCCTTTTCCTCGGCGTACTTCGCGATTTCCATGCCGTCGCGGATCGTGTGGGCATCTTGGAGATAGAGAGCGGCGGGGGACGTCATGCTTCGACTTTACAAAATGTAAAGGTGAATGCGGAGTCATTGAAATTGTTGGGCCATCAAAAGGTCATCACAACACGGAAACAACAGCGGAGTTGTCTAGAAGCACGCAGTTCCCGCAGTTCCCCTCTCAGGAGCCCGTCATGAACATCACCATTCGCCGTCGCCTCTCCCTCGTCGTGGCGCTTTCACTCTTCGCCAGTGTCGCAACGCTCTTCTTCTCCGACAACGCAGACGCGACCAGTCGGCGTGTGCGTGCCGTGTCGGGAGACTTCGCGATTGCAATCTCTCCCGACGCAATTCGTGTGAACGCCGGCGGGGTCGCTTCGTTCCCTGTCACCGTACGCTCGTCCAAGAATGTGGTTCGTCCAATTTTCGATGTCGAAGGTCTTCCGAACTCCATCGACGCAGAAATCGAACGCCTGAGTTCAAGCCGCTATCGCCTGGACCTCTTCGTTCCGGCCAACGCGCCCTCTTCGAACGCCGTGTACACCCTGATCGGTAAATCCGGTCGTCGCCAGCGCACCGCCCTGTTTCGCCTTGAGGTCATCGGCCGCAACCCCGTCGTTGCCTCCACCGCACCGCCGTTGCCTCCTGCGACCACAAGTCCGCCGGTCGTCGTGACACCGGTACCGCAGCCCGTCAACTTCGCCATCACGCCTGAGCGGACCGAATATAGCGCAAGCACCGACGAACAGGTGGGGATCAGGATCAATGTGGATCGATCGTCGGGATACGGGGGCCCGGTCCAGTTCACGCTGTTGAACCCGCCCAAGGGCATCGTCGCCGGATACCTTCCGAACCCGTCGACCACCGGCACTGTTTTGTATCTCACGCCGAAGAGCGACACGCCCGCCGGTCGATACGTGATGACGCTCGTGGGGACCGCAGGATCCACGCAGAAAGCCGTTCTGGTTGCACTAACAGTAAAGGTGACGGGGGATTTCGCGATGCTCGCCTCACCTACCACCGTGACCCGCACGTCCCCTGGCACGTCGAACTATGTGATCAACATAGGAACGTCACTTCCTGTCCGTCCGACAGTCAGCTACAGCGTCGATGGTCTGCCCGTCGCCGCGACGGCGAAGTTCAACGTAAACGACACCGACAAGTCCCCGACGCTGTCGGTCACCACCGCCGCACAGACACCGAATGGCACCTATAACCTCACGGTGACCGGGCGCAGCGGGTCCGTCGTGAAGCAGATCCAAGTTCAATTGGTCGTCAACCAGAACCCCGTTGGATTCACGACATCGGCCGACAATGACACGATCTCGATTCCACGTGGCCAGACCCGACAGATCATTTTGACGATTCGACCCTCCGGCGGGTTCACGGGAGCGATCGCCACGGGACTGTCGAATCTCCCCTCCGGCGTCACGCTCGTTTCGATTAGCGACGCCGCCGGAATCGTGAACCAACCGGTGAGCATCGTGATCACGTTGAGCGCAGCGGCCTCGGCACCCGTCACGTCGGCCGCCGTAGCGGTCAACATCACCTCGTCGAGCGGCCCCTACGTCTCGACGATCAAGGTGAACGTCAACGTCATCTAGGCCCGGACTTTCGGGCCAACCTCCGCCACACCACCGTTGGACCGGCACTACCTCTGCGGATTGCACGTTCCAACACACAAAACGTTAAGGGCGCTCCCGAATCACCGGGGGCGCCCTTCTCGTTTTGATTCTGGAGGGGCGCACGCGATACTCGAAGCACTGGCGTCGAGCGCCTGTACGAATCGAGGGTTTCCATGGGACTTCCCAATGGTGTGCACCACCTAGCCATCTGCACGAAAGACATCAAGGCGCAGATCGAGTTCTTCACCGATGTGTTGGGGTGCGAGCTGAGAGCTCTGTACTGGATGCACGGTGTCGAAGGGGCGTGGCACGGCTTCATGGAGCTCAACGAATCGAGCTACATCGCCTTCGTCCAAACGGCCGAGATAGCCGAAATAGAACCAGTTTTGGGGGTCAGCCACGCAAAGACACCCGGTACCCCTTCGGCAGGCGGGACGATGCAACACGTCGCCTTCAGTACGAGAACGAAAGAAGAACTCCTTGCGTTGCGCGACCGAATCAGATCGCGTGGGATCAACGTGTTCGGGCCTCTCGAACACGGCATGTGTTCGTCGATTTACTTTGCTGGTCCGGAAGGGCTGAACCTCGAAATCGCGTGGTCAGAACGCGGGATCGACGAGCGGGCATGGATTGACCCCGAAGTCGTTGCCCTCGCCGGAATCACCCCGGATGAACTGCAGTCGTTCCTGTCGCCGCAGGCGTACGTGAACGAAGGGCCACCGCTCGCCAATCCACCCATCGATCGGACCAAACCACACGCCAAGTATCCCGAGGCCGTGTACCGCCGGCTCATGGAAACGCCCGACGACATTCTGATTGCCGCGATGAGTGAATCGGAACCCCCTGTGAAGGTGCCCGACGAAGAGTACTCGTAGGCATTTTCCTGGAATCGACATGGCTGACCGCGATCCGGGATAGGGTGAGACCCCGTGACGAAACACATCTTCGTAACGGGTGGCGTAGCGAGTTCTCTCGGCAAGGGAATAACGGGCGCATCACTTGGTCGGCTTCTCAAACAGCGTGGGCTCCGGGTGACCATGCAAAAGCTCGACCCGTATCTCAACGTCGATCCGGGGACGATGAACCCGTTCGAACATGGCGAGGTATTCGTCACCCATGACGGGGGAGAGACCGACCTTGACCTTGGGCATTACGAACGCTTTATCGACGAGAACCTTCCGCGCACCGGCAACGCAACAACGGGTTCGATCTATCAGTCGATCATTTCCAAGGAACGTCGTGGTGATTACCTCGGAAAGACCGTGCAGGTTGTTCCCCACGTCACCGACGAGATCAAGCGTCGGATCACGGCGGTCGCCGGTGAGGACATTGACGTTGTTATCACCGAAGTGGGCGGCACCGTTGGCGACATCGAGATCCTGCCGTTCCTCGAAGCTATTCGGCAGTTTCGAAAAGCAGTCGGACGAGACAACGTTTGCTATGTGCACGTAACTCTTCTCCCGTTCATCGGTCCCAGCGGTGAGCTCAAGACCAAACCTACCCAGCACTCCGTGACCGAACTTCGGGCGCGCGGCATTCAACCCGACATCATCGTGTGCCGCAGCGATCGTCCGATTCCTCAGGAACTGAAACGAAAGATCAGTGGGTTGTGCGACGTGCCGCCCGAAGCCGTCATCTCCGCAATCGACGCACCGACCCTCTACGAAATTCCGCTTGTGCTTCACGACGAAGGTTTCGACCGTTTCGTCTGCGACTTGTTGCGGATCGATATGGAGACTCATCCGATCGACCTCTCAAGCTGGGAATCGCTGGTTCATCGCATCAATAATCTTGAGGGAACGGTTCGCATCGGTCTCATCGGGAAATATGTAAATCTTCCCGACGCGTACCTCTCCGTCGTGGAGTCGCTGAAGCACGCCGGGTTCCATCACGGCGTCAAGGTCGACATCGAGTGGATTCAGGCCGAACAGGTTCCTGAATTGCTTCGGGACAGCAAACTCAACGGTCTTGATGGAATCGTGATCCCCGGCGGTTTCGGTGAACGCGGGATCGAAGGCAAGATCGCTGCCGGCAACTGGGCCCGAGAGGCAAACGTCCCGTGCCTCGGCATCTGTCTCGGCTTGCAGGTCATGGTCATCGGGTATGCCCGCAACGTTATGGGTCTCGTCGGTGCAAACTCAAGCGAGATCGATGTCCAATCGCCGCACCGTGTCATCGACTTGATGGATGAGCAGCGCGAAATCGTGGACCTCGGTGGAACCATGCGACTTGGTCTGTACCCGGCAGCACTTCGGCCTGGGTCACAAGTCCACCATGTCTACGGGCGCGAGGTCGTGTACGAGCGCCATCGCCACCGCTATGAGGTCAACCCGCGTTATCACCGGCGTCTCGAGGAAGGCGGCCTTCGGCTGAGCGGGATGTCTCCCGACGGGCGCCTTTGCGAGTTCATCGAGTTGCCCGGGCATCCATGGTGGGTGGCGACCCAGGCCCATCCCGAGTTCTTGTCGCGTCCAGAGCGCGCACACCCGCTTTTCGTCGGGCTGATCGGTGCCGCCGTCGAGCGGGCGGAGGGACGTCAGCCTCGTCTCATCGACATGCAAAATGTGCCCGGGGTGGTGAAGTGACGCAATCGAACCTTCCTCGTCGAGGTCCGACGACGGAAGCCGTTTTCGAAAAGGTATCCGAACGGATGATCTACGAGGGTCAGGTGTTTAACCTCGTCGAAGAAACGTGGCGCTCCCCCGACGGTGATGTCTTTGACCGTCAACTCATCACGAACCGGGGAGCGGTCGCCATCGTGCCCCTCCACGACGACCACAGCGTCACGCTGATTCATCAGTTTCGACCGGCATTCGGCTCGGGAATCTGGGAGATTCCCGCCGGGCTTCTCGACAAACCCGGTGAGGCTCGACACGAGGCGGCAGCGCGCGAATTGCGTGAAGAAGTTGGCTTCGTCGCAGAGTCGATCCGTGAACTCGTGACCCTCCGACCGGCGCCGGGGTTGAGCGATGAGCGCACCACGGTGTTTCTGGCGACTGGCCTCTCGTTTGCGGGCCGGGAAGCTGACGGTCCCGAAGAACGCTTCTTGCATATCGAACGAATCCCGATCCACGAAGTTCGAACGATGATTGCGCAGGGGGAGATCGAAGACGCAAAGACGGTGACCGGCATCATGCTTGCGCTGGATCATATTCGCTCCGGTGCTCACTAGTCTGCGCGCATAGAGTCTTAGCAGTGAATGATCTCGACCCGTTGGTTGAAGAATATCTGACCTGGTTGCAGGTCGAACGGGGACGATCAGCAAACACGCTCGCCGCATACCGACGAGATCTGCGCGCATATGAATCCTTTCTGGCCGAGCGAGGTGTTTCTCTTTTCGATGTCACGGAATCTGATGTGGTTGCGTTTTCTGTCGCGCTTCGCAAGCAGCAGCTCGCCCCGGCGTCGGCGAAACGAACGCTCGTGGCCGTTCGGAACCTGCACCGCTACCTACGAATAGAAAACCTCACCACGACCGATCCCGGCGCAGCAATCGAGCTTCCTTCTCCGGCCATGTCTGTTCCCAAGGCCCTCACCGAAGACCAGGTGACGACGCTCCTCGACGCCGTGCAAGACGTATCGCCGGCCGGGTTTCGCGATTGTGCAATCCTGGAGGTTCTCTACGGGACCGGCGTACGGATCAGCGAACTGTGTGGCATGTCCATCAGTGACATCAACTTCGACGACGCAATGACGCGCGTCATCGGCAAAGGCGATAAGCAGCGGCTCGTGCCACTCGGGCGGTACGCCGTCAAAGCGCTCGAGGAGTGGCTCGGACCACGAGGGCGTCAGCAGCTCGAACCAAAGCGATGGAAAAGTCGCAGCGACGCCGATGCGGTGTTTCTCAACCAGCGCGGCGGGCGACTCACCCGCCAAGGCGCGTGGGGGATCATTCGTGGCTATGCCACAAAAGTTGGGTTAGAGGACCATGTGCATCCGCATGTCTTCCGGCACTCCTGTGCGACGCACATGCTCGATCACGGCGCCGACATCCGAACGGTGCAGGAATTGCTCGGGCACGCCTCGCTCACGACGACACAAATTTACACGAAGGTGTCAACGGATCGCCTACGAAGTGCGTATGACCTAGCCCACCCACGTGCCAGGCGGTAGGTCGCCATAGGGTAGGACCGAGTCAGGAATCGAAGCGAACGAGCCCGATTGCGTCGTAGGCCCGAGCCAGGGTTACTGACGCCACCGCTTGTGCTTTCTCAGCGCCGATTCGCAAAGCTGTCCGTACATACGAAGGGTCGGCCGTCATTTCGGCGTAGCGCGTTTGCAGCGGATGGAGAAATTCGATGAGGGCAGCCGCCGTGTCGGACTTCAGCGGACCGTACTGTGAGTATTTCGACGCCAGAAGGCTGGGATCTGTCTCGCCCGTACATACGGCGAGAATCGTCAAAAGGTTGGAAACGCCAGGTTTGGTCGCGGGGTCGAATCGAACTTCGCCATCAACGTCGGTGACCGCGCGCCTGATCTTCTTTTCGAGAACCTTCGGTTCGTCGAGAACGAGAACGGTGCCCTGTGGCGAGTCGACAGATTTCGACATCTTCGATGTTGGGTCTTGAAGGTCCATGATTCTAGCTCCGACCTTGGGGACCATGCCCTCGGGCACAACAAAGGTGGTCCCGTATCGGGAGTTGAATCGTTGCGCAATGTCGCGGGCGAGTTCGAGGTGCTGACGCTGGTCGTCACCGACCGGGACCTTTGCAGTGTCGTAGAGCAAGATGTCGGCAGCCATCAGCGCGGGATAGGTGAACAAGCCCGCCGAAACGAAGGCGTCGCCTACTTTGTCGCTTTTGTCCTTGAACTGGGTCATCCTCGAAAGCTCCCCGAAGCCGCTGGTGCATTCCATCAGCCAGCTCAGTTGCGCATGCTCGGGAACGTGCGACTGCAGAAACACGGTCGCGATTTGCGGGTCGAGACCTGCCGCGAGGAGCAACTGCGCAGTGGAGAGCGAGCGCATCGTGAGGTCGGCAGGGTCACGTTGCACGGTAAGTGCGTGCAGGTCAACGACGCCATGAAAGCTATCGGCGCTCTGGTCGTCGACCCAGAACCGGATCGCACCCAGGTAGTTTCCGAGGGTGATGTCGCCGGTTGGCTGGATACAGGACAAGATGCGGGCCATAGCCCACCAATCGTAGGGGACAGGCCTACGGCGACCTGCTCATTTTTGAACCAAATAGCGGCATGTCCGGGGGGTTGGTACGCACCGCCTATCCTTTCCGCCGTGACGTACGCAGTGTCGACCCCGGTCTACGAAGGCCCATTCGACCTTCTGCTGCACCTCATTGCCAAAGAGCAGGTCAACCTGTTCGAAGTTTCGATCTCTCGAATTGTCGATGCATTCCTGGTCGAAATCGAAGCGATCCAGGCTCTGGACCTCGACGTCGCCACCGAGTTCTTGCTGATCGCATCCACGCTCATCGAGCTGAAGCTGCGCAAACTCCTTCCCGAGCGGGCCTCGGTCGAGATGGAAGAAGAACTTGCACTCCTCGAAGAGCGCGATCTCCTTCTCGCCAAGCTCCTTGAATACCAGACCTTTCGTCATGCCGCCGAATCGATGCGCCGTATGGAAACCGTCGCCCGACGATCCTTTCGCCGGACCAACGTGCTCGAGGAGCGGTTCTCGAACCTTTCCCCGGATCCGTTGGCCAATGTCACGGCAATTCAGCTGCGGACCGCATTCGTACGCGCAGTAACACGGGCCATGATCCCAAAGGTAGAGCCGAAGGTCAGCGTGTCACACATCACTGACGTTCACCTTACGGTTGGGGACGCGGTCGCCGACCTGGCACGTGAACTGCCGTCACGCGGCCGAGCTACGTTTCGATCGCTTCTCGAATTCGACTGTGAACCCATGGAGATGATTGTTCGGTTCCTGGCCACGCTGGAGCTCTACAAGCAGGGATGGGTCGAACTCGACCAGCCAATGAGCTTCGGCGATTTGATGATCACATGGTGCCCCGACGGACCGGAGGTCGACCTTCGGTTCCTCCCCACGGACCAGACCATCAGCATCGACTACTCGGCAGCGTCGGACGAGCCAACCATCGACGACATCGAAGATTTCGATGTCGAAGCAGAACTCGACGTGGCGTTGGCCGAAGCACAGCGACAGCGTCGATTCGAGGCAGCCGTCGTCGAATCCGGCCGTACGGGTATTTCGGTGGGCGGCATGACAATCGTCGTCGATGACTACGAGGGATAACGAGAGATGACCGACGACATCGAGCCAATGGAACCTCGTGAGTCCACCGAGTCTGCTAGCGCCGAGGAAGCTTTCAAGACCGATGCCGAGGTCGATGCCGAGGTCGATGCGGAGGTCGATGCCGAGTTGGTGAGCGACGCGGTTACTGAGCCGGCCGAGGACTTCGTTGCCGATGCGGCCAGCACAGAGGCGCGGGCGATCGAAGCGATCCTGATGGTGGCTGACGAGCCTGTCACCCCCCAGCTTCTGGGAGAGCTTTTGGAGATCCGCCCGGCCAATGCCGAAGCACTCTGTGAGGCAATGGCCCAAAGCTTTCGAGATGAACAACGCGGGTTTGTCCTTGCGCGAGTCGCCGGCGGATTTCGCTTTCAGAGTGCCCCGGAACTTTCCGGGTACGTGGAGCGGTTTGTCCTCGACGGCCAGGCAGCCCGGCTCTCCGCTGCGGCCATGGAAACCCTCGCGATCGTTGCGTACAAGCAGCCGATCTCGCGAGCCCAAGTCGCGTCGATTCGTGGTGTGAACGTCGACGCGACGATGCGGACCCTGGTCCAGCGCGGCTACGTGGCCGAGATTGCGATTGACCCGGGTCCCGGACAGGCGTCGCTGTTCGGCACCACCGGCCTGTTCTTGGAAAGCCTTGGACTCAACACGTTGAGCGAGTTGCCACCCCTGGGCGATTTGGTACCGGGATCCGACGTTATGGAGGCGCTGGAAGCATCGTTGCGAATCGACGATGAATCCGGTCGACCGATCCGCGGTCCGCTGGCGCGAAACGACGACGGATCGGTGCTCGTGGATTCACCCGAAACCGATGAGTCACTACGCGACGGTGACCCAGACTCGTGATCGACGACGACAACGACACCAGCGCCGACACCGACACCGACACAGACGAGATCGAGGTCAAGGACGACGCAGAACCGACAGACACGACGGGGTACGTGGACCCGATCGATGCGTTGTTCGATTTTGTGGACGTTGCTGAGGCCAAGGCCCGAGAAGCCCAACGCCAAGAACGCGGGATTGAACTCCATGACGGGGAAAGGCTCCAAAAGATCCTCGCCAAGAGCGGAGTAGGCAGTCGCCGCCACTGTGAGGAACTCATTGCCGCCGGGCGCGTGCGGGTCAACGGCGAACGTGCTGAGCTTGGCCGACGAGCAAACCCCGAAACTGACTCGATTACGGTCGACGGGGCACCCGTCGGGACCAAAGAGGGGCTCGTCTACTACCTCTTGAACAAACCCGAGGGCGTTGTCACCACCGCAGACGACCCCGAGGGGCGCGAAACGGTCCTCGACTACGTACCGACCGAACCCCGGGTGTATCCCGTTGGTCGACTCGATATCGGCACCGAAGGGTTGCTTCTCCTCACCAACGACGGCGAGTTGGCGTACAGAGTCACGCACCCATCCTTCGGCGTCGAAAAGGAATACCTTGCCCAGGTCCGGGGAAAGCCGACACCGACCGTGATGCGGACGCTCCGAGAGGGGGTCGTGCTCGACGACGGGATCACAGCCCCGGCAAAGGCCAGTCTGGTGGCGCCCGACCTTGTGAAACTCGTCCTCCATGAGGGACGAAATCGTCAGGTGCGCCGGATGTTCGATGTCGTGGGCTATCCCGTTGTGCGGCTCGCTCGAACCCGAATCGCGTCGATTTCGGACTCGTCGCTCCCACCGGGAAGGTGGCGACACCTTGAGCGTCACGAGGTCGCGGCTCTTGCCAAGGTCGTCCGGACCACCCGTGCCGCACGCCGTGCCGAACAGTTCGGCAGCGATAGGCCGCATGAATCAAAATCCCCATAAACCACTTTGAGTGGCTGTTCACGAATGACTTTGGTTGCTAGGTTCGTTCTGTGCCGAACGACGAAGAAATTTCCGAACTTGAATCCGCCGTGGGGAACGATCCGCATCGTCGCTCCCTTCGTCTCGACCTCGCCACTGCGCTCCTGCATGCCGGACGCTACGTCGAATGCCTAGAGCACATCCGCTTCCTCCTGGCGGTCGCACCTGGCGATCCGCGGGCGCTTGGCGTGGGCGCCCTCGCCGCCGAGATGTGCGGCGACTCCGCAGCTGGTGGCGCCTACGCAGCAATGATGCGTAACGCAAGCCGCCCGGTTGATGTTGCCTCGGCCTCCGATGTCGAACTTACGATTCCACTGGTAAGCCTGAGCGACGTCGACGGCTTCTCCGAAGAAAAGCGTCGGCTGGACCAGGCGATTCTTCGCACGTTCCGGCTCCGCAAGACCGCCAACGGGGCAAAAGTTCCCAGCGGTATTCTCCTCTACGGCCCAACGGGCAGCGCAAAGTCGCATATCGCGCATGCCCTTGCTGGCGAACTTCATCTCAACTTGGTGAAGGTGAATGTGAACAGCGCCATCGACCCCTGGGGAGCGGCGTTGCCAGGTTCCATTCGAGCCGCCTTCGATCTGGCCGCCCAGCATGCTCCGGCCATGGTCTTTCTCGAAGATGTTGAGGCAGTTGCCCACCGGCGGCTTCGCTTCACTCCACGTGGCCGAGAAGCCCTCGATGAACTCGTCGAAGTACTCGACAACAATGATCCCTCCAAGGTTCTGGTGGTGGGGTCGACATCGTCGCCGTGGCAGTTGAACCCGATCCTTCGTCAAGAAGGTCGATTCACGAAATGCCTGTTGGTCGGTCCCCCCGACCTCGAAGCGCGACAATCCACCCTCGAACGTCACCTTCGTGCGAAGGTCCTTCCCTACGACGTCGATCTGACCATCATTGCGGACCGTACCGAGGGCTGCACGACTGATGACCTCGTGCGCTTGTGCGCCTCAGCCGCCGAAGGAGCATTGCGCGAGAGCGCCGATCGGGGAAGGGTGGTGGCGATCAACCAGGCGCACTTCCTCGCCGCACTTGGTTCGGTCATGCGATCGGCTCACTCGTGGTTCGATGTCGCCTACAACTCGTCGGAGTTCACCGATGACACTGAGGAATACGACCCGTTGTTCGACTACATCCGCCGAAACGTCCGTCGCCTGATCTAGCCGGTCCGGTGTCGTGGGGCCAGGAGAGATTCTCGCCAAAGGCCCGACACGCCCGGGTATTGTCAGTTCGTGTCACTTCCCACCACCTCAGCACCTGGCCGCGTCCTGATCGTTGGAGCGGGCCTTATGGGAGGCTCGGTCGGCCTTGCCCTCCGTGCCCAGGGATGGCACGTCAGCGCTGACGACATCGAGGAGTCTTCGGTCCGTCGAGGCATCGAACTTGGCGCGTTCGACGATTACGTGGACCTTGCGGCTCTGACGGAGCCGCTTCGGGTCGACCTCACCATTGTCGCGGTACCGGTTCTCTCGGTCCCGGCGGTCGTGTCGGAAGTACTGACCCGAACCTCGGGCCTGGTGACTGATCTGGGCAGCGTGAAGTCGCTCGTTGCCGAGTTGGTGAAGGACCCCCGATTCATCGGCGGGCACCCAATGGCGGGATCGGAGCAAGACGGCATCGACGGGGCGTCGGCATCGATGTTCGAAGGTCGCACCTGGGTGCTCACGCCGACGAGTGGCACAGACTCGAATGCGTATGCCTACCTGCACACGGTCATTGCCTCGATGGGAGCGCTCGTCGTGTCGATTCCGGCCGACCGCCACGACGAGATCGTTGCGGTTACCTCGCACGTGCCGCACATGGTTGCGGCGGCACTTATGCGCCTCGCCACCGCAGGAGCGGAGGAACACGCCGCGTTTCTTCGCTTGGCGGCAGGCGGCTTTCGAGACATGACGCGTGTCGCCGCGGGACACCCCGCTATCTGGCTCGATATCTGCGCCACGAATCGTCTGGCGATCGTCGACGTCCTCGACGCGTTTGCCCAAGAGATCGCCATGCTTCGCTCGATGGTGGTCACGACCGATCGTGATTCGCTCGAGAAGTGGTTGATCGACGCTCGAATCGCTCGACTCAACCTCCCGGTCGGAGCGCCGCCACCTGAGGAGCTCGTGGAATTCCGAATTCCGATTCCAGATCGCCCCGGTTTCATCGCGGAAGTCTCGACGTTGGCCAGCGAACTCGGGGTGAATATCTTCGACATCGAGCTGAGCCACTCCCTGGAAACGAGTGGTGGCGGCGTCCTTATCGCGATTGTCGCCAAATCAAAGGCGGACTTACTGCGTGGCGGGCTGATGGCTCGAAAGTTCCGGGTCTCGGTCGCTTCGTTGGGTGAACGGTGAACCGGGTGACGGAATCGCTCGCCGTGCGCCCATTCGTCCGACCGCCGGTCGGCGAAGTTCGCGTGCCGGGCTCGAAGAGCATCACGAACCGGGCCCTTATCGCAGCAGCCTTGGCGTTAGGGCGCTCCGTACTGCATGGCGCGCTTTTCAGTGACGACACCGATGCAATGATTTCGTGTCTAGGAGTGCTCGGAGTGCTCGGAGTGCTCGGCGTGTCGACGTCGGACGACTCCGACCTCGACACAATCACGGTCGATGGTTGCGGTGGCATATTCGAGGTGTCTGAGGGGGTGCTCTCCGTCCGGCAATCGGGCACCACCGCCCGATTTATCGTTCCGATGGTGGCGCTGGCGCGAGGACGATTCGAGGTCGATGGACATCCCCAAATGCGGGCCAGACCGATGGGCGAACTCGCCGTAGCATTGCGTTCTCAGGGCATCGCCGTGGAGTCATCGAACGGTGACCACTTGCCATTTGTTCTGAAGCCGAGTGGTGCCGTTATCGGCGGTGTGCTGCAGGTGCGCGGCGACCAGTCGAGCCAATTCCTAAGCGGATTGCTGCTCAGTGCCCCTTACGCCGTGGGTGGCATGGCTATCGAGGTAGTAGGTGAACTTATCTCTCGACCATATGTGAACATGACGTGTGAAGTGATGAAGGCGTTCGGCATTGATGTCGACGTCTGCGAGACGGCGTTCGTTGTCCCGGAGGGACGGTACCGGCCAACGACCTACAGCATCGAGCCCGACGCCAGCGCAGCCTCGTACTTTTTTGGCCTTGCCGCAATCACCGGGGGATCGGTGACAATCGACGGTCTTGGGACGTCGTCGATGCAAGGAGACATGCGGTTCCTAGGAGATCTCGTCACCATGGGTTGTACGGTCAGCCAAACTCTGACGTCGACTACCCTGACCGGTCCACCGGTCGGCCACCTACGCGGGGGGACCTTCGACATGAGCGAATATTCCGACACTGCACCGACCATGGCGAGCGTCGCCGTGTTTGCGAATAGTCCCGTCACGGTCACGAACGTCGGCTTCATTCGCCACAAAGAATCGGATCGAGTCGGCGGGGTCGTCAAGGAGCTGGTGCGATGCGGAATACGGGCCGTTGAGAACGACGATGGATTCACTGTGCACCCTGGCGCGCCCGCTGCGACGACGATCGAAACCTACGATGACCATCGCATGGCCATGGCATTTTCGCTCCTGGGTTGCCGCGCAGAGGGCATTCGGATCGCCAATCCCGGCTGTGTTGCGAAGACGTTCCCCGATTTCTTCCGACGCCTTGAGTCGCTTCGTCCGACGGAGACGTGAAAATGAAAGTTGTCGCCATTGACGGAGTTCTCGGGTCCGGAAAGACAACCGTGGCGCGACTCGTCGCTGCCAAGGTCGGGCTTGAGTATCTCGATACCGGCGCAATGTATCGCTGTGTTGCTCTCGGCGCAGTCCGCTCGGGGATTGATTTGGAGCAGCTCGCGGCGGGCGCTCGAGAGGCTACTGATGAAGTGGTGTCGATCGCTCGGCGCGCGGTGATCGAAGTGGGCATCGATAACGCCGGCGATCAAGTCGTGCGTCTCGACGGTGAGACCGTCACATTCGCTATTCGCCAACCCGACGTCGCAAAAGCTGCGTCGATCGTCGCGACGATTCCCGAGGTGCGTGAAGAGCTGGTGAGTCGCCAGCGATCGTGGGCGGAGGCGCGTGGCGGAGGGGTTCTTGAGGGGCGTGACATTTCGTCGGTTGTGTTCCCTGACGCGTCCACCCGAGTATTTCTGACCGCGGCCGTCGAGGAACGCGCCCGTCGACGATACGCAGAACAGAGTGCGCATACGTTCGAGGAAGTACTGGCTGATCTCCAATGGCGAGATCACAATGACTCGACACGTGCCGCTGACCCCCTTCGTGTTGTCGATGGCGCAGCCGTAGTGGACACGACCGGGCTCTCGATCGACGACGTCGTCGACAAGATCGCTGCGATGGTCAACTCACAACCCCTGAAACCCGCGGAACCCGAGGCCGAGTCGGTGGTGAAGGAGACTGAGTCGGTGGTGAAGCCCACAGAGAAGGTGCCGAATTCACGGGGCCCACAGAGCCTTGTCACCGCACAGGACTTGGCCAAGCCGTGGACGAAGAAGCAGCGCATCGTCTTCGAATTGACGAGGCTGATCATTGTTCCGTTGATCTCCGCCTTCTTTCGCGTTCGTTACACCGGACTGGAAAACGTCCCGAGGAGCGGTGCCTTCATACTCGCCCCGTCGCATCGATCGAACGTCGATTTCATCTTGCTGCCGGGCCTGACGAAACGCCGGATGCGGTTTCTGGGGAAGGACTCGATCTGGCGATACAAGATCTTCGGTTCGTTCTTTGACTCTCTCGGCGGCATTCCCGTGCGACGCGGGACTACCGACCGAGAATCGATGCGGATCTGTTCTGCGGTGCTGGGCCAAGGCGAACCAATCGTGATCTTTCCCGAAGGAACCCGCAAGGCTGGGCCGATCATCGAAGAGTTGTTCGACGGCGCCGCATTCTTGGCATCAAAACATTCGATTCCAATCGTCCCCGTAGGGATCGGCGGCTCGGACAAAGCGATGCCGAAGGGTTCGAAGTTCCCTCGACCAGTTCGATTGACGGTCATTGTCGGTACGCCACTGCCAGCGCCGGTCGGCGGACGCTCGGCCATCCGTGTCACAACGGCCGAACTGCGGTCGCAGATTCAACGTCTATTCGACGAGGCATCGAAACGCAAGTCGGGCGAATCAGCCTCCTGAGGCCGGCCGCCGTGGACTCGATGAGGGACCTGCGGAACGTGACGAATGTTGACGCGGTACCGGCGGGAGTGATGCGACGGGTGGCGCGGTCAAGCGTGATCCAGGGACCTCGGTCGTCGTAGTCGCTGGGGTGGTCGTGGTTGTCGTGGTTGTCGTGGTGGTCGTGGTGGTAGCAGGGGGCTCCCCGTCGGGATCGACACCGATGTGAGTGAGAAGGTTCGACGTGATCTGTGCGATCGCCAGATCTGCCCGTATAGACCGTTGGCCACCGAAGAACAAGCCGAACTTCAGCGTTGACGCTGCGAACACCGTCGCGCCGCTCGCCATGTCGCGAATGACCGATGCCTGGACGGTGGGTCCGAAGTCGTAGGAATTCTTCGGCACCGAAGCTACGACTGTTGTGTCCGAAGGAGTTTGCGCAACGACCTTGTCCCACTCTCCACCGATGACGCCAGCGATTCGTGATCCGTTCGACAAGCCGGTGCCCTGGTAGAGCCAGTGACTGGCGGCGGTGACCACCCAATCCGAGTCATCGTATGCCGCTCCGGCGAACTCAACACCTTCAATGTGCGCTTCCGTTTGCCCGAGGTCCTTGAAAAGGATTGTTTTTTGGATGGAAGGTTCCTGGTGACCCTTGTAGCAAGCCATGAGGCGGTTCGGTACCCCAGCCGGGTTGGGTTCGAATCGAATGCGCCAGTAGATGTTGTTCGCGCACAACATGGCAAGGGACTTACCACCGGCGATCCACGACACAGCGTTGTTGCGCATCGCCTGGGACCAGTACTCATCGTGGTGAACGCTGAGGAAAACCTTTCGACCGTCCATCAGCGCGGGGTTGCGATGGGTGTCGATGCTCGTGGCATACGTAACCGGATAGTTGTGCTTTTCGAGCCACCCCAGTACCTGGTGATCTCCCATAAAGAGGTGACCGGTTCCCCCGAGGTCGTGGTACGGACGGTCAAAGGACACGACCGTTGCGGCGCTTCCGTCGTCGCCCGTGTACAGGTGCTTGCCCCCCCAGTAGTTGTATGCCTGGTAGGTCGTGAATGGAATCTGCATCACGATGGAGGCCGTGGAGGAGTCATCTCGCACCACAAACGGAATGTAGGACTCCGGTACCCCCGTAGATATCGGGATGAGGGATGCGAGGTAGAAACCCGAACTCCAACCGCCCGTGGAGATCGTCAACGCGACCGGCCAATTCAACGACACGGTACCTGTGGCGTCCCACCCCGGACTCACGTAATACGAGCCGGGGTAGGAAACTCCAGGCAGCGGCGATGATCGATAGACCTCCGTGGCTCCGCTACCGCCGTACCACCCGAGCCGGACAACAGCGACGACATAGGGTCCGAGCTGTGAGCTGATCCGGAAGCGTATCGATTCACCGCTATTGATCGACATGTCATCCGCGTAGCCATCCACCAGGCGACCGACCGATAGCGAAATGGTCCGTTCGCGTACCGCTGGGGTGTCGATATTCAGAGACTGCGAGCGCACAAGGTTCCCGTCTGCCAACCGTGAACGCACCTCCTCGTCGATCGACGGACGCAGCCAGTCGGTGCCGCTCTTCGCGTTCTCCGCCTCCGACGCACGACGTGTTGTCGAGACATCAGGTCCCGAAAGCACATCGTTGTCGTCCAACTCTTCGAGAAGTCGCGCAGCAAGTGTTTCGTCGGACAACGCGCCGCCGACGATCGAGGCACCGGCCAGCCCGATCGCGCGCCGCAGAAGTTTCCGTCTGGAATACGAATTCGCCACGATCAGTCCGCCTTTTCATCTCAGAGTTGCCGTTTGACCACAGAAAGTAGCGCATATTGCCGTATGAGTACAGATGTGACGCCAGATTCACCGACCTCGTCTTCTTGTTCTCTCAGGATGTGACAGCGAGACGGCGACGCCCATGCAAGCGGGACGAACTCGGGTTCAGTAATCTCAATCCTGTTGTTCAGCCATTCCGGTCTGACAACTGAGGAGTCACGATGCCTGGTCTCGAAGATCTACTTGGCGGCGCGCTGGGCGGCGACGCCATCGCCAAAATTGCTGCTCATTTGGGGACTACCTCAGAAGCAGCACAGAGTGGCATCGGTGCGGCACTTCCACAACTGCTCGGGAAGCTGAAGGCCACGGCCGATGACCCGCAGCACGGCGCGGCCCTCGCCGAGTCTCTCCGTGACAACAACGGCGAGGATCTCGAGGATCTCGATGGGGTGTTGAACCGAAGCGGTTCCACCGGAAGCGCACTGATGGGCCAGTTGCTTGGGTCCGATGCCGATTCGGTGCAGGCCGACGTCGCGGCGAACTCGGGACTCGACAAGTCGCAGGCCGCGGGTCTGTTGGGGATGCTCGGACCGTTGGTCCTTGGCGCAGCCGGCCGGGCGAGTGGCACGGGCGTCGCCCCGAGCCCGCAAGGCCTTTCCGCCATGCTCGGTGGTCTCCTGGGCGGCAGCGGCGGAGCCGGAGGGCCCGGTGGACTCCTCGGTGGTCTCCTGGGCGGCAGCGCCAGCCTGGGCAACATGGTGGGTGGTTCCGCCGCGCAACAAACGGGCGGTGCCGGTGGTGCCCTCGGGGGTATCGGCAACATGCTTGACCGGGACAAAGACGGCAGTTTCGTCGATGACCTTGCCAACATGGCGTCGAACGGCGGCACTCGCCGGGGGATCGTCGCAAAGCTGCTCGGGATGCTTGGCCGGAAGTAGTCGCTTTGAAGTAGTCCCTTTGAAGACTCGCGTCTGAGTTGGACGAGTTCAACAACGACATGCGTCGAGGAGGCGCGTCAATGGATACCCGTGAATTTTTAGGGGTTGTTGCTGCGGAAGATCGCCTTCGATGGCGCTTTGTCGTAACTCCACAACTTTGCTCGTTCCAAGAGAATCTCTTTGGTGGCGTCGGGCTCGCCGCAGCGACCGAAGCTCTCGAGGCGGTAACTGGGCGACCGTTGCTCTGGGCGAGCGCTCAGTACCTGTCATTCGCTCGTCTCCACCAGATTATCGATCTCGAGCTGAAAATCGTCGTTGAAGGACACCACACCACCCAGGCGCGGGTAATTGCATCCACCAACGGATCCGAGATCTTGAGCGTGAGCGCAGCACTCGGCCGACGAGACACACCGGGAGAAGGGTCGTTCGCCGAACGACCGATCGTGGCACCACCCGAGGAGTGCGCGCCGCGGGTCTTTCGGCTGTCACCAGAAGCCACGATCAACGAACATATCGAGATGCGAATTGCGGCCGGCCGAGCGTGGGACGAACTGGACGGCACCGCCAACCCACTCGGGCGCTCCGCCCTGTGGGCGCGACTGCCCGCGGTTGAGCGCGTCACGGCGGGAACCCTCGCCGTTCTAGGGGATTTTGTTCCCTATGGAATGGGGCAGGCCCTTGGGATGAAGGCCGGAGGCTCGTCGCTCGACAACTCCATCCGGGTGGTGCGGCTCGTGTCGACCGAATGGGTGCTGCTCGATATTCGGATCCACGCAATTCACGGAGGATTCGGTCACGGCCTCATTCATCTGTGGGCAGACGATGGAACGCTGATGGCGACGGCGAGCCAAACAGCGGTGTTGCGTTATCGAGGATGACCCAAGCGACGAGCAGGTCCGAGTTCGAAAAAGACGGCTCCGTTGCCCGAGGGCGGTTGGTCATCGCGGCGGATGGCACTCCTAAAGCCTGAGCGAAGCAAGCACGTCACTTGCCTTGGTCGAACGGTCGTCGGTGATCGGCGTCGCCGTGGACATCGGAGCCCAGAGTCCGAGTGCGAGGATGGCGGCGACCGACGGAACTACTTCGCGAAGGTCACGCGGCGGTGGAAAGTATTCGTCTTCGTCGGTTACGTTCACGAGCTCGACGCCGTTGCGGGGGGCGAGTCGAGCGATCACTTCATTCACGAGCTCTTCGGGGGCCGACGCTCCAGCAGTCACGCCGATTATGCCTTTGAGATCTGACGGGAGTTCGTCGGCGCTGTTGATCCGGTAGACCGCCCGACAGCCATTTGCCGATGCCACTTTGGCGAGCGCAACGGTATTCGAGGAATTTGCCGATCCGAGGACAACCATCGCATCGACGCGTGGCGCTATTGCCCGAAGTGCGTCTTGGCGATTCGTCGTGGCGTAGCAGAGGTCGGAGTGGCCCGGTACCCACATCTCGGGGAATTTGTCACGGGCGGCCGACAAGATATCGGACCAATCGTGGTGCGAGAGAGTGGTTTGGGCCAGCAAGGCTACCGGGCCGTCACCAATAGTGAGCTCACTTACCTGTTGCACGTTCTCGACGAGGTGCATCGCCTCTGGCGCTACCGCCATTGTGCCGACCGCCTCATCGTGGCCATCGTGACCGATATAGATGATCTCGAATCCCTTGCCGGCCCGCACTTTCGCTTCGTGATGCACCTTCGTGACCAGCGGGCAGACAGAGTTCACGACGTAGCCGTTGTTGGCGCGAGCTTCAGCGACGACCTCCGGGGCCGTCCCATGTGCACTCAGCATCAGCGGCATTCCGTGAGGCACGTCCTGCACATTTTCGACAAAAATCACCCCAAGGTCCTTAAATCGTTCGACGACCAGGCGGTTGTGGACGATCTCGTGGTAGCAGTAAACCGGGGGTTCAAACATCCTCACCATCCAGGTGAGTGCCTTGATGGCCATCTCAACCCCGGCACAGAAACCCCGAGGCTCGGCAAGCAGTACCTGGTCGACATCCACATCTTCGAGGGTAGCGGCCCTGTCGCTGTACTTCGTGACCTAATCTGTGTGAATGTCGTTGATCGAGCGGGGTTTGCCTCCTGCCCCTACTCGGCCCGTGGTGGTGTCGGTCGTCGCCGGGTCACCAGCGGATCGGACGGGATTGCTGCCCGGAGATGAGATTGCTCTGATGAACGGCGAAGTGGTCCGCGACGTCATCCAGTACCGGCTTCTGGCCGACGACGCTGACCCCGAGCTTGTCGTGTCGCGCGGCGGTCTGGAGTTCGACGTCGTCGTGGAGAAGTCGGCGGGGGAGACCCTTGGCATTGAGGTTCAATCTGCGCTGTTCGATCAACTGCGGACCTGTGACAACCACTGTTCGTTCTGTTTCATCTACCAACTTCCGCCGGGAATGCGTCCGAGCCTGTACCTGAAAGACGACGACTATCGCCTGTCGTTTCTGTATGGGAACTTCACGACCCTCACCCGGTTTACGGAAGCTGATCTGGAACGTGTCGTGACGGAAGGTCTGTCGCCGCTCAACGTTTCGATACATGCAACCGATCCGGAGGTTCGATCCGCCTTGCTGCGCAATCGGCGAGGGGCAATGAGCTTGCGTTGGCTGCGCGCATTGCTCGACAACGGAATCGAGGTGCACGGTCAACTGGTCGTGTGCCCGGGAATCAACGACGGCGATGTGCTCGACGACACGCTAGCCGGCGTGCTCGATCGCTTCCCTGACTTGGCGAGCATCCATGCGGTCCCGCTCGGAATCTCGAAGTACAACCGTGAACCGGGCCTGCGTCTTCACACCCGAGATGAGGCCGACGCGGTTGTCGAAACGGTAGAGCGGTGGCAGAAGATCTTTTTGGCGACTCTGGGCCGGCGGTTGGTCTTTGCCGCTGACGAGTACTACCTCATGAGCGGTCGCAGTTTTCCGGCAAGTTCTGAATACGAGGACTTTTGCCAGCACGAAAACGGCATCGGAATGTTTCGGACCTTTGAGCGCGAGTTGCTCGGTGAGGTCGCAACCCCGACGGCAGTGGCATCAGGGTTTTTTGCGTGGGTCGAAGGTGCCCCGGCCGAGGGGTATCGTGCGCCGCGCCGAAGCGAACTCGAAGCATCCGGGCCTTCAGGTGACTTGTCGACCGGAACTTCGGTGCTCTTTCGGCCCCGGCGGAACGCACCCGTAGGTGTGCTTACGGGTGAGTACGGTGCGACGGTACTCAACGCGCTCCTGCCGCCGGTCCTCGAGGAGTTAGGTCGTCGCGATGTCCGGGTGATTTCGGTGCGCAACGAGTTCTTCGGCGGCAACACCGCTGTTGCGGGCCTCATGGTGGGGGCGGATCTAGCTCGCACGCTCGCCCGAGAGCCCGAGGGACATCGCTACCTCTTGCCAGACGTCTGCTTGAGCAAGGGCGTTTTTCTCGATGGGACACGTCCGGAGGATCTGCCGCGGCCCGTCGAGATCATCGAAACGAATGGACTCGCACTTCGAATGGCGCTGGAAGTAGGCAGTTTAGGAAAGTGAGTGGTGACATCGGCCTCGAAATAGCACTTTCGCAGGGAAGTAGCGAATGGGCCGGTAGAATGGGCGTCCTGTTTTCGGACCCCGACTACAGGACCCACCACAGGACCATTGACATGAGTGAACAAACCAAGCGCAAGGCCAAGACCCGGTCGGTAAGCCGAGTGTCACTCACGAACCCGAAAGGGCTCCCGGTGGTGGCCATCGTCGGCCGGACAAACGTGGGGAAGTCCACCCTCGTGAATCGCATCATCGGTCGGCGCGAAGCAATCGTGGAGGATCGCCCGGGAGTGACCCGCGACCGCAAAGACCTTGCCGTCGAATGGTCGAGCGTTCCGTTCCTGCTCGTCGATACCGGTGGATGGATGGTCGAAGGAAGCACACTCGACGACAAGGTCTCGAAGCAGGCCGAGAAGGCAATCGACGACGCGGATGTGGTGTTGTTTGTCTGCGACGTGACCGTTGGCATCACCGAGGAAGACGAACGTCTCGCCGATATTCTTCGCCGCCGACGTGAAAAAGGCACCGTCATGGTCATTGCCAACAAGACTGACGGAGAAACCCGTGACTCGGATGTGTGGGCGTTCTCGGCACTTGGACTCGGGGATCCCTATGGGGTCAGTGCACTCCATGGCCGAGCGACGGGTGACATGCTCGACGATGTCATTGCCAGGCTCCCCGAGCCGGAGGTTGCCGTTGTCCCGGAGGATTTCGATCACGAGCTTGCGGTCGACGAGGCGACGTTCTCGGATGTAACTGGCGGTATCGGGCTCGGCGGTGGCAAGGTTCCGGCCGTCGTCATCGCAGGGCGCCCGAATGTCGGTAAGTCCACGTTGTTTAATCGCCTGATCGGCGACGACCGCTCTATCGTTCACGATTTGGCGGGTACAACGCGTGATTCGATCGACACCGTGGTCGAAACCCCTGAAGGTCAGATCCGCTTCGTAGACACTGCGGGCATGCGTCGCAAGAGCCGAATGGATGATGGCGCTGAGTACTACTCGATGGTGCGTGCACTTCAAGCCATCGATACCTCCGATGCGGCGCTTTTCGTGATCGATGCGACCGAGGGCGTGACCCACCAAGATCAGCGATTGGCAGAACGCATCGACGCGGCGGGCTGTCCGATCGTGATTCTCCTCAACAAATGGGACCTCGTTCCAGTAGACGCACGAGAAGACATCGAATGGAAGGTCGAGGATCGTTTGGCGTTCCTCGGCTACGCGCCGGTGCTGAAGATAAGCGCGCAGACCGGTCTGGGAGTCCACAAACTCCTCCCTCTTCTCGCTGAGGCGGTGTCCCAGTACCACATGCGTGTTCCGACCCGAGAGCTCAACGAGTTGATCAGCGAGGCACAGCAGGCGCACCCGTCGCGCGAGGCCAAGGTCCTCTATGCGACACAGGGCGCTACGGACCCGCCCACCTTCACGCTGTTCGCAAACCGTGAGCTCACACCGCAATATCTTCGCTACCTGGAACGCAAAATTCGTGAGCGTTTCAACTTCGGCGCTACCCCGATCAAGTTGCGGGTGCGTAAACGCGGTTCATGACGGTCTCGCGGTGAGCAGGGCACTCGGCGTCGCTGCGTTGGTCGGTGGACTTATCGTGTCCATCTCACGAGCAGTACCGGTGCCGGCGAGCGCTGCTCCGGTACGCAAACCGAGCGTGGCGTTCGTTGTGGAGTGCGCGCTGTCTCACGAATCCAACGATGATCCGATTGTGCTTCCTGGTCACGCAGCGATGTCGCACCTCCACTCCTTCTTCGGGAATCGCTCTACGACCGCGGCGTCGACGGCGGCTTCCTTGGCGTCAATGCGAAACACCACGTGCGATAACAACGACGACGTTGCGGCGTACTGGGCTCCGTCGTTAGAAGGCGCGAGCTGGGTCAGTATGCGCGCGTACTATGACGCCGGATCGGTTGACCAGGCCAGTATCGGGTCATTTCCGTTTGGATTGGGCATTGTCGCCGGATCCGGGCGTGGATCGGTGGCGTGGAGCTGCGGGAAGTCGGTGGGGGCGAGCGGTTGGAGCGTCGCCCCTAACGACTGCTCGGGCACTCGAACTGTCACGGTGCGAATCACCTTCGCGCAATGTTGGGATGGCAAACATCGATTTCTCGCCGGGAGTCGTCACATCGTCGACGCGGTAAACGGGGGTTGTCCCGCGTCGCACCGAGTTGCCGTTCCTCGGCTACGGCTGATCTTACGGTCGTCGTCGCCACTCGCCCCGAAAGCGGTGTCGTCGGGAGGGCTCGACACTATGCACGCCGACTTTCTCAACGCCTGGCCCCAAGCGCCGCTGGCCACGCTGGTGACACGATGTATCCGAGGCGAGCGGAGTACCAGCGCCGAACTTCGGTCATGTCGTTCGAAGACATCCGAACCTGCTCCGTTGTAGCGCTCAGCCGGACTTCGCAGCGAGCGACGACGGTCGCCGACCGATGGTGGGGGCCCACTCGCTTATCCACACCGCGCAAAGGACGATCAAGCCCGCGACGGCGTCGCGTACGCGCAGCCTTTCGTTCACGACCAGCCAGGAGAAGAACACGCCGAACATCGGCGTCAGGAACATCGAAACGGCGACGCGATTGGATGGCTGGTTGGCGAGCACCACGCACAGCAATAGATACGCGATGGCCGAGCCGAAACCAAGAAACAAGACCCCTCCGAGTGCCTTTGCGGTGATATCACCGCGGATCATTCCGCCGCTGCGAAAGTCCAGGAGACACGACGGAACGACGAGCAGGAGCGCGCCGAGTTGTGTTCGGCCCGAGATCACCAGCGGATCGACGCCCTGACCGGTGCGGCGGACAAAGGCGGTATACACCGAGAACGTGATGACGGTTGATAGCAGCAGCAAGATCGACGCCACCGGCACCTGGTCAATGGGTTCGGTAAGGAGGCCCGACGCCACGACCACACCCACTACACCGACCAAGAGCGCAAGCCACGAGTTGACCGACGGTTTGTCGCCGACGAGAAGGACGCCGGCGAGCGCAACGCCCACTGGCTCAAGCCCCACAATGATCGATGCGATTACTGCCGACCCTTTGTCGACGCCGATCGCCATGGTTGCGGCCATAAGACCAATGCCAAACACCCCAAGGACGAGGAGTCGCCGGTTCTCCCGTTTTCGCTCGGGGGGTGCCCCGCGTTGGCGGCCACGGGCCAAGAAGTTGATCAAACCGGCGGCGATCACGAATCGGATCAGGTTGGTGGTCCCGGGTCCGAAGCTTTGCGACGCCAGTTTGTAACTGGGGAGCGAACCGCCGAAGAAGGCCACGATTGCGAGCAGGGTCAGACGAACCTGCACGGTCGCTCGAGGGTCGGGCTCGGTCATCGGAGTGCACTCACGGTTAGTGATTGCGTTTTGCCTTCGGGTCCTTTTCGCGTTCGATTGCAGCATTTATTTCTCGCCACGCTGCTCGAGCGCCCTCGAAGCCGGCGGTCGAGGACTGCTTGCCGGGCTCCAACATCTTGTAGACGTCGAAGAAGTGTTTGATCTCCTCGAGCAACTCCTCGGGAAGGTCACGCAGGTCCTCGACACCTTTCCAACGAGGCTCGGTTGGAGGGACGCAGATGATCTTGGCGTCGGGACCTGCCTCATCTTGCATCCACATAACGCCGACTGGTCGAGCCTCGACCCAGACGCCGGGATAGGTGGAGTCCTCAAGCAACACCAGAGCATCGAGTGCGTCGCCATCCTCGCCGAGCGTGTCGGGAATGAAGCCATAGTCGGCGGGATACACCGTCGCGGAGAACAGACGGCGATCGAGGAACACCCGGTTGGTGCCGTGTTCGATTTCGTACTTATTCCGCGACCCGCGCGGAATCTCGATCACGACGTGGATGCAGCCGTCTCGGGGGGTTCGTGCCATTGAAAAAACTCGCCTTCAGTCTGAGGTGTAAGGAGCGTACAGGCCCGCGTAGGCTGCGTTCGTGACCGATCTTCGCAATGCCGCTGCCCGAGCCCGGAAGGGCAACCTGGAAAAAGAGGGCGCCAAGCTGGCCCGTCAAAACAAACTGTTCGTGCGAGACCGCCTGGCGTTGCTTCTCGACGAAGGATCGTTCGTGGAGGACAGCTTGCTGGCGAATTCCATGGCACCGACCAACGACCTCCCCGCCGACGGCGTTGTCACGGGGACCGGCACGATCGGTGGACGTCCCGTGTGCGTTATGGCCAACGATCCAACGGTCAAGGCGGGGTCGTGGGGCGCCCGAACGGTCGAGAAGATCATCCGAGTGACTGAGTACGCGTTGATCCACGAAGTCCCCGTGTTCTACCTCGTCGACTCGGCGGGTGCCCGCATCACTGATCAGGTCGATTTGTTCCCCGGGCGACGAGGCGCAGGCCGGATCTTCTACAACGAGGTGAAGCTCTCGGGAAAGGTCCCGCAGATCTGTTGTCTGTTTGGTCCTTCGGCCGCTGGTGGGGCGTACATCCCGGCGTTCTGTGATGTGGTGATCATGGTCGAGGGGAATGCCTCGATGTATCTCGGTTCGCCGCGCATGGTGGAGATGGTCACCGGGGAGATCACCACCCTCGAAGAGATGGGCGGCGCTCGAATGCATGCCTCGGTGAGCGGTTGTGGCGACTTTGTCGTACCCGACGACGCCGCGGCAATCCAGTTGGCGAAGAAGCACCTTTCATACTTTCCGCAGAACTGGCGATCCTCGCCCGACAAAGTTGCGCCGAAGAATTCCGCTGGGACCTTCACCGCTGCGCTGGTCCCGATCGAAGAACGCAAGGCCTACGACATGCGCAAGGTCATCAACACCCTTGTCGACGAAGATTCGTGGCACGAAGTGAAGCCGCTGTTCGCAAAAGAACTTGTGGTTGGGCTCGGTCGCCTCAATGGCGAATCAGTCGGCATTGTCGCCAACAACCCCATGCAAAAGGGCGGTGTGCTGTTCGGAGACTCCGCCGACAAGGCCGCCCGTTTCGTTTGGCTTTGCGACGCATTCAACATTCCGTTGGTGTTCCTTTCCGACGTGCCCGGCTTCATGGTTGGGACCTCGGTCGAGAAGATGGGCATCATTCGCCACGGTGCAAAGATGATCACCGCAATCAGTGAGGCCACCGTGCCGAAGATCTGCGTGATCGTTCGAAAGGCGTACGGAGCCGGCCTCTACGCCATGTGCGGCCCGGCATTCGAGCCGGAGGCAACGCTGGCCCTTCCGATGGCCAAGATCGCCGTGATGGGCCCGGAGCCCGCAGTGAACGCGGTGTACGCGAACAAGATCGCCGAAATCGAAGATTCCGAGGAACGAGAAGCCTTCGTGGCGGCGCGCCGCGCCGAGTACGAAGAAGACGTCGACTTGCTCAGGCTCGCCAGCGAGCTTGTTGTCGATGCAATTGTTGAACCGGAAGACTTGCGCGCCGACTTGATCAAACGTATTGCGCGGGCAAGTACGAAGTCACGGCACTTTTCGGATCGACGTCATGGAGTCATCCCGGGATGACCGCCGTGTTTGGGTTGCCCGATGCGATCGAGATCCGTGAGGTTGGGCCGCGCGATGGCCTGCAGGCCGAAGCGCCTCTGTCGGTTGCCGATCGTGTCCGTCTCATCCGGTCGCTGGTTGCCGCTGGGGTTTCGGCGATTGAGGTGTGCTCGTTCGTTTCACCCACGGCGGTACCGGCGATGGCCGACGGCGCACTTGTTGTCGATGCGATCGGTGTCGTGGCGGGTGTGCGCCGAGCGGCCCTCGTACCGAATCTACGTGGCGCGCAAGCGGCGATCGAATCCGGGGTGGATGAGATAACGGGAACCGTTTCTGTTTCCGAGGCGTACTCCGCAAAGAACGTGAAAATGACCGTCGCTGAGTCAACCGCCTCACTTATCGAGGTATGCGCGCTTGCGAATACAGCGGGAGTGCCCGTCGACGTGGTGCTTTCGTTCTGCTTCGGGTCACCCTACGAAGGTGAAATCGACCCGGCTGCGGTGATCGGTGTCGGTCAGGCACTTCTCAACGGCGGAGCGAGCCGACTGACCTTCGCTGACACGACCGGTTGCGCCACACCGGCCCGCGTCGCCGCACTCTTGAACGAGGTCCCGCACGACTGGCGGGCAAGCGTTGGTATGCATTTTCACGACACCCGGGGCACGGCTCTCGTAAACGCGTTCGCTGCGATGCAGCAGGGTGTCACGCGCTTCGACACGTCGGTCGGCGGGCTGGGCGGTTCACCGTTTGCGAATGGGGCGGGCGGGAACCTTGCTACCGAGGATCTTGTACATCTGTGCGACGATCTCGCGATCGCAACCGGTATTTCATTGGACCGACTTTTGGAGTCCTCGGCACTTGTGGCGTCGCTTATCGGCCACGGGGTCCCAAGTCGCGTGGCGGCTCATGGCCCACGGTCGCGGGCGTTTGTCGGCGACGGCGAAGTGAAGGCGGTGCGCGATGCCGTGGTGTGACACGTGTGCGAAGTATCTCGCTCCGAACGCAACGACTGCGCACGGTGCGTGCCCAACCTGTAGCAACGTGTTGGCAACAAGGAGTTCGCTCCAAATGGAGGCGCGTTCGCTCGGGCTGCCGGGGCCAGGACAGAAGGAGGGTGAGCTCCCGAAAACGCCGTGGCATTTCAAGCTTCTGCTCCTCGCAATTGTCCTCTATCTGGGTTGGCGCGGCGTCCAGGGCATCGCATGGCTGCTCGACAAGTAATCGATTTGTCGTTCCAGGAGTGGTAGAACGAGTCATGGCGTCGTACTCCGACTATCAGGTTGGTCCCGCGGGAAGGCTTCCTACGGGACGCGTGCTTCGGGCGAGCGTCGATGGACCGTCGATCTCCGTGGACTTCGAGCATGGCACGGTCTCGCTGCTCAACGAGTGGCTCCGCGACAACTGTCCGTGCCCGAAATGTCGGATCGTGCAAACCGATGAGCGGCGCTGGACGCCGTGGCTTGATACCAGCGTCCCCGAAGTTGCGCACCTGAATGTCATCGACGCTGGACTTGAGGTCACGTGGAACGGCGGTCACGTGTCTCTGTATCCGCACGACGTATGGGCACGTATCGATACGGCGATTCATCGGGTGAGCTATGCGGCTCGACTGTGGCGTGCCGGTTACGACGTCGAACGTTTTGATCACGATGAGACAGTCAACGACGTCGTAACTCGACGGCAGTTTTTCGAAACATTCCGCCGCGATGGAGTCGCGGTGGTCACCGACTCGCCGACCACGCCAGGATCGTGCATCAGTTTCATTGAGGCGCTCGGCCTCACCTTGATCCACCACAACCTCGGCGTGATCTTCGATGTCAAGCTTGATCCCAAGGGCTTCAACGTTGCATTCACTTCGGAGGCGTTGGCGCCACACCACGACAATGCCCAGTCAACGTACCCGCCCAGCGGCCAGGTGCTCGCAATGATTGCGAACGATGCGGACGGCGGTGACAGCGTCGTCGTCAACAGTTGGTCGCTGCTCCACGATCTCGAGCAGCGTGATCCTGCGGCTGTCGACGTGTTGTCGCGAGTCGAAGTCGGGTTTCGCCAGTACTCCGACGATGCCGATGGCTTCACTCGAGCACCGTTGGTAGTCCGCGACGGCGCCGGTGGCTTCAAGCACCTGCGGTTCTCAAATCAGCTGATGCAACCCTTGCCATTCGATCACCCTGACTTGGCCGAGTGGTACCGGGCCTATCGGCTCGTGGGATCAATGGTGGTCGACCCGGCCTACGAGGTGCGGTTTCGGCTCGACGCCGGCGACACGCTCATCGTGCACAGCCAGCGGGTGATGCATGCCCGCACCGCCTTCACCCCAAACGGACCACGGCATCTTCAAGACATCTACTTCGATGTCGACGACATCTACGGAATCCTGGCCCGCATGACGGGCGAAGCAACGAATGCGATGGTACACATATGAACTCCGAACTTGCCGCCGAACTTGGCGCCGACCATACGGTGTCGTTCACAGCGATGGCCGACGCCACCTTCGAGGACTACGAGTTGGTCTTCGCTCATGAGCAGGAGCAAATCGACACGCAGGCCGAACGTGCCCTGGATTGGCTTCGGCAAATGGGTTCGGGATCGCCTTACAAGATCTCGCGTCTTGATCACTGCCTCCAGTCGGCAACTCGGGCCGAGCGGGCGGGGGAGAACGCCGAATATGTGGCGTGTGCGCTGCTCCACGATATCGGCGACATCATTGGCACGGCAAACCATTCTGAGGTAGGTGCAGCGTTGCTGCGTCCGTATGTAAGCGAACAGAACTATTGGATCGTGAAACACCATGGACTGTTCCAGGGCTACTACTGGTTCGGCTACTACGACCGAAATCCGAACACGCGTGACATCTTCAAGGACCACCCGCACTATGACGCATGCGTGAAGTTCTGTGCCGACTACGACCAGAACTGCTTCGACCCGGACTACAGACACGAGCCCTTGGAACACTTCGCACCGATGGTGCGCGAGCTATTCGCGAGGGCGCCCGCTGATGTGTTTGCGTCGCACTTCATTGGCCACTGACGGAGTGCAAACGAGGGTTATTCGGCGACCACCAAGAGGGTTTCGACGGTTGGTGATGCTGGCCCCACAATCCTTGCTTCGGCGTTGCGAAACGACTGGAGGGCGTCGAGAACATTGGTCGTGACCCGTTCGCCGGGAGCGATAAGGGGAATACCGGGTGGATAGGGGATCACGTATTCGGAGCAGATTCGATCGGTGGCATCGTGGGTCGTTACTACCTCGGATTTCCTGTGCAACGCCTCCCTGGGCCGCATGGCGACGATGGGTTCAGCGAGTTCAGGCGGCGCCAAGACAAGGGAACCGGGATGTCGGGTTGTGTCAAGGGCAAGCACGGAGTCGATGAGTAGCTGAGCAGTCGCTTCGTCGTCGCCGACGGTAAGCGAGCAGACAATTCTGCGGTGGTCTGCCAACTCGACGCCAATTCCCTCGTTGAGCAGCCAGGAACGGGCGTCGAACCCGGACATGGCGAGGTGCTGGAGATCGAAGACCAGCTTCGTGGGGTCGTTCTGGATGCCCGGGGCCTCGAACAGTTGAACCGTTCGGAGCTTTGCGTTCAAACGATTGCGGGTGTCGATCGCCAGGTCGACGACCCGTCGTGTCGCGGCAAAGTTGTTTCGGGCGTGCTCGTGCGCTGCGAGGTCGAGAGACATGGTGAGTAGCGCGCTCGGCGAGGACGACTGCAACATCGAAAGGGTTTGCCCGAGTGCTGCCACGTTGACCCGACCTTGCGGGTCCTCACCGACGTGCAGCATGCTGGACTGAGTAAGTGCACTGAGTGTTTTGTGAGTCGACTGCACGACAATGTCGGCTCCTTGGTGAAGTGCGCTTTCGGGGAGTCTGGGGTCTGCGCCGAAGTGTGTGCCGTGTGCTTCGTCGACTACGAGAACGGCGTCGGTCGCGTCGGCCAGTCGCCGATACGGAGCGAGGTCGACGGCCATGCCGTAGTAGTTGGGTCGCGTGACATGAATGAGCCGCGGAATAATGTCGAGCCTTAATGGGGGCGGTGCGGCTACGAACCAGCCGTGGTTCTCTCGATCAAAGATCATTGGCACGTATCGGGGGCTGGCTCCGGCGAGACCGATCGCGGAGTAGACGCTGCGGTGCGACCCGCGTAAGGCAAGGACATGATCGCCATCGGCGACCTGGCTCAAGATCGCGGCAAGATTTCCGACGGTCGATCCATTGACCAGAAAAAAGGTCCTACGTGCACCGAATATATGTGCACTGCGTTGTTGCGCGTCGACGAGGCTCGATTCCGGCGAGTGTAGGTAGTCGAATCCGCCCATTTCACTGACGTCGTTGCGAAGGGCCGGCCCACCGAGTACCGTCGGGGCGAGAGGGTGAAACCCACCGCGCTGCTTGTGCCCCGGCATATGAAACGATGCCTGCTCGTTTTCAAAGTATCTGCGGACGTCCATAACCGTTGGAGGGACGTCTTCGCTGGAGAAGAATGACTCGGGCACCTTTTCGACGCTAGCCGTCGGTGTCAGTTGGCTGGTGCTGTGGTCTCTGCCGCCACGTCAACTTCTAGAAGGGCGGACGCCGAGAGAAAACCTCCGATCATGGCACCGCGTATTCCAACCGTAGAAACATCTTGGCCGGTCAGGTACAGTCCTCTGATCTCGGTTCGGGCACGAATCGGAGAGCGAAAACGTTCCGGTGTTCCTTCAGGACCTAGCAACGCGCCACCTCGGCGCTTGGCAATTGTCTGGATCGTGAGTGGCGTGGATACTCTAGAAACTCGATTGCTTCACGTGCAAAAGGAGCGAAACTTAAGGTTGTCGTCGAAATCCGATCCAGGGTGACACCAGATGTTGGCCGAGGGCAGTGCCAACTCTTCGGCCGAGCGGTTCAATCCAATGTTGACTTCAGCCTCGCTCTGGACGCGACCGCCGGCCCGCTCGATTATCGGAACGATCGAGTTCGCAAACGATTGGCCGCCGCCGACGAGATAGCAGCCGCCGTCTAGGTATTCGGCAGCGGCCGAAGCGTGCGCGGCGAAGGAACTTCGTGATGGCTCGGGTCCGTAGTCACCCCACCAACCACAGAGAACGGCATGCAGCCAATGAATCGGAGACGTTCTTGACCAGTTCTATGTAGTCATCAATCGCTTTGGCCTCGGTAGGGAAGTAGCCCTTGAGCGCGTTGGCATACTGCGCGGCACCGGCGGGGATTCGGTACTCTTGATCGCCAATTACGATGCGGCTGAAAATTTTCGATGGCTTCACCCATTCGATTCCGTTCCCTGTGACATATTCGAACAGTCGCGAGGCTGCGCTGTCGGGCAAGCCCATTCCGCCCACGTAGTGAACTCCCGGGGTCCACCGGTATCCACCGCTGGTGAACGGCTGCGACATCGCACCGAGCACGGAACTCCGTTCGAGGAGAAGCACCTTCCATCCTCGCTGGGCAAGAATGGACGACACGCTCAACCCTCCTAAACCGGACCCGATGACAACGACGTCGAACGGGCCGCCGACGCCAGCGTCTATGCGGTTCGCCGTTTCGATTGCGCCCATTCGCTGCCGTTCCTGGTTTGCGGTTTTGCGTTCCTGGTGTGCGTTCCCTGTTTCGAATACGAAGGCAACAAGATTCCTCGCCTACCCGCCTACCCGTGAGCCCTGCGGGAGATCGCAAAGCGGTTGTGGACGTGTGCCCATATACCCCGATTCGAAACATCGAATTGTCCACGAGAAACGAAAGGGGTGGGGCCGTCGGCCCGACTAAGGTTCCGTCTGACGTTTTCGTCGAACGGGCTGTAGCGCAGTTTGGTTAGCGCGCTTGACTGGGGGTCAAGAGGTCGTGGGTTCGAATCCCGCCAGCCCGACCACAACACCGCAGGTCACAGCCAGTATCTGACCTGGCGATGTAGAGCGTGTCCACGAAGTGTCCACCAGGTTCGGTGGACACTCGTGGACAGTATCCTTCGGTGATGGTCAAGGGATCCGTGCGTGCGCCGAGGAATCCGGGTGGGTCGTGGGCGTATCGGATCGATCTGCCTGCGGTGAGGGGTCAAGAGCGCCGTCAGGTCCAGGTCGGTGGGTTCGTTTCGGAGGCCGATGCCCGTGTTGCGTTGGCTGACGCGTTGGTGGAGTACGACTCTGATCGTCCGGTGCGGCGGGCGCCGGACACGGTGGGCGGGTTCTTGACGGATCGGTGGCAGCGGGGGATCCGTCAGGAAGTGGCCGAGTCGGCGTTGTCGAACTACGTCTCGATCGTTTCCACCTATGTGGTCCCTCGGATCGGTGACGTGCGTTTGTCCCGGTTGTCGACGCGTCAGGTCGAGCAGCTGTATGTCGATCTTTTGGCGGGTGGCGCTCGTGATGGTGGTCCGTTGTCGGCGACGACGGTTGGTCAGGTGCATCGGACGTTGCGGCGCGCGTTCAACGACGCGATTCGTTGGGGCTTGTTGAATGCCAGTCCGGTCACGCCGGCGAAGGTGCCGAGACAGGACGGACGAACGATGACGGTGTGGACACCGGCGCAGTCTGTGGCGTTCCTTGCATCGGTTCGCGGCGATCGTCTGTTCGCGTTGTGGCTCGTCGCGTTGCACACGGGCATACGCCGGGGTGAGCTGGCCGGACTGCGTTGGCGTGATGTTGATCTCGTCAGCGGGAAGGTGTCGATCGTGGTGCAGCGCACGACGGACGGGTATCGCGTGGTGACAGTCGAGCCGAAGGCCGGCTCTCGGCGTGTCGTGCAACTCGCCGCCGACGTGACGGCCCAGGTTCGAGCGCATCGGGATCGACAAGCGGTGGAGCGTGCGGCGTTGGGGCTCGATGGGGCGGGCCCGGATGATGCAGTGTTCGCTGATGAGTTCGGGCGGCCGTTTCACCCGCAGCGGCTTCGCAGGATGTTTGGTCGTGCGAGTGAGCGGGCTGGGTTGCCGGCGATTCGTTTGCATGATTTGCGCCACACGATGGCCACGACCGCGTTGACGGCTGGGATCCATCCGAAGATCGTGCAGGAACGCCTCGGGCACACGACGGTGGCAATGACTCTCGATACGTATAGCCACGTGACTGACACGATCCAGAGTGCAGCGGCCGAAGAGCTCCATCGCATCATGAACCCGTCGGAGCGTGGGCCGGTGATCGGTGAATCACTCGAAGAGACTCCTGAGGCATTGCGCGCCGCTGCCAAACCGTTCGCGCCGAGGAAGCGGAAGCATCGCCGACCCACCGCAGCTGACGAGGTGTTCGTCAAATCGATCAACGAGTAGGCCACGGCGGCGGTCAGTGCCCAAGACTTCTTGATCGGGTTGGTCGGTCGCCGACGTCGTTCAAACGGGATCTACAGGATGTCGGCTCGCTTCCCGGCCTGTCCGTTCAGTTGCCGACGGTCGCACATGCGCGGGCGTCCATGTCGATGATCGATACCTCGTCCGCCCCGAAAAGTAGGCTGAAGCTGATGCCGGTCGAGATTGAGCCTTCAATTCGAGCAAAAGTCAACCGCATCGTGGCCGATGTCGGAGCGGACCAGTTTCGGCGCGGTGTAGCGACGATGACTGGGTTCGACACCGATGCCCTGTCGTTGGACGACGTGGTGGCCGTCTACGTGTTGGCGCGCCAGGGTCGAGTGCATCCACCGTCGGCCGGGCGACGGGCTGTGGCGCTGTATCCGTTGCTTCCTCCGCGCACGGCCGATGATCCATGCGTTGACGTGTCCGGTCGGTCGGCCCGTCAGTGGTGTACCAAAACTAATCACAGCGGCTAGTATTGGTACATGGGTGTGCGAATGGCCGACGGGAGGGTGGCACCCCGCGAGCTGGCTGACTGGCTGCTGGCCCGTGGGCGTCATTGGGTGACGGTCGAAGAGGCAGCGTTGCTGCTTGGGGTGCCGAGGCCGCACGTCGCGCCGACGGTAGCGAGATGGATTGAGCGCGGTGAGCTTTTCAGTCCGACGAAGGGGGCTTATGTCCCGATCCCGCCGCAGTATCGGGGGTGGGGTGCGGTACCGGCGGCAGAGTTCGTTGATCAGCTGATGACCCATCTCGGCCACCGGTACTACGTGTGCTTACTGTCGGCGGCTGAGGTGCAAGGGTTCGCGCATCAACGACCGCAGGTGTTCCAGGTGATGGTCGAGGCGCGGCTGCGCGACCGCTCGTTCGGTCGTGTGTCGTTGTCGTTCGTGTCGGCTCAGCGTCTCGAAGGGAGGCCGGTTGTGCGCCGGAACACTCCGACAGGGCAGATCACCGTGTCAACGTTGGAGACCACCATTTTCGACATGGTCTCGATGCCCCTGCGATGTGGAGGGTTGTCCAACGTCGCAACACTGCTGATCGAGATGATCGAAGAGGGCGCGGTGCAAGCAGATGTGATCGCGTCGGCCGCGTCGTTCTATCCGGGTTCGGTTCGACGGCGTGCCGGGTGGATGCTCGAGGCCCTTGCTCGCCGGGTCGGTGTCGACGTTCGGCTCGATGCCCTTGCTGCTACGGCGAGTGTCGACTCGTCGCGGGTCGTGCTGTTGGATCCGTCGAAGCCACCCTCTGGCGCGCTCGATGGGCGTTGGGGTGTCCGTGCGAACGTCGAGTTGGAACCCGACCTGTGATCCCGGCCGCTGACATCGTGGCGTGGTCGCGGATCGTGGGATGGCCGACAGGGGACCAGGTCGAGCAGGACCTGTTGTTGAGTCGGCTGATCGTGGAGATCGCCAACGATGAGTACCTCGGCGGCGAGTTGGTCTTCCGTGGTGGGACGTGCCTTCACAAGGTGTGCTTGCCGTTCCCTTGGCGTTACAGCGAAGACCTCGATTACGTGAGGCGCAGCGCAGGCGGGATCGCCGAACTCACTCGTGCGCTCACACGCGTCGGTGAACGCCTTGAGATGGAAGTACGTACGCGGATCAGTCAGCACCCGAAGGTGTACTTCCGGGCACCGTTCGAATCGGGCTCCGGTCCGATGAAGATCAAGGTCGAGGTGAACACGTTCGAACGATCACCGGCGCGGACGCCGGAACTCGTACCCTTTGCAGTCGACACGTCGTGGTTCACCGGCGCCACGATGGTCTCAACGTTCACGGCGGCCGAGATGCTCGCTACGAAGATCCGTGCACTGTTCCAACGCTCGAAAGGCCGGGACTTGTTCGACCTGTGGCTCGGCCTCACCGTGCTCCAGGTCGACCCTGCGGAGATCCTCGATTGCCTCGCACCGTATCGACCGGACGGCTTCACAGCGAGACGCGCAATCTTGAATCTCGAAGCGAAGCTCGGAGACGAGGCGTTCCGCCGCGATCTGGAACCGCTTGTCTCGACCTGGCCCGACGGGTACTCCGTGCCGGGGGCAGGAGAGCTGATCGTCGAGACGCTGCTCAGCCGCCTGTGATCCGGAGACACAGAAAGACGCATCGCATGTACACGTATGAGAACAAAAGTGAGAACATCCGCGCTGGTCTCAAGGGTCACTGGCGGTTCCCAGCAGTCCCCTTTCACTCAAGGTCAAGGCCGTGTCTGCGAAACCGCAGGTCAGCGGTCACTTCCGGGTACCATTGGTCACCTGCGGTTACGTACGCGTACATACGACCGGCTGACTGGGGGTCAAGAGGTCGTGGGTTCGAATCCCGCCAGCCCGACCACAAAACCGCAGGTCAGATTTCGATGACCCCTGGCGGGCTCTCGCGTGGGCGATGAAAATGGTGGTGTTGCCGTTGAACACCGCTTGCTCTTGGTGCTGTGAGTTCGAAGGTCAGATTGGTGTCGGGGGTCGTTTGGGCACGCTGGAGTGTTGCCGTAGAGCACGTGTCTCAGAGTCTCATGTTGCCTTGACCCCCACGGCAGCACCTATCGGAGAAAGTATGAGCGAAGGGGGTCGGTTATGCAGATCGTCGTGGACCGAGTTGCTGGTCT
>JANOYY010000034.1:0-26215 GCA_031429095.1 Acidimicrobiia bacterium | reverse complement strand
GCCGACGAACATCTCGACGTCGCTGACCGCTGGGTACTCGTTGCGGCCATGGTGCTGTTCGTAGGTGGCCAGTTGCTCATTCAGTTCCGAGTCGTGGGGCGACTCGCCCCGGAGCGCTTTGCAGCGCTCGCAGTGATCGCGCTTCTTGCTGGGTTGGGTGGCGTGCTTCGCGGCCCGTTGGTGGTGGGCCTCGTAGCAGTCACGTTGGCGGCGATGTCGCTGATCACCGCTCGCCGGTTTCTCACCAGTGAGCTCGCCGCGCAGGTACACCACAGCGTCTAGTGGCGCGCCGCGGGCCCGTGACTCGCTGCTCTTGTGCAGCGCGTTCTTGTGCACTGTGTTGCTCTGTGAGCAACACAGTGCACAAGCACGCGGCCGACGTCTACGATCGCCGGAGAGGAGACCGTTATGAGCACCTGGCAGATCGAAGGCGACTACGAACGAGATGGCGCCGTGTGCGTTCGTCAGGCCTTCAGCCCCGAGCACACTGCTATGGCACGTGAGGCGATCGACGCGAACCTCGCCGACCTTTCCCCACGGGCGAAGCGAGCGAGTGCCGGCAACGATGGTGTGTTTGTCGAAGACTTCTGCAATTGGAATCGGCTGCCCGCAATGGAGCGCTTCATTCGAGAGTCCCCAGGCGCAGCGATTGCCGGCGAACTCACGGGCTCGAAAGCCGTGCGCCTCTATCACGACCACGTGTTGGTGAAGGAGCCGGGCACGAAGCAACGCACGCCGTGGCACCAGGATCAGCCGTACTACAACGTCGAGGGCATGCAAAACGCGAGCATGTGGTTCCCGGTAGATCCGGTTGAGCGGTCAGCAACTCTGGAGTTGATCGCCGGTACCCATCGTGGGCCCTGGTACATGCCCCGCACCTTTCTCGACGAACAGGCGAAGTGGTTTCCGGAAGGGAGCCTCGCCGAGCCTCCTGACTTTGCTGCCGATCCGCAGCGTTGGCGCGTGCTGGGCTGGGCCCTGGCGCCGGGGGACGCGGTCTTCTTCAACATGCTCACCGTTCACGGCTCCGGCGGCGTCACGGGTCCGAACCGACGGCGAGTGCTCTCTGTGCGATTCCTCGGTGACGACATGGTGCATGCGCCCCGCTCGTGGACGACATCGCCACCGTTCGTTGGTCTCGAACGCGAGTTACCCGCCCGATCGCCGATGGAGCATCCGTTCTTTCCGGAGCTGTGGCGGGCAACGTGATCGCGCAGTCCCGTTCAGCCCGACGCATATTTCACCGAACCCCGATGGTCCGGGCCGAGAGTTTGTGATCCCTCCTTTGGCTGCTCCATCCGTGTAATACGTGTACATATTAGCAAACACGCAACCCGCGTCGGTGTACCGTGCGCTCATCACGATCAACGCGAAAGCCAGTGACGAGGTGGCAAAGAGCCCCAAGAGATTCCGGAGTTCGTCCTCGATCCGGAAAGGTACCGCCAGGTTGATCCGAAGATCGTTCGGGTAGTTTCTGTGGTCCGTCCCGACGATGCAGGCCGCGCATCGGCGAAGATACGGGGGAGTGTGCGGACTCCCACCCGCTCCGGTCCGTCAGGACTTCATGCTGGAACGATGAAATCGTCTTCTCGGAGGCTGGTTGCAGCGGCAGGTCGAACAAGAGGCTGCGCGATCTCGCCCAGGTCTTCAACAAGGCCGAACCCTAAGCCAGTTCGAGCAACAGGTCTACGAGGTCGCGAGGACGGTTGTTGGGGATCATGTGGTTGGTGGCGACTTCGCGATATCGCCATGAAGGGTGGGCGCGGTACTTCGCTGCAGTGCGTTCGAATACATCGGAGCCCGCGCCAGTCGGATCGCCAGTGGCCCGAATGTATGTGCGCGTGAATGCAAAATCCTCGAGCGGCTGGATTAGGCGAACTGGTTCGCTGAAACAGCCGATGGGATGTTCCACCCGACGCGGAATCGAAAACGCTGCTTCGTTGGGATCGTCGAACTCGCGTGGCGATGACGGGACGAGCCACGGGTCCCCGAGGCGAAGTGGGGCCGCCGGTCGGCCTGTCAGTGTGAAAAGACTCTCGCCATTCGCGGGCACAAATGCGTCGAGGTACACCAGGTGGCGGATGCGATCGCCGATGTGTTCGAGTGCACCGGTCACGACCGTGCCCCCGTAAGAGAACCCGAGCAGCACGATGTCGTTGAGGTCTTCGTAGAGGACGTGGTTCACGACATCGCGTATGTGCGTCGTCAGGTTCACGTGCGGGCCGGTGAGGTGGACGCGCTCGCCGATGCCGGTAAGGCTGGGAGTCGTGACCTCGTGACCCGCCGCTCGCAGAAGGGGACGCACGAGTCGAAAGCCGTGTGCGCCGCTCCACGCACCATGCACAAGAATGTATGTGGCCATCGCCTGCCTCCGGCTAGTTATTCGATGTCCAGATCCTAACGACTGACAGCTTGCACCGTATTGTCGCAGAAGCCCTGCGAGGGTACTCTCCGTCGTATGACTGATCTCGAACTCTGCGCCACCATTGGGGAGTCGCTCCGCAGCTATTGCCGTGGCATCGACCGACTGCACCGTCCATCTATCGCCGCCGCGTTTCATCCGGGTGCGATGCTCATTGACTATGGCTCCCAGACGCTGACTATCGAAACGTTTGTGGAGCACGCCGTTGCATCGCTGGGGCGACGGTTCGTGGCCACGCAGCACCGCATCAGCAACACCACGGTCGAACGTCGGGCCGACCATGCGCTGGTGGAAACGTATGTGCACGCAACACACGTTGAGGTCACGGACGACGGGCGACGCCTCCACACTTTCGTAGGTCGCTACATCGATCGCTTCGAGGAGCGCCATGGTGCCTGGAAGATCGCCCAACGAACCTTACGCAATGATTGGACAACGGCCGTGGCGATGGGCGATCCGATGTCGGGAACTTACGTGCCGAGCGGCCGCGGCGACACCCCGGATCCGATCTGGACTTGAGACACCCGGATCCGATCTGGACTTGAGACACTCCGACCACTAGTCAGCGCGCGTATATCCACCCGCATCGAGGTATTCCCGCACCCGCTGCTGCAGGTGGCGAGCACGCACCTCCTGGTAGTTGCCCAGAGTCTGCGCGCGCTTACGACTTGACCGAAAGCCTCGAGTCTGTGCGGCCATGTTGGCCGTGTCTTCGTCGTACACACGACCCAGACCGCCGAGCCCTTTGGCAATCGTGTAGCTATCGTCGACGTCGAGCTGGATGACCTCGGGTGGCTCGGGGGTGTCGCCGTCCACGGGCCGGGGACGCAGCATCAGGAGGTCGAAGTAGCTATGGTCATTCGACGTCGGGTCGGGCCGGAACCGGTACACCATTCCCAGCGACAACCCGGGAAAGAAGAACGCATTGGGGAACACGAAGTACTCGATCGAGTCGACGGTGATCGACTCGCTGAGTTTGGTGAAGTCTTGCCCAAACTTCGCGCTCATCTCCCGGCGCACGTAGTCAGCGTAGAAGTCGCGAGCGCGCATACCTTCGGGCAGTACAAGTGGGTCCATTCCATGACGCAGATTGCGGGTCAGGTGGGCGAGAATTTGTTGCTCGGTGCGTGGCTGTGGCCTCTGCGGGCTGTCGAGGCCGGTGGTGTGCACGAAACGACTGATGTTCGGCGCAAACACGTCGTATTGAGTGGTGACCTCGTCACCGAGGTGGCCGCTGGCATGGGTTTCGCGCACGTGATAAGCCTCGAGAAAGGCCTCCGCGGCCGCCTTCCAGTTACACGGAAGTCGTTTGCGTACGTGCGTTTCGATATATCGATCTTCGATATCGAACTCTGCAAAATGTGCCGGAAGCACACCGAGGTATTTCGAAAGAGGTTCGGCCTGCGGGTCGAAGTTCACCCACACGAAACCAGCGAACACGTCGACGGAGAGTTGGGGGAGGCGGTGGGACTCATCGGTGACGTGCGGAAAGTCCCAACGGTCGGGCACGTCGATGAGTTCACCGTCGAGCGACCACGTCCATCCGTGGAAGGGACACTTCAACTGGTTAGCGAAGCCGCATGTTCCGGGACTGCGCAACTGCGTTCCACGATGCATGCATGCGTTGTAATACGCCTTGATGGTGCCGTCGGGAGTACGCACGATCAAAGTCGAATGCGGGCCCAGGTCGTAGACGTAGTAATCGCCCGACTCGGGAATATGGTCGACGTGACACGCCCATTGCCACGTCTTCGACCACATATGGTCGTGTTCCGCTGCTGCGTAGTCAGGAGAGGTGTAGTTCGCGAAGGCAATGTCGGCGTTGCCCAGGAACACGGGGGACTGTTCGAGCAGCGGCCACGGCGGTGGCGTCGGATCGGCGAGCAGCTGCTCGTGCAGTGATGGGCCGGGAGCACGGGCTGCGCCGGGGACATGAGCTGTGCCCGGGACACGAGCTGTGCCCGGAGCACGAGCTGTGCCGGGAGCAGCGACGGAGTCAGAAGGAGCGTCACGCACTTCGGTCATCCCTTGAACCTAGATCGTGAAGTGGAGTTCGGCCAGACGGATGCACGAGACTGCCCATGTGACGACGCAACCGAACCGGACCGCACGCGATCTTGGACCCTCGGATCTGGTGTGGGACCACTTCAGTCGACCGCGCGCCGATGACACCGTTGCGAAGATTTACGCAGCGGAGGCGGCTCGCTACGCTGCGATCGGCCTGTATCTTGGCGTGTGGGCCGCCTTGCGAGACGACCCCGCCGAGCTCGAGCGTGTCGACGCGGCACTGGCCGAGACCGGACTCGTTGTCGCGAACATCGAGACGCTGCGAGGGTGGGCGGTACCCGGCGGGGAGAGCGAAGAAGCGTTCCGACGCCAGGAGGCGCTGGCCTATGAGATGGCGGCGCATTGGGGCTGTCGTTACGTGCAGGTGATCGGTGATGCGTCGGGTCCCCTCGACCGGGCAGGCGCGGGTTTCGCGGCCCTCTGTGATCGGGCGGCCGAACACGGATTGCTCGTTGGTCTGGAGTGGGTGCCGAGCATGACCAACATCGGCGACGCCGCCACGGCAGTGCAGATTGTGACCGACGCCGACCGACCCAATGGTGGGCTTTGCGTCGATTCGTGGCACTTTACAAGGTCAACCAACAACCTCGATGACCTTCGCAACCTGCCCGGTGCGAAGGTCATGGCCACACAGTGGAACGACGGCACCGTAGCGCATAGGCACACCAATAGCGCTGCCGACTACTTGCAGGACTGCCTCACGAATCGCGTACCGCCGGGCGACGGCGAGTTCGCGCTGGTGGAGATCGTTCGCATCCTTGATGCGATCGGTTCGACGGCGCCCATCGGCGTCGAGGTGTGTTCGGCAGAGCTGTGGGCTGCCCCAGTGGACCATGCGGCCAAGGTAAGCGCCGACGCCATGCGCGCCCTGCTTGCTGACGCCCGGGGTTGACTTCCTCCCCATCGGTGACGTCTCGGCCCGGGATAGCCGAAACCGCCAACACGATGCCTCCACCAGCACCCAGCACTCGATACGCGTCGCAGGAGCCCTCGGTCTCGCCTCGTTGATCGTGACCGCGATTGCATCGCCGCGGTGAGCCTCAGATATCGAGTTCCAGGGAGGCGGTGCCGTCGGTTTCGGTGACCGCAAAGCAGGAGATCGGCGTCGAAGCCGGCGGACCCTGATGCGCGCCCGTGCGGACGTCGAACTGGGCACCGTGCACCGGACAGGTGAGCAGGGCGCCCCGGAGTCGCCCTTCGGACAGTTTCGCATCGCGATGTGAGCAGTTGTCGACTACTGCGTGGAGGGTCCCGGCTACCCGACAAACGACGACCCCATGTTCACCAAGATCGGGGAACACTCGAAGCGTCCCATCTCGAAGGTCACTGAGGTCACCAAGTTCATGTTTCTGTGCTGACACCCGGTTGAGCGTAGTTGAGCCCGATCTTTTCGCCTCCAACTCGGTGGTGCTTCGCGACCAACTCGGCGGTGCTTCGCGACCAACTCGGCAACGCGCCGCGCCGCTGGGCCAGCTTTTCGATGAGTTGGTCGCGTTCGAGGCCCGAGTTGGTCGCGTTCGACGCCCGAGTTGGTCGCGCCGGCGCAAGGTGAGGTTGAGCTCGTTCGCCCGGCAGTGACTAAGGTCGACGCGATGGTTGATCCCAATTTCTTGCGGTTCGACACGTTGAGCCTGCACGCTGGCCAGCGCCCCGATCCCACAACGGGGGCCCGAGCCGTGCCGATCTATTTCACGACGTCGTATTCGTTCCCCGACACCGACGAGGCTGCGGCCCTGTTCAATCTCGAAGCGCCGGGCCACATCTACAGTCGGATTTCGAACCCGACCGTCGCCGTGCTCGAGGAGAGAATCGCCGCCCTCGAAGGCGGTGTGGGCGCAGTGTGCACGGCAAGCGGTACGGCCGCGCTGCATCTCGCTGTGGCCACATTGCTGAGTGCTGGCGACCACATCGTGGCGTCGAAGAATCTCTATGGCGGTTCGTTCAACATGATGAACCTGACGCTTCCGCGTTTCGGAATCACGACGACGTTCGTCGATCCGCGCGATCCGAGCGCGTTCGCGGCGGCGATTCAGCCGAACACGAAGCTCTGTTACGGCGAGACGCTTGGTAACCCGGGCATCGAGGTGATGGACATTCAGGCGGTCGCCGACGTTGCCCATGGCGATGGCCTGCCCCTCATGATCGACTCGACATTTTCCACGCCGTACCTGTTTCGTCCGATCGAGCATGGAGCGGATATCGTGATGCACTCGGTCACCAAGTTCATGGGCGGCCACGGCACCGCACTTGGTGGCGTGATCGTTGACGGTGGCCGCTTCGATTGGAGTGCGACCGACAAGTTCCCGACGCTCACCGAGCCCTACGCGGGGTATCACGGTGTCGTGTTCGCCGAGGAGTTTGGCCCGTCGGCACTTGGGATGCGCGCACGAGCGGAGGGCCTTCGCGACTTCGGAGCTTGCATGAGTCCGCACAACGCGTTCGCGTTGTTACAGGGCATCGAGACGCTGCCGCTCCGCATGGCCCGCCATATCGAGAATACCGATCGTGTACTTACTATGTTGCAGGCCAACGATGCAGTCACATGGGTCAAGCATCCACGAGTCCCGTCGCATCCCGACTTCGAACTGGCGAAGCGGCTGTATCCGAAGGGCGCTGGTTCCATTCTCAGCTTCGGCGTAAAGGGCGGGCGTGGCGCGGGCCGCAAGTTCATCGAGGCAGTGCAGCTCGCCTCGCACCTGGCCAACGTCGGTGACGCCAAGACGCTCGTGATCCATCCGGGATCGACGACCCATGGTCAGCTCACGGCCGAGCAGCTCGTTACATCGGGCATCTCGGAAGATCTCATTCGGTTATCCATCGGGCTGGAAGACGCCGACGACATCATCGAAGATCTTGAACGAGCCTTGAAGGCGAGTCAGCGATGATTGTTTCGGTTGATGGTGGCGACGCGCATGCATCGACGGGCGGTGTTGAGCTGTGCGGCGACGATCCGGTCGTATTGATGATTCATGGGGCCGGGATGGACTCGACAGTTTGGCAACTACAGACGCGCTACCTCGCTTACCGCGGGTTCCGGGCCGTTGCGGTTGACCTCCCCGCGCATGGTCGCAGCGAAGGCGTCGCTCTCACCACCGTCGAGGAGATGGCCGACTGGGTTGCACGCTTCATCGAGGCCGCCGGGTTTGGTGCCGTTCATGTGGTCGGGCACTCGATGGGCACGTTCATTGCACTCGAACTGGCGAGTCGCTACGCGAACATAACAAAGTCGATCACGTTGTTCGGCACTGCAACCGCCATGCCGGTGCATCCCGATTTGCTCGACGCTGCGGCGAACGATCTTCGCGCCGCTGCGGCGCTCATGGCCTCGTGGGGTCACGACAAACCTGCGCATGTAGGTGTGAACCCGACCCCGGGGCTGTGGATGCTCGGCGGTGCGCGTGCGTTAGTCGAGAACAGTACGCCAGGGGTTTTGCACGCTGATTTTGGTGCATGCGTCGCCTATGGAAACGCGGCGGCGGCTGCTGCCGCAGTCGCGTGTCCGGCGACCGTGGTCATCGGGATGGGCGACAAGATGACGCCGCCGAGGGGCGGCCGCGCGCTGGCGGCATCGCTCCGCGCGGCGCGCGTTGTGGAACTTGCCGGTACTGGGCACTCGATGATGAGCGAGAACCCGCGAGCGGTGAAGCAGGCGATCCTGGCCTCAGTCAGCACCTGACGTCGCCGCGAAAGGCGACGATCTCAGATGCAGGGCTGGGGTTGATCCGAATTTGCGTCGGAGTTCGCCCGTGCGATCTCTCGGGTGGTGCCGTTGCGTTGTACTTCAACAGCTCGGATTTCCCGAGTGATCGGGCAATCGCTCACGTTTCGTGAGTAGAAGCCGACGAACGTCGGGGGAACGGAGCGGATTGCGGTTGTGCGGAGCAGCCACGCTGCTTCCACAGCTGAATTGATGGTTCCGAAGAAGGACGCGTCCGTCGGCGGTGCGAAGACGTGATCACCTCGTGTTGCAACCAGGAACCGTCCCTTGACGGGTTGTTGGAGATGGAAGTCGTCCTTCCATTCCGTGGTGGGCGTCGTGGAGAGGGCGAGGTCCCAGGCTCGCAGGCACGTGCTTTTACGTTTTGCCGTCCGACAGGGTTTCCCGGAGAGCGCGGCAACCTTGAACGTGGTGCCTGACCCATCGTGGGCCGCTTCGATTGCAGCGAGTGCATCCACGGGTGTTTTCGGTTTGATGTTGGCGAGTGAAAACAGCGCGACCTGCTTGTAGTTCGCCTCGGCCAACGCGTCTTTGGACGCTGCGTTCGCCGACGGAACGCCGAGAGAGATGGCCGTGAACGCAAGCGCTGCGCCCACAACGACGGGGTGATGCATTGGAGGCCGAGGTCGTGTCATAGCGAATCATACGTACAGAAATGAGTTGCGCGTGTTACGGGCTGGTGAGCAACTGCCGAGACGGCGTACTTCGCTTCATGAACGTGACCGTCCCGAACGATGGCAAGTCGCCGCTGATGACGCGATCGACCCGGTCTTCCTTCGGCTGGCTTGCGGGGGGTAGCGTCGAAGCAGTTAACTCCTTGCATGAACGCACCTGCGATCTCTTCCACCGAACTTGAAGCTGCGATTGGCGAAGCGCATCGGCGCTACGTCGATCGGCGTCCCCGCAGCGCGCAACTGCATGCGGCTGCATCCGCGGTGATGCCAGGGGGAAACACGCGCACCGTGCTGCACTTTCGCCCCTACCCGTTTCGAGTCGCTGATGCTTCGCGATCGCACATCACCGATGTCGACGGGCACACCTACGTTGACCTTCTGGGCAACTACACCGCAGGTCTGCTCGGGCATTCACCGAAACCGGTTCGTGATGCGATCGTCGCCCGGCTCGATCGAGGTTGGTCAATTGGGGCGACTCATGAGGCCGAGATCGAGCTCGCCGAGCTGATACAGCGACGCTTCGCGTCAATGGAGCGCATGCGTTTCACCAACTCCGGCACCGAAGCGAACCTGATGGCGTTCGGTACAGCGAAGCACGTCACCGGCCGCTCCAAGATCGTCGTGTTCGAAAACGGCTATCACGGAGGCGTGCTCTCGTTCGCCCACGGCGGTAGCCCCATGAACGTCCCACATGAGTTTGTGGTGCTCCCGTTCAACGATGAGTCCGCGGCCGAGTCGGCGTTCGCTTCCTTCGGCACCGAGATCGCGGCGGTGGCGGTGGAGTTGGTGCAGGGTTCAGGGGGCTGTATTCCGGCCACGGATGTGTTCATGGCGACGCTGAGGCGGTTGTGTTCGGCGAGCGGTGCGCTGCTGATCTTTGACGAAGTTATGACGTCACGTCTGAGCCCCGGTGGTGCTCAAGCACTGTGGGGTGTCAGGCCTGACATGACAACGCTCGGCAAGTATCTCGGCGGCGGCTTGTCGTTCGGAGCCTTCGGTGGTTCGGAATCGGTGATGGCCGCGTTTGATCCCGAGGCGGGCGGTGTGCTCACTCAGGCCGGTACGTTCAACAACAACGTCATCTCTATGGTTGCCGGTGTTGCCGCACTGAAAGAAGTGCTCACACCAACTGCGCTTATCGCAGTGAACGAACGCGGTGACCAGTTGCGTGAGCGACTCAATGACATCTTCGCTGCGCGCGGGTTGGCGATCATGGTTAGCGGTCGTGGGTCGATGATGAACTTCCGGCCGAAAAGCGATGCCTGGATGGAGTTGCTGTTCCATTCGTGCCTCGAAGCTGGCTTCTACATCGCCCGACGCGGAATGATCGCACTCTCGCTCGAAGTGACCATGGAACAGATTGAAGAGTTCTGCGCGCATATCGATCGGTGGGCCGCAGATCCCTTGGCAGGCTGACCTTTTGTCAGACGGCGGTCAACGAGGCAAGAATTTCGTTGACCGAAAATGTGTTGATCCCGATGGCTTGATCGGCCATGCCGTACGGAAGCACAAGTAGGTCACCCACCGCTAGCGCACCGCATGAATACACGACGTTGGGGACGTAGCCATCGCGGTGAGCCGGCGACGGTAACAGAAGCGGTTGCGTCCTTCGCGCGATGACGTTCTCCGGTCGCTCAAGATCCAGCAGCAGTACACCCAGACCATATGTGCGCATAGGACCAACGCCGTGGGTAAGCACAAGCCACCCGTCAGCTGTCTCAATTGGCGACCCGCAGTTTCCGAGTTGAATGATTTCCCAGGGTTCCTCGGGAGCTTGCACAATCGTTGCGTTCGACCAACGGTCGACGTGGTCGGAGTAGACAAGGGTGTTCGTTTCACGGTCCGATCTCGAGAGTGCGACGTAGCGGCCGTCGATCTTTCGCGGAAAGATGGCCAGACCCTTGCCGACCGCAGCGTCGCCACATACCGGGGACACGTCGAAGTACTGGAAATCCTTCGTTTCCAAAAGGTGCTGCGCGATGTTTACTCCGTCAAACGCAGTGTAGGTGCCGAGGTATGAGACGTCTCCAGAGTCGTCGGTAAATCTGACGAAACGCGCATCTTCCATCCCGTGAGACTCCGCCGGGGCATGAGGCCAAAGCACTCGTTCCGAGAGTTCCGTTCCGTCATCGAAGCTCGTTGTGTACGACGACCTGGCCATGGAGCGGAGGCCTGATATCGTCACCTCGGTATCCCTGCTTGTGGTCTGATCGGCGGCCAGCATCAGAAGGTGCGATTCAAGTTCTGAATCGCCAAACTCTTCCGGGAGACCCGACAGTACGAACTCGCAGTTCTCGACGTCGTGGTGAGAGTCGTTCAGCATCGCTTCGAACACTCGGCGCCGATGATGACCGGGCCCCATTTTGGCGATAACGGGAAATGGTCCGGGTTCGTCGAGTTCGACCGTTCCGAGTTCGGTGATGGTGCCAGTGCGGAATCCAATAGATGACCGATGTCCCTCGCCGACGCCTCGGACGCTCATAACGAATGCGGTTTTTCCGTTGTCGGGCTGCGTTGGGGCGAGGACCATCGACGGATTGCACAACGCTGCAGCCTCAATCGAGTATTCAGTGGTGAAGCACGCCCCGAGCAGGCGTCTTCGGCTGGGAGACAGAGCCTCGAAATCAACACGCGAGTGGACCGCTTCTGCGTGTTCCAGAAGGGTCGCGCTGAAGTCGCGGTGCCGGTGGGAGAAACGTCGATCGATGTCGTCGAGCGTTTCAGTGACGGCTTCGTCGGACAGACCCATGATTCGGTCGATTACCACACCGGCCCGAGAATTGCCCGGGCCGACTTCCTCGCGCCCTGGGATGAAGAGTCGGGTGACGATTCGAGCCGGGTCGGCTCGCAGCACCACGAACGGTTCTGTCGATCTTGACGAAGTCATAACTCGATCATGATGCCACGCATGCGTGACTGCGTAACGGCAACGACGCGTTGTGCTGTGGCGATATAGGCCAGGGTTGATTCTGCGCCCTGGTTTTGGTTCACCCGGTCTTCATGAAGTCCGTCGAAGCCACCGCCCGAAATACGGTCGAACATCGGCAGGCCGACGTCGTTTTTTCCTTCGAACCACGAACCTGCGGCCGAGACGCCACCCAACCAAGACTGGTCCGCTGTAATCGAGAAAGCACGCCAGCATGCGTCGGCAAGTGCCGCGACCTCAATTGCCTGCTGGTCAAATTGGGGAACGGGATCGTCGGGACCAGACCCGGAAGCTCCGACCACCGAGAGCACGTCGCCGGCTGTCTCGCGGTTCAGCAACCACCGCAGCATGGCGAGACCGCGCTCGATCTCATCGGGCATCTCAAGCGCAGCACCTGCGGCGAGCACCGCCTCGGCGAGAGCCGCGTTGGCATAGCGCAGTCGACCCTCCGGCCACGGCCACCGCGAGTCGTCACCAAGCGGCGGAATAATCGAAAGTGCATCGACGAGAAGTGATCGCGCCGTCGAGTGATCGGGGTACGACGCCACAACGTCAGCGGCTCCAAGTGCAGCGAAGGCCATGGCACGGGGCCACACCGACCGCTGTGTCACACTGTGGTTGAAGCCAAGTCGAGCCCTCCGACGTATCCAGGGGTCATCGTGGTGGGCAGCCGCGGTTCCGAGTGCCCAGAGGGCGCGGCCCCAGCAGTCTTCTGTCGACGCCGAATCGATCCAGGCACCGTTCGAATCCATACGGTTGAAAATCTGCCCGTCGGGGGCTTGCGACGAAAGCACGAAGCCAAGTGCGAGGCGCGTCAGTCGACGAGAGACCGGATCGAGCGGCTCACGGGTCATTATGACAAGTAAGCGAGCGTTGTCATCGGTGCAGTATCCGTGGTCCTCTCGCCGGACTAGTCCTAGCGCGTGCTCAAATATTCCCCTGTCTCCGCAGAGTCGCTCTAGATGGTCGAGATGGTAGGCACGAATGTTCATTTCTGACGTCAGAATTCTGATTTGTTCATACGGCCACTCGCTCGACAACACGAACAAGATCGTCGGCGAGATGTACATACTGCTCCGCCACAGTCGACCAGCGAAGTGACGGCGCGATTCGTGTTGCCTCGGCTGTCATGGCCGCCAAGTGATCGGGATTTGCCGTGACCGATCGAATTGCTTCGGCGAGCGAAACGGGATCTTGATGGGGTACGAGGATCCCGGCCCCGGACGAGAGGAGTTCCACGGCATGCGGGAACGCAGTGGCGATTACCGGACGCCCGAGGGCGATCGCATCAACAAGAACTCCGGATGTCACCTGGTCCGGAGAGTCGTACGGAAGAACGACAAGCGCCTTGGACAGTACGAAACGCGTAAGTTCATCAACGGAGCGGTATTTCGCGTCGAAAGTCACCCAAGGCGCCACTCGGCTGGCGAACGTTCGCTCGATAAGTCCGTTGCGGTACACATCGCCAGAGTGGGCGAGTACGTTCGGGTGCGTCACGCCGGCGATCGTGTAGTGCGGTCGAGTTGTTGCGTCGTCGAAAAGCGCCATTGCATTGATGACATGTTCGATACCTTTGCCCGGGCCGAGGAGACCCCACGTCAACATTTGGATTCTTCCGGAATTAACGCGAGCCGAGCGGCGTGCAGAGTCCACGCTCGACTCGATGGGTTGAGGTGTTGCGCCGTGGGGGACCATCGCAACCTTGCGAAGGTCGACACCGTAGGTCGCGAGGCGCTGCCGGGCGACGTCCGACATCACGACAACCTTGTCGGCCCTCTCTACGAGCTCGATTAACACGAACCTTTGGTGTGTCGTCGGTGTCAATGCGACGGTGTGGAGCACGACGATCGTCGGTGCCGTAATCCCATCAATGAGCTGAAGGACTTCGTCGCCATCGACGCCGCCGAAGATGCCGTATTCATGCTGAATGATTGCGACGTCGTACTTCGAGAGGAGTGAGGCCACGTTCACGATGGAGCGCGGTATTCCGTTCGAAAGGTCTGCGACAACTGGCCATTGCTTCGGTGACATGTCTCGTCCGTCGTCGATGCGAACGATGTCGACTTCGTTGCCAAGAAGGCGGAGTTCGCGTTCGAGCGCGCTCGCAAACGTGGCGAGGCCGCAGATCTTCGGAGGGTAGGTGCTCACCATTCCAATTCGGTGCCGCGGCTGTTCAGAACCGGTGATCCGGGGCGGTGAAAACCATGCAGGTCCATTTCGCATTGCGACTCCTCAATCGAGGCGGGTCGAGACGTCGAGCTTGCACGGGTCGACAGCGCTACGGCCGTCCTGCCCAAACGAGTCGAATCTTCCAGCGGGTCCCACAGACTACAACCCTGGAAAGGGACCCCGGACGAGACATGAGGCACGTTCGAGACGATAATATGTATACATATGGTCTGGTTTGAACGGACGTACAGGGTTTGTATGAAACCCTGTAAGGTGCACCATGGCAAACAAAGAGACTCCATCAACGACGAACTCCAAGAAGGTCGGCCGTACCGCCAAGGAGAAAAAGGCCGCGAAGCAGGAGAAACAGGTTGCGCAAACGGCGGCCCGAAAAGCCTGGGAGAAATAGCTGGCGGGAGAAATAGCTGGCCAAGGACACCAGTATTTTTCTGCAGCACGGCACCTCACGCACGGTAGCGTTGGTCCGGTGTCCACCTCCGTGCCGTCGGCGCTACAGCGTATGAGTTCTCGGGGCGACCGTGTGCTCCGAGCCCGGTGCCGATTGGGTGCGCGTGCCCGATCCCGGGCACACTGGAGCCCAAACCCGAACGCCGAGCGGCAAAAGAGGAGCGCCCAGAAATGGCTGACAAGCAGGTGAAGGCAATGACGGCGAACATCGAAACGCCGGTCTTCGAGACCACTGCGTTCACGACTCCAAAGCCGCTCCACGAATGCACGGTGGCCATCGTGACGTCAGCGTCGTTGCATCACCCCGACGACGATGACTTCGCACCGTCGGACGCTGGCTACCGGGTGCTTTCCGGTGCACGGCGTGATTACATGATGGGTCACTGGAGTCCAAACTTCGATGCGATGGGTTTTGCGGTCGACATCAACACCGTGTTTCCGATTGATCGTCTTGATGAGTTGGCCGCAAGCGGCGTGATCGGGTCTGTGGCTGTCGAACATCTCTCCTATGCGGGCAACCAGTTCGATCTCAGTGCAGTGCGGCTCGACAGTGGGCCGGCGGGTGCGAAACGTCTGCTCGCTCAGGGCGTCGACGTTGTCTTGTTGACACCGGTTTGACCCTTATGTACGCGTACCGTGAGTACGCTCGCCCATGTGTTTGAGGCCGAAGGTCTGGCCACGATTGCCCTCGGATCGCAACGGAACCAGATTGAGAACACGGCGCCGCCGCGTGGTCTCTGGTGTGACTTCCCGCTGGGCCGTCCACTTGGGAAACCGGCGGACCCCGAGTTCCAACATCGTGTGCTTGCGCACGCGTTTGGTTTGCTCAACGCGACGGGTCCGGTGTTCGAGACGTTTGGTGAAGCTATTGAGGACGATGGCAGCGAGATGCTCGCCTGCCCGATCCCACCGCGTCACAATCCCGATCTGCATCCCGCAGTCGACGAAGCTCTCGGCCTACGGCCCGCATACGACCGAGCCGTTGAGCGTTTCGGAAATCGAACCGGCGCAGGCCGCGTCGTCGACGTCGATCACATCGCCGACGCCATTGCTGCGTTTGCGCGCGTCGCCGAAGGTGTCGATTGGAAGGAAGCAGGCATACCCGCAATCCCCGCCCGCGTCGCCCAAGACGTGCGCGGCTATTACGAAACCGCCGCGCTCGGACTTGCCGATCACGTGCCAGGCGCGTGGGCCGGAACACGTTGGTTCTTCGACAAGACCGAAGGCGGCAAGACTGTTCTGGCGGCGCGTGCTGCGATGCGTGACGCCGGGGTGAAGCAGCCTGTGTGGTTCTACATGGCGCCGGGGGATCGCTAGGCGCGGCCGACTTCTGGCCACGGGTGGGGTTGCCGAACGCGGCCGATACGCTCGTCTCATGACCCCTGATGAGTTTCGTCGCCTCGGCCATGAAGTCGTTGACTGGATCGCCGACTACCGCGAGTCGCTTCCCGGACGTCGCGTCCATGCCACAACAGCACCCGGCGAGGTGCGGGCACTGCTGCCCACCGTCGCCCCGAGTGAGTCCGAGTCGTTGCGAGCGGTTCTCGACGACCTCGATCGTATTGTGGTCCCCGGCCTCTCCCACTTTCAGCATCCGAGGTTTCACGGGTACTTTCCGGCTAACGCGTCGTTGGAGTCGGTGCTGGGCGACATGGTGTCGACCGGACTCGGTGTTATCGGCATCACGTGGCAATCGAGTCCGGCGCTGACCGAACTGGAGGAGGTGATGATGGAGTGGCTACGAGTCGAGACGGGGTTATCCGATGCTTGGGTCGGCACGATTCAAGACACCGCATCAACCGCGTGCCTCGTTGCGCTGTTGTGCGCCCGTGAACGGACGAGTGGGTTCTCAATGAATACGGGTGGGCTGCAATCGGTGGCGTCGCCACTGATCGTGTACGCATCGCCGCACTGCCACTCGTCGGTGCAGAAAGCGGCGGTACTGGCTGGGTTCGGCGTCGACAACTTCCGCGTGGTGGACGTCGATCCTACGTACGCATTGGATCCTGTGGCGCTGAGCCAGGCGATGCGTGCCGACGTCGCAGCCGGCAACACGCCGTGCGCAGTCGTTGCCGCAGTGGGCACGACGGGGACGACGGCTATCGATCCCGTTGCGGAGGTCGTCGCGATTGCGGAGCAGTTTGGGGCGTGGGTGCATGTCGACGCCGCGCTCGCCGGCTCGGCGATGCTACTTCCCGAGTGTCGTTGGATGTGGCGGGGTGTCGAGGGAGCCGATTCCGTCAGCTGGAACCCGCACAAGTGGATGGGCGCGGCGATCGACTGCTCGGTGTACTTCGTGCGAGACCCTCAGCACCTGATCCGGGTGATGTCGAGCAACCCGTCGTATCTTCGGTCCGCCGTCGACGGCGAAGTCACCCAATACCGCGATTGGGGCATTCCGCTCGGTCGGCGATTCCGTGCCTTGAAGCTTTGGTTCCAAATCCGCCTCGACGGCCTCGATTCGATTCGGGCGCGGCTGCGTCGCGACCTGGCGAACGCGCAATGGCTGCGCGAACAGGTGCTCGCTACACCCGGTTGGGAGGTTCTCGCACCGGTGCCGCTGCAGACGGTATGCGTACGCCACCGGGGCGCCGACGCTGATGGGACTTTGCTGGAAGGCGATGCCCTCGACGCGTACACGCTTGCATGGTGCGATGCCGTGAATAAGAGCGGATTGGCCTACCTAACGCCCTCTGTCCTTGAGGGCCGCTGGATGGTGCGGGTATCGATAGGTTCACTTACTACTGAGCGGGCCGACGTCGCCTACACCTGGTCGGCAATGCAGCGGGCCACGCTCCGAGCCCTCTGAACCGGGTTGGTCCGGCACTCCAACTCCCACAGGGCACCCAATGAGCGCCAAACTTTCCAAATAGGGCCCCGGAGCAGCCCAAAACACCGAGTTGGAGTTGACCGATGGCCGAGTTGGGGTCGGAGTGCTAAATGATGCGCTGGCTGCGGAGTGAATCGATGGCATCGAGCGAGTACCCGAGCGACTCGAGAACCTCATTCGTATGCTCACCTACAGATGAGGTGCGCGTGCCGAACCGGCCCGACCCGTCGGAGAAGCGCAGCGGGAACGAGACCACGGGGACACCGCCCGGCACGGAATCGACCGTTGCGGATTCCATCAGTTCAGCTTGGATGTGAGGATCGGCAAGTGCCTGCTTGGGAGAAAGCACAGGACCAGCGGGAACAGAATTGGCAGCCAACTCCTCCAACGCCTTCGCCGTTGTGCGCGAGGCACACCATTGCGCGGCGATAGCCGAAATCGCGACGCCGTTCTCTCCTCGCATCTCATCAGTGGCGAAGAGCGGATCGTCTACCAGCTCCGGCTGGCCGATCGCCTTCGCAAAGCGAGCGAAGATCGGATTGCCGACCACCTGCACGATGATACTCCCATCGAGAGTGGGCACGATGTCGGATGGCCCTGCGGCCGGGTGCCGGTTGCCGCTCGCAACGCGGCCGATGCCCGTGGCTGCCTCTTCGCAGATCACGTGTCCCATGGCCGCCAACGCGGTGCCGAGCAGCGACGCCTCGATACGCACGCCGAGGCCGGTCACACTCCGTTTCACGAGTGCGCCCGCGACTCCCATTGCGAGGTTGCTTGCGGTGCCGTAGTCCACCCACGGAACGAACGACTTCATCGGGTCGCCAGGATGCCCCGACAGATACGCACTTCCGCTCATCACCTGACCGATACCGTCGAACCCGACGCGGCCCGCGTAGGGTCCCGTCGTTCCAAAGGTCGACGCGGTGGCGAGAATTGCGCGGGGGTTGGCGGCGTGCACCGACTCCCAGTCGAGTCCCATAGTCGTCAGCGAGTCGTCGGGCATGTTGGCCACCACGATGTCGGCCCATGCAACGAGCTTGGCCACGATCTCGCGGCCCGCCGGTTTCGTGGGGTTTAGCGTCATCGATCGTTTCCCCCTGTTGCAATGGAGAAGATATGCACCCATATCTTCAGCCAGCGGGAACAGGAAACGATCCTCGCCACCGCCCGGGCGCTCGACGCGCAGCACTTCGGCACCCATGCCAAGAAGTAGCTGGGCGCACCATGGCCCGGCCACGTAGCGGCCGAAGTCCACGACCTTTATTCCTTGCAGCAGACCCTCTTGACTCGTACTCATCGGGCGCCAAACTATCGCTGTTCTTCCCGCCCGCCGAATCGGCGGGCGTCAGCGCGGAGTCGCAAGCGTCAGGCGTTTGCGGCGTCGAGCACGGCCTTCACAATGCCGTCGTAGCCGGTGCATCGGCACAGGTTGCCCGACAGTGCTATCCGCACTTCGTCTTCGGTCGGGTGCGGGTTCTCGGCGAGAAGCGACGTGGCCGAGATCAGCATGCCCGGCGTGCAGAATCCACACTGGACTCCGCCGCAGGTGAGGAACGACTTCTGAAGCGGACTCAACTCGTCACCGTTCGAGAGCCCTTCGACCGTCGTAATCGCTCGCCCCGACGCCTGGAGAGCGAAGTACGAGCACGAGTTCACGGGCTGGCCGTCGATCAACATCATGCAGGCACCGCACTCGGAGTCGTCGCATCCTTCTTTGGTGCCGGTGAGGCCGATTGCCTCTCGCACGGCTTTGGAAAGTGTCGCGTAGGCGTCGACCGTGACCTCGTAGGCCAGCCCATTCACGTTCAGTGTTGTTTCAGTCTTCATGGCTTCGTCTCTTCTGTCTTCTCTTCGAGTCTGTTCAACGGGTTCGTGGTCACCGAGCGCCCTGGAGCGCCGACGTTGCGGGGATGGCGACTTCGACGCCGCGCGCCCGTGAGAGTGCACCCTCGATGGCTCGTCGCACAATCACGGCGGTCATAGCGATGCGGTAGTCGGCCGATGCTCGCACGTCGCTAATCGGCTTCGCTGCTTGCGCGGCGGCCTTAGCGGCAGCATCAGCGGCGGAACGTGAGCCGGTCGTTCCATCGAGGAGCGCTTCGGCGGCGGCGACGCGATGAATTGTGGGTGCCAATGCCGTGATGGCGATTCGGGCCTCGGCAACTCTGTCACCTTCGAGACGCACGAACGCAGTGGCACCGGCAATTGCGATCTCCATCTGGCGTCGATACTCCAAGCGCACATAGCAAGATCCCACTTGGCCGGTGACCTCGGGAAGCTCAACGGCAACGAGAAGCTCATCGGGGCGCGCAACGGTGAGGCCGGGGCCCACGAAGAACTCGTTGGCCGATACCGTACGGGTACCCGAAATTGATTGCAGCACCATCGACGCGTCGAGGCAAATCAATGGTCCGCCGGTGTCCATGGCCGGCGACGCAGTCATCACGTTGCCACCGATCGTGCCGTTGGCCCGTGTGGCATGGGAGCCAACGATCGATGAAGCGTCGGCCAGTGCGGTGTATCGCTCACGGATTCCCGCGTGCGCAACGATCTCGCCATGCGTGGTGAGTGAGCCGAGCCGAAGCCCGCCGCCATTGACGCTAAGCGTACGTAGTTCGGTCAGTCCGTGTATCGCGACGATCGAATCGGGCAACGGCTTCTTCCCCTGACGGGCGGCGACCACAAGGTCGGTCCCGCCGGCCACGGGCCGTGCACCGGCGGCCATTGCGGCCAGGGCGTCGGAAAGCGACGTAGACACAACCAGTGTTCCACTCATGACTGCACTCCATTCAATTGCGCGGCATTGGCCTGTGCCCACACGCGCTCTGGCGTCATGGGGAGGTGTGTGACGGGTTGTCCGATCACCTTTGCGATGGCGTTAGCGACCGCACCAGCGGTCGGGACACACGGAGGTTCGCCGATGCCCTTCGAACCGCGGGGTCCGGCATTCGGCGTGTCGGTCTCGACCCACGCAATGTCCATCTGCGGAGCGTCGGAACACGTCACGAGCTTGTAGTCGAGCAGGCCCGGGTTTCTTTGGCGGCCGACATCGTCGAGCATCGTTCCCTCAGAGATCGCCTGCCCGATACCCATCACGATGCCACCGTAGATCTGTCCAGCTGCGCCGGTGGGGTTGAGGATCCGACCGGAGTCGTGACCCGCAGCAACATGAAGTACACGTACGACACCGGTGTCGCGGTCGACCTTCACCCGCACCGCATGTGTGAAGAACTGCGGCGCGAGGAAGGACTCCATGCCGAGTCGGCCAACGCATCCCTCGGCCTGGACCGGAGGGGAGTCGGGCAGTGGGCCACTGCCTCGTCCGTGGAACGTTCCACCGGCGGTCAGGGTGGAGATGGCGACGTTCTTTGTCGGCGTTCCCTTCACCCGCACATTGCCGTTGACGAGTTCGAGATCTTCGGGTGCAGCCTCAAGGAGTTCGGCGGCGGCAGCGATGAGCTGGTTGCGAACATCGGCGGTGGCATCGAGCACTGCGCGCACACTGTTGAACGTGGTCTGTGAACCGCTCGAACCCATATCCCAGGGAGCGGCATCGGTATCTTGATACAGAATCGAGAAATCCTCTGCGCGCATACCAAGCTCCTCGGCAACAAACTGGGGCATAGCCATGACTGCGCCGCTGCCGTTCTCCTGTGCGCCCGTCACGATCGTGCCGGTGCCATCCGGGTTCATCTTCACGTAGGCACCCGAAGGCACGGCGAAGCACGGCCACCAACCACTCGCAACGCCGATCGCTTCGTCGTCGGGAAGATCATTGTCGTAGCCGATCAATTCGACGACACGCTCGAGTGTCTCCTTCAATCCAACGCGGTCGAACACCTGCCGGGTGGGGCCTTCGTCGCCTTCGTCGACGAGAGTCTTTCGACGAAGATCAACCGGGTCCATGCCGAGTGCTTTCGCAAGGGCATCCATGTGCTGCTCAAGCGCCCAGCAAACCTGCGGTGCTGTTGGGGCCCGGATCGATGACGACGGCTGATTGTTCGAGTAGTTCAGATACGACGCAACGTGGATGTTTTCGATCTTGTACGGGCCACATGCGTGCATAGCTGCCATCTGTGCAAAGAACCCGCCTTCGCCACAGTATGCGCCCTTATCGAGTACCAGGCGGGCTCTACGCGACACGAGCGTGCCGTCCCTCTTTGCTCCGGTTTCGAACTCGAGCACCATCCCCTCGCGGCGGTGCCCGACGGCGAAGAACTCCTCTTTGCGTGAGAACACGAGCTTCACCGGTCGGCGTGCTGCGCGAGCCAGAGCGGCGACGTGGCCTTCGAAGTGGAAGTCGCACTTCGCTCCGAAGCCACCGCCGAGAAGCGGAACTATTACGCGTACGTTTGATTCGGGAACACCCATGGTTAGGGCGACGCCGGACCGGGCCGCGTAGGGCACCTGGGTCGACGTCCACACCGTGACCTTGTCGCCGCTCCACTGTGCGAGGACAGCGCGCGGTTCAATCGGTACACCCTGAACGGGGTCGGTCACGTAGCGACCTTTCACCACAACATCGGCGTCGGCCATTGCGGCATCAGCGTCACCCTTCACGATGGTGGAGTAACCCAGAGTGTTGCCGGTGCTACCGACATCGTCGTTGCGGGAATAGTCGGCCCAGCCCGGATGCACGAGTGGCGAATCCGGGTTCATGGCCGCTTCGAAATCGGTCACCGCGGGCAGTACTTCGTAATCGACCTCGATCAGTGCTGCGGCCTTGCGAGCAATCTCTTCGGTCACAGCGGCGACGCCAGCGATGATGTCGCCTTCGAATCGCACCGTGTCTTTCGCAAAGAGGTAGCGGTCCTGCACCATGGCGCCGTACAGCACCTCGGGCACATCATCGTGGGTGACAACAGCGACCACGCCGGGTAATGCCTTCGCTTTGCTGGTCTCCACTCGAAGGAGCCGTGCATGAGGATGGTCGGCGTAACGGAACGCGGCATACAGCTGACCGGTCAACGTGAGATCGGCCGTGTAACGGCCGGTCCCCATGACCTTCTCCTTGCCGTCGGATCGAATAGCCGAGACCGCAGTCGGGTACGTGTTGGCTTGGGTTTCCTGCGTCGCCTGCGTCATCGCGGCCGCTCCTTGGAACGTTGGGTGGGACATGGGTTGAATACGTTCGGCCATTACAAGGCATCGCTTTTCACGGTGTCACGGTCGGGCTGTTGCCAGGCTACAGGCGCGCGCGCTGTCTGTTGGTCGGGTCCGAGTCCGGTCGGCGAGCTACCGTTTTGGCTACGACAGCCGAAGCTAGATGCCGCTCGGGTCCGGTAGGCCCAGAAGCCGCTCCAATGCATCGAGCGTCGCGCGGGCGTCGGACACGATAGCGAGGTTGGCCATGGTCATCATGGGGCAGCTTGCGTCGGTGTTCACGCTGATGATGTGATCGGGGTTCCCGAGGCCGCTGGTGTGCTGGGTGGCTCCGGAGATGGCGAATGCAATGTAGAGGCGTGGGTTCACGGCGACGCCTGTGGTCCCGATCTGACGCTCGAAGGGGATCCAGCCCGCGTCGCTGGCCACTCGCGTGCCGCCCAGTGATGCCCCGATCGCTGCACCGACGCGACCCAGTTGCTCGAATGCCTCGGTCGACGCTAGGCCCTGGCCGCCGGCCACAATTCGCGGGGCCTCGGTGAGGTCCATCGTTGCAGCGTCGGGAGGCAGCACCTCCAACACGGTTACGTTCCCGGGCCGCTCGCCCATCGGTGCGACGACCAGGCGCTCGACGGTCGGCGACACGTTCGACGGCGACGACCCTCGCAAGCCGGGGATGAGGGTCACGATGGCGGTGTCGTCGATGCGGTGGTGCTCGATGACGCGGCCGCCGACGCGGCTCAGCTGAACGATATTGTTCTGTACACGGACGGCTCCGGCGAGTAGCGGACGACCGAGCCGACTCGCGAGGCGAGGGGCGAGGTCGCGTCCATCGGGGCTCGACGGCACAATCACCACCGGACTCTGCAGCTGGGTGATGGTCTGACAGGCGATGTCGATTCGATCCGCCCACTCGCAATCCACAAGGTAGATGCAACGTGCACTTATGAGTGTCGACACATCGACAGCATCGGTACTGGTGCCGACCAATCCAACAAAGCCCCCTGCCTCCGCGGTGACCTCATCGGCTCCGGCGGGCAATACGCCGTCTCGCACCAGTACGACGGCCAGCGCATTCACAACGACGCCCCGATGCGGTCGCCGTCGACGACAGCAGCATGGGCACGACGCGGTGCCACGCAGTCGCCCACGCGATGCACGCCACGGCCTGGATCGGCGCTCAGTTCCAGGTACAGTTCGTCGGCGGCTCGGGCGGGAACTGCAAGCACCACCCAGTCGGTCGTCAGTTCGTTCATCGATCCGCTGACATGGTGCAACACGCTCAGCGCCGATCCATTCCAGCCCATGACAACCGAATCGGGCGTGAGGGCGATACCTTTTGCGGCCGCGCGGATGCAGAAGCCCTCCATGTCGAGGGTGATGCCGAGGTCCTGTCCGACAACCATCCCCGGCGTCAGAATCTCCACCGCGCACCCGCGGTCGGCCAACACTTCGGCGACGCTAGTGGCTTGATGGAAACCAAGTTCGTCGACGATCACGACCCGCTCGCCGTTTTGGGGTCCCTCGCTGGGACGAGCAAGAACGTCGATCACATCGATGATCCGATCTGCGTCACCGGGTGCCCAATAGGGTCTCGCCGGAGCCGCGCCAGTTGCGACCACCACGACGTCGGGGTTCTGCTCGCGCACGAAGGCGGCGTCGACCGAATTGCCGAGTACAACCTTCACGTTCAGACGCCGGAGTTCGTTGGTCTGGTTGCGGATGATGTCGCCGAACTCGGCTCGGTTTGGGACGCTGGCGGCCCACCGCACCTGACCGCCCAGCACCTGCTCGCGCTCGTAGACCACGACCTCATGCCCTGCCGTTGCAGCGCTGATCGCTGCTTGGAGGCCTCCGGGTCCACCACCGATCACCATCACCTGCTTAGAGCGCGTTGGTGCTTTCATAAGCGAAATATTCTGTGTGCCTACAATTGCTTCACGGCCGGTATTGGGGTTTTCGATACATCCCAACCAGCGATTGAGGCCCATGCGTCCGACGCACTCCTGATTGCATGAAAGACACAGGCGGACGTCGTCGTGCTCGCCCGACTGCGACTTGCGAACGAAATCGGGATCGGCAATCTGTGCACGTACGGCGCCGACCAGATCGCAGTGTCCGTCTGCCAGTGCGCGCTCGGCCTGCAGCGGGTCTTTGAACCGGCCGACCCCAACAACGGGGAGCGATACCGCACGACGAATCGCATTCGGAATGAACAGCGAGTATCCCGGTGGGATGTGCATTGATGCTTCGATCATGTATAGCGTGACCGTGGCGACGCCGATCGAAGTATTGATGTAGTCGACCTGCCTGGTCGCCTCGACGATCTTCGCGACCTCTACCGCTTCCTCAATCGTAGTCCCGCCCTCGATGAACTCATCGCCACAGAGACGCACCCCAAGCGTCTTCGTCGGGCCGAGTGCTTCTCGAACCGCAGCAACGATTTCAACAAGTATGCGCGCCCGGTTTTCCAGCGACCCGCCATAGTGATCAGTACGCTTATTGGTTGCACCGCTGAGGAATCCGCGCACAATAGACGAGTGCGAGCACTGCAGCTCGACACCATCGAACCCGCCCTCCACGCAGTGTCCGGCGACGAGCGCGTAGCCGTCGATGATCTGCTGGATCTCGCGGGTATTCACTGCCTTCGGGACTTCACGAAACAGCGGGTCGGCAACGGGCGACGGCGCCCACACCGGAAGGCGCGAATACATCGACGATGCTTGGCCGCCGTTGTGGTTGATCTGAGCGAAGATCGGCACGCCGTGGCGATGGACGGCCTCGGTGATCTTGCGGTAACCCGGTATGACCTCGCGGTGGAACCCGTGGATCAACTTTTCATAGGGCCAGTCGGTGGGGTGGGTCGAGTGCTCCTCGGTGATGATGAGCCCGGCACCACCTTTCGCCCGTGCCTCGTAGTAGGCAACGTGCTGGTCGGTAGGGAGGCCATCTGCGGCGTAGTTCGTGAGGTGGGCACTGAACACGACACGGTTGCGAACCGTGACCGGGCCGAGGCGTAGCGGTGTGAATAGGTAGCGGTATTTCCCCACCGCTTCATTCTGGTCGGGATTCACGGTGCACCACGATTCGACAGGCGCATGGCCGGCGGGGTTTACGGTTGTTTCATCGACTCCGGTGGTTGTCGCGGTGCCTCGAAAGCGTCGGGCGACTAGGTGATAGCAGTTTCGCCCTCGCTGGGCTGCCCAAGTCACGTGACATCCCCCTGGTGGGTGTGGCGTCCGGGAATGGAACGGCGTGTGAGAGCTTTTGTCGTTGTCGGCGCGGGTGTGGCCGTTGACAAGTCGTGGGGGATTGCGTGGGAAAGCGACGGGTGAGGCGGCCGTTTTCGGTGTTTGTATCGAACACATGTTCGTGGGGTGGGTTATGGTGTGGGCGTGGATTCCTCCATCAACGATCACATAGCGGCGGCAGCGTCGGCGTTGGCATCAGCTACGAGTTGCCTGGGTTCGGGTGTGCCGGTGACCGCGGCGGTTGTGGCGGCTGCACGGGCGTTGGTTGATCAGGCAGATTTGTTGTGTACCCGTACGGTCGCTGAGTTTGCACAGTCTCCGGTGGTGCGTGATGACGGGTTTCGGGACGTGTCGCACTGGTTGGCGGGCAATACTCATGCTCGTCCGACTGAGGGCGAGGCACGGGTCTCGCATGCTCGGGTGCTTTGCGAGTTGGCGGGCTGGTCTGATGCGGCGGCTGGGGGAATGATTGGTGTGACCCATATTGGTGTGATTGCGAATGTGTTGAACAAGCGCCGATTGGCGTATCTGCAGCGTGACGCGGAACTGTTGCTGGGCCATGCGAAAACGTTGACGTTGATGAAGTT
>JANOYY010000033.1:0-46577 GCA_031429095.1 Acidimicrobiia bacterium | reverse complement strand
CCGACGTCGCCAACGACCGCGTTCAAGTTCGGCGATAAGACATCGGATCCGATGACGATGTACTACAACGACGTCGCCACGATTTCCTCTAACCTGTCGGGCGATCCCGCTATAAGCGTGCCGTGCGGCGTGGGCAGTGATGGCATGCCGATCGGCGTGCAGCTTCTTGGACCATCCCTGGCGGAACCGTTGCTGTTCAAGGTCTCGGCCGTGATCGAAGCGGGAAACTGACATGGGAATCCCCCAAGGATGGGAACTGGTCGTCGGCCTCGAGGTTCACTGTGAGCTGGCCACGAACACGAAGATCTTCTGCGGTTGCGCGAACAGTTTCGGTCAGGAACCGAACACCAACATTTGCCCGGTGTGCCTGGGTCTTCCCGGTTCGCTCCCCGTTATCAACCGGACGGCGGTCGAATACGCAATGCGAATCGGCGCAGCATTGCACTGCACGATCAAGCCCAGCGTCTTTCACCGGAAGAACTACTTCTACCCGGACATGCCGAAGGACTACCAGGTATCGCAATACGATCAGCCGATCAATGCCGATGGGTACCTGGACCTGCCCAACGGCACCCGCATCGGAGTCGAACGTGCACATATGGAAGAAGACACCGGCAAGTCCAGTCACGTGGGCGGAACAGGTGGCCGCATCCACGGGGCCACCCACTCACTTGTCGACTACAACCGAGCCGGCGTTCCGCTTGTGGAAATCGTGAGCCGCCCCGACATTCGATCGGCCGACGACGCAAAGGCATATGTCAGCGAGTTGCGTTCGATCCTCGTTGCGACGGGGGCATCCGACGGCAAAATGGAGGAGGGCTCCCTACGCGTCGACGCAAACGTGAGCGTTCGAAAGCCCAGCGGAGCCCTGGGAACGCGCTGCGAGATAAAGAACCTCAACTCGTTGCGATCCCTCGTGCGAGCCATCGACTACGAAGCAAACCGACAAATCGGTCTGATCAACTCCGGCGAGCGAATCATCCAAGAGACACGCCACTGGAGCGAAGATGACGGTCGAACGTCGTCGATGCGATCCAAGGAGGAGGCGTTCGACTACCGCTACTTCCCCGAACCCGATCTCGTGACGATGGCACCGTCCGAGGAATGGATCGCGCAGGTTCACGCTGCGTTGCCAAAAATGCCGGGTGACAAGCGTCGCGAACTTTCTGCTGCTACCAACGGCGAACTCGCCACGAACTCCGATGCCATTCTCACGGTTATCGAACAAGATCTCGACCCATTGGTTTTTGCGGCAATCGACGCGGGAGCCGACGCTCGTCGAGCGATCAACCGGGCCGCAAACGAGGTTGCGGCACATGGTCCGAACCACCTCTTGACCGGGGAGGCATTCGTTGCCCTCCTTGCCATGGAAGCCTCGGGTGCAATCACCCCGACACAGGCAAAATCTGTGCTCCAGGAGCTCCTCGCCAGCGGAGGTGATCCAGCAGAAATTGCGGCAACGAAGGGTTTCGAAGCGTTGGGTACCAACGCCGCCGAAGCACTCGTCGGCCAACTCATCGCAGCGCACCCCACCGAGTTCGAGCGCCTCAAGGGAGGCGACCCGAAGATCGCCGGCTTCTTCGTAGGTGCTGCGATGAAAGCAACCGGAGGCAAAGCCGATGGGAAAGCCATTACCGCGTTGCTTCGAGAACGAGCTGGTCTGTGATGTCAGGAACTGTCGATCCATCAAACGTGAAGTACTGCCACATTCATCCCACGCGCGAAACGCTGCGATCGTGTAGCCGCTGTGACCGTCCGGCGTGCGCCTCGTGCTTGCGCGATGCACCAGTCGGCCAGCACTGCACCATGTGTTTGAAGGAAGGTGCGCCCAGCACCAAAACACAGGCGGTTCGTACCGCCAAGATCACCAAAGCGCGCATGACAAGCATGGACACCCCGATCACGCAGGGCATAATTGCGCTCAACGCAGCGATCTTTGTGATGACCGAGGTGCTTCAGCGTTGGAGTACGCGTGACCTCGCCGTGATCGCGTCGATCCCGAAAGCGGGCGGAACCGCCGTCGTCGCTGGTGGCGTCGCCAACGGGGAGGTGTGGCGCCTCGTCACCTCCGGATTCCTTCATTTCGGAATTCTCCACATTGCATTCAACATGTTTGCGTTGCTGCAACTCGGTCGTTTCTTGGAACCGGCCCTGGGCCGGTGGCGCTTTATCGGTTTGTATTTCGTGAGTCTCCTCGGTGGGTCGTTTGGAGCATTGCTCTTCGAGCCCTACGGCCTCACGGGAGGTGCATCGGGTGCGGTCTTCGGGCTGGCCGGAGCGGCCACGGTCGCGCTGCGTCAACGAGGAGTACCGTTCAACAACACCTGGGGCCCCATGCTCCTTATAAACCTCGTCATCACGTTCTCGATCCCGGGCATTTCGATCGGAGGCCACCTGGGCGGCATGGTATTTGGGGCCATCGCCGGCGGTTTGTTGATGAGTCCGAAATTTCGGGGTCGAGATGCTCGCCGCGACCTCGCGTTGCTCGTCGGAATGGGTGTTGTGGCCATTGTGCTTGCGATCGTCGTTTCAAAATCGCCTATCAATGGAACCGGCCTCTGGTCGCAGAACTAGGCGCGGACATGATTGATCAGAAGTTGAAGCGAACCCTTGGCCAGATGATGCACGCGGTCCAGGTTGTGGGGGCGGCGTCGGCCGATGGCACCAATCGCAACCTGTACTGCTCGCATTGGGTGATGCAAGTCAGCTTCGAGGAGCCGATCGTGATGGCATCGGTCTCACCGAAGCACGATACCTACGCGCACATAGCATCAACGGGACTTTTTTCGGTTTCGATCTTGGCGGGCGATCAAATCGCCGAGGGTCAATACTTCTCCTACCCGGGTCGCAGGTTTCACCAGCTCGCCCGCGAGTTCGTGGAGGATTTCGACGGACTCCCCGTTGTCGCGAACGCCATCGGGTATCTGCGCTGCGAGGTCGAGGACCGCAAGATGTTGGGTGATCACGAGCTGTTCTTTGCGCGCGTGACCGCGACCCGTGAGGGACGCCTGAAGGCACCGCCGCTGCTGTATTCCTCACGGATGGGATGGCGGATCTCCGGCGAAAAGGCCCGTGACCCTGGCGTCAGCATTCGCGATCAACTTCTTGAACGCCTCGCCGCTGCCGGCTTCGACGCCGGGTCCGACAACGACAACGACAACGACGCCGACGCAGAATGACCAAGTCGCCGATCGAAACCCCCGAGGTTGGGCAGCTGCTGGAATCGGTCAACCCCCGCCGACAACTCGAGCGAAAAATCAAATTCACAAAAGCAATGGCCATCGTTGAAACGATCAGCTATTTGATTCTGCTTCCTCTCATGGCCCGCAGATACCTGTTCGGCGTCGACGAGACCACCTGGCAGACGCTGCTTCGCAAGGTGGTCGCGTATTTCCACGGGTTCATCTCGGCCGCCTACGGCGTCATGATCCTTGATTTGTTTCGGGTCATGTGTTGGAGCAAGAAGTTCACGCTGCTTACACTGGCGGGGCCACCCGGCGCGATCGTGGCCTATCACCGCTTGGCCACCCAACCATTCCCAGACGACGTCCGCCGCGAACAGATGTTGTTCTGAGTCACCCCAGGGACTCGTCGGCCCCAGTTTCGCGAATGCTTAAGGAGCAGACGAATCGTGCCGATGGGGAACCCATGGAGAATTCTCTCGAAGAACGGTCAAAAGCGGCACGAAAGATTGTCGTACAAAGCGGGATGCGCGTTGGCCGCAGCGGCATGATGCTCACCGTCGTTGGCTTGGGACTTTCGATCGCAGCATCGCAGGTGGAGACGCCGGTCTCCAAACTCGGGATCGTGGCCGGCTTGGCCGCCATTGTGTCCGGAGTGATTCCGTTCTTGATCGGCTGGTCACAATCCAAGCAGGGCGCACCGTTCCTTCGGGCGCTCAGCGAACCCGCAGCGGTAACGGCGCTCTTGCTCGACACGAAGACGTTGCCGGGCAACCGTCGTTCGCTTTCGTTGCTCCTCAACGACGGGACGCATCAGACGATCGCCCTCAAGGATGACGATGCTCGCACGGTGCTCGATGTGGTCTCCAAGCTCAGCCCCGAAGCTGATGCTGGTGAGCGCGAATCGGCACAGCGCGTCGTCGCACAACTCATCGCTGCGTAAACGCGACTCGGGGTCCAAAGTTGGCCCCACTAACATGGCGCTATGGCTAATCCACAAAAGCTGCGCTCGACCGACGTCACCGAGGGACCAACGAAGGCTCCCGCCCGTTCCATGCTTCGTGCCATCGGCATGACCGACGCAGATTTCGACAAGCCGCAAATCGGCGTCGCCTCAAGTTGGAATGAAGTAACGCCGTGCAACATGCCACTGGATCGCCTGGCCAAGCGATCGAAGGAAGGGATTCGGGCTGCCGGCGGGTTCCCGATCGAGTTCGTCACGATCGCTGTTTCCGACGGTATCTCGATGGGCCACGAAGGCATGCGCGCGTCGCTGGTCAGCCGTGAGGTGATTGCCGATTCGGTGGAAACGGTGATGCACGCCGAGCGATTCGACGCCCTTGCCACGTTCGCCGGTTGCGACAAGAGCTTGCCCGGCATGTTGATGGCGGCCGCCCGGCTCGACCTCCCGAGCATCTTCCTTTACGGCGGCTCGATTCTGCCTGGCAAAGGATCCAAGGGCGAAGCACTCGATATCACTTCGGTCTTCGAAGCCGTTGGCAGCCATGCCATAGGCGCGCTTAGTGATGAGGAGTTGTCGTACATCGAACGCCACGCGTGCCCGACTGAGGGGTCATGCGCGGGAATGTTCACCGCGAACACGATGGCCAGCATCAGCGAGGCGATCGGCATGGCGCTTCCGGGGAGTGCAAGTGCCCCCGCCATTGATTCGCGCCGCGACGACTTCGCCTACGCGAGCGGCGTTGCGCTCATGGGATTGATCGAAAAAGGCATCACTGCCCGCCAGATCATGACGATGAAAGCGTTTGAAAATGCGATCGCAGTAACGCTCGCTCTCGGCGGCTCGACCAACGCCGTGCTTCACCTTCTGGCCATCGCGCACGAGGCCCGAGTCAATTTGACGCTGGCCGATTTCAACCGGGTCGGCGAACGCATCTCCCACATCGCCGATACGAAGCCGGGCGGCAAGTTCCACATGACTGATATCGACCGTGTCGGCGGTGTGCCAGTCGTGATGGCCCACCTCCTCGAACACGGACTTTTCCACGGCGACGTAATGACCGTGACCGGTAAGACCATGGCCGAAAATCTCGCAGAGCTAAACCCGCCGAAACCCGATGGCGTCGTGATCCACCCGCTCTCGGATCCGATTCACAAAGACGGTGGCATTGTGGTTCTGCACGGCTCACTCGCTCCGAAGGGCAGCGTCGTGAAGGTGGCCGGACTCACAAAGGCGCAGATGGAGTTCGTTGGCCCCGCTCGGGTTTTCGAAGGCGAGGACGGTGCCATGAACGCGATTCTCGCCGGTGACATCCAACCGGGAACAGTGGTCGTCATTCGCTACGAGGGTCCAAAGGGCGGGCCTGGGATGCGCGAAATGCTTGCCGTCACCGGCGCGATGAAAGGCGCCGGCCGCGGGAGCGACTGTGCGCTGATCACCGATGGAAGGTTCTCCGGCGGCACGTGGGGTTTCTGTATCGGACACGTCGCCCCCGAAGCCGTCGACGGTGGCCCGATTGCGTTCGTACGCGATGGTGACATCATCGAAATCGACGTGCACGCGCGAAGGCTCGAACTTCTCGTTGACCCCGCCGAGTTGGAGAAACGCAAAGCTGATTGGAAGCTCCCGCCACCTCGCTACACGACCGGCGTCCTCGCAAAGTACGCCGTTCTGGTGCAGGGTGCCGAGACCGGCGCCGTCACCCTGCCATAGTTGGGCCAGTTGTATCGCGACCAACTCCGGCTCCGTTCGCGACCAACTCGCCGTTTTTGCGTTAGTTTTCGCCGACTTTTGGCGAGTTGGTCGCGATGGGACCCCGAGTTGGTCGCGATGGGACCCCGAGTTGGCTCGCGATGGGACCCCGAGTTGGTCGCGATGGGACCCCGAGTTGGCTCGCGATGGGACCCCGAGTTGGTCGCGATGGGACCCCGAGTTGGCTCGCTCAGACCATGGGCCAGGGGTATGCATAGTTCGACGTCGGCCGCGGAAACACCGGCTTGCGGAGCAACTTTTGCGCGCGTTCCACGAGCGCCCCGCATTCGTCGTCAATCAACAGCTCCCCGAACGGGTCCGAGCCTGCGTCGAGCGTCGCGAGGCGTTCGATATCCGCCAGCAGCACCGCCGGTATCTTCTCCGTCGCAAAGTCCCACATCACGGTCCGCAGCTTCGGCTCGTCGTGAAAGCACAAGCCCTGATCGATTCCCCAGATCGTGTCGGGCGTGCCATCGTCGCCCGGCAGCACGAGCACGTGTCCGCCCTTGCGATCCGCGTTGTTGGCAAGAATGTCGAAGACGGCCAGCGTGCGCAGTTGGTCGTGAAGTTCGGGTCGATTCTCCAGCATCGTGAAGTAGTGCTGTTCGAAATCTGCGCTCACGAACCACTGGACGGATCCGAGGCCAAACGGTCCGTCGCGCACCACCGTCCGCGGAATCACATCCCAGCCGAGAAAGTGGGCCAGCTCGAAGGCTGCAGCTTCTCGTCGGAATAGACCGTTCGGAAAGTCCCACAGCGGACGCTCTCCTTTGAGGGGTTTGTAAATCCCTTTCATGACCTCGCAGGTGTCAGTCGGGTCGGTTGACTCAGCCGAGATATTTACGAGAAACGTTGCGTTGGAGCTCCATGGCATACGTCCTTCGACTTCCATCTCGCCATCGACGAAAAGGTCGAAGGGACGCGGCCCGTTTACGGTCTCATCTGTGGACATAGTATTGCCGGTGCCGTGTGGTGGAGGTCACTAGTTGTTGCACGAACAGTTGTACCCTTCCGGGTCGATCGCAGCGCCACAGTTCGTGCAAAGCGGTCGGCCCGCCGAAATCAGGTTTCCGCCATGAACGGTTATGCCCATGATCTGTTCCCGGTTCAACCGGAACTGGGCCTTGCCGCCATCGGACGCGTCCGGGGTGCGCTGTATTTCTTCCAAGACGAGCACGACCACATCGGCCTCCGCGTCGTAGGCCAGACCGATAACGCCGACCGTCCACTCTTCGAGCAAGGGGAGGTCGAGGCTTACAAACGCAGGAGGTTCCGGGTCGGGTGGCGGAAGCTCTGAAATGAGTTGGCCGAGTGCATTGACGAGTGCCGCGACCTGTGCTTTCTCGCATTTGAACGAGAGCACGTCGCGACCTACGACGCTCTGGAAATAAAAGGTGCGGTCACCGGGCATCCCAATCGTGCCAACCACGAAGCGATCAACGGCCGGGAGATCAAAACTCGAACTCACGATGGCTTAAGTTTTCCCAAATCAGAGGTGGCGTTCACCGTCAACACGTTGGGGCCGCCGGCACTGTATGCAATCGCAGTCACCGAACACGTCGATATCGAAATGCGCTGGAACAGGTCCAGGTGGGTTCCCAATGCGTCCGCCACGGCCGCCTTAATCGGATCGGCATGGCTTACCAACACAATCGTCGCGCCGGGGTGGCCCGCAACGAGTCTCCCAATACACGAGACCATGCGCGTCTGCATCTCCGAGAACGACTCGCCGTTCGGGAAACGAAACCCCGACGGATACCGCTGAACCGTTGACCATTCGGGCTTCTTGTACAGGTCCTTCAGGGCCTCACCCGTCCATTCGCCGAAGTCGCATTCGAAGAGCCCGCGTTCGATTCGAACCGAGAGCTGTCGCCGCTTCGCCAAGGGCTGCGCGGTTTCACGTGCCCGCTCAAGCGGGGACGCATAAATGGCGTCGATCTGCGCAACGGTATCGAGTTGCAGAGCGACTGTCTCTGCCTGCTGTCGGCCGACGTCGCTCAGGTGAAGCCCTTTGGCCCGACCGGGAAGTTTGATACCCGTCGTGGGCGTCTGCCCATGACGGACCAGCAAGACCAGAGTCGAGGTTGGAGCCGTGGGTTTCGTTCGGGTCACCATGCACCTTCGACCTTACCGGAGCCCAAACCTCTCGACAGACGAGACCCGGCACTTTCGCGCGCCAGACTCACACGATGGATTCGTTCGCCAAGCTCCGTTCCGACATCAGCTCCTGCGAGAAGTGTCCGCGGCTGGTGAACTGGTGCCGAGAGGTCGCCGCCGTCAAGCGGGCTGCCTACGTCGGCGACAGCTATTGGGGACGCCCCGTTCCCGGCTTCGGCGACCCCAAAGCGTCGATGCTGATCCTTGGGCTGGCACCCGCTGCCCACGGCGCCAACCGGACGGGGCGTGTGTTCACCGGCGACCGATCTGGCGACTGGCTGTTTCGAGCGCTGCATCGGGCCGGTTTCGCGAATCAGCCGACCAGCGTTGACATGAACGACGGCCTGACCCTTACGGACGCGTACGTGAACGCTGCCGTCCGGTGCGCCCCGCCGGGGAACAAGCCTGAACCCGCCGAGCGCGATGCCTGTCGCCCATTCCTCGACCGCGAGCTGGCGTTGCTCAAGAATCTTCGCGTGATAGTCGCACTTGGTCAGTTCGCATACGACGCGACTTCTCACCACATCACCCTCCACGAGAAACCGAAGTTCGGGCACGGCGTCGAGGCGTCCGGTGCGCTCAACGCGAAACGTCCGGTGACGGTCCTGTGCTCGTTTCATCCGAGTCAACAAAATACGTTCACCGGCCGTTTGACCGAGCCGATGTTCGACGCCATCTTTACCAGGGCACGAACACTCATCAATGAGTCCTAAGTACATATACCTTTATGGTAGGAGTGGGTTGGCGTCCGGAGCGGGGATGGGCTGCGAGTAGACCCGACGAGCCGATCCGAGCTCGATGTTGGCTTCCATTCGGCGGCCGTCCCGCGTCACCCAGGCAACGACGACGATATCGCCAGCTTTGCGGGCTTGGACGAGGTTTTTGAGATTCTCCGACTTGGTCACCGTCTTCCCGTCGAACTTCACGACGACGTCGCCAGCCTGCAATCCGGCATTGTCGGCGGGTGAGCCGATATTGACGTCGGCAACGAGAACTCCCTTATCGGTCCCGAGTCCGAAGCGCTCAACGAGATCGGGGGTTAGTTCGTACATCGTGACACCCAGGAACGTTCGGGGCTTGAAGACATCACCGTTGTTCTTGGCATTTGCCTTGAGCTTGTCGAGGATCGGACTGAAACGGTCCGACGCGATCGAGAATCCGATGTTGGCGGTGTTTCGGATGATCGCGGTGTTCATGCCGACGACTTCTCCGGCGCTATTCACGAGCGGACCACCAGAGTTTCCTGGATTGATCGCCGCATCCGTTTGGATCAGCCCTTCCAAGGTCTCGCCGTCGCCTTCCAACGATCGGTTTAGCGCTGACACAATGCCCGTCGTTACCGTCGGACCTCCAGGAAGCGCGAGGGCATTTCCAATCGCCACAACCTGATCACCGACCTGGAGCGCTTTCGACTTTCCGAGCTTGACGCTCGGCAAACCCTTTGCCTCGACCTTGATCAGGGCGACATCGTTCGACGGGTCGGTCCCGACCACGACTGCGTTGCGCACTTTTCGATCGGCGAAGGTCACTTTCACGGTTGTCGCCGACGCGATCACGTGGTTGTTGGTCAAGATGTACCCGTCGGGAGTCACCACCATCCCCGTACCTGCCCCGTTCTGCTCGAACTCGTTGATCGAAAATCCAGTCTGAGTCGCAATGCTCACCACCGCGGGCTGCACCGCGGTCAGGATTTGGCGGATCTTCAGCGGCGCCGCCAGCTTGTTGTCGATGATCGCCACCGACTGCGGCGTCGTGGAAGCGGTCGATGCCGTTGCGGCGACGGCGGCGGATGGGACCGTTGGCTTCGAGTTGTTGTCCCGTCGTGTCGCGACGAGCGCCGTTCCAAGGACTGCACTCGACAACAGTGCGCCGACGAGACCACCAACGAGCGCTGGTTTGGCCCAACCGCCCTTCACACCGCTGCTATCGGTCATGGGGACGCTCATCGGCGATCCCGTTCCCGACGTTGTGCCCGTCGTTATGGTCGATGCGGTGCGAACGTTGGATTCCGGGAAGCCGAGGGACCCCGGGAAGCCGAGCGACTCCGGCAGCGGTGCCGACGGTGGCACGGGGGAGCCACTGGGCACACCGGTCGTGTCTGGGACGTCCGCCGGCCCGAACACGGTGCCAGAAGATGAGACAGCGAAGACAGGAAGCGTGTCGTCGTCGCTGAGGAATTGGGGGGCGCTTTGAACGTCGTGGGTTCGACTCTCCTCGAGGGGAGTCGACAGTGGAGAGTGTTCGTGTGTCATAACACCACCATGGCGTATCAACCGTGAAAGCAACATGAGAGTTTCCGCTCCCCTTTCATTCGTACCCCTACGAAGGTCAGGCGCTGTGTACGAGCGGCAACGACACCGTCAAACGTGCGCCGATGCCGCCTCCCACGCCGGTCGCTCCATCCTTCGACGCAGTTTCATCACGATTCGTGGCCGAGACTGACCCGCCCACCTGCCGAACGAGGTCGGCCACGATTGCTAAGCCGAGTCCGACACCACCACCGGTGTCGTGAGCGGTATCGCCGTCCGACCTTCGGGTCCGCGCCTGATCTGCGACCGAAAACCGGTCAAAGGCACGATCGATGAAGTCCGGAGGAAAGCCAGGCCCGTCGTCGAGCACTTCGATGTGAACAGTCTCGCCCAGGACTTTCGATGACATGATGACGCTCGATCTGGCGAACCGGCGCGCGTTTTCGACCACGTTGATGAGGACCCGTTCGAGATGGTCAGCGCGCATAGCAACACGTGTTCCCGAAGGAACTTGATCACCCCCAAAGAACGTGACGTGATCGTCATTGCCGAAGCGATCTCGAACGCTCGTCAGCAACACGGCGACATCAGTGGTCGCCGCCGATGTGGCCGCAACATCAGCCTCGTCTGCGTTGCCGGGGTTTGCCTCTGAACGAGCCGACACCAATAGATCGTTGGCGAGGGCGATCATCCGATCCACCTCGTTGATCGAACGATGCAAGGCATCTCGGGTCTCCGCCGGATTGCCGGGGTGCAGCAACGCAAGTTCCAGTTCACCGCGAACGATGGCCAATGGAGTGCGAAGTTCATGGCTAGCGTCGTCGACGAAGGAACGCTCTCGTCGATACGAACCTTCGAGTCGATCAAGCATCGAGTTCAGAGTGTCACCGAGATGGGTGAGTTCGTCATTCCCCCAGCCCGATGCCAACCGCGCCCGGGAGTCGAAACGTGAGATAGCAGCGGCGTCGTCGGTCATCTTCCGCACAGGTCGCAAAACGGCACCAGCCAGCGCCCATCCCCCTATGCCGGTGAGGAGCACCAGGATCGGCGCACCGATCGCAAGGGCGAACCGGAGCTGGTTCCTCGAGGCCTGCAAGACCGCCTCGGTTTCAGCGACTACCACCACTACGGGGATGTTGTCGATGAGACGCCGCTGGGCGAGGAACCGGGCCGTCCCCTCAAGAACGGGATCGTCGCGTCGAAACTGCAAACCGCCGTTACGCAATACAAAGTCGACTTGGCTCTGCGTGAGCAACCCGGGGAGGTCGATGGCCTGCGACATCCCAAGGATTCGGTAGTCCGCATCGATTGCTTCGCCATACGGTTCGGTATAGGGAAACCGTCCTTTGCTGCGCAGCGAAAGGTCGATCGCCTCGACTCGACGCGCCAGCGAACGATCAAGGCGGCGAGAGGACTGTCTCGATTCATTGATCCAAAGGACAGTACTAAGTGCAATTACCAATAGCGTTGAAGCGAGGACGACAAGCGCCGTAAGCCGCGAACGGACGGTGTGCTTTCGTAACCATTTCATAGAGAACTGGCGACGGCATTTTCACCGGCGTCAGGATCACGGATCATGTAACCCACGCCACGAATAGTGACGATCGATTCGGCATTGAACGGTCTATCCAACTTTTCGCGCAGGTACCGGATATAGACGTCGACGACATTGGAGTTTGCGTCGAATGCGAAGTCCCATACGTTCTCTATGATCTGTGCCCGGCTTCTCGCTTGGCCGGGGTGGCGCATCAGATACTCGGTTAGCGCGAACTCCGTCGGCGAGAGATCAATTGAGGTATCGCCACGATGGACGCTTCGCTGGGCCGGGTCGAGCACAAGGTCGCCAACCCGCAACAGCGGCGGACGGGCAGTCGGAGTTCGCCGTCCCAGAGCCCGTAAGCGCGCAAACAGTTCGCTGAAGGCAAACGGCTTCGTAAGATAGTCGTCGGCTCCGGCGTCGAGTCCTTTGACACGGTCGTCGATCGCATCCCGGGCCGTGAGCATGAGCACGGGCGTCCAGATTTCTCGCTCCCGCAAGGTCCGACAGACCTGGAAACCATCCGGGTCGGGGATCATGGCATCGAGGACGACCACATCGTAGGCGACTTCCGAAGCCGACCACAGTGCATCGACTCCGTTTTCGGCGACGTCCACGGCGTGGCCCTGCCCTTCGATACCGCGTCGAAGGAGCGCGGCCATCTTGGGTTCATCTTCGACGACGAGCACCCGCATGCCCCTACGCTACTTACATCGGGTGAGCGTTTGATGAAAGCCATCGACGAGCCTGTTTCGTCGGAGTCGTCACAACACCGGGAAAACGCCCGGCTTCGCCCGCTCTGTCCTAGCGAGCGCGTGCAGCAGTGCCCAATCGCCGTGTTGGTCTCTGGCGATGCCAGTCAGGATTTCGATGACCAGGGCCGGTCCTGCCGGGTCGGTTACCGGTCGCTCCAGTCCGACGCTGGCCACCAGATCGTCGGTGTGCAACAACACTTCGATCAGACGAGTTCGACAGAAGTCGTCGAGCCGAAGCATGCGTCCCCCCAGTGCGCCGATCAACCTGTCCGGCGGCTCCTGTTCCAAGCGGTCCCGCAACACGTTCACGAGGGCATTGCATTTCGCGGCCATGTCGTCTGGGCCAACCGAGGATTCATCCGCCGACACGGTCTTGATCTGCTCGTGGATGGGCGATGCGATTGCGGCATGGAAGTACGTCACCGGCGTGAGCAGTTCACCGTCAGGGCGTGCGTTGGGATCAGTCCGATCCAGGTAGGCAATAGTTGCGCCGGCCGCCCGCACGAGATGCGCAGCCAATGCGCCAACGGTCATGCCGCCAAGGGCGCTCGGTTCGTTCCACCGCTGCGCTATGACCGGATTTGCGAGAACTCTCGCCGCGGCGGCGACCGCTTCGACAACTAATCGACGAGCAGTCGCCGAATCCGTACGGGCATCGGCAGTCTTTGGATCGGACGAGTCCACGGTCATGGCTTCGACACTAGGTCGAACTCATCGACCGCACTCGCCACCTCCCAGCGGTCGCGCCGATCGTGTGACGGCGCGGGCAGGTCCTAAGGACGGAAGTGCCGCGGACCCAGCTGGTTTGAGTGCGATAGGACACGATACGCGTTGGTCACCCAGCAACACACCAGGACCCGAGTATCGCGCGGGTCGATCATCTCCTCGACCTGGAACTTCGAGAGCGGTCCGAGCGGCCCTCGGGCACTTTCTATGCGCGCTTCTATTTCTGCACGCAACGCTGCCGGATCGGCCGACTCGGCAAGCTGACGCTTGTAGGCGGCCTCGATTCCGCCTTCGGGTGGAATGCCACCCATATCCGCAGAGGGCCAAACGACTCGCATCGAGGGGTTCGCTTGCGGCGTCGCCCAGTTATTGCCCGCTACCCCGAAGCTGCGCCGCATGATCACCGTGAACAGAGGCACCCGCGCTTGCGCAAAAGCAACCATCCACTCGCCGCCTTTGCGGATCGTTCCGGCAATCTCGTGGTCGATACCGACGGCAAAGCCGGGATTGTCAACCAGGTTGAGGATCGGAAGGTGAAACAGGTCGCATAGGTCAATCAGACGTTTTACCTTGTCGCACCCATCGGCAGTAAGTGCTCCACCGTTGATATGACGCGAGTCTGACGCGATGACCCCCATCGGGTGACCTTGGAATCGGACCAGACCCACGACCTGGTCAGTGCCCCAGAGCGCACCGATTTCAAAGAACGAGTCTCGATCAGCAAGAACCGTGATCGCACGACGAACGTCGAAGGTTGTCGTGCGTTTGCGCGGAACGAGGTTTGCAAGTTCATCGTCTCGCCGATCAACCGGGTCGTCTGCGACGGCTGACACGGGTGGGAGTTCGTAGGTACTCGACGGCAGGTACGACAGAAACCGCTTCGTCATTTCAAGGGCCTGCGTCTCGGTCTCGGCCAAATTGTCGACCGAACCGTTGCGACAGTGAATTTGCCAACCGCCAAGATCTTCCTTGGTCACCTCGTAGCCCATGGCGTGCGCCACAACCGGCGGACCGGCTACAAACAGCTGCGCAATGTCTTTCACCATTACCGAAAAGTGACCGAGTACAGCCTTTGCTGCTCCGAGGCCGACGACGCTGCCCATCAACACATTTACGACCGGTACCGTGGCGAGCTGCTCGGTGTACATCGTCGATCCGAGATGTCCGGGCAGGAACGATCCGCCCGTACCGGCGACGCGAGGTTGACCAGCAGTAATTGCGCCGGTGCTTTCCATTGCTGCGCTCTCGCCCGCCTTCTTCTGCTCCGGGACCATGGCCGCCACGCTGCCCCCGCCAGAGGATCCGTCAAGCAATCGCACCGACGGGACCCGGAGCTCGATCGACATCCGATCGAGGTACGTGCTCTTCGTGGCGATCGCGCCGTCGGCGTGGCCGCCGCGCGACGTAAAATCATCTGCACACACAATAGTTTGACGATTGTTGACCAGACCATAGCCACCAACGTGATTCGCCGGCGTAAAGGCGTCGATACCGTTATCGCCATAGGTTGCGAAACCGGCCGCGCTTCCCACCTCACGGAACGATTCGTGGTCCAGGAGCAATCGGATTCGTTCTCGACAGTTGAGCTTTGACCGACTCCGTTGACGCACGACGCCGGGCTCCAAAGAGCGGGACCCAAGCCGCTCCTCAGCAAGACGCTGTAGGGTGCGGATCTCCGCGAGAACCGGCTCCCAGGTTTGTGCCGGATCCAGCACTGTGCTATGTACACGTACTGATTTTACGATTTCGATAGCTCCGGGTTCGATCACCGCGACCACGCTGTCGAGATCGACGGTATCGCCCACCGCGAGTTCGAGCATCGCCACAACCCGACCGTCACACGGTGCCTCGATCGGTGTTTCCATTTTCATGGCCGACAGCACCAGAAGAACATCGCCGCGCCGCACTGCGTCGCCAGGGCGGGCACGTAGTTCTAGAACAGCACTTGTCATCGGCGCACGAACGCCGAACTGCGCGGCATCGACAGGCAGCGACCGCGACGGCTGGGCTTCAACGGCCGGTACGGTACCGCAGCGTTCACCCAGAAAAGCCGTGGTGTTCGATGATCCGGCGGCCGCGGCGAGGAGCGCCGGATTCTCGGTGAACAGCGTGGTCCGAGCGTCACCCCTGCGCACGTCTTCGCACGAAAGGGTGGAAAGGAGGAGTCCGATGTTGGTCGACAACCCCGCAATGTGAAACTCAGCGAGTGCAGCACCGGTGCGATTGAGCGCCGATGACAACGTGGCATCGGATCCCGACTGCGCAACGACCTTCGCAAACAACGGATCGAACTGTGGTGGTGGCGTGTAGCCGACGTAGCCGCAGGCATCGACACGAACACGCGGACCGGTCGGTTCTTTGTAGGCGGTCATTGTTCCTGCACCGGTGGCAACCACACGAGCCTGTACGGCGAAACCTCGGGGCGCGGGAACAGCCGCCTGATCACCAAGGCCGCACGCCGCCAGCGAAGCACCGGTGGCCAACCGGAGTTGCAACTCCACGATGTCAATACCGGTTACCTGTTCGGTAACGGTGTGCTCGACCTGAACGCGCGGATTGCATTCAATGAACCAGTGTTCACCCGTCTCCGGGTCGAGGAGAAACTCCACCGTTCCGACGCCGACGTACCTGCTTGCGCGTGCGATGGCGACCGCGTCGTCGAGCAGTCGCTGCCGCAGAACGGCGTCCAGGTTGGGAGCAGGCGCAATCTCGAGGACCTTCTGATTCCGAATCTGAATTGAACAATCACGTTCAAAGAAATGCAGATAAGTCGTGCCGTCGCCAACGATCTGCACCTCGATATGGCGTGGCCGTGCCACAAGCTTTTCGAGGAATACCTCGCCGTTGCCAAATGCTGACGCGGCCTCACTTGTGCTTCGCGTGTATGCCTCATCGACGTCGTCGCTGGAGTACAACGCCCGTATGCCTCGCCCTCCACCGCCGGCCGACGCTTTCATCATTACCGGATAGCCGATCTCACGAGCAGCCAGTGCGGCGTCGACTGCAGATGTGACCGGGCGTTGCGTACCGGGAAGGGTTGCAATCCCAAGGCCACGGACGAAGCGACGTGCTGCGACCTTGTTCCCGAAAAGTTCCAAGGTGGCTGCAGACGGCCCGACAAACACGAGGTTTGCGGCGGCGCAGGCCGCAGCAAACGCCGCATTCTCCGACAGGAACCCGTATCCCGGGTGCACGTACGTTGCGCCCGACTCGATTGCCGCGCTCACGACCCCATCGACGTCGAGATATCCCCCGATCGCGTCGCCCGCCAGCACCACGACGTCGTCAACAACTGCGCGATGGAGGCATTCTCGATCGGCATCGGTATGAACTCCGATGGAGTGCATTTCGAGGGCGCGGACGGCCTTCGCAATTCGGATGGCGATCTCGCCTCGATTGGCGATGAGGACTCGTTCGCGTGTCACTTGTCTCCAAGGGTCGGGTCAGTTGGGTGCCATTGAAACGGATTTCACCGGCACATCCCAATCGAAGCACCATCGCTTTGCGGGCGTCTGTACGGCGCACCGCAAGCGGAAGAACAGCAAAGCACCAGCGAAAAAACCTGAGAAAAGCGGATGGTCGGGGAGTCACGGCGGACGACTCCCCGACCGGCGCTTTCGCACCCTTCCTGGTGGACAAGCCACACAGGGCGCTCGCTCTCGGCGGAAGAGCGAGCAGAGACAACGTAGCGCATAAATCGTTGTGTGGTCAAATAGCCCAGGGCTCAATTCGCTGGTGCTTCGGCCTTCGGTTTGGGCGGTGGGATCCCACGCCGAGGTGACGTGAAGTTGACCGACTGCGGCCAACGGCGACGAGAAACAATCGACAGTTTTCGCAACAAGTCGATGGCGCCGGGGTCGTCATCGCCGGGCCGACCTTCGATGACCCCGTTCTCGAGCAACTCGATCATGAGTTTGCGGCCAACGTCGGTGCGAACGATGGTCAGCGTCCAATCGTTGAAGGCTCCGATCCCGCCTGTCGAAATATCGGCGTGTTCGGCTGCGAAGTCGGGACATGTCATGCAACCCGATCGTGTCCAGGCGTGACACTCCTTCAGGTTGATCTCGTGGTAGCTCCCGTCCTTCATCCAGATCTGGAAGACACCCTTGATATTCATCTTGACCATGTCTTGTTTCTTCAGCCCGTACTTCGCCTCGAACAGTTCTTCGAAGATGGCATCGTCGAAGGTCTTCGAGCACAGCAACCCGATGTTCAGCGCGAACTTGCGCGCCGGCTTACCCGCTTTGCGAGCGGTCATCACCGAAGGTACCGACGACATGCAACTCATCCCCACCAGGGCCAGCTTCTCCAGACCCATGCCCACGGCCTGTGCGTATGCCATTGTGTTCGCACTGTATGTGTACCTACTACCGGCGGCCGCAAGGATCTCGTCCCTGTTGCGGGCGACACCCGGAATCGCCTTCCACGTGGAGCCGTCGCCTTCCAGGTAGCTCACCAGGGCCCCGTCGATGTAGCCCTTCTCCAACGCGTACATGAGCATCGCAGAGACGAGCCCGCCATCTTGACCCTTGTCGAGGACGTACTTGTCCGTGGCCCGGGCAAGGATGATGTCTTTCGAGATGCCGTCGACCTCGTCAGCTTCGCGCTCACGCTTGAACATGAACGTGTCGATCTCTGTTTCCCAGGACCGAAACCGCGGGCACGCTCTCGTGCAACTCGTGCAACCTCGATCGCCATGGCCGCAGCCGCCGGGGCCGTCCTCCTCTTCCAAGTGGAAGGGCTTGTAGATGCCGAGGGTGTCGTCGTAGCCAAGCACATCGTGAGGGCAGGCCACAACGCACCCCGCGCAACCCGTGCAGAGGCCATTCGTGATGACCTCATCCCACAGGTGGGCCCAGTGGGCCTTGTCGGGACGCGACTTTGGCACAGCGACATCGGAGGTGGTGGTGCCCGGCACGGGGGCTGCTTCAAGGACGGTCATGTTTCGAATCTAGACCGAGTGGTCCTTTCCTTCCTAGAAACAGGTGTGGTTTGGCCAGCGGCCGTGCAAACCAGCAGATAGGCCTTGAGGACCACTCCGCCGCCAGATCGGTATCGCCGAGCCGTCGATAAATAGGCCATTCGCCCCGTTTCGTCATCACCAGCGATTTTGTCGTTCAGAAAACCACTTTCCGTGCCGAAGATTCTGTATCCATCCGTCTGTCCAGAGGTCCAACATGGCTTTCAATCGAGTGTCACGCATGCTGGACCGTGTTCGCCGACGCAGCGAACGAGGTGCGGCGGCCGTTGAGTTCGCTATCGGCGGCGGTCTGTTAGCCATGATGGCGTTCGGAACCGCCGAGTACGGTCTCACCCTGCAGAAGAGTCACACGTTGGCCAGTGCGGTGCGCCAGGCAGCACGCGTGGCGTCCACGCCATGTGTCGCCAGCACCGACTGCAAGACCGGGAACCGGCCCTACGACGACTACTACATCCTCCGAGCTGCCGAAGCCGGTATGGGCGATTACTGGCCCGAGGTGAAACGCGTCGTCATTTACAAGATCGTCGGAAACTCAACAACGAAAGGTGACGGTGGGGCTCCTGCGCAATGCATGTCGAGTTCGACCGGATTGAGCCTGTCGTCAGCCACTCCTGTGCCGGTGTACTGCAACGTTTATACGAAGAACACAACCTTCACCAAGCTCGATGGCACCACCGGGGTGAACCTCCTCAGGAACCTCTCGGCATTCGAGGCCTCCAACGGCCAGGACAACGTCGATCAGTTGAAGCTCAGCTTCGGAAGCGGCACCAACTGCGCAACGGGTCTCTCGCGTTATTTCTGTCCCGTATCACCGCCGGGGAACAGCAGCCTTCGACCGCGAACACTCCGCAATCCTTCCCGGGTCGGTGTCTACATCGACATCGACCATAAATTCATCACCGGCCTGTTCGGAAATGGCCGCTCCATTCAGCAGTGGTCCGCGTTCTCGCTTGAACCGCATCCTGATGACAATTCCACTGACATCGCAGGATCCGGCGGCACCGTCACCCCGACACCGGGTCAGTACGACCTTCAGATTGTGAAAACAGATGGTGTCTCCGAGGTCCAGCCCGGAGACAACCTCAGCTACACGATCACCGTCACGAATGCCGGGTCGCAGCGCGTAAACAACGCAACCGTCGAGGACTACGTCCCAACTGGCTTCGGCTCGATAAGTTGGACCTGCACCGCAAGCACCGGTTCCTCCTGTGCGGCCAGCGGTACCACAGGCACCCTCGGCGCAGTCACCATCGCGTCGGGCGGGAACGTTGTCTACACCTTTAACGCAACGCTGTCGCCAGCGTTCTCCGACGCCTTCATCGAAAACTCCGCCCAGGCAATCATGCCGCCCGGTATCAGTGACGAAACGCCGGCCAACAACATCTCACGCGACCGCAACAGCGTTGCTCGTCCGGATCTTCAAATCACCAAGGATGACGGACAGACGGCGGTCGCTCCCGGGGCGCTCGTCACCTACACGATCAACGCGCGCAACCTCGGGCCGGGCACTGCGGTCAACGCCTTTGTGAGCGACACAGTTCCGGCGTTGCTCTCGAGTGTGACGTGGACGTGCACAAGCGGCGGAGGGGCCAGCTGTCCAGCGGCCAGCGGCAGCGCCAACCTGTCGCAGACCGTAACGCTGCCGCTCAACGGTGAGTTGATCTACACGGTTCGCGGGACGCTCTCGGCGACTGCGACCGGCACATTGGACAACACAGCAACGCTGACTCCGGCACCCGGCAAGATCGACCCGAACCTTTCGAACAACTCCGACACCGATAGCGATCTGATCCTCAAACCGGATCTCCGCATGACGAAGACACTGGTCGGCGTGGCACGCGCGGGCGGCACGGCAACCTATTCAGTTGTGGCTGAAAACAGCGGGCTGGTCAACATTGTCGGTGCGAAAGTGACTGATACACCACCGGCGATCTTGACCGGCGTGACGTTCACGTGTGCCGGGACCGGCACCACATGTACCGGTGGCTCGGGTGCGATCGATGCCACCATCAACCTTCCGGTCGGGGCACGTGCTACCTACACCCTGGTCGGAACACTTCCGTTGAGCGCCTCCGGCAGTCTCGTGAATACCGCGACCGTGACCGTTCCGCTTCCGTTCACCGACGAAACTCCGTCCAACAACACCATGACGATCACGAACGCGATCACCCAGATGAACCTGGGAATCACGAAGGCGGTAAGTCCCGCCGGAAACATCGGTCCGGGCAATACGCTGACCTACACCGTTATCGCTTCCAACCTTTCCGGCGGCTCGGTCAACGACGTCGTGGTGTCCGACATCATCGACACCGCAATTCTGGGGCCGGTCACGTGGACCTGTGCGACGAACGCGGGCGGGGCCGTCTGTGACCAGACCAGCGGCTCCGACAACATCGCCGCAACCGCAGACTTCCCCGCAGCGGGAAGCGTGCGCTACACCGTGACTGCAACGGTCAAGGCTACTGCCGCAATCGGAAGTACGCTTATCAATACGGCTACTGTCAAGATGCCCGGCGCTCCCAGCGTTGGGGCATATGAGTCGAGCGCTGGCGACAACACCGCCACTGTCACCAACAGCCTTGTTCACCCGTCGCTGACCGTTGTGAAGTCGGTCAACGACAACACGGTCTCCAAGGGGCAGGCGATCACCTACACGGTAACCGTCCGCAACGACGGGCCGACCGATGTGACTGCGGCAACCGTGTCCGACACGATGCCTACTCAACTTACGGGCGTAACCTGGACCTGTTCTGTTCCAGCTGCCGACGGGTCGTGCAGCACACCGACCGGCTCGGGAAACATCAACAATGCCGTCACGTTGAAGGTCGGAAAGACCGCAACGTATTCGATCAACGCCACGATCAGTGCAAGCGCAGCCGTCGGTGTATTCCGAAATACGGCAACGGCAACCGGTCCGGCCGGCCCACCGAGCTGTTCGGGCACCATCACCGCTTGTGACTGGGAAGACGTTGACATTCAGAACCCCGATCTCGAAGTTGTTTCAAAGGGCGTGAGCCCGTCTTCTGGCGTGGGCATCGGAAGCGTCCTTACGTACACCCTCATCACCAGAAACAACGGGCCATCGTCAGTCACCGGAGCGGTCATTGCCGACAACGTGACTTCAATGCTCGGCAGCGTGAGCTGGACGTGCGCAGGCAGCGCTTCTCCGCTCGCCACATGCGGAGCGCTTTCCGGAACCGGGAACACGATTTCGGTGAGCGCAAACATGGCGTCGGGTTCAACCGTGACGCTGACGATCACCGGAACTGTCCTCCCGACGGCGAGCGGCTCAATAACCAACACCGGCACGATCACACCGCCCTCCGGAGTCACCGACCGCAACACCGCGAACAACACCAAGACCTCTTCGAACGTCACGGTCAACAAGCCCGATATTGCAGTGACGAAGACGAATGGCCTCGGGAACGTCGGTCGAGGCCAAGTGGTCACCTACACAGTTGTGGCTCAGAACTCGGGTGCTGGTGTCGTAACCGACGTTGTGGTCGCCGACGCCATGCCTCCGGCATCCTTGATGACCGGCGTAACCTGGACCTGCACATCATTGGGGGGAGCAACATGCCCCGCCGGGAGCGGCTCCGGCGCCTTCAGCCACACGGTAACCCTCGGTGCTGGCTGGAAACTCACATACAACATCACCGGAACGGTCTCGTCGACCGCAACCCTAGGCGCGCTGACTAATACCGCTTCGGCCACGGTCCCTGTCGGAGTGATCGAGACCAGCACCACCAACAACAGTGCATCGAAGACCAACCAAATCGTCGGTCCAGACATGTCGGTCACGAAGACCGACGGCACGACTTCGATGAGCCCCGGACAATCCACGACCTATACCATCGTGGCGAAGAACAACGGACCTGTCTCCGTAACCGGCGCGACCGTCGTCGACACCATGCCAGCAACACTTACCGGCGTAACCTGGACGTGTTCGCCATCGTCGGGGTCGACCTGTCCGGCGAGCAGCGGCTCAGGAAACATCAGCCACACGGTGAACCTTCCGGTCAGCGGACAGTTGACGTATTCGGTCACTGGCACGCTGTCATCTACCGCAACCGGCACGCTGGTGAACACCGCCACCGTGAACAATCCGAGCGGCCTCACCGATCCCACTATTGCGAACAACACTGCGACAGACACCAACACCATCGCTCAACCTGACCTTGTAATAACGAAGACCGACGGTGTCACCACGGTCAACCCCGGCCAGGTGGTCACGTGGACGATCGTCGCTTCGAACGCTGGACCCGGCCCCATCGTCGGAGCACGAGTGGTCGACAATCCTGATGGCCGACTGTCATCAGTCTCCTGGACCTGCTCCGCCGGATCCGGCGCCACCTGCCCTGCGGCCAGCGGCACAGGCGCACTGAACCACACCTTCAACCTCAATGCGTCGGCGAGCACGACGTTCACGTTCCGAGGAACGCTTAGCACGACGGCCACGGGCACGCTGGCAAACACCGCAACCATAAGTACACCTACGGGGATCACCGACCCGGACCCGACCGACAACAGCGCAACCGATACCGACAACATCAACGGACCGGACCTGTCGATTACGAAAACCGACGGTCTGACTTCGGTGGACGTCGGTCAACTCGTCACGTACACGATCATCGCCAGCAACTTGGGACCAGCTCCCGTAACCGGGGCAATCATCGCCGACACGATCCCCAACAAACTATCGGGCGTCACGTGGACCTGCGCAGCAACCGGGACCGTCTCCTGTCCGACAGCAAGCGGCTCAGGAAACATCGCAGCGACGACCGGTGCGATGGCGAGCGGTGCCACGTTGAAGTACACGGTACAGGGGACCGTGATCCTCACGGCGAGCGGCAGTCTGGCAAATACGGCCACGATCACTGCTCCGGCGGGGACACCTGACCCCTCGACAGGCAACAACTCCGCAACGGATACAGACACGATCGTCACACCTGACCTTGAGATCACCAAAAGCAGTTCTGCGGCGAGCTATATGGCGGGAACGTCGATCACGTACACCATCTTCGCTCGCAATAACGGTCCTGCTGCTTTGACCGGCGTAACGATCACGGACAATGTCCCTATTCTCCTCACCGGGGTGACCTGGACATGCAACGCAAGCGGCGGTGCAACGTGCACTGCGTCGGGAACGGGCAGCATCAACCAGTCTGTCAACCTGCCCGTGAGCGCGACGCTCACGTACACCTTGGTCGGCACCATTCCGGCAATCACGCCAGCGGGCAGTATTTCCAACACGGCGACAATCACTCAACCCAGCGGTGTGATCGACCGAAATACCTCGAACAACACCAAGACGGAGACCGACACGATCACCGCGGCGGTCACCACGACTGCGAAGCCACCAGACGACGGCACATGATGCGAACCCGCCACGACACACAGCAACCGAGGCCGCCTCGGCACCGCCTCAATGGTCTGATTCCTCGGCGACGACGCGCCGAGGAAGGTGCAGCCGTTGTTGAGGCTGCATTCATCACGCCGCTGTTCTTCCTCGTGATTCTGGCCATCTTCGAATTCGGTCCGCTGTTCTTCGAGTTCGGTTCAGCAAAAAACTCTGTGTCCGAGGGGATTCGCCTCGCCTCGATTACGGGCTCCTCCGCGACCTCCGACTATGACGTCGTCCAGTCGATGCGCGAATCGCTCAAGAACCTGGGCCCGAAACTCGATTACGTAATCGTGTACAAGGCTCAAAACCTTCATGCGGGTCCCCCGGCAGAATGTAAGGCCGTGGCGGAGACCGGCAAGGCCCTCACGAACACCGATGCCGTCGGCCACTTCAACGGCGGCTCGTCGGCTGGCGTGCCGTACACGGTAGAGACCTTCGATTGGGGTGCGGCCCGCTCCCCAACGGCCCCTCCGATCCTCGCCTGCAACGTCTATTACCGGCGCATGTTCGATCAACCGAAACCCAAGTGGGTGTACGACCGCGACCTCGCGATGCCGACACCTCCGACCGCGCCGATCTACAGCCTCGACCGTTACTGGCCGGGGGCCGTCCGAATCGACTACCAAAGCGGTCCCCAGGACTTCGTCGGTATCTACGTGCAAAGCCAATACATAAGCCCGACCGGTATGTTCAAGAATCGTCGGGTCAGCAACTTTGGTGTTGTTCGAATCGAACCTTCGCGAGCGAACAAGTGACCCGATATTTTACTACGCACACGGATCAACCTCGACCGGCCGATATGGCCGAATCCAGCGATACCGTTATAGCTAAGGCGTGGGACGGCCCAGGCAAACGCCGCAACGAACACGGGTACGTCATGACCATGATGGTCATCATGTTGCCGGTACTTATGGGGTTCATGGCCCTCGCCGTTGACGCCACCTACTTCTGGTTCCGAGGCGTGCAAATACAACGCGCCGTGGATGCAGCCGCACTCTCGGGCGTTACCCGTATGCCGAAGTTCAATGAAGCAGTTACCGCCTCACAAGAGATTGCGAAGCGCAACGGCTTCGTCGACGGTGAAGATGGCGTAACAGTGACACCAGCGCGGATTGCCAACAACAACAAGCGTTTCAAGATCACGGTTAAAGACAGCCGGGTCGGGATCTTCTTTGGGCGCCTGATGAAGAACAGCTGGACGATCGAAAAGACGTCGACAGCGGAGTACATCTCGAACATTCCGCTCGGCTCAAAAGAAAATGCTATTGGTACTGGGTATCTCACCGATACCGGACCCGACATTCAGAACTTCTGGCTTGCGATGTCTGGACCGTGCGCACCGAAGGAAGCGGGCGACCAATTCCTCTCGCGTTGGGACGGAAACGGCGTCAACACCAACCGTTCCGGCATCACCACCGATGAGAAGTACTCAGTGCTCTGTGACGTCGACCCGGAGACTGTGCCGGCATTGAATCAGACCGGGGTTGGATACCTGCGTCAAAAGCGAGACGAGAAACTCGTTGCCTACCCGGGGTTGTACCCCGCCCTCGTCGAGAACCGCGATTATTCGGTCGGCAAAACTGGTTACGACTACATCATTGACGTTCCGTGCTACTCCGCGAGCGGGACCGCAACTCCACCCCCCTGCGATGGTCCGTCGCAATCGCTTCCCGGCGATCTCGTAATTCAGGTCTACGACCCCGTCTTCAATCCAGACGCCATCCAGCGGTTCGCGCAACCTTTGTCCAACCCGAGTCGGACCGAAGGTTTCAGCAACGAAGTAGACGACCGTCTAAAGCCTGACAAGTACGGCCTCGTGCGCCCGTTCGATCTCAAAGGGTGTTTCTCGGCGAACATGCTTTCGTGTCGAACCGCAACCTTGGGGGCAAACAATCCAGCACCATGGGACGTCCGCGTCACCACCGACGTGCGCGTTTTTCCGCCCGACAACAGTCCCCTGGATTACACCGACGACGTTCCTCTCGATCTCTCTGGGTCCAATGTCGTCACGACGGCCGACAAGTTCGTCGATGCCAGTGAAACGACGCCGGGCACGAAGGTTCGCCGCTTCGGCACCTGCATGAAATGGACCGACGAGTGGACGTCGTATGCACCAGATCCAGTGGCCCCGACCGATCCTTTGAAGACAATCTTCTATAGCGTTCCTCCGGCATCCGGTGCCGATTTCTTGCCCGGAACACCGTTCGCAGGCGTCCAAGACATAACGACGTGGAACACCGATGCCGGAACGATGAACGCAGTCGACTGTCTTGCATACTCGAGTCAGTGGGTTTCGATGGCTCGTGTCTCCGCGACTTCGAAGCGAGGCCGTTACCGGTTGAACCTCCGGACCATCGATGCGGTCAACAGCTTCGGTCACAACGGCTTTGCGATTCGTGCATTCTTTGTGGTTCCAAGCACACCGGAGCCGGTGGCGTACCCTCCCTGTCTCAAAGCAGGAACGACCTGCACCAATCCAGCACAAACAGCCTCGGTCGCTGGTGACTCGACGATGAGCGTGTTTGCCAGCGTCAACGGGGTGTCGCGCTTCTACCTGGCCCAGCTCTCACCCGCGAAGCTGTACCGCAACAAAGTAGTTGTGGTGTCCCTGTGGGACCCCGGTGAGGGGGCAGACCAACTTCAGGTCCTTCGCCCCCGCGGCGTGAGTCCCTCCCTCGAGATGACCGACTGCCTCGTCGACTCGTCTACGTACTGTATTCAAAAGTTTCAATGGACTGTTGGCCGACCTGGAATCGCAACCTACGACGTAAGCAACCTCGACGTCGGTCTCACGGGCAACGCCGGAGAATACGCCGACGTGTGCGCCGACAAGGGGCAGCCGCTACCGACCGACGTCGATTTGCCGACCGTTCTCCCCGTGGCAGGGCGACAAGACTCGATCGAGGGTTGCGGCGGACCGACCGGGGGCACCGATCAACCGCCGGAGATTTTCGCGAGTCGTGCATACAAAGGCGATCAGACCGAGCGAAAGTTCAACGATCGACTTGTGACAGTCGCGATCAAGATCCCAGAAAACTATGGCTGCGCCGTCGGCACCGGCATCATCGACATCGTCTCCGGCAACCCTGTCGCCTGTGTGGATCTTGAAGACACAGGCGTTGGCCTCCCCGAGGGTGGCTGGTGGAAGATCAAGTACATTCCCAAGCCCGCCACGGCGCCGGCGACGGGCTACAAGAAGATCACCGACCGGACGACCTGGTCGGTGGGCCTACGCGGTGACCCGGTGCACCTTGTGCCGAACGGTTCGTAGTCACTCCGTTCTGAGTCAGAATCGTCGGGCATGCCCGAGGGAGTTGAGATTGAGCTGTACCGCCGAGCGATGCTGCCGTGCGTTGGCCGCGTCGTGGCTACCGTCATCACCTCCGACCAGTGGTACCTCAAGGGTGCTACGACACAGGAATCGTTGACTGCGACGTGCGTCGGCGCCCAAATCCGGGAGTTGACACGGACCGGGAAACTACTCCGTATACATATGACATCGAATAGCGGACGCTCCTTCGTATTGGGTCTTCGATTCGGAATGACCGGGCGTCCGGTGATCAATCGGGTCGCAGCGATCGACGACCTCCTCTACGCGTCGAACGATTACCGCACGGAGTGGGTGCGATTTGCCATTCATTTCACCGACGGCACGACTTTCGAGATGGTCGACCCTCGACGACTCGGAGGCGTCGAACTCGATCCTCTGGAGCGCCTTGGTCCTGATCTTTCGACGGTAACCGCGGCACAGCTTTCGAAGGCAATCGCTCGTTCGCATGGGCCGCTCAAAGCAGCATTGCTCCACCAGGATCGCATTGCAGGTATCGGGAATCTCTTGGCAGATGAAATCCTCTGGCAGTGCAGCTTGGCTCCGGCTCGGAGTGCAAACCAACTTGCACCGGACGAAGTGAAACTACTTGCACATACGATTCGCACGACCTTCAGAACACTTCTGAAACGAGGAGGATCGCACCTCGGCGAACACGTCGAGCATCGAAATCGAAATGGCTGGTGTCCACGTCCGGACTGCGACGGCGCCAACCTCACCCGTACCGCGATCGGCGGCCGGACCACATACTGGTGCGCGAGACACCAGCGTTGAGTCACAGCTGAACGTCTCCTCACATGTGCGCTTCAGTTCGCCCATCCGCGAGCCGATACAAGAAGTGATGTTTGCTCGAAGGATGACGCGGTCTCCAATAGCAACCGGTCCTCGGCTCAGACGAGGCGCGTTCCTGGTGCTCATTTCTGCCTTGAGTTCATGCAGCCAATCGACGCTGCCGAGGCAAGCGCAGGCGACCGACGCTGCAGGTGTCGTGGCGACGGAAACTGCGACCTCCGAAGTCGAACCGGACACCACCCCCGCCGTCAGCACGACGTCGGCCTCACGCGTGACTGCTGCACCGCGCCCGCCTACGACCATTCATGTGCCGAAGGACGCGCCGACGATACAGTCTGCGGTCGACCGGTCGGTCATCGGCGACCTCATTCTCGTTGCCCCGGGCACGTACAACGAAGCCGTCGACGTGTTCACGAACGACCTCACGATTCGCGGCGAAGACCGCAACGCGGTGATCCTCGACGGTAAGGACGAGCTTGAAAACGGATTCAAGGTCGCAGCAGATCGCGTGGCCATCGAAAACCTCACGGTCCAGCGCTACACATTCAACGCGCTGTTGTTCACCATGGCCTACGACGACAACGCAGAGGATCCCACTCAGCATCGACTGGTCAACGGTTACCGCGCTTCCTACATCACCGCCGCGAACAACGGCCAGTACGGCATTTACGCTTTCTTTGCGCGCGGCGGCGATCTCAACAACATCTATGCCAGCGGTCATCCCGATTCCGGTATTTACATCGGACAGTGCAAGCCGTGCGACGCGGTCATCGACAACGTCACCGCGGAACGAAACTCCATCGGCTACCAGGGCACCAATGCCAGTGGCAACCTCTTCATCACGAACTCCACGTGGCGCAATAACCGCATCGGCCTCACGCCAAACTCGCAGAACATGGAGCGTCTCGCACCGCAAGGTGACGTGGTGATTGCGGGCAACCTCATCGAGACCAACAACGCAGCCGACGCTCCAGCGACCGCGCAGGGTGCCTTTGGCGTTGGTGTTGCTGTGGCCGGCGGAAACCGAAACCACCTGACGAAGAATCTCATCCGCGCCAACGCATCAGTCGGCGTCATCGTCACGGACCTCAACGGGTATCAGCCCGAGGGCAATCGCATCGATCAAAATGTTCTCCACGCCAACGGTGTGGATCTTGCCTATGTCGACGCTACGAATTCCAGCAGCATCCCCCCTCGGCGCAATTGCTTCGCCAAGAATCGATTCGAGCGGTCTATACCTCTGTCGATCGAGTCGGTACTTCCCTGCGACTCGGACGCGCAGGGTCGCGTCGCGACAACGTTGTACATGCCGGTCGCAGCTCCCCCGGATGTTGACTATCGGACGGTGCCGCTACCCCCGCGGCAGCCGTCGATGGCGCTCCCGACCGGCCCGGCCACCGTGGTGAGCGACGGGGTACCCACTTTGGATCTCACCACTATCAACGTACCGAAAGAGAACTGAACATGTATCCCCAACAGCCGTTGCGTCGAGGTTGGAGCTCTCCGTTCGCACTCGTGGCCGTCGCAGGCGCTCTGACCTTGAGTTCGTGCAGCCGAGGTATCTCGGTAACGACGGAGGTTACCCCGACAGAGGCCAGTGCCGCTGCGGCGTCCAACGGCGCCGCCACGCCGGAAAAAGACGTCCTTGGTGTTGGCGAGTCGCGTCTGACGACCGCGCAGGCTTCCACGTTTTCACGAGTGCTGACGAAGAATCGAGCCGACGCCGGAGCAGCGTTCGTGGCGACAGTTCCTTACGGCCGCGCCGCAACGTTCACGATTTCGGGTCAGGTCGACTGGATCAACTACGCCGGAAATGCGACACTCTCGGTCGCGTCAACCGACGCCGAACCCGAGGCACCGGTGACGTTGGCCTGGAACCTGCAGCAAGTGGTTCAAGAAGTCGAGGGCTTGGAAGCCGCGTTGCAGGCGAAGGGTCGTTCCGGGGTTCGCTTCACGACGAGGCAGATCAACCCGAAGGCGTCACCACTCGACCGCGTGATTGTGCTGATCAATTCGATGTCGAACGAACGACCGGAAAACCCGATTCTGCTTCGGCAGCGAAGCGACGTGGCCTTCGCCGGCCGCGCCGATCTGAACGGTGCATCGCTCGACCGGTATCGCTACGGCAACACCACGTACTGGGTGAACAAGGCGGGCGGTGTCGACAAATTGGTGGCGAATTTCAAGGACTTTGCGGGACCCGTCGAGATCGTTTTCTCCGACAGGGGGCCAAAGACACCTGACATTCCTCCTGCCGGCTCCCTCGTCGCGGCCGCCGAGGTTCAAGACATTCTTGCGGAGCTGTCGAAGATAAGCTCGACCGCTTCGGTGGGCTAGCGACGGTTCAAACGACGGCCAGAATTTGCGAGCTTTTGCTCGGTTTGAATTCGTCAACCTTCATGAAGTTCTCTACGATGAAATGTCATGGAACTTTCCTACCCCCCAGAGGCTGAAGCATTTCGTTCCGAAGTGAGGGACTGGCTCACCGCGAATCTTCCCAAGGGCTGGTTCGAACCCGGCTTCGAAATGGCACCGGATGAGAAGAAGGAGTTCCAGGAAAGCTGGGCGCGAAAGCTCTACGGCGGCGGATGGATCTGCGCATCGTGGCCGAAGGAGTACGGCGGCAAGGGACTCAACGTTATGCAGAACGTGGTGCTCAACGAAGAGTTTCACCACGCCGGCGCGCCGCTGCGGGCGGACTTCTTTGGCGACACACTCGTCGGGCCGACCATCCTTCAGTGGGGTACTGAAGAACAGAAGAAGCACTTCCTCCCTCAAATTCTCAAGGGGGAGATCTCGTGGTGTCAGGGATTCAGCGAACCCGATTCCGGTTCCGACCTTGCGTCGTTGAAGACAAGTGCTGTGCTCGACGGCGACGAATGGGTTGTCAACGGCCAAAAGGTATGGACGACCCGTGCCCAGCACGCGGATTACGTATTTTTGTTGGCACGAACCGACCCCTCGGCACCGCAGCACGCGGGCATCTCGTACTTGCTCGTGCCCATGCGTCAGCCCGGCGTCGAGGTTCGCCCGATCATCCAGCCCGATGGAACTGCAGAGTTCAACGAGACGTGGTTCACCAACGCTCGATGTCCGAAGGAGAACGTGGTCGGTGGCGTGAACAACGGTTGGAAGGTCGCCATGACGACGCTTGGATTCGAACGTGGAGCATCAGCCACGACCAGCCACCGTCGCTTCGAGATCGAACTCGACAACATCATTGCGAAGGCGAGGTCAAACGGCGCAATCGACAATCCCAGCATTCGGCAACGAATCGCTACTGCGCATTCGAAGGTGCAAATAATGCGCTTCAACGGTTTGCGTTCGCTCACGTATGCGCTCCACAAGCGCGGCGACGTCTCCGCGCTCGGGGCGTCGAACAAGATGTTCTGGAGCGAGTACCACCGCAGTGTCATGGAGCTCGCGATGGACGTATGGGGTATGGAATCGCAAATCCTGACCGGACGAGCCGACGTGGCATCGTGGCCCGGCCAGGTCCGCCATGACCTACGCGACGGCTATCCGGTTTCCCCGATGCAGTCGGCCTTCTTTTTCTCCCGGTCGGAAACGATTTGGGGTGGCACTGCGGAAATTCAGCGCAACATCGTGGGGGAACGAGTACTCGGCCTTCCCAAGGAACCCAAGCCCGACGCCAAGCTCAAGGTGTGATCCCTACGTACGCTTAGGAATCTCACTACGCCGGTGATTCGGCAAGTACCCGATACTCTCCAGGAGCGAGATCACCAAGGTCAACGTCACCGACACGCTTCCGTTGCAATTGTGCGACATGGCAACCGACCGCAGCGAACATGCGCCGAACCTGGTGGTATCGCCCTTCGGTCAGCGTCACAGAAACCACACGTGAACTTACTAGTTCAGCCGCGGCCGGAAGGCAGGGGGTCGTCTCGCGCTCCAACATCAACTCACCACTCGCAAAGATTGCCACCAGATCCGGTGACGGTTCCGAAGTCAGTGTTGCGACGTAGTGCTTTTCCACCGAATGCTTCGGTGAAGTCAGGCGGTGCAGAAGCAGATGATCGTCGGTGAGAAGAAGAAGCCCGCTGGTCTCACGGTCGAGGCGCCCGACCGCCTCTATTCGGGGATTGCGGTTTTGCCACCTCGGCGGGAGGAGCTCATACACAAGCGGTGTTTCACGTTCGTCATGAGAACACGAAACCCCTACCGGCTTGTGAAGAGCGAGCAGGAGCGAACCGGGATGGTCGAGCGGCTGACGGTGGACCGTGACGAGTGCAGGGTTGACCTTGGTGGCCTCGCGTCGCTCAACCGTCTCCGCGACGTGGACCCATCCCCGGTGGATCATCATCTTCACTTCGGCGCGCGACCCGTACCCGAGATTCGACAGCAGTTTGTCGAGCCGAACCGCACCGGGAGCAGACGGGGGACTACCCACCCGAACCTGCGACACGAACTCGCACCGCATTGGCGTGGGCAGGAAAGCCCTCGTGGTCCGCGAGTGCCATGACGGATGGGGCCATCCGACGCATTGCCGTCTCGTCGGCACGGGCGACCGCGGTACGCTTCAGAAAGGCCTCGGCAGTTATCCCGCTGCTGACGTTCGCGAACCCGCTCGTCGGCAGCGACGCCGGACAACCAATCACGAAGTTGGCCGATGCGATGGACGTGTGCTGACCGAGCAGGATCTCACCGGCGCAGTGCATCATCGCCAACATGGCGTCGTCGTCGGCCGTAACGATCTGCATGTGCTCAGGTCCGAACAGGTTTGCAAATTCCGCGCCAGCCTCGAGAGAGGCGACCAGAATCGCGCCGCCGTTTATCCCCAGCGATGAAGCCGCCGCCGACCGACGGGTATCGGGAAGCAGCGCAATCTGTCGCTCGAGCTCAAGGTCGGTGGCTTTAATAAGCGCGCGTGATGTTGTGACGAGGAGGACGGTCGAGTCGGCTCCATGTTCGGCCTCATTGAGAAGATCGGCAGCCAGCAGCGTGGGGTTCGCAGTGTCGTCGGCGAGGATCAGCGACTCAGACGGGCCGAGCAGCATCATCGTGGAACAGCCGTAACGCTGCACCTCCACCTGCGCGCACGTGACGGCCGGTGAGCCGGGCCCGACAACCTTCACCACCTTTGGAATCGAATGCGTGCCAAAGGCAACCGCGGCGACACCAGCGGGGCCGTTCACCCGAAACACGTCGCGAAGCCCCAGTTCGTCGGCGACGACCAGCGTCGCTGGATCAACCGCACCCGCTGTCGAACCCGGAATGGGAGGGGTGATCACCACAATGCGCGAGACACCGGCCACCGTCGCCGGAGCACCGATTTGGGCCATCACACTCGGGTAGCTCGCCTTTCCGCTCGGGCAGAAGAGGCCAGCCGACGCAATGGGGGTCACTTTTTCGCCGACCCATAGGCCCGGCTCGCTCTCGAACGACCAGTCCTGAGCTTTGCGCTCCATGACCTGTTCGTTGAACCGCCGAATGTGATCGATCATGTCGCGAATGGCTGCGATCACCGCGGAGTCGAGCGATGCGCGAGCCTGTACAAACTCATCGGCCGACACACGAAGCTGCGCTGGCTCGACGGAAATTCCGTCGAAGTTGCGAAGAGCACGACACAGCGCATCGTCGCCATTGACCCGGACATCGTCGATGATCGTTGTGATTGACGACTGCAGCGACGGTGCGAAGATTGCGTCGCGTCCTCGATTCAGGAGCGCCGAACGGTCCCCGCTCGACATCTGCGCGAACTCACGAATCTTCAGCACACCCATCTGCGCGAGGCTAGTTGGCTGGTTCGTCGCTTCCCGCCGAGCCCGTGCGTCACCGAATAAACGCTTTGCGTTGCTGGACAGGCAGAATACCTAGACCTAAAGTGGCGGGCTATGAGACGGAACCTTCAAAATCGCTTCACAAAATCGCTTTGCGCGGTCGCCATGCTGGCTGGACTCAGTGGATGCATGAAGATCGACATGGACATGAAGGTGAAGTCCAACGAACGCATCGACGGAACCGCCATACTTGCGTTCTCCGACCAACTGCTCTCGCTTACCGGACAATCCAAGGCCGATTTCATCAAAAGCATGAAAGATGACCAGAGCGATCTCCCAAAAGGGTCGAAGGTCGAAACATACGACAAAGATGGCTTCATCGGGCAAAAGATCACCTTCAAAGACCTTCCGGCGTCAGAGTTCGGAAAGGCGACAAGTGCTGGGGCAAAAACAGCGGGCGGTGCGACAGGCTCCGGTAGCAGTGGCGATGACATGAAGCTCGTCAAGGTGGGTGGCAATTGGAAGTTCACGGGCGCCATGAATCTCTCGGAAACGTTGGGCACGGCCGGGGCGAAGCCGAAAAAGGGTGAACCGGATCCGACCGCCCTGATGAAGGGCATCAAGGTCAAGATAAAGATGACCTTCCCAGGCAAGATAATCAAGACCGACAAAGATGCCAAGGTCAACGGCAAAACCGTGACGTGGGAGCCGAAGTTCGGCCAGAACGTACAGATGCTGGCCATCGCCAAAACCTCTTGATCAACACGTAACGTGGTCATTGGGTGGATTTCAGCCACGCTTTGCTAGATAGACTTGTTCTATGACCACTCAAGCGCGCCGAAATGTCCGGCTGCGCACGTTCGCACTCCTCGGTTCATTCCTTCTTTTGTGCAGTGGTTGCTTCCGCGGCGACCTTGACGCCCGGATCTCGAAATCCGGCATGGTGCGCGGCGTCTTCGTCCTCGCATTTTCGAACGAGATCCTTCGCTATGCGGGCCAGGACCGGGCCAGCGTCGTCCGTGAAGTCAAGGCGGCTGCGCAGTCCCTCGGACCCGGAGTACGCGTTGACGTCGTCGACGACGGCTCTTACATTGGCGAGCGAATCACGTTTACTGACATCCCCATCGAAGACTTCGGGACCACGGTTGCGACGCTGGCCCGCTCCGTTGGACCCCTCGGTGCCAATGTCGCGCAGGACTTCCGGCTGGAGAAGACGAAGACTCGCTGGCGATTTTTCGGCACCATGGATTTGTCCGGTGAGCAGTTTGAGATAACGGCCGCCGATGGAGCAGACCCCACCTTGGCGGCTCGTACCTTCAGAATGAGCATTCGGCTCACGTTCCCGGGCCGCGTCCTCGCTCGCGACAAGCACGCAAAGGTCAAAGGGCGTTCCATTACGTGGACGCCGAAGCTGGGCGAAGCGTTGCAGATGCAAGCCGTCGCCCTCCTCGCGTAACACGGTCGCGTTCGCTCCATCAGCTTGAGGTGCGTTTGCTCACCAAGGTTCTGGTGCGCTCGTCGAACGCAACGCATCACACAAAGCCGCTACCATAAAGGCCCAGTCCCGCCCTCGTAGCTCAGGGGATAGAGCGTCGCCCTCCGGAGGCGAAGGCGCAGGTTCGATTCCTGCCGAGGGCACCACGCAACCGTTCGAGAGGACCATTCGAGAGGACCATTCGAGAGGACCATGGGCTAGGCGGAGACGACGCGCTGGCGGGGCCGCAAACGCGTTGGCAATCAGCCATGAGCCCCGAAAAAGGTTCCGTGCAGTGAGTGAAGCCGCCTAACCTTTACCTATGTCTTCGTCAGTTCGGAACTCCCTCGCCCACGCCGTCACCATGGCGTTCGGGCGTCTGGGACTCGAGGCGCCGAACAAGATCATCATGGAGCGCCCCGCCCGGCCTGAACACGGCGACTGGTCGACCAACGCGGCCTTGGTCGCAGCGAAGGCGGCCGGAAGAAACCCTCGCGATCTGGCAGCCGAGTTGCAGTCGGCGCTCGGCGACATGGTCGTGCCACACCTTTCTGCGATCGAAATCGCCGGCCCCGGCTTCTTGAACTTTCGTCTGGCCGACACGTGGCTGCACGATGTCGTGCAGACCGTGATCCTCGAGGGACTCGACTACGGACGTCCGAATGTCGGGAATGGCCGGACGGTCAACGTCGAGTATGTGAGCGCGAACCCGACCGGGCCGTTGCATGCCGGCCATGCCCGGTGGGCAGCCTACGGTGACGCACTGTCCCGGCTTTTGCAGCGCGCCGGATTTGTTGTTCACCGGGAGTTCTACATCAACGATCGGGGCGTCCAGATGCAGAAGTTTGCCATGTCGCTGCTGGCTCGACAAGATGGGGTGGCTGTTCCCGATGGTGGTTATCAGGGTCACTACATTCGGGAATGGGCCGCCGAGATGCCGGTCGGTCTCGATGAGGCAGGCGCGCTCGAGTGGGGGTACGCAAAGGCCCTCGACTATCAGCAGGCGACCATGCGGCGCATGCACGTGGAGTTCGACACGTTCTCTTCGGAGCGAGCGATCGCGGATCGAGGCGATGTCGAGGCGACGCTGAAGGAACTCGAAGCCGCAGGGCATTTGTATATCGCCACGCGAGCCGAAAACGAATCACGGCGCGACCCCGCCGGCGTCAAGGGCGAGACCATTGATACCGCCGACGCCGACGGCGACGAGACCGCGCCGGGCGCTCCACCCGCAACATGGCTACGAACCACCTCATTTGCCGACGCATCACGAAAAGGCAAACCCTTCGACGACGCGGACCGCGTGCTCATCAAAGGTGATGGTCAGTACACATACTTCATGCCGGACATCGCCAATCACCGCGACAAGTTCAACCGCGGTTCGCTACTTATCGACATACTTGGTGCCGATCATCACGGCTACGCCGGCCGCATGAAAGCAGCAATCATGGCGCTCGGCCACGACCCCCAGGACCTCGAGACCATCATCGGGCAAAACGTGATCTTGATGCGTGACGGCGAGGAAGTGAAGATGTCGAAGAGGACCGGCGATCTTATTGAGCTAGCCGAGCTCATCGACGAGCTCGGTCCTGACGCTGCGAAGTTGACCTTCCTGCTGCAGTCAATCGACACCCGCCAAACCATCGACCTCGATGTCGCGATCGCAAAGACGCTCGACAACCCTGTTCATTACATTCAGTATGCGTACGCACGAATTTACGGAATCGGGCGCAAGGCTGAATCAATGGGGGTCAGTCGACGCGAGCTGAAAGACATTTCGTTGTCGTTGCTTGAACATCCCAGCGAGCTCGAGGTCGCACGGTTGCTCGGCGATCTCGATGACGTGCTCACCGTCGCAGCCAACGAGCGCGCTCCACATAAAGTCACGACGTGGATCCGTGAGCTCGCCAGCGCATTCCAGAAGATGTACCACGACTGCCCGATCCTGCGCTCCGACATCGACGACGAACTGCGCCAGGCGCGCCTGGCCGTCGTCGAGGCGTGTCGAATCGGTCTCGCCATCGGGCTTGACACGCTCGGTGTCTCCGCTCCCGAGCGGATGGACTCCCTCGACTCCGATGGCGACAGCGAAACCGACGCAACGGCCTAACCTGTAATCGATTGCCCGAATCATCGGGCTCATCAGCGCGAACGAACTCACTACTTGGAAAGACGGTCATCGTGGCTGCACCAATCGCAACCCACATCCTGCCCGACACAGCAAACATCTCGACATGGGGACGGCTCTTCGTCGGGGGCCTCGATGTCGCGGGAATCGCTGAGGAGTACGGTACGCCGCTCTTCGTCTACGACGAGTACCACCTCCGTAAGCGCTGCCAGGAGGCAGTCTCGTCGTTCGGCACCGGCGTTGCGTACGCCAGCAAGGCGTTCCTCTGCGCTGCGATGGCGAAGTTGGTGTACGAGGAGGGCATGCATATCGACGTTGCGTCATCAGGCGAGGCGTACGTTGCGCTTCGCGCTGGCGTCCCCGCCGAAATGTTGGTCTTCCATGGCAGCAACAAGTCGACGGCCGAATTGACCTATGCGCTGGAGCAGAAGTTCGGCCGCATCGTGGTCGACTCCTTTGACGAACTCGAACGTCTGCGTCGACTAGCCAACTATGGACACGCCCGGCCCAAGGTGTTGCTGCGCCTCACCCCGGGCGTCGAAGCGCATGCCCATGAGTACATCTCGACAGGGCAGGAGGACTCCAAATTCGGGTTTTCTATCAAGTCGGGCGCGGCCCTCGAGGCCGTCGTCCAATGCCGGGCGGAAACGTCGGGTGTCGAGTTGATGGGTGTCCACGCCCACGTCGGATCGAGCGTCACGGCGATCGAGTCATTCGAGAAGGTCGTTGCGGTCATGGCGTCGTTCTTCGTGCCGCTCGGTCTGCCCGAGTTGGTTGTTGGCGGTGGACTCGCCGCTCCGTACATGAACGACGACGTGAATGTTTCGATCCGCGACTGGGCCGCCGCCGTAAAGTCAACGGCCACCAAAGTGGGGGTTTCCAGTTCCGTGCTCGTGTCTGCCGAACCGGGCCGGGCCATTGCGGCCAACGCCGGCATGACCCTCTACCGAGTCGGCACCATCAAGGAGCTGCCCGAAGTCCGCACGTATCTCAGCGTCGATGGCGGCATGAGCGACAACATCCGCCCTGCCATGTATGGCGCACAATATGAGGCGTTCCTCCCTCGCGCCGCCGATGCGGAACGCACCAGAGCAGTGCGCATCGTCGGGAAGCACTGCGAGTCCGGCGACATCATCGTGCGCGATGCCTGGCTCCCCGAAGACACCGTCGTCGGTGACGTGCTCTGTACGCCGGTGACAGGGGCGTATGGCTACGCGATGGCTTCGAACTACAACAAGCTTCCTCGCCCCGCCGTCGTGTTCGTCAACGACGGCCGCACCCAACTCGTCGTGCGCCGTGAGTCTTACGAAGACCTGCTCCGCAACGACATCTTCTGATGCGCAGTCGGGGTTGGCACCGATCCGGCAAAAGCCCAAGGCCGCCGACTCGGCGGATCCTCACGACCAACTCCCGGGGTTGTCGCGACCAACTCGCCCAAATCGCTACGTGATCGGCCACAAAAACGCCGAGTTGGTCGCGAGCGGTAGCCGAGTTGGTCGCGAGCGGTAGCCTCGTGAGCCGTATGAGCCCGAAAGACTCCCCCACCGCGTCAAGTTCCATCGTGAAGGTCGGTGTTCTCGGTTGCGGCAACGTCGGTGCGCCACTCGTCGCGCTCATCGCCGAGCGATCCGACGCCATTGCCGCCCGGACCGGCATCCGGCTTCTGGTGACCCAGGTCGCGGTCCGCGATACGTCACGCCCGCGTCCCGGCATTGACCAGTCGCTGCTCACACACGACTCCCCGGGCCTCGTCGCCAATCCCGACGTGGACATCGTGGTGGAGTTGATGGGTGGCATCGAACCGGCGCGCGAGTTGGTGCTCGACGCAATCAAGCGCGGCAAGCCCGTCATCACCGGAAACAAGGAGCTGCTCGCCAATGTCGGCGCAGAACTCTTTGATGCGGCTGACATGGCGGGCGTGGACCTGCTCTTTGAGGCCGCCGTTGGCGGCGCCATCCCGCTCATTCGTCCGCTGCGTGAATCCCTGGTCGGCGAAAACATCACTCGTCTTATGGGCATCGTAAATGGGACGACGAACTACATCCTCACGAAGATGACCGACCTGGGCGCATCGTATGGCGACGCGCTTGCGGAGGCCCAGAGCCTTGGTTTCGCCGAACGTGACCCAACAGCCGACGTCGAGGGATACGACGCCGCGTCGAAAGCAGCGATCCTCGCCAGCATCGCGTTTGGCAAGCGGGTTGTCGCCGGTGACGTGCACCGTGAGGGCATTTCGAAAGTGACTGCCGCTGACGTCGAATTTGCAACGAAGCTCGGACTCGTCATCAAACTGTTGGCCGTTGCGGAGGAATCCGCTGGTCAACTCAGTGTTCGGGTACATCCGGCGATGATCCCCAGAACTCATCCGCTTGCGTCGGTCAGTGGCTCCTACAATGCCGTTTTCATCGAAGGCGAAGCTGTAGGTTCACTTATGTTTTATGGACGCGGGGCCGGGGGTTCCCCGACCGCAAGTGCCGTCCTCGGTGACATCGTTGATGCTGCGGTAAACCTGCGGAAAGGAACGCACGGCCCTATCGGCACCTTCGGGCCGGCCTCATACGCTCCGATCGAGGACACCCAGTCCGAGTACTACCTCAACATCGAAGTTGCGGACCAGCCCGGCGTTCTCGCATCAGTCGCCAACGTATTCGGTACCCACGGCGTTTCAATCCGCTCGATGGAACAGGAGGGCCTGGGAAAAGGAGCGCGCATAGTATTTATCACTCACGTCGCTCGCCAGCGGGACATCCAAGGCTGCCTGGCCGACCTTGGCAGACTGAGCGCTGTCGATCGCATCGGCACTGTGCTCAGAGTCATCGCAGGAGACTGACATGCATCCAACCATGAACTACATAAGTACCCGCGGCGCAATGACTCCTCGCTCCTTCACCGAGATTCTCCTCGAAGGGCTTGCGCCCGACGGTGGGCTGGTGGTACCCGAACGCTACCCTCGTCTGACCGCCGACCAGCTCATCGCCATGCGCACAATGACCTATCCCGAGTTGGCGATGGAGATCATCGGTCGGTTCGCAACCGACATTCCTCACGACGACTTGAAAAGGATCGTTGATGCGACGTACACGGCGGAGGCGTTCGGGTCCGCCGACATCACTCCGGTCGAACCGCTTTTCGACGACCTCTTCCTGTTGTGTACGAGCACCGGCCCGTCGTTGGCCTTCAAAGACATCGCCATGCAATTGCTCGGGAACCTGTTCGACTACGTGCTCGACAAGAGCGGCGAGGAGCTCAACATCCTCGGTGCCACAAGTGGCGACACGGGTGGTGCGGCCATTTACGCGGTGCGCGGCAAGAGTCGCATTCGAGTGTTCATGTTGTCGCCGTACCGACGAACCTCGGAGTTTCAGGCTGCGCAGATGTTCAGTGTGCTGGACCCGAACATCCACAACATCGCGATCCGTGGTGTGTTCGATGATTGCCAGGACATCGTCAAGCATGTCGGCGAGGATGCTGCATTCAAATCTCGCCATCGCATCGGTACGGTGAACTCCATCAACTGGGCACGCGTCGTCGCCCAGGTGGTTTACTACTTCAAGGGTTACTTTGCTGTGACCTCGACCAACGGCGAGACGGTGGCGTTCGCGGTTCCCAGCGGCAACTTCGGCAATATCTTCGCCGGACACGTCGCTCGGATGATGGGCCTTCCCGTCGAACGTTTGATCCTCGCCACCAATGAGAACGACGTCCTCGACGAGTTCTTCCGCACTGGCGCCTACCGACCGAGAGCATCGAGTGCCGTCCACGCGACGTCGAGTCCGAGCATGGACATTTCGAAAGCGTCGAACTTTGAGCGCTTCGTTTTCGATCTGACCGGACGTGACGGCGAGCGCACCCGTGAACTATACGATGCGGTCGGCAGGGGCGGCTTCGATCTCAACGGCACGGATGAACGACGATCCATGAGCGACTACAAGATTTCCAGTGGAGTAAGTACACATACTGATCGTCTGGCGACTATTCGCTACGTCTATGAGAAATGTGCCCGAGTAATCGACACCCACACCGCTGATGGCATTAAGGTCGCCCGGGAGCAACAGGCCGAGCTGCCTGCGGGAACGAAGATCTTGTGTCTTGAAACTGCCCTCCCGGTGAAGTTCGGCGCAACGATTGTGGAAGCGCTCGGGTTTGAACCGGATCGTCCCGACAGGGTCGTTGGCATCGAAACTCGCGACCAGCGGGTCCAGGTACTCGACAATGACGCCGCGGCCGTCATGGCGCTCATCGCCGACGTCACCGGCCGATAAATCCGCAGAGATCGACAGCACTTTCGCTGCTGATTTGCTGTTTGGTGAATCGTGGCCTATGTTTGAAACTAGTCCGTGGTTACAACCCCGGCCCCTTGGTGCCCTAGGCGTCGAAGTCGCGTGGTCAACACGCCCTTATCGCCGCAGCGCGAGGCAGTTGTCCTTCGTCGTCCGTTTTCGATGGAGCGCAGCAATTCACTGCAACCGTCGGAGCAGTGCGTACCCTCGCGAACCAAACCCCCACCCCTTCTTCTGACTCGGGCGAATTCGCCCGCGGAGGCCACATCATGGCAGACATAGAACGCTCCTTCCTCGAAGCGAAAGAGCGCGACGAACTCGTCGCAATAGCAGGCGCACTCGGCATGAAGGCCAGTCCCCGCGCAAAAAAAGAGACCATTGTTGATCAGATCATGAAGGCGACCGGCGTCGATGCCGACGCCCCGGCAAAGAAGCCTGCAACCCGAAAGCCTCGAACCCACAAGGCCGAACCGCTTCCGAATATGGAGTCCGCGGCTTCCGAGGCAACCGCCGCAGCAGACGTCGCAGCCAACACGAACAATGATTCGAGCGAGCAGCGGCCCGAAAGCACCAACGACCGAGCGCGCGACGACCGCGGACCCCGAAATGATCGGCCCGGTCGCGCTCCGCAGCGAAACGACCGGCCAAAACCAGCCATCGCCGTGTTCGACCCGTTCGCCGACGCCGACGCCGGTGCGCCCCTGTCCGACCCCGCAGAGGACGAATGGGCATTTGCGGCAGCCAAGTCGGCATCGCCGGTATTGGAGTCAGGCGCCGATGGCGATGCCGTCAAGACTATTTCTACGCCGAGCGATTTGCGCGACGACGCCGGCGGAAGCGACGACGGCTTTGGCGGCGGACGTCGAAATCGACGTGACCGGTTCCGCGATCGTGATCGCAACCGCGACGGTGTCGAAGCCCCGCGCAGTGACCGACCCGAGGCTGACCGCGGACCGCGCCCCGAAGGCGACCGCGGACCGCGAAGTGACGGACCGCGCCCCGAAGGCGACCGCGGCCCCCGAAACGATCGACCGGATCGAGGTCCTCGCCCGGAAGGCGACCGCGGCCCCCGAAACGACCGCCCCGATCAGGCGAACCGCCAGCAATTCGGGGGCGGGTTCGAAAACGACGCGGGACGCAAGCGTCGCCGTCGGGGTCGAGACCGCGATCGCCAGGTCACCGTCGGCCAAGACGCCGTTGCTGACCGTTTGAGCGAGAACTACACCGGCGAACTGATCGAAATCGAGGGCTTTCTCGATCTTGCCGATCAGGGCTACGGCTACATCCGTGCCAAGGGCTACCTTCCGTCGCCTGATGACGTGTACGTGCCGGTCAACCGAGTGAAGCAACTCGGCCTGCGTCGAGGCGATCGCGTTCTTGGACGCCACCGTCCCGCGACTGCTCAGGAGAAGTTCCCAGCGATCGTTCACGTCGACACCGTAAACGGCCACAATCCCGAAGTCGCCTGTCTGCGTCCGAAGTTCGAAGACCTCACCCCGCTGTTCCCCGACGTCAAACTGCGTCTCGAGGAGCCGGGTCAGTCGGGCAACATGGTGAGTCGCATCATCGATCTGGTTGCACCGATCGGGAAGGGCCAGCGTGGCCTTATTGTGTCGCCCCCCAAGGCCGGCAAAACCACGGTCATGAAGCAGATCGCAGCGTCGATCGAAACCAACAATCCGGGAGTGCATCTCATGGTGTTGTTGATCGACGAACGCCCCGAGGAAGTCACCGACATGCGACGCCATGTCAAAGGTGAGGTTGTTGCCTCCACGTTCGATAAGCCGAGCGACGAACACACGATGGTTGCCGAACTTGCGTTGGAGCGTGCAAAGCGCCTCGTGGAGGAAGGTCGCGACGTCGTGATCATCCTCGATGGCATCACCCGTCTGGCCCGTGCCTACAACTTGGCGGCACCGGCGACGGGACGAATCATGTCCGGTGGTATCGATACGGGCGCTTTGTATCCGCCAAAGAAGTTCTTCGGCGCGGCCCGCAATGTTGAAGAAGGCGGCTCGCTCACGATTCTGGCAACTGCACTCGTGGAAACCGGATCCACCATGGATACGGTCATCTTCGAAGAATTCAAGGGTACGGGCAATATGGAGCTTCGTCTCGACCGTCGTCTGGCCGAGAAGCGCATCTACCCTGCGATCAACGTCAACGAGTCGTCGACTCGTCATGAAGAACTGCTCTTCGACAAAATTGAGCTGGAAACGATCTGGAAGCTTCGGCGTGTTCTCAACGGATTGGCTGAAGACGGCACGGCCGCCAAGGCCCTGGAACTGTTGATGGACCGGATCAAGACCACTCGGACCAATGCGGAGTTCCTCTCTGAGATCGCCAAAGCACCCGCCGTCAGCTAGGTGGATTCCGTCGACGTAAACGTCGACTAATCTCGTTCGTCTCTCGTTACCGGTCGGAATCGGTAGCCGCCAACCCAAGGAGTACATCATGAAGGCAGGGATCCACCCCCGCTACGAAGACTGCACGGTGCGCTGCTCGTGCGGAAACACCTTCACCACCAAGTCCACGGCTCCGACGCTCGTCGTCGAACTCTGCAGCGAGTGTCACCCGTTCTATACCGGCAAGCAGAAGCTTGTCGATGCCGGCGGACGTGTCGATCGCTTCAACAAGCGATACGGAACCCGCGAAAAGAAGGCATGAGCGTTTCGCTCACTGGCGCTTCTCACAATTCTGAAAGGCTGAACGGGTGAATCCCGAACAGCGTGCATTACTTCTCGCCGCCAAGCTGCGAGCGCTCGTCACCAACGGTTTTCCCGAGGATGAGGCTCTGGACTGGCGGCGGGCCGCGTCAGGGGAATCTGGCGGCTCGGCCCGTGATGGCGTTCTCGAACCGGCGGCGTTTCAAGCCGGTGCAGGCCTGATCGATGCCGCCTCATCGACCGGGTGGGTTCTCGTGGCCGCTCGAGCAACAACCGAGGTTCATATCGACGACATGCCCGAAGCGACGCTTGATCGGAACCCTCGCGGGTGGCTCGGTGGTGCCGTTGTCTGGGCGCATCGACAAAATCTCCGTACACTTCACGTTCTGCTCGACCAGGTTGCGCCAACGGACGTGGCAAAAGCGGCGTGCCTGAGCAATCCACCGAAACTGTGGCAAATTGTTGGACGTAACGTCGTAGCGGCCGTAGCAGCCGTAGCAGCCGTAGCGGGCACCGATGCGGCGACACCCGTCTCAGAGGAACAGCTCCGATTATTCAGCGCGCTTATTACAGACGCCGGAGCCGAAGTCGTGGTCGACCACGGTACTGTCCGGGCCGAAGTATTGGGCTTGGAAGTCGGCAGGGTAACGACCGACGACACGGGAACGATGAGCCTCGAGGTCGGCGTGGGCCGACACGACCGGCTGGCCAACGCGATGCTGGGCCACGATCGCGACATTGCCGCCTCGCTGAAGAACGCCGTCGAATCAGTCGTTTCGCGGCGTCGCCACGATGCCGGCACACACCCCGCCAATCAATTGGCCCGCGAGCGGTGGCTGCGTTGCATTACACGCTCGCACCCCGAACTCGCCGGGGTAAACGAGCCGTTGCATTTCGTCGACTCGGTTCGCCCCGCAACCCTGAAGCAACTCGATCCTGCACTGCTGCACGGCGACGCGGTGGTGGTGGCCTGCTCGGTCGGCTTGGATCTCGACGCAGCGATCGATGCCGCAACAATACGTGCACGTATTGACCCAACCGCTCGGCTCGTGCTTCTGCTTCCGGAACACGATGTGTTCGACGCTCAACGAATTGTCGTCGGGGCAATTGACAACGCCTACATAGTTCCGGTACCCAACAATTGGATGTCGTTCAGCGTCTAGCGGCGTCCAAAGTTCGTTCGGGCTTTGCGGCCCGTTTCGCGATGTGTGCCGCTGTTCAGGCGTCATCCGTTTCGCGGATTATTCAAACTGACACAACCCCGCCTGGGGAACGGCCCAGTGCGTTCGCCCGATGGGCGTCCCCGCGGGTTCGCTCGGAGGCCGGGCGGCGGCCATGTTTGCCGGCGAAGTCCTGACGTCTCGGTGAGCCGTCGCTCATCGTCGCCGCTGAACTGAACGGGAGATGCGGCCGCTGAACTCCGGTGAATGATTGTCGGAAACCGACGGGCGAAGCGGCCTTTTCAACGACCTTCACGAACATACGTTCGTGTCGTGTTGTAGGGTGAGTACGTGGAATCCTCCTTCAACCACCACATTGCGACGGCAGCGTCGGCGTTGGCATCAGCCACCAGTTGCCTGGGCGCAGGCGTGCCCGTGGATGCGGCGATTGTGAAGGCTGCTCGTGCGTTGGCGGATCAGGCAGATTTGTTGTGTACCCATACCGTCTCCGAGTTCGCACAATCGCCGGTGGTTCGAGATGAGGGTTTTCGGAATGTGTCGGACTGGTTGGCAGCTAACACGCATGCTCGTCCGACGGAAGGCGAAGCACGTGTCGGCCATGCGAAGGTTTTGGCGGAGTTCCCTTGTTGGGCGCAAGCGGCGGCGGCGGGAACGATCGGTGTCACCCATATTGGTGTGATTGCGAACGTGTTGAACAGGCGCCGATTGGCGTATCTGCAGCGTGACGCGGAACTGTTGCTGGGCCATGCGAAAACGTTGACGCTGATGAAGTTTCGTCAGGCGGTCGCGGTGTGGGTGTCGTATTGCGACGATGCACTCGGCGATCCAACGGATGGCAAAGAACAAGACGACGCCCGTCGGGTACAGCTGTCACCAACATCGAATGGGATGTGGATCCTCAACGGCCTGTTGGATCCGTTGGGTGGTGAAGCTCTGTCGAAGGCGTTGGAGTCGGCGATGCCCAAACCGGGTGAGGGCGATAGTCGGACGCCGGCTCAGCGTCGCCATGATGCACTCATCGATATTGCGTTCGAATCACTCGCCAATGAGGGCCGCCGGGTGGTTGGTGGTGAACGTCGGCATGTGACGGTGATGGTTGATGCGAAATCGGGTATTGCGCATACGTCGCAGATGGTTCGCCTGTCGTCGTTCACCCGCGACATGTTGTTGTGTGATTGTGTCACGACGAGTGTGTGGTTGAGTGCAAACGGCACACCGTTCGATGTCGGTACACCGACATCGCAGATACCGGTCCGGAATCGTCGAGCGGTCATGATCCGAGA
>JANOYY010000032.1:0-126814 GCA_031429095.1 Acidimicrobiia bacterium | reverse complement strand
CGGAGATGGTGATGCCGGGTGATAATATTAGTGTTGTTGTTGAGTTGGGTAAGACGATTGCGATGGAAGAGGGTTTGAAGTTTGCTATCCGTGAGGGTGGTCGTACCGTGGGCGCCGGCCGCGTCGTCAAGATCCTCAAGTGATCTGTAGCGAGAGCGAATAAAGGTAAAAACATGGCAAGCCAACAGAAAATCCGGATCCGCCTCAAGGCATACGATCATGAGATCATCGATCAGTCCACGAAGAAGATCGTCGAAACCGTCATCCGTACCAGCGCCAAGGTCCGCGGCCCGGTGCCGTTGCCGACGGAGCGCCACGTCTACACCGTTGTCCGTGGACCACACAAAGACAAGGACAGCCGGGAGCACTTCCAGATGAAGGTGCACAAGCGTCTGCTCGATATCCTCGAACCATCACCGAAGACTGTCGATTCGCTGCAGCGGCTCGAGCTTCCGGCGGGCGTCGACATCGAGATCAAGATCCAAACCGCCTAGTTCCATTTCGGCGGTTACGAAGTACGATAGAACGGGCTCGCCGCTGGCGGGCCCGTTCCTTGTTTCCGCAGACACTCTCCGTTTTCCGCAAACCTTCTCCGCCGCAAGATCGGACGACCCGTCGCTCGGCGAACGACTCTTCGTCCACTCTTCGTCCACTCGCCGTAAGGCGGCGGTCGTCGTTTCGGTGGCGACCCGGCCCGGCGAGTGTTCTGAACCCCTTCGAGAATCTGCTAACTTCTTCAAGCCCCGAGAAATCGGGACACCGTGGAACGATCTTCGGACCGTGTTCACAACCAAAGTCTGCGTCCGCCGGTGCCCAGTTTTCGTGGGAACCCGGTGGCAAAACCCAAACGTGCGCTCCGTACGGCGATTCTTAGCCGTTCGGAGCGTCTGCGTGTGAGGGATCCTCCCACTCACACTTCACACACGCATAGCGATTGCTCCTACGAGATCAACGAGAACTCGAGAACAACATGGCCAGAAAATCGATAGTCGGCGAGAAGCTCGGCATGACGCAGCTCTGGGATGACCAGAACAACGTCGTCCCGGTGACCGTCGTCAAGGTTTCGCCGGCCCGGGTCGTACAGGTGAAGACCCCCGAACGCGACGGTTACGCCGCGATTCAGATCACCTTTGGCCAGGTCAAAGCGAACCGCGTAAACAAGCCCGAGTCCGGGCACTTTGCGAAGGCCGGGGTCGCCCCCGGAAAAGAACTGTTGGAGTTCCGCGTTGACGACGCTGGCGCCTGGACGGTCGGTCAAGAGATCGGTGCCGAGATCCTCGTTGCCGGTGAACTCGTCGATGTGTCCGCCGTTTCTCGCGGCAAGGGCTTCGCCGGTGTTATGAAGCGCCACAACTTCAGTGGTCTTCCTGCCTCGCACGGTTCGCACCGAACCCACCGCACCCCCGGGTCGATCGGCGCCTGCGCCACTCCGGGTCGAGTGTTCAAGGGCCTCAAGATGGCGGGACGCATGGGTGGAGACCAGGTGACGACACAGAACTTGGTGGTTGTGAAGTCCGACCCGGAACAGCAGGTCATCTTGGTTCGTGGTGCCGTCCCGGGCCCCAAGGGTGGCACGGTCATCATCAGCGCAGCTGCGAAAGGTGGCAACTAATGCCGTCCGTCGTCATTCGTACTCTTGCGGGCGCTTCGGCGGGCACGCTTGAACTTGACCCGCACTGGTTCGGGATCGATCCGAACATGCCGGTCATGCACCAGGTCGTCGTTGCACAGTTGGCTGCCCGCCGGGCCGGCACGCAGAGCACGAAAACCCGATCCGAAGTCGCTCGGACGTCGAAGAAGAGCCGCCGCCAAAAGGGTGGTGGTACCTCACGTCAGGGTTCGATGCGTGCCCCACAGTGGGTCGGCGGTGGCGTGTCCCACGCACCGAAGCCCCGTAGCTATGCACAGAAGACCCCGAAGAAGATGATCAACCTGGCGCTTCGTTCCGCGCTGTCCGATCGTGCCACCGACGAAAAGGTTGTTGTTCTCGACGCATGGAGCTTCGCTGGTCCAAAGACCAAAGATGCCGTAAAGGCGATCGACGTACTCGGCCTCGAGGGGCGTGTCCTCGTGGTTCTCGACGCTTCCAACGAAGCTGACATTACTGCAGCTCGGAGCTTCGGCAACGTAGCGCAGGTCCAGCTGATCGAAGCCGCTGAGCTCAACGCGTACGACGTCTTGTGCAACGACGTCATCGTCTTCACCACGGCCACCGTGCCGGGAGCGAAGGGAGAGGGTCAGTGAAAGATCCACGCGACATCATCGTCCGACCAGTCGTCAGCGAAAAGAGCTACGGCCTGATCGACAACGGCGTGTACACCTTCGTGGTGGCGCCCGACGCAAACAAGATCGAGATCCGCCATGCGGTGGAGTCGATCTTCAATGTGAAAGTAAAGAGCGTCAACACGCTCAACCGTTCTGGCAAGACCGTCCGAAATCGTCGCAATGGAATCACTGCGTCGAAGACGGATCAGAAGCGAGCCATCGTCACCCTCAAGGGCGACGATCGAATCCCGTTGTTTGAGGCCTGATCATGGGTATCCGTAAGCGCAAACCAACCAGCGCCGGTCGTCGCTTCCAGTCGAGCCACGACTTCGCCGAACTCACCACGGATCGTCCGGAGAAGTCGCTTCTCTCGCCGCTCCACAAGTCCGGTGGCCGCAACAGCTACGGACGCAAGACCGCTCGTCACCGCGGTGGCGGACACAAGCGCCAGTACCGAATCATCGATTTCAAGCGCAACAAAGACGGCGTCCCGGCCAAGGTCGCCACCATTGAATACGACCCGAACCGCACCTGTCGTATTGCACTGTTGCACTACGTCGACGGTGAGAAGCGCTACATCTTGGCCCCGGCCCGCTTGAGCGTTGGCGACACCGTCGTGTCCGGTCAGGGATCAGACATCAAGGTCGGCAACGCAATGGCGCTTCGCTACGTTCCCGTCGGTACGACGGTGCACAACGTTGAACTCAAGCCTGGTGGCGGCGGCAAGATAGGCCGCAGCGCCGGAATGAGCATCCAACTCGTTGCGAAGGAAGGCGATTTCGCCACCCTTCGTCTGCCGAGTTCGGAAATGCGTCGAGTTCCCATCGACTGTCGCGCCACGATCGGCGAGGTCGGCAACTCCGAACACGAATTGATCTCCATCGGGAAGGCCGGCCGTTCGCGCTGGAAGGGCAAGCGCCCGCAGACCCGTGGTGTGGCAATGAACCCGGTCGACCACCCACACGGTGGTGGCGAGGGCAAGACCTCAGGTGGTCGTCACCCGGTGTCGCCATGGGGCAAGCCAGAAGGCCGTACCCGCAGCAAGAACAAAGAATCGCAGAAACTCATCGTCCGTCGGCGCCGTACGCGCACCACACGCCGATGATCTCGACAGGGTTAGGGAAGTAGGAACGATATGCCTCGCAGCCTGAAAAAAGGCCCGTTCGTCGATGACCATCTTCTGAAGAAGGTCGACGTACTCAACGCCGCGAACGACAAAAAGGTCATCAAGACCTGGTCACGTCGTTCGACGATCATTCCCGACATGGTGGGTCACACCATTGCGGTTCACGATGGCCGCAAGCACGTCCCGGTGTATATCACCGAGTCGATGGTCGGACACAAGTTGGGCGAGTTCGCACTCACCCGTACGTTCAAATTCCACGCTGGCCAAGAGCGGTCAGGAAAGCGCTAGCCATGGCAAAAGGTTCTGGAGTTAAGACAAACGAATCTCCCGTTCGGGCTGCAAAGACCGGGCAACGGGGGCCGTCGGGCCAGAGTGTTCGGGCTGAAGGCAACTACCTTCGTATGTCCGCATACAAAATCCGGGAAGTCCTTGATCTCGTGCGCGGCCAGACGGTCGTCGACGCTGTCGACATCCTTCGCTTCTGCCCTCGCGACGCGGCCATCGACATCGCCAAGGTGTTGAAGTCTGCCGTGGCCAACGCCGTTCACAACGACGATATCCCGGCTGAGGAGCTCTACATCTCGGCGTGCTTCGCCGATGAAGGGCCTACGATCAAGCGTTTCCGCCCCCGAGCTCGAGGACGCACCGGTCGCATCAACAAGCGCACCGCACACATCACCGTCGTGGTCAGCCGCATGCCCGAGTCGCTCCTCTCACGGGTTCGTTCCGCATCCGCGTCGACCGCCGAGAATCGCGCTCGTCGTACTGCAGCGAGCCGGGCGTCAGCCGAACAGTCAGTCACCGAGTCACGTCGTGTCGAGACCGGTATCGAAGAAGTCGTGGCGGGCGCGACCGCGCCGTCCGTGGCGACAATGCCGACGATGCCGGCAGATGTCACGGAGACAGCCGTTACTCCAATCCAGTCGCTCGTCTCTGACGCGACAACGGACGCGACAACGGACGAGCCAACGGATACGACAACGGACGAGACAACGGATACGACAACGGATGCGACAGACACTGCCGAGGCAACGACCAACGGTGATCCACTCAACCAGATCATCGGCATCGGACCGAAGCTCCACGAGGAGCTCAACGCCGCCGGTATTACTACCTTCAAACAAATTTCTGAGTTGTCCGACGACGATGTCGCTGCTCTCGATGAGAAGGTCCGGGCAAGCGCCGAACAAATTTCGGAATGGCGAACCCAAGCACAGCAGATCCTTGACGGGACCTGGGTCGACACAAGCACGAAGAACTCCTGAGAACGGATAGCTAGGCGTACTTATGGGACAGAAAGTCAATCCTTACGGCTTCCGACTCGGTATCACGACCGACTGGAAATCCCGCTGGTTCAGCGACAAGGAATACACCACCTATTTGATCGAGGATCACAAGATCCGCGACTACCTGATGGTCCAACTGGAACGCGCTGCGGTCAGCCGCGTGGAGATCGAGCGCACACGCGATCGTCTTCGCGTCGACGTCCACACCGCTCGTCCGGGCATCGTGATCGGTCGCAAAGGTGCCGAAAGCCAGCGCCTCACTGCAGGCCTGCAGAAGATCACGGGCAATCCGAAGGTCCAGCTAAACATCGTTGAGATCAAACAACCTGAACTCGATGCGGCACTCATTGCGCAGGGCGTCGGCGATCAGCTTGCCGGTCGTGTGAGCTTTCGTCGTGCCATGAAGCGTGCGGTGCAGACAGCTCAAAAGGCTGGCGCTCTCGGTATCCGGGTGCAATGTTCCGGACGCTTGGGTGGCGCAGAAATGAGCCGCAGCGAGTGGTACCGCGAGGGCCGCGTGCCGTTGCACACCCTGCGTGCCGACATTGACTACGGCTTCCGCGAGGCGAAGACGACCTACGGTCGCATTGGCGTCAAGGTATGGATCTACAAGGGCGACATTTTGCCCTACAAGACCTCCAACGATGACAAGGCAGTTCGTGAAGCGGCTATGGCCGTTGGCGAGACTGCCGGTGTGCCGAAGCCGCGCCGCATGATCAGCGCAGGTGGCGGCAAGCGTAAGGAGACCGAAGGCGTGGAGGAGGTTGCGGTCGACGCGGTCGATCCCGCCGCAGCGGCTCCGTTGCTGGGCGAAGCCGATCCGGACCTCGAACGCCGTCTGAATGAGGCCGAGGACATGGAGCGTCGCGCACGCGGTGGCTCTGACACCCCCCACTTCCGCACGGGAGATGAGTAAGCCATGTTGATGCCCCGTCGCGTAAAGCACCGCAAACAACAGCGAGGCCGCTTGACCGGTGTTGCCAAGGGTGGCTTCGAGCTCGACAAAGGTGAGTACGGCATTAAGGCAATGGAGCCAGGCTGGATCACTGCGCGTCAAATCGAGGCGGCCCGTATTGCCATGACCCGTCGGGTCAAGCGTGGCGGAAAGATCGAAATCAAGATCTTTCCCGACAAGCCGGTGACCGAAAAGCCAGCCGAAACCCGCATGGGTTCTGGAAAAGGCAACCCGGAGCGTTGGGTCGCCGTTGTGAAGCCAGGTCGAATCATGTTCGAGATGAGCGGCGTTCCGGAGGAACTCGCGCGTGAGGCAATGGAGTTGGCGATTCAGAAGCTTCCGATTGAAGCCAAGTTCGTGACTCGCAAGGAGAGTCTCTGATGTCAAAGCGAATCAAACAGTTTGAAGACCTTGGCGTTGCGGAGCTCGTAACCAAGCTTGGCGAGACCAAGGAGGAGTTGTTCAACCTCCGCTTTCAGTTGGCTACCGGCCAGCTTGAGAACAATGCTCGCATTGCCACGCTGAAGAAAGACGTTGCTCGTATCAACATGCTGCTTCGGACGCGAGAAATCGCTGCTGCTGAAGCAATGGCGAAGTGAGCGCAGAGAGAGACGAAACGATGAGTGAGAACAACACCACCACCGATTCCGCCGAGGCGGGTGCGGTAGAGCGTCCCAATGAACGCAAGGTCCGCGAGGGCATTGTTTCGAGCGCCAAGATGAACAAAACCATCGTCGTTACGGTGGTCGAGCGAGTCCGTCACGACAAGTACTCGAAGACGATTCAGCGTTCGCAAAAGCTGCACGTGCACGACGAGTCCAACGACGCAAAAGTTGGCGATCGCGTTCAGGTACAAGAGACCCGTCCGCTGTCGAAGACGAAGCGCTGGCGCCTCGTGACGGTCCTGGAGCGTGCGCGATGATTCAGCAGGAGTCCCGACTTCGCGTGGCCGACAACACCGGCGCCAAAGAAGTTCTCGTTATCAAGGTTCTCGGTGGCACTCGTCGCCGGTATGCCTCGATCGGCGACGTCTTCATTGCGACCGTAAAGGATGCCATCCCCGGTGGCACCGTTAAGAAGGGCGAGGTCGTTCGCTGCGTAGTAGTACGTACACGTAAGGAACGCCGCCGCAAGGACGGTAGCTACATTCGATTCGATGAGAACGCAGCCGTGATCATCAACGACAAGCTCGAACCACGTGGGACCCGGATCTTCGGTCCAGTTGGTCGCGAGCTTCGTGACAAGAAGTTCATGCGAATTGTTTCGCTGGCACCAGAGGTGATCTGAGATGGCCGGAATGAAAATTAAAAAGGGCGACACCGTGATGGTGCGCTCCGGAAAAGACAAAGGCAAGACGGGCATTGTGTTGTCGGCGCAGCCACTGGACAACACGGTCGTTGTGGAGGGGATCAACATTTCCCTTCGACACGCCAAGCCCAAGGCAGCCGGGGAAACGGGTTCGATCAAATCGATCGAGGTGCCGATCAACGTTTCCAATGTCGGAATTGTCGGTCCGAGCGGACAACCGGTTCGAGTCGGCTACAAGGTTGCGCCAGACGGTACGAAGACTCGTATTGCACGCGGCAAGGGTAAGGGAGCCACGCTGTGAGCACGGACACGAAAACAACGCCGCGCCTTCGCGAGAAGTACAACAACGAGATCCGCGCTCAGCTGCAGGCCTCACTCGGTCTCGCCAACATCATGGAAGTTCCACGTCTCGAAAAGATTGTGTTGAACGCCGGTGTGGGTCGCGCAACGGTGCAGCCTTCGCTGCTTGAAGGTGCGATTCACGACCTTCAGCGCATCACGGGCCAAAAGCCCCAGGTCATTGCGGCCCGGAAATCAATTGCTGGTTTCAAGCTGCGTGAAGGACAAAAGATCGGGGCGAAGGTCACTCTTCGAAACGATCGCATGTGGGAGTTCTTTGATCGTCTGATCAGTGTTTCCATTCCTCGTATCCGCGATTTCCGCGGACTCGACCCCCGAAAATTCGATGGCCACGGCAACTACAGCTTCGGGGTAACCGAGCAGTTGATTTTCGCGGAGATCGAATACGACAAGATCGACGCGCCTCGTGGTTTCGACATCAACATCGTTACCTCGGCTCGCACCAACGCCGAAGGTCGGGCACTGCTCGATGCCTTCGGATTCCCATTCAAGCGTGAAGGGCAGCAGAACTGATCATGGCGAAGACTGCGCTGAAAGAAAAAGCCAACCGTAAGCCGAAATTCAAGGTTCGGGCCTACACCCGATGCCAGAGGTGCGGACGTCCGCGCTCGGTGTACCGGAAGTTCGGCTTGTGTCGTGTTTGTTTGCGAGAGATGGTTCACGCAGGGGAAGTTCCCGGCGTGACCAAGGCCAGTTGGTGAGGAGCCCGTCATGACTATGACCGACCCCATTGCCGACATGTTGACCCGTATTCGCAACGCGAACACAGCCATGCATGACACGGTGAAGATGCCCAGTTCAAAGCTCAAGATTTCGCTTGCGAAGATCCTTGTCAAAGAAGGTTATGTGGCGTCCTACGACGTCAAGACCAACGAAGCCAAGCCCGGTTCGACGCTCGAAGTCACGTTGAAGTATTCCGACAGTCGCCGTCGTACCATCAGTGGTATTCAGCGAGTGTCCAAGCCCGGTCTTCGGGTATACACACAGGCCGATCGATTGCCACGCGTTCTTGGTGGCATGGGTGTTGCGGTGCTGTCCACCAGTCAGGGTCTCCTGACCGACAAAGAGGCTCGCCAGCGACGTGTTGGTGGCGAAGTGCTCTGTTACGTGTGGTGATCTAGATGTCTCGTATTGGAAAATCACCGATCAGCGTGCCTTCCGGTGTGACGATCAGCATCGTGGACGACCAGATTTCGATCAAGGGCGCCAAGGGCGTTCTGGCTCGTCAGGTCCCCGGAGGCATCATCATCCGTGAGGAAGGCTCGACGCTCGTCGTCGAACGTCCGAACGAAGAGCGCATGTCGAAGGCCCTGCACGGTCTGACTCGTTCGCTCGTTGCCAACATGGTGACTGGTGTGTCGATGGGCTTCACAAAAGAACTTGAGATCCAAGGCGTTGGTTATCGCGCCACGGCTCAGTCACCGAAGAAGCTGGAGCTCGCATTGGGCTTTAGCCATCCGGTGTACGTCGAAGCACCCGAAGGCATCGAATTCGAGGTGCCGACCCCCACTCGCATCATTGTGAAGGGGATCGACAAAGAGTCTGTCGGCCAGGTGGCCGCCAACATCCGCAAGATCCGCAAGCCTGAGCCGTACAAAGGCAAGGGTGTCCGGTACGCCGGCGAGATTGTCCGCCGCAAGGCTGGCAAGGCCGCGAAGAAGTAGGAGGAACGCAAATGCCAAGTGCAGCGCAGAAGAAGCAAGAGGCGCGTGTCCGCCGTCATGCCCGGGCTCGGAAACGAGTTCGCGGTACAACCGAACGTCCCCGTCTTGCGGTGTTTCGTTCGAACAAGCACATCGTTGCTCAGGTGATCGACGACACAACTGGCCGCACGCTTGCCGCGGCCTCCACGCACGAGGCGGCAGCGAAGGCTGGCGCGACGGGCAACGTGGATGCATCGTCGAAAATCGGAGCGCTTGTCGCGGAGCGGGCGAAGTCCGCTGGTGTCAGCAAGGTTGTCTTTGACCGCGGTGGCTACATCTACCACGGCCGCATTGCTGCGGTCGCTGAGGCCGCACGCGCGGCAGGGTTGGAGTTCTGATCATGGCTGGTGAACGCGATAACAACCGCGGCGAGCAAACGAACCGCACGGGTGATCCCAATCTCGAAGAGCGGGTTATCCATATCAACCGTGTAGCCAAAGTCGTGAAGGGCGGTCGTCGCTTCAGCTTCACCGCGCTTGTGGTCGTTGGCGACGGCAAGGGTCGTGTCGGCCTGGGCTACGGCAAGGCAAAAGAGGTTCCTGCGGCCATTGCCAAAGGCGTCGAAGAAGCCAAGCGCGAGATGTTCGCCGTACCGTTGGCCGGATCGACGATTACCCACCCGATCATTGGCGAGAAGGGTGCTGGTCGAGTGATGTTGAAGCCAGCAGCTCCCGGTACAGGCGTCATTGCTGGCGGTGCGGCCCGCGTCATCCTTGAGGCGGCCGGTGTCCACGACTGCTTGGCCAAATCGCTCGGCTCGTCCAATGGCATCAACGTGGCGCAGGCCACGATCCAAGGACTGAAAAGTCTGCGCAGCCCTGATCAGATTGCGGCCGCCCGTGGATTGTCTGCCGAAGAGGTCACTCCGGTCGGTGTGTTGCGTGCATATCGCGAGTCGCAGCGGCTCTCCAAGCTTGCTGCCGAGAATGCATAGGACCGTTTCCGATGACTGAGAAAACCATTACCGTCACGCAGATCAAATCTGGGATCGGCACCATTCCCAAGCACCGTGGCACGCTACGGGCGTTGGGTCTGGGCCGAATCGGCAATTCCAATACGCTTCCGGATCGCCCCGAGATCCGCGGCATGATTGCTCGAGTTCCGCACCTGATTCGGGTCGAGGAGAAGTAGAAACATGGCAATCAAGATTCATGACCTGGTCCCCGCACCGGGTTCATCCAAAGGCCGCAAGCGTGTTGCTCGTGGTACCGGCGGCAAGGGCGGCAAGACTGCCGGCCGTGGCGACAAGGGCCAAAAGGCACGTCGAAACATCAAACCGGGTTTCGAAGGTGGTCAGACCCCTCTGTACCGTCGTACCCCGAAGCTCCGTGGTTTCACAAACCCGTTCCGGGTGGAGTACTTCCCGGTAAACCTAAACAACGTGCAGGCCATGATCGACGGTGGCATCACCGACATCACGCCCGAATCGTTGCGTGAGCATGGTTTGATTCACAAGCATGTGCTCGTGAAGGTCCTGGGCCGCGGGGAGATCACCGGTGCTGCTCACGTGAAGGCTCATGGGTTCTCCGCATCAGCGTCCGCGGCAATCACGGCTGCTGGCGGTACCGTGGAGATCCTTCCCCCGCCGTTCGGCGTTCGTCCTGCTGCGCAGGGGAATCAGTTCGTCAACCGCTGATCTCAAACCTTGCGAACTTCTGTGCAGTCGACGCCGGCAATGAGGATTCTTCGGAACTCCTCATCCCGGCGTTGCTGTTTCTCAGGGGGCAGATTTGAGTTAGTCGGTTTGGTTTTGCGTCCGTTGGAATCGCTGTAGGAAACGTCTGAAGGAAACATCGTGTCGACTCTGAAGAACCTTTTCAAACTCCCCGAGCTTCGCAACAAGGTCCTTTTCACGTTGTTCATGATCGGGTTGTACCGACTCGGGACTCATATCCCGGTTCCGGGCATCGACGTGGAGCAGTTGAAGGCGTTGCAGCAGTCGGCGTCGGGCGATGGCGTGGTTGGATTCCTGAACCTGTTTTCGGGCGGGGCGCTCACCAACTTCGCGATCTTCGTCTTGGGGATCATGCCGTACATCACGGCATCGATCATCATGCAGTTGCTCACCGTGGTGATACCGAGGTTGGAGCAGTGGTCGAAGGACGGCGCGATGGGCCAGAAGAAGATTACGCAGTGGACCCGGTATCTGGCCGTGTTTCTCGCGCTGATCCAGGGCACCGGCTACATGTTCCAATTCCACAACGGCATCATTGGCGGCCAGGACTCAGGGACCAATCTGTACCCAGGTGGTCGTTGGAACTTTCCGCGCGTTTCGCTCGGAATTCTGGCAATTGTCGCCGGAACCGCGCTCGTGATGTGGATGGGCGAGATGATCTCCCAACGAGGAATCGGCAACGGTATGTCTTTGCTGATCTTCACCAACGTGGTGAGCCGGCTCCCAGCTGAGTTCTCTCGAATCCGCGTGTCACGAGGATGGATCACGTTCCTATTTGTGTTGCTTGGCGTGTTTGCCATGATCGTGGCGATCATCATCGTCGATAACGGTCAACGGCGAATACCCGTCCAGTTTCCCAAACGCGTGGTCGGGAACCGGATGATGGGTGGCCAGAACACCTACATTCCGATGAAGGTGAACCAGTCCGGGGTTGTGCCGATCATCTTCGCCAGCTCTGTGCTCTACTTCCCGGTGCTCTTGCAAAGCGTCTTCCCGACGTCGGTTCAGCGTTTCGTGAACGCGAACCTGGTCCGAGGCGACAGCCTGTTCTACATCTTGGTGTTCGGCGCTCTCATTATGTTCTTCGCCTATTTCTACGCCGCGATCAGCTTTGACCCAAAGCAGCAAAGCGATCAGATCCGCAAGCAGGGTGGCTTTATCCCCGGGATTCGCCCGGGAGCTCCCACCGAGCGCTTTCTCGGCTATGTCATGAATCGAATCACCCTTCCGGGTGGTCTGTTCATCACGTTGATTGCGTTGGTGCCGTCGTTGCTGATCTTGTTGTTCAACGTCTCGAACTTTGGTTTTGCCGGAACATCGATTCTGATCGCCGTGAGCGTCGCTCTGGAGACCATGAAACAGATCGATTCACAGATGACGACCAAGAATTACGCGGGGTTTTTGAAACCTGCGAAGCTCAACAGCTAAACAGTTCTCGTGCAGCGAGGAGCTCGTTTGGTCCTGCTCGGAAAGCAGGGAGCCGGCAAAGGAACACAATGCGTTCAATTGTCGCGCCACTACGTGGTTCCGCATATCTCGACGGGTGACATGTTCCGTGCCGCGATGAAGGCCGGAACGCCGATGGGGAAGATGGCGACGTCGTTCGTCGACGGCGGGAGTCTAGTTCCCGATGAGGTCGTGATCGGGATCGTTGCGGAACGGCTGTCCGAACGCGACGCTCGAAGCCGCGGGTTTATCCTCGACGGGTTTCCCCGCACGACCCATCAAGCAGAGGCGCTGACGAAGTTGTTGTCACCGTTGGCTCTGGACTTGGTGATCGACCTTGCGGTGGATACGGAGCTGGTTCTCGGTCGCCTGGCCAGCCGCCGGGTGTGCAGCGCGTGCGGTCACAACTACAGCGTGCAAAACCCACCGGCGCACAAGTGGCGCTGCGATCACTGTGGCGGTGAAGTTATTCAGCGAGCCGACGACAGCGAGGACGCAATCAAGGTTCGACTCGACGCCTATGAACGGCAAACGAAGCCATTGATTGATTGGTACTCGGCGCGCGGTTTGCTATGCACGGTCGACGGTTCACAATCGATGAATGCCGTATTCGACGAATGTGTCCGCCAAATCGACGAAACTTCCAAGGAAAAGTGATCCAATTCGCTCGAATCCGGTGTGGTAATTCCGCGCTATAGTTGTCCCTCGGCCCGGGAACCCCTGGCCGCACGGTGCCCGTTCGACTGCGTTGTTCGCGTCGTTCGTTCTCCGTACCGAGTTCGTAACACGTTCGCAGTAGTGCGTTCGTCCAGCCCTGATCCAAGGAGGATCCCCTGCCGAAGCCGAAGGAAGATGCGATTTTGCTCGAAGGAGTGGTCATTGAGCCTCTCCCGAATGCGATGTTTCGCGTCGAACTCGAAAACGGCCACAAGGTGCTGGCCCACATCTCCGGAAAGATGCGCATGCATTACATCCGGATCCTGCCTGGCGACAAAGTCCAGGTTGAACTTACCCCGTACGACCTCGCCCGAGGTCGGATCACCTACCGATACAAGTAAGCGAGCAATCGTGAACACACAATTCCGAGGCGCGAGATGAAAGTCCGTCCCAGCGTCAAAGCCATCTGTGAGAAGTGCAAAGTCATTCGCCGCCACGGCCGCGTCATGGTTCTGTGCACCAATCCACGACACAAACAGCGGCAGGGCTGATACATGGCACGTCTTTCTGGCGTCGACATCCCGCGTGAAAAGCGCGTGGAAATTTCCCTTACCTACATCTATGGCATCGGTCGTACAACCAGCCAGCAGATTCTGGATTCGACCGGCATCGACCGCGACACCCGGGTGCGTGATCTGACCGAAGACGAAGTGAATCGTCTCCGTGTCTACATTGATCAGCACCTGAAGGTGGAGGGCGATCTTCGCCGCGATATCGCTCAAGACATCCGGCGAAAGATGGAAATCAGTTCCTATCAGGGCATCCGGCACCGTCGCGGTCTGCCTGTGCGTGGTCAGCGAACGCACACCAATGCACGTACTCGTAAGGGGCCGAAGAAGACAGTGGCCGGTAAGAAGAAGGCGCCGAGGAAGTAAGTCATGGCGAAACCAAAGCCGGGCGGCCGTCGTCCCCGTAAGCGCGAGCGGAAAAACGTCGTTAGTGGCGTTGCGCATATCAAGAGTTCGTTCAACAACACGATCGTTTCGATCGCTGACGCCGAAGGCAACGTCTTGTCTTGGGCCTCGTCAGGAAATGTTGGATTCAAGGGCAGTCGTAAGTCGACGCCATTCGCCGCGCAATTGGCCGCAGAAGCGTGCGCCAAGCGAGCGATGGAGCATGGCTTGCGTCGCGTTGAGGTCATGGTGAAGGGTCCCGGTTCGGGGCGCGACACCGCGATTCGTTCGCTGCAAAACGTCGGCCTCGAAGTCACGGCAATCAAAGACGTCACCCCCGTTCCGCATAATGGCTGTCGCCCCTCCAAGCGACGCCGCGTCTAGAGCCTACGAAGGACTGATTACACATGGCTCGTTATACAGGTCCCGTTTGCCGCCTCTGTCGGCGCGAGAAAATGAAGCTTTTCCTCAAGGGCGCGAAGTGCGATTCGCTCAAGTGTCCCATCGAGAAGCGGCCCTATCCCCCGGGGGAGCATGGCCGCGGCCGTATCCGTGAATCGGAATACATGCTGCAACTTCGAGAGAAGCAGAAGGCTCGGCGTATCTACGGTGTGCTGGAGAAGCAGTTCCGAAACATGTTCGAAGCGGCCGACCGCGCCCAGGGTGTAACCGGTGAAAACCTGTTGCGCATGTTGGAGTTGCGTCTCGACAATGCGGCGTTTCGCGCCGGTTGGGGTTCGAGTCGTTCCCAGGCCCGTCAGTTGGTCCGTCACGGTCACGTGAATGTGAACGCCAAGCGAGTCACGATTCCGAGCTACCAACTGCGCAAGGGCGACGTTGTTACGTTGCGTCCTAAAGCCGCTGAGCTGATCGTTGTACAGCACAATCTCGACACGATCGACCGTCAGGTCCCGTCGTGGCTTGAAAAGGCGAGCGAAGGAAAGTCCGTCACCGTGGTCAATGTTCCTCTGCGTGAGCAGATCGACATCCCGGTCCGTGAATCCCTCATCGTCGAGCTTTACAACAAGTAAGCACTTTGTCTGGATCAGGCCCGCTTCGCGACCTGACACTGTTTGAGGCCAGGCCCGCTTCGCGACCTGACACTGTTTGGGGTCAGGCCCGCTTCGCGACCTGACACTGATGAAATGGCTCGATGCGGAGCCGCCACCAACTTTTTCTTGAGGACTGCTATATATGCTGATCATTCAACGGCCATCAGTTGAAGCTGCAGGTGAACCCGAAGGCAACCGCCAACGGTTCACCGTTTCACCGCTCGAGCCTGGCTTCGGGCATACCCTCGGCGCTGTTTTGCGTCGAACGCTGCTGTCGTCGATTCCCGGCGCTGCAGTCACCCAGGTTCGTTTCGACGACTCGCTCCACGAGTTCGCCACGATCGCCGGAGTGAAAGAGGACGTCACCGATATCATCTTGAACTTCAAGGATCTGGTCCTTTCGATGGAAGACGATGAGCCGATGCATCTGCGCCTCGACGTTCGTGGCCCCGCTACGGCGACGGCTGCCGACATTCCACTTCCGACCGGTGTCGAAATCTTGAACCCGGAACTCGTTATCGCAACGATCAACGCGAAGGGCCGCCTTGCTGTCGACATCACGATCGAACGCGGACGAGGCTACGTTTCGGCCGACCGGAACAAGAAGTCGCCGGTCATCGGGGTTATCCCAATCGACTCGATCTTCTCACCGGTTCGTCGTGTCGCATTCAACGTCGAGCCGACCCGTGTCGAGCAGTCGACGAACTTCGACAAGCTCACCGTTGACGTCGAAACCGATGGATCGATCAGCCCGAAAGACGCGCTCGCGTCGGCCGGCGATACCCTTCGTACGCTGTTCGGTCTTGTTGCCGACATGAGCGAAGCGCCGCAGGGTCTTTCCCTTGGCGAGACCAGCGCACTGGGCTCGGGTTCGCCTGACCTCGATCTCGCAATTGAGGATCTCGAGTTGTCCGAGCGTCCTCGCAATTGTCTCAAGCGCGCCCAGGTCAACACGATCGGGGAACTCGTTCAGCAGAGCGAAGACGACCTGCTTGCCATCACGAACTTCGGACAGAAATCTCTCGACGAAGTTATCCAGAAACTCGACGAGCGCGGCCTATCGCTGCGCACAAAAGGGTGATCACCTATGCCAGCTACTCCTAGAAGAGGGCACCGCCTCGGCAGTGACCCGTCCCACCAGAAAGCGATGCTTGGCAACCTTGTCGCCTCGTTGATCGCCGCCGAATACGTCGTCACAACCGAAGCCCGCGCGAAGGCTCTTCGTCCGGTTGCTGAGAAGATGATTACGAAGGCGAAAAAGGGTGGCGTGCACAATCAGCGCCAGGTCGTCGCGTTTATTCGCGATAAGGACATGGCGTCGAAGCTGTTCGCCGAGATCGGTCCCCGCTACACCACCCGAAACGGCGGCTACACGCGGATCTTGAAGCTCGGAAACCGTCATGGCGACAATGCGCCTATGGCTCGCATCGAACTGGTCTGACCTTCTTCACCGAGCGCTCACGCTCGTCAACGAATCGCCTTCCTGCCCGGCTGCCTTGGCCGGGCATGTTCGCGTTCAAGAGCGTTGCTGCTTACGTGGCTAGGGTTTGGGTATGAGCGAGGGGGAACAACTGAACGTGGTGGCCGTGGAACGGCCTTCGCTTTCGCCCGCGTCCTCGGAGCAGAGAGAGACGATCCGCCTCCGTTTCTTGATCTCGTATCTGGGCACGAACTTTCATGGGCTGGCGCCGCAACCAAGACAGCGAACGGTGGGCGGAGAACTTCTACGCGCGCTTACCACAGCGCTTCATTTGACGGCGACACCACAGCTTGGGATGTCAGGTCGCACCGACGCGGGTGTGCATGCCTACGGACAGGTGCTGCACGTCGACGTGCCGACGAGCACGACGCTCAACGTTGAGCGGCTGCAACGTTCGTTGGGCAAGATGCTTGAACCCGAAATTGTCGTGCGTTCGATCGACATTGCTCCCCCCGGTTTCGACGCGCGTCACAGCGCTCGCTGGCGTCGCTATCGCTACGCGATTCGCAATGCTCCCGACGCCGACCCCTTTCGTGCGCACACGGTGTGGCACGTTCGTGAGCCACTTGATCTTTCCGCCATGCGTCTCGCGTGCGACCCCTTGATCGGTGAGCATGACTTTTCGTCGTTTTGCCGGGTTCCGAAATTGGGGCCCGATGATGAGCCGGCGTCGATGGTGCGACGTTTGACCGATGCGCTCTGGCTGGACTTGGGCGAGACCGATCCGGGGATTGTGCGTTTTGAGGTGCAGGCGAGTTCGTTCTGTCAGCAGATGGTCCGGGCGATTGTCGGGTTGATGGTTGAGATCGGGAGGGGCAAGAAGACGGCCGGTGATGTCCTCGGGATTATTCGGGCGCGTGACCGGGCGGCGTCGTCGCCGATCGCCCCGCCAAAGGGCCTGTGCCTCTGGGAGGTCGGTTACGACGCCGACGATGCGATTGCAGCGATTCGTTCGGAGGCGAGTTCCGCGACGGCCAACGTCGCCAGGTAGGGATTCGCTCGGGGTTGGCTCGGGAAGATCGACGCGTCGACGACAAAGAGTCCGGAAATACCGATCACCTGGCAGTTGTTGTCGACGACGGCGAGGTCTTCGGTGGGTGAACCCATTCGACACGTCCCCGCTGCGTGGAGATAGCCGCCTCGGTGGGTGGTGACCCAGGCATCGATCGCGGCGGCGGATTCGTTCGGATCGGGTGGAGGGTCGGATGCGTTAACGTCGCGGGCGCCGGCGAGCACCCGGTGGGCAAGGCCGACGGCCATGCGCAGACCCGCACGATCACGTTCGTCGGTGGTCTGGTTGAAGTCGAGGGTGATGGTGCCGTCGATCGTCGTGTGGACGCTCCCGCGACCATGCTGTTCGAGTACGCCGACGAGAACAGCCCCGATCCGTTTTGCATCGTTGTCGAGGCCGGTTCGGTTGAGGGGCAGCACCTGCACATGCGGGGTACGGCCCGCGGAGGCGAAGTGACTCACGACTGACGTTGGGGCAATAGTTGGTGGGGTCGGTTCGGGAAGGGGCACCGCGACACTGATCGCTGGGTGATCGTGGAGGTTCGCTCCGATGCCCGGCCGGTCAATCCCTGAACGTCGCAGGAGAAGCGGTGACTGAATGGCCCCGGCACTGACGACAACGAGATCGGCGTCGATGGTTTCGCCCGACGCAAGTTCGACACCGACGCACTGGCCCGCGGACAGAAGAACGTGCTGGACCGCCGCGTCGGTCCGGACGGTCACGGCAGCGCGGACCAACTGGAGATCGGTTGCCGCGCTGCAGGCGCGCAGCCCGTTGGGATCGATGGCGAACCGGGCGGGCTCGACAGGAAATGCCGCCTGCACGAGCTCGTCGACTGGTCCAACGGTCGAGTGGATGCGACCGCGGTCGTAGCGCCGCTGAAGGCGGGGCCACAGGTCTGCGCTTCCCCAACCCCGACACCCCGCAAGGTCGGCCCAGCGGTCGTAGTCCTCGGGTGTGCCGCGGTGCAACAGCAGTCCGTTGATGGCACCTGAGCCGCCGATACCGACGCCGCGCAGATACGGCCGGTACGGCTCCCCGTCGCCGGCCGAGGCTCGGACGGCGGACACATGGTGGACCGCAGTAGCCGCGCGGAAGAGGTCGGCGCTGTTCACTGGCGCGGTGGGGTGTGTTGGATCTCGGTCGGGGCCACCCTCGACGAGCGTTACCTCGAAACCCGATTTCGTGAGCACGGCGGCCACGACGCAACCGGCGGCTCCGGCGCCCACGACGACAGCGCGGGTCCGTCGTCTCAGTCGTGGATTTGGCACCGAACGAGTGTCGCGCACCTGCGTTGGCGTCGCGTATCGTCACTGGGCCATGAGAATTTCGACGCAGCGAATCTCGCTCACGAAACGCCACCCCCTTACCATCAGCCGGGGGACAATCACGGGTTCGGTGAACGTCGTGGTGAGCGTTGAACACGACGGGATTACCGGGCTGGGTGAGATGGCCCCGAGCGATGTGACCGGCGACTCGACCGATCGAGCAGAGATGCTGCTCGGGTCGTGGGCGGACGATCTCGCAACGTTGGCGCCACACGAGTTCGATCAGATTGCGGCGATAGTGGGCGAGGCGGGTCCGGCAGCGCGTGCCGCATTGGATCTCGCCTGTCATGATTGGCTTGGTAAGCGTACGAATCTTCCCGTGTGGCGTCTGTTCGGTGTCGATCGGAGTCGTACGGTGCCGACTTCGGTCACGATCGGGATCGATAGCGAAGCGGTGATTGCGGCAAAGGTGCCGGAGATTTTGAACCGGACAAACGCACGGATCTTGAAGGTGAAACTCGGCCAACCAGCGGGGATCGAATCCGACCAGGCAATGTTTGTTTACGTGCAGGAGGCGGCCGCCGAGATTGGTGCTTCGCCGATGTGGCGCGTCGATGCCAACGGTGGCTGGTCGGTGGCCGGTGCCCGCGTGATGATTCCGTGGCTTGAGGCTCGTGGTGTCGATATGGTCGAGCAGCCGCTGGCCCAGGGTTCGGAGTCCGAGCTCGGGGCCGTGTGCGAGGTTGCAAGGGTGCCATTGTTTCTCGATGAATCGATTCGGACGTCGGCTGATGTGGTCCGGTTCGCCCCGCTGGTCGACGGCGTCAATCTGAAACTCATGAAATGTGGTGGACTGCGCGAAGCGTTGCGGATCGTCCATACGGCCCGCGCGCATGGACTTCAGGTCATGATCGGTTGCATGGGTGAATCATCCTTGGCCATCAGCGGTGGCGCCCAAATCAGTGGTCTGATGGATGCGATCGATCTCGACAGTCATCTCAATCTTATGGATGATCCATTCGATGGGGCATGGTTCGTGGATGGTCGAGTCCTCCCCAATGATCGCCCCGGCCTTGGTGCGCTTTGGAAAGGAGCGGCAACGTGATTACGTCGTCGTCAAAGTTGGCGTTGTTGATGGAGGGCTACGTCCGTCAGCGGAACGGAAAGATGGGCTTCGGTTTGTTGCGCTACGGTCCGAGTGTCGCGGGTTGCGAGATCACCTGCGTGGTCGCCCCCGATGAAGTTGGCCAGGATCTACGTGCACTTACTGGTATCAACACTGATGCACCCATTGTTGGCTCGGTAACGGAAGCACGGGCTCTCGGTGCCGACACGCTGGTGATCGCGGTCGCCACGAGTGGCGGAGTGCTTCCCGATATCTTTCGTGCACATATTGTTTCTGCCTTGCAGGCGGGGATGTCGTTGGTCAACGGCTTGCACGGCCGCTATGCGGAGATCCCCGAGTTTGTCGCGGCACTCCAGCCGGGTGCTCATATTTGGGACGTGCGACTTGAGCCGAGTGGACTTCGAAGTGGGCGTGGGCTCGCCAAGGACCTGCCATGTCGACGGATCCTTACGGTGGGTACTGACATGGCGATTGGAAAGATGACTGCGTCGCTGGAGTTGGACCGCGGAGCTCGTGCGCGTGGTGTGCGCTCGAAGTTTCTGGCCACAGGTCAGATCGGGATCTGCATCTCCGGGGACGGGGTGCCTCTCGATGCAGTCCGAGTGGATTTTGCGAGCGGGTCGATCGAGATGTTGTGCGAAAAGTACGGTTACGACAACGACGTGCTGTGGGTCGAGGGCCAGGGTTCGGCGTTGCATCCCGGGTCGACGGCCTGGATTGCATTGCTTCGCGGGTCGATGCCGACAGATTTGATACTTGTACATAAAGCTGGGAAATCGCATCTCGACAATGGGCTCGATTCGTTTCTGATTCCGCCCCTGCCTGACGTCGTCCAACTCTATGAGACTGTTGCCGCGGCGGGGACTGGGATGCCTGCCGCGAAGGTACGCGGGATTGCTCTGAACTGTGTGGATCTCGCTGATGACCAGATTGCTCAGGCGATTGCCGATGTCGAAGCTGCGACCGGGTTGCCGTGCGACGACGTGGTCTTCAACAACGCCGACAAACTTCTCGACGCGCTCGAGCTCAGGGTCTGAAGATCATGCCCAGTTGGCGTGACTGGCACACCAGTGTGCCGGTGGAGTCCCAAATCTCACCGTCTTCTTCGAAGTAGCCGTCGATGAGGTAGCGCGTGCTCATCCGCGCCTGAAGCCAGCCTGGCGCCGGTGTCTTGCGGATGTGAACCGTTAATTCGATGGTCGGGACCCATCCGGTGCCGTCCAACACTTCGAAAACGGCCGGGGGGAACGCATCGGCGAACAGAAGCAAGGACAATACGTCGGGTTGTCGGCCGTCGACAAAGCGGATCCAACCGTTGATCGTCGCGTCTCCGCGTGGTTGACCGGTCACAAAGCCGGTCTCGGGATGGAGCCGAGTTTCGGTGCGATACGCAATTTGCGACACCGTTGTCCCGTCGCTGTTGAATGGGGGTCGAAGGACGCATTTCTCCGGTGGCGGAATGTCAGGGCGCGGTCTGGCAATTACGGTTGGACCCTCTGCGTTGGCGAGGAGGCCAAACGTAGCGAGGATCTCGAGCTTTGCTTTGCCGCCCTGCGAAAACGTCGACCGAAGGGTCGTGAGCTTGCGGCCGGTGCGAGCAACGTCGACATCGATTTTGGCAGGCCCGGCTTCGCCCGGTCGGAGGTAATGAGCAGTGACCGTCAATGGGTCGGGGTGCGCGGTCGATGTGAGCGACATCGCTCGGCCAGCCGTCGCGAGGAGATAGCCGCCATTCGGGTTGGCGCCGATGTTCCAGCGGTCGGTGAGATCGGCAACGTATCGGCCTGGCGCGGTTGCTGTGACGGCGGTATCTGTATCGAATTCGTACATGCGACGCTGACGATAGAGCGGCCGCTGGTGACTCGTCGAAACCGGCATGGCGATTGTCTTCTAACCTTTCGCCTTCGTGCAACGACTTGTCGATATGTCCGAACTTGGCGTTTCCTTTAACGGACTCGAAACGTGGGCGCTTCGAGACATCAGTCTGGGCATCGAGTCGGGTCAGCGCTGGGTCGTGCTCGGACCGAACGGCTCGGGCAAGAGCACGTTTGTGCAGCTGATAACTGGCTACCTCCATCCAACGAGCGGGGAGTTCGCGCTCCTCGGGGGACGTTTGGGGCAGGGCGTTGATTGGCGAAAGATGCGTACACGTATTGGTTGCGTAAGCGCGGCGTTTGCCAAGATGTTGCGACCGGAGTTGAGTGGTCGTGACGCAGTTATGACGGCCAAGCACGCGGCCCTCGAGACGTGGTGGCACGACTACACCGACGACGACGAGGCCCGGGCGCAATCGCTCCTCGACGCAGCTGGTTTCGGCTACCTTGCCGATCGTTCGTTCGGCGTGATGAGCGAAGGTGAGCGCCAACAGATTCAGATCGCGCGCACTTTGATGGTTATGCCCGAGTTGCTCGTGCTCGACGAACCCGCGGCCGGCCTCGACCTCGGTGCCCGTGAGCGTCTGGTTGCACGAATGGCTGCCGTGGCCGCCGACCCCTCCGTCCCCGCCATGGTGTTGGTCACCCATCACGTGGAAGAGATTCCTCCCGGCATGACCCACGCGCTCCTATTGCGCTCGGGCCGCGTTGTCGCGAAGGGACGCATTGCCGACGTGTTGACGAGCGCCAACGTGTCGAATGCGTTCGACCTTCCCGTGACCATTGAGTCGCGCGAAGGTCGGTTCTCCGTTCGCCTCGGCTAATCCGAGTTTGCCGGCGTTTCTTCTTGCGCTTGCCCCCGTCGAGCAAGAAGCGCTAGTCCCAAGCCGAGGCATATAGACGTAATCTTTGGGCAGACAGGAGAAGGAGTTCTCGGGCCGTGCCCGCCTCGGGTCGTGCCGGGTTTCCGGGCACGACCGGTTGCCGCTGGCGTCGACTGCTCAGTTGTCAAGGAACGATTCGTTGTCAAGCTCCGGAAAATGAACGAAGAAGCAAAAACCCGCAAATGCGCCTACCTTTCAGCACCACCTGCCTTCAGCACCACCAACCCGAGCGGCTACCCGGTATCGGGTGCGGGTTCGGACCTGGCCTTCGGTTCCACCACCCACACTCCATCACGGCGCACCAATCGCAGATTGTTCATGTGGAGATACGTGTGGCGGGGATCGCATACCCTCGACAGTTTCTCTAGATCCGTTCGTCCACCCTCGCTGAACTCATGCGTGTGATGCGCCGCTGTCTTCGTCCAGTGCGCGTCGCACCCCGCAACGACACACCCGCGATCGCGCACCACGAGCGCGAGGTTTTGAAACGCGGAGGCAAATCGTTTGCTCCGTCCCAACTTCAAGATCTCGCCTTGCACGTCGCGCACCGCCGCGAACAACTCACCGCGAGCCGCAGCTTCCAGCGCATCGGCCAACGGAATCGGACCCTGGCCCACTACCTCGGCCTCCAGCGTTGCGGCATCAACGGTAATCACGACTGCCGGCTTCGCCGCAACACGCCCTTTCGAAGGCTTACCTGCATTCTTCGTGTTCGCCGACCGGAGCGCCGACTGTCCCTCGTCGGCCCCCGAACCAGTCGCTGCGGTGCCACGTCCCCGAACCATGTCCGTCAGCGCATCAGCCATCCGAGCTGACCATCCGTCGCCGCCATGGGCATTGCGTTTCGGCGCGCGATCGGGATGATCTTTTCGCCACTGCGCATCAGCGATTGCCGTTAACGCGTTCTTCAACTCCTCACCATCCACCGGCGTGAACATCCCCCGCATCCCAACGCACCCATGGTCACCACGAAAGAACCACAGCCCACGCGCACCACGCTGCCGCCTTCGAACATCCGCTGGATCTCTTGCCAACCGATAGCGCATCACCGTGTCTCGAAACTCCTCCGGCGACTGCCCCGCAGCAACTTCCACCAGACCAACGACATCCGGATCATCAACGACCGGCAACAGCAACTCCACATGCTCCGACGACACCTCACCCGCCGCCAAAGCAGCGTGCGCCACAGGAACCGCATGACACACCTGCGCCACCCGGACGCGTTCGCGCGCACAGCGCGTCGACACACCAGCCGCTCGTGCCACACGAGCAGCAGCGTCACGACCATCCCCACCATCGGCGATAACCAACGCAGCAAACGCCGCATCAACCTCGCGGCGTATCCGTTCCAACTCGCGTTGACCCTCAACGATCGACCCACGCGACCAACCCGCAGCCGATACCACGGCCACCGATGTATCGCTCCAGAAGACTCCCCCTTGCATACCCTCCATCATGCCGAGGGGGTGTGACAGTATTCGGACCTCAGATGAAGAAAGTTTCGGAAATCTTCAAGAAACTTGAACGCGAAAGCACGGGCTCACATTTCGGTGAACATATTACTATGTGAACATATGGTTTTACCGTTCTTGCGCGGCATCACTTCGATCGTGACCGTAGCCTCGGTTGCGTGGGCGTGCTTCGCGATGTTGGTCAGGGCTCGGAGACCACGATCTAACGGCCAACTCTACGGTGAGTGCGAGACCCACTGACCACACGATGACCACACGATGACGCAGACGATTGCTACGCGGATATCGAGGGCGAGGTGGATCAGTGTCGTACCCACCCGTCTATGCGGAAACCGGTGCCTTCATGGTGGGGTTATCCCCACCCTAGGAAAGCGCCGCGTCATTGCATCAGCACGATTTCCGCGAACCCGACGCCAGCCCCTAGCGTGAGGCATATGGAACTCAAAGGAACATCAGCAGTCGTTACCGGTGGCGCGTCGGGGCTCGGCGAGGCAACTGCCATTTTGCTTGCCGAGCGCGGGGTGAGGGTGGTGCTTGCCGACCTGGAACGTCAGGCCGAGAAGGGCGACGCGTTGGCCAATAAGATCGGTGGAGCGTTTGTACCGTGCGATGTGACAAACACCGAGCAGGTCCAGGCCGCGGTCGATGCTGCCGTCGAGATGGCACCGCTTTGGTCGCTCGCCAACTGCGCAGGTATGGGCTTCGCTGCTCGGACGATCGACAAGAACGGGGTCCCGGCCGATCTGGAGTGGTACACCCGTATCATCAACGTCAATCTGGTCGGGTCGTTCAACTGTCTGCGCCTTGCCGCATCGGCGATGAACAAGAACACGCCCGACGGCGACGGATGTCGCGGGGCCGTGGTCAACGTAGCTTCCGTCGCTGCATTCGACGGTCAGATCGGACAGGCTGCATACGCGTCCTCCAAGGGTGGCGTTGTATCGATGACCCTCGTCACGGCCCGCGATCTCAGCGCCGCTGGTATCCGTGTTAACTGCATCGCCCCCGGCCTGATCGATACCCCGATCTATGGCACGGGTGAGGCAAGCGAGCAGTTCAAAGCTGCACTCGGGAAGTCCGTTCTGTTTCCGCCGCGCCTCGGCCACGCCAGCGAGTTCGCGTCGATGTGTGTTGAATTGCTGTCGAACAGCTACATGAATGGCGAAACGATTCGCGTCGACGGCGGCATCCGTATGCCACCGAAGAGCTGATTGTCGACCGGTCACCGAACACGACGATGAGCGAGATACCAGGGATTGATCGCGACCGTGTTTCTGCATGGCTGGTGGCCAACGTGGCTGATGCGGTCGCGCCATTCGAGTTCTCGCTCATCGCCGGAGGTCGATCGAACCTCACGTATCGCGTAACGGACGCCAACGGGGTGCGCCGGGTTCTCCGTCGTCCGCCGCTGGGGAACGTATTGGCCACCGCGCACGACATGGGCCGCGAACACCGGATTATCACCGGCCTTGGCCGAACGTCGGTGCCGGTTGCCCGTGCACTTGGTATGTGCGCAGATGAAAGCGTGAATGGTGCCCCGTTCTACGTCATGAGCTATGTCGACGGCATCGTTCTCGACTCGCCGGAGGCAGCGGAGCCGCTCGGTCCAGAGCAGCGCACCGCTGCTGCGCACAGCCTCATCGACGTGATGGTGGCGCTGCACGCTGTTGATCCAGCCACGGTCGGTTTGGGAGAACTCGGAAAGAGAGACGGTTACCTCGACCGCCAGCTTCGTCGATGGACAACGCAGTGGGACAATTCCAAGACCCGAGAGCTCCCCGCGATAGATCGAGTGGTCGAACTGCTCCGCCAGAAGAAACCGGAGCAACTGCACACGGGGATTGTGCACGGCGACTATCGACTGGGGAATTGCATGGTGTCTCGCGATACCGGTGCGATCATCGGTGTTCTGGATTGGGAGCTATGCACCCTCGGCGATCTGATGGCCGACGTCGGCTACCTGCTCGTGTATCACACCGACGCAACGCAGAATTGGTCGCGGGCCAACGACCCGTCGAGCGCAGGCGGATTTCCGACCCGCCGCGAGCTCCTCGACCGCTACTGCGCAGGGTCGGGACGCGATGTCGGCGGCGTTGCCTACTACGAGGCGTTCTCCTGTTGGCGTCTGGCGTGCATCGGCGAAGGGGTGTTGGCCCGTTATAAGGCCGGCGTCATGGGCGACGTCACCGAAGGAATCGATTTTCAAACGATGGACGAGGGCGTACACCTGTTGGTCGACCGTGCGTTGCACGCGGCCGAGTCGCTCAACTGACAAATTTTTGGAACCCGACCCCTTGTGGTCGGCGGTAGGGTCAAGGGGTGAGCGGAGTCACCGTATTCGTCTCCCGCCTTGTCGGGCTTGATCTCCTCGCCAGTGACGGCGCGGCGGTAGGTCGCGTCGTCGACGCTGTTCTGGGGTACCCGTCTCCCGACACTGCTCCACCGGTCCTGGGTTTTGTCTGCGAAGTTCAACGCCGCCAGATCTTCATCAATGCGAACCGGATCCATGAACTCGATGGCACCGGCGCACGACTTGTGTCGGGAGCAGTTGATCTTCGTCGGTTCAAACTCCGCGAGGGAGAAATGTTGGCTCGGCGAGACCTGTTCGATCGGCGAGTGGGCCGCGAAATCGTCAACGACATCGCGCTCAAGCCAACGCGCGGCGGCGCCCGCAGTTGGGAGGTGGGGGGTGTTTCGCTGATCTCGACAGGTGTTTTGCGACGTCGACGTGGCGAGACGTTGGCCGGTTGGGAAGTCCTTATACCGATGTTCCCGGGGATCAGTGCCGTCACGCAGAAAACGGTTGAGTTGCGCGAGCTTCACCCTGCTGACGCAGCGACGCAAATGGCCGCGCTCCCCGAGGCCGAACGCCAGGCCCTAGCCGACGCGCTCGACGATGAAGAACTGGCCGACATGCTCGTCGAGCTTCCCGAGGACGAGGCGGCTGCGGTGATCGAGGGCCTCGACACCGAGCGCGCCGCTGACGTGCTCGAAGAGATGGACGCCGACGATGCCGCCGACGTTCTGGCCGAGATGACGTTGGTCGAGCGCGAGGAGGTTCTCGCCGCCATGCATTCCGAGGATTCCGAGGCCGTTCGTCGGCTCCTTCAGTACCTGCCGGACACGGCGGGCGGCCTGATGAACCCTGACCCACTGATTCTTGGACCTTCGGCAACCGTGGCCGAGGCGTTGGCGCGAATCCGCGATCCTGACCTTCCCGCCGCGGAAGCCGCGCATGTGTTCGTTACCGAGGCGCCATTCGAGACACCGACCGGCCGCTACCTTGGGCCGGTCGGATATCAGCGTCTGCTTCGCGAGCCACCGTCGACCCAGTTGGGACAGTGTCTCGACCCGCAGCCCGAAGGCGTTCATGTGTATATGGCGACTGCCGAGATCGCGCGCCGGCTCGCCTCCTACGACGTTGTGGCCGTTCCGGTGATTGACGAGCAACAGCGTTTGTTAGGCGCGGTGAGTGTCGACGACGTGTTGGATCACCTCCTTCCGGCCGGATGGCGGCGACGCTGATGAAGTCTATGAAGTCAGTGAATCTACGCAACCGGCTCAGCCGCCCATCTTCGGCTGATCTGTCGTCGCCGCGCCGCAAAGGCATGCTGCGCTTCAGCGCACACTACGATCCCGAGGCGTTCGGCCGCTTCTCCGAAACCATCGCCCGTTTCATCGGCACCGCGCGGTTTCTGGTTTTTCAGACGGGTGTCGTAATCGTATGGATACTTTGGAATGTGGTCCTCCCGAAGGACCTTCGCTTCGACGAGTCACCATTCATCGGCCTCACTCTTGTGCTGTCGCTCCAGGCTGCGTACGCGGCTCCGCTGATCCTTCTTGCGCAGAACCGCCAGACCGACCGAGACCGCGTCGTCGGCGAACATGATCGCGACACAGCGCTACGCACCCAGGCTGATACCGAGTTCTTGGCCCGGGAACTCGCGTCAATTCGTATTGCGCTCTCCGATGTCGTTACACAGGACGATCTCGAAAAGGCACTCGATCGAGCCGTACAACGTGGCCGTCAGCTGGATTCCGACTCTTAAGTAAGTACGCTTTCGAGTTTCTTTGTTGGTTTGTGCGATGGGCGATCAGGTCGACGCGCATCAAGTACTTGTCGGAGTGATGGTTGCTCCGGCCGAAGAGAGGAACTAATGAACAAGTCCGCATTCCACGTTCGGCTCGGCGCTCATGTCGGGCAGCAAAACATGACGATGAAGGCGATGCGTCAGACATGGCGTCAGCTCGACGAGCACGTCGATTGGATCAGCGCCTGGGATCACCTTTACGAGGCACCACCGCAGGGTGGAATTCTCGATCACTACGAAACGGTTGCCACCCTTGCGGCGCTGGCCACCACAACGGAGCGAGCATCGATTGGGGTCTTGGTCATGTACGTGGGGTACCGCTCTCCCGGTGTAATCGCCAAAGCAGCCTCGACCATCGACCATCTGAGCGATGGCCGATTCGAGCTCGGGCTCGGGGCTGGGTGGCATGATGAGGAGTGCACCGCATTCGGCTACGACTTCCCCTCGGCGGGCGTGCGCATAGACATGCTCGAAGAGGCGACGACGATCGTGCGCGGTCTGCTGACCCAGGACCGAACCACATTTCACGGCAAACACTTTCGTGTTGACAATTGCAGTGCCCTTCCTGCGCCGGTCCAGGAACGTCTTCCGATCTGGATCGGCGGGGTGGGAGAGCGAAAGATCCTGCGACTGGTCGCTCGTCATGGCGACGGATGGAACTGCGCATACATCAGTGTCGATGAGTTTGCCCGCCTGAATGGAGTTCTCAATGACTGGTGTGACACGGAGGGAACCGACCCGGGCAGGATTCGCCGCGGGGTGAACCTCTCATTCAACGTGAAGACGACCGCGAAAGCGGCCGCCGAAGAGGAGGAGGGCCTGCAAGCCAAGTGGGGAAAGCAGTACCCGCGTATCGCCGGGGGCTCGCTGCTGGGTACGCCAGACACTGTTGCTGAACGGATCCTTGCATATGTCCGCGCCGGAGCCACCGATGTGAACATAGCGTTACGCGCCCCGTGGGATGCCGACGCCCTCGACGTCTACTTGAAAGAGGTCGTCCCCGCCGTGAAGGCCGAACTCGCAAAACACTAGATGCGCGCTTGAGTCGCCAGCCGTATGTGTACCGAGTATTCGTCAGATCGAAAACGGCAGATGCTTTATTCCGTTGATGAAGCTGGAGCGCAGACGATCGGGCTCTCCTGATGCGACAACGTTGGGAAGTCGGGTGTAAAGCTCACGCAACATCACGCTGATCTCGCGTCGAGCCAGATGGGCCCCGAGGCAGAAGTGAGGACCCGGCCCGCCGAATCCCACATGATCGTTCGGGGTACGGCGAACGTCGAAGGCAAACGGGTTCTCGAACTGGTCGGCGTCGCGATTGGCTGACCAGTAGTAGAGGACGAACTTGTCGCCCGCCTTCACGTCCTGGCCCCGAAGTGTCGTGTCGACGACGGCCGTCCGTCGCATAAAGATCACCGGAGACGCGACGCGCACGATCTCTTCCACGGCGCTCGACATGACGCCGTTCACGTCGCGCAGGAGGATCGAGCGCTGCTCGGGGTTCTCCGTCAAGAGCTGCAATGCATGCGAAATTGCGTTTCGGGTCGTTTCATTGCCGGCCACCACGAGCAGGATGAAGAAGGAGCCGAGCTCGGCATCGGTAAGGCTCTCCCCATCGACCGTTGCGTTGACGAGGGCCGACGTGAGGTCGTCGGTAGGGTGCTCACGCCGAAACGCAGCGAGGTCGCTGACGAGTGCATGCAGATCTCCGCCTGCGGTCAGAAGGGCATTGATGACGGCGGTGGGATCGCCCTGTTCGGTGTACTCCGGATCAGTCGCACCCAAGATGATGTTGGAACGGGTGAACACGGTGTCGTACTGAGACGCCGGAATCCCCACCATGTCGCAAATGACCTTGAGGGGAAGGCGGGCTGCGACTTGGGTGACGAAGTCCCCGGCCCCGTTTTTCACGACGTCGTCGACGATGGTCGATGCGATCGCGGCGACGCCGTCTTCGACCTTTTTGAGCATTCGCGGCGTGAACCCGGCGGAAACGATCCGGCGCAAACGCGCGTGGCGCGGATCGTCCATGTTGATCATCGAGCCGAAGAAGTCGTTCATGAACTCGGGGAGATCGGTGATCGACGTTGCCCCCCTGCCGGAGCAGAACCGTTCCGGCGAGCGCGAGATCTCCACGATGTCGTCGAACTTGGTAACTCCGTAGTACCCCGGCCCGGGCTCTATGCCAGCGGCGCTGAGATCGGGCTCCGCCCAAAACCCGAGCGGCTTTTGTTCTCGCAACGTCAAGAAGGCGCCTTCTCGTTCGGAAAGCGGTCGAGCCCAGAATTCAGGGTCGGAAAGGTCGATCTGGTCGGGGGTCAGCAGTTGCACTGGAGTCACGCCTGCAATGTAGCTGCCGAGGTTCCGGTAGACACAGACTGAAACATTCGTCGGCGAAGTGAAACAATGGTGGGATGCGAATTGTCATTAACCGCGACACGTGCGAGAGCAATGGTCTGTGCGCGGGCCTTGCTCCCATGCTTTTCGAGCTCAGCGACAACGACGAGTTGGTGGTCTTGAACGATTCACCAACGGGCGAACTCGAGGAGAAGGCCCGGAAAGCCATGAAGCTCTGCCCGAAGCAGGCGATTTCCCTAGTCGATTGAGACGTCGTGGCTCGTCGGGGGGTGGCTTAGGAGACGTTCCCTATGAGGTCGTAGATACGGCTGCGCAGCACATCGATGTTCGTACCCTTCGATGCACTGACCCAAAGAACGTCTTCCGGGAGGAGCTGACATTTAGCTGCGACCTCTTCGGCCCGAGCGGCGCGCTTCATCGCCTTCACCCGATCGGCCTTCGTCGCAACTACTTGATGATCGATTTGAAGCGATCGCAACCAATCGAGCATCTGGAGGTCGAGTTTTGTCGGTCCTACCTCGCCGTCGACTAACACAAACACCATCACCAACTCCTCGCGCCGCGTCAGATACCCCTCAATCATTGGCTGCCACGAGTCACGGATTTTCTGCGGAACCTTGGCATAGCCGTAGCCCGGTAGGTCGACCACGATGCCCAAGTCCTTCCCGCTACGACGCAGTTGAAACTGGTTAATGAGCTGCGTTCGGCCCGGTGTATTTGATACGTGAGCGAGTGCCTTTTGATTGGCCAACGCATTAATGAGTGAGGATTTGCCGACGTTTGACCGGCCGACCACGGCAACTTCGAGCGGCCCGCCAGGGAGAACGTCGGCCGTTGTGGCCGATCGAATGAACTTCAGCTGTAAGGGTGCACCACTCATGAACCCATTCTGGCCGACTTCTTCCAGAAAAGTTTCCGGAAAACTTCGCTGGCGTGCGCAACTAAACGTCGTTACAGTGCGTCGCTTAGGACTGACCCGCTGCACACAGGTGTACGGGTTTCACTTTCAATCCGTGGAGGAACCGTGGTTCAAGAATTTAAAGATTTCCTATTTAAGGGCAACCTGCTTGATCTGGCTGTCGCCGTGATCTTGGCCGGAGCCTTCGGGAAAGTTGTCGGCGCCTTCACTGACGACATCGTTGGCGGCATCATCGCAAAGATTGTTGGCAAGCCCGATTTCAACAGCCTCAGGGCCGGCGGCATTGTCTACGGCACCGTGATCACGGCGCTCATCAACTTTGCGATCGTCGGTGCCGTGTTGTTCGCGATCGTCAAGGCCTATAACAGGCGCCGTGCCGCCGAGGCACCGGCCGGACCTTCGTCGACTGACGCCCTCCTGATGGAAATCCGCGACAGCCTCAAGCGTTAGCCGCGACACTGTTTCACCGACGGCTTTGAAAGGCGCTGCTTCCGGGCAGCGCCTTTTCGTATCTGAAAACGACCGTTGCGCCACATCACAATTCGTGGCTCTTTCCTGGGGCGATGATCATCGATCGCTCATCCGACGCTCATAACTGAAGTCGACTATCGAAGTCGTGCGAACCGACGAACGAGCCCTTATCGCCCATCTCCTCCGACGAGCCGGATTCGGTCCCACGCAACAACAAATCGACCGATATGCTGCGCTCGGGTACGTCGGCGCTGTAGAACAACTCGTCGACGGCGGACCTGATCCAGTCCTTGATACGCTGACGCCACCTCCACTGACGATCGTCGCCACCGGCGAGGTGGAGACGCAAGAAGAAAGGAAGGCCCGGGCAAAGATGCGTCGTGAGCAGCGGCTCGCGATCGCCAGCTGGTGGCTGGAACGAATGACCGTGGCCGAAAATCCACTGGTTGAGAAGATGACCTTCTTCTGGCACGGTCTGTTTGCCACGTCGATCGATAAGGTGAACGAGGCGACGTTCATGGTTTCTCAGAACGAGATCTTCCGGCGTAATGCACTCGGAAAGTTCGAACCTCTGGCCCAAGAGGTGGCTAAGGACCCCGCAATGATGTTCTGGCTCGACTCCAACCAAAATCGCAAGGGAAGTCCGAACGAAAATTTTGCACGTGAACTTATGGAATTGTTCACTATCGGCATAGGCTCCTATACGGACAACGATGTGAAGGAAGCCGCACGTGCGTTCACCGGCTGGCGGACGAATCGAAAGACGGGCGTTTATACCTTTCTACCCGGGCAAGCCGACCGAACTCCGAAGACCATCCTCGGACAGAGCGTGAATACGGGTGAAGAAGTCATACGTCTACTTGCGAATCATCCGGCGGCCGCCAAGTTCATCACCGCAAAGTTGTGGTTCAAGTTCGCAGCTCCAACAACGGTCGACTCGCCCGTCGTTGCCGACCTTTCGACCGTGTTCACCAATACCGGTGGGGACATCAAGGCCGTCATGAAGGCGTTGTTCCTCCACCCCGAGTTTCAATCGACAGCGGTTCGTCAAGGTCTGGTGAAGCAGCCCGTCGAATACGTCGTCGGCGCGCTGCGCGCCGCGGACCTCCGGCCACGAGATCTCGAAATCACCGGCCCGAATCTGAACAGCGCTCTCTCTGATCTGAACCAGATCCCGTTCGACCCGCCGAGCGTCGGCGGCTGGCCCGGCAACGGGTACTGGCTTTCAACCGCAACAGCGATGGCACGGCTCCACTTCGCAAATTCGTTGGCCAACACAGCGAAACTCGGCTGGCTCGGCAGCGTGTCGGCCGCTCAACGGCTCGATGTGCTTGCTAGTCGATTCGGCGTCGATGGCTGGACGAATACCACACGGGCGGGACTCCTGAAGGCCGCATCAGTGCGCCAGCAGTTTGCTCTCGCTTTGGTGAGCCCCGAGTTCGTTCTCAACTGACTCCGTCGTTTCCAAACCTCCTTCTCGCCAATTGAAAGTGATTGCCAATATGTCTGTTGACAGAAACATCACCCGACGTAGCTTCCTGACCGCTGCCGGAATCGGAGCGACAGGCATCGCGGTACCTGGAGCGGCTCTGGCCGCTTCGAAGAGGCAGGCGCCGATACCGGCGCCGGTGGAGCAATCGGGTGCAGCGCCGGTTGCGTTGCCGGCGGGGTCGGTCTCCGGCGACGGGATCTTGGTACTCCTGACGCTCTACGGCGGCAACGACGGTCTCGACACGGTGATCCCAGCGTCGGACCCCGGGTATCACGCCGCCCGTGCCAACTTGGCGTACCAGCCGGCCCAAGTGCTGGCACTTCGTGATGGTATCGGGCTTCATCCTTCGCTAAAACGTATGCACGCGTTGTTTGGTGCAGGTAGAGTCGCGATCGTTCAGGGTGCGGGATATCCCAACCCGAACCGAAGCCACTTCCGATCGATGGACATTTGGCAGTCGGCAGTTCCGGAAACGGGCGAAATCACCGGCTGGCTCGGACGGTGGCACGACACAACCGGCGCCGACCCCCTCCGGATGGTCAACGTGGGAGCGTCCGTCCCGCGGGCCATGGCCGGTTTGAAGGGCGGACCGGCGTCGATCCCGAATGGCAGAATCCAATTCCCGAACGGCCTGGTTGCTGGGTTCACCGAACAATCCCGTCTTGGAAGTGAACTGGGCCCGCTGGGTTCGCGCATCGCCGCTAGCGGTATCGATTTGCTACGTGTACGTGAGAAGTTCTCGACGGTCCTCACGTCTGCAGGAGGGCCCGGAAGTACGAATCTCGAAGGCGGCGTCGCACTCGGGTATGAAGCCCGAACGGCACTCGACAACCAGCTTGATACTGTGGCCGCAATCATCAGGTCTGGTGCGCCAACCCGAGTATTCTCGGTGTCACTCGGCGGGTTTGACACGCACGTCAACGAGCGAGAGCAACATGCTCGGCTGCTCACCGCTGTCGACAGTGCCCTCGGTCGTTTCTACGACAAGATGGCTGAGACAACGAATGGTTTGAAGGTCGTGACCATGGTGTATTCGGAGTTCGGCCGACGCGTGCGGGCGAATCTAAGCGACGGTACTGACCACGGAACTGCGGCGCCGATGTTCGTGATTGGAGCACCGGTGAAGGGTGGACTTCTCGGGGAACATCCCTCGCTCACCCAACTTGATCCAAACGGTGATTTGATTCATACCGTGGACTTCCGGTCGGTGTATTCACGGGTGCTGGAGTCGGTGCTCGGCATCGATCCCAAGGCAGTGATTCCCACGGTGCCGACGACAAGCGTGCGCGAAGCTCTGTTTTAGCAAAGCCGTGTGCTCTGTGGATTCACCTGGCATGTACGATCAGAGATGTGTCTGAGGGCTTCCATCCACCGACCGAGGAGTACCTCACGACGATCTATGAGTTGGCCGAAGATGGCGTAACGGTCATCCAGGCTCGACTCGCGGAGCGTCTTGGCTACTCGGCGCCGTCCGTGTGGGAAATGATGAAACGCCTCACTGCCGAAGACTACGTCATAGTGGTGGGCCGTGAGATTTCGCTCACCACGAAGGGGCGTGCTCTCGCCGAGGGTGTCGTCCGTAAACATCGTTTGGCCGAACGCCTCCTCACCGATGTGATCGGTCTGCCCTGGCACAAGGCGCACCTCGAGGCGGGGCGCTGGGAGCATGTGATTAGCGACGAAGTCGAGGAGCGATTGCGAATCATTCTGAGTGATCCGTCGACATGCCCTCACGGCAATCCGATTCCCGGCACCAAAGCGAGCGATGTCGTCGTCTTCGCGCTTACCGATGCACTCCCTGGCGAATCGGTTCGACTCGAGCGCGTCACCGAAACTGTCGAGATGGACAACGATGCGATGACCTATCTGGCGAATAGTCACTTCATCACGGGTGCCGTCGGGACTATTCGCACAAAGGCCCCCGATGGAACTATGTCGGTGAATATCGGTGCCGAAACAGTTGCGTTGGGGCCAGCGCTCTGCGCAAACCTCTACGTTGCTCACGCGTAACCAGTTGGCCACTGTCGGAGAGGCATCGCCTCTGGGTGGGTCCGATTAGGCTGAAGCCGTGTGCGCCGGTTTTTCGGCCGACGTTGCCAGTGTTTGTCCACGTAGCTCAGCGGATAGAGCAACCGCCTCCTAAGCGGTAGGTCGCAGGTTCAAGTCCTGCCGTGGACGCGTTGTGACGTCGCCCGACAGAGGAACCTTTTGGAGCCCCGGTTGTGCGGCTTCATTTGGTCCGTGGGTGGCTTTCGTGGTGCGTAGGCGAGATACCTACCAAAGCGCCCAGCCCAACAGGCCCCCAGCGACAAGCGCGGCGAGAGTCCTAACGTGATTGAACCTCGTCCATCGGTTCGTAATGTCTGACCACCGCTGCGCATCGGGAGCAGGCTCGGATTGCAATCCGGCGATCATGGCATTGAGTGGCAGGTGGATCGTCACCGTGACCAAGAGAAAGCCAACCAAATAGATCACTGATCCAACGAGCGCTTGGGCGGGGACATCGTCTGCGGAACGGAACCAGTTTGCCAGGAGTCCAATCGAGCAGCCGCTTGAACCCAGAAAAATGGCTACAAAAACGGGGTTGATGATGAACCGATTGATTTTTTGAATTGCGGTGAGCGAGAACTGTACGGGAAGTCGCCGGAGCGCAGGCATCACGCACGTTGAGAATGAAAACAGCAAGCCCGCCATCAAATTGACAGCAACAGTATTTGCGATAAGCAGAGTTCGGATCGTGGTGTTCATCGGAGTCATGTGATCGAGATGCCGCCGTCGATGCTGACAACTTGGCCCGTCATGTAGTCGGAGTCGAGGAACATAGGCAGAGCCGCGGCAACCTCGGCACCACTGGTGAATCGAGGTATGGGGAGACGGTCGAGCATGCCTGCTCGAACACGCGCAGGCAGGTCGGCGGTCATGGTGGTGTCCATCATGCCGGGGGAGATTGCGTTTACGGTGACGCCCCGTCGCCCGCACTCAGCCGCAAGTGTTCGCGTGAATCCGATTAGACCGGACTTCGACGAGCCGTATGCGGTTTGTCCCGCCGTTGCAATGATTCCGGACGGCGAGACGATGTTGATCACACGCCCCCATCGCTGTCGGAGCATGTGAGGAAGTGTCAGACGAGTGATATGAAAGGGACCTAGGAGATTTGTTTCGATAACAGCGCGCCAGTCACCTGGTGACTGCATCGCCATCAGGCCATCCTTGCGAATCGCCGCGTTGTTGATGAGGACGTCAACTGGTCCGAGGCTGCGTTCCACTTCCGAATGCATCGCTTCGACCTGCTCCCAACGGCCAAGGTCCCCCGAAACCACGATTGATTCATTTTGTAAGTTCGCTTGCAATTTCTCTGCACTCGCGCGGTCTCTGTTGAAATGAATCGCGCAACGAAACCCCAGTCGGTCGAGCTCAACAACGAGGGCTTGCCCGAGCCCGCCGGAACCACCTGTGACAAGTGCAATCGGGGCAGCTGGCTTGTTTGGCGTTTTGATCATGCAGCCAACTCAACAGAACCAGTTCGAGGGTGTCAACACAGTATCGGTGTGGTCTGAAATTCGAGTGAATCGCTGTTGCGCCCTGGTTGCGCCCGGGTACATACGTTTCAGGTCGTACCTCGACGCAATCAAACCCACTCTCGAAACAAGGAGACAATCCAATGGAAGCACCAACTCTCGACAGCGTTGTCCTACAGATGCAGGCAATTTCTGGCGCCCCGAACCTCGATCCTGATTCGCCGCTACTGAGCAATCCGGACATTGACTCCTTGGACATGATGGAGTTCCTTTACGACTTCCAAGAAAAGTATCCGCACCTTGGAGCGAGTGAGTCTGTGTTTGAAGACATCACCGACTCAACCACTTTCCGGCAGATCTTTGATGAGATTCTTGCTGGCGCCCCCGTGGCCGCGTAGCGAGTACGGACATGGTCGGGTTCCGAATATCTGGTTGGGGGAAGCACTTACCGAGCCAGACAATCACCAGCGAAAAGCTCGGAGTGCAGTTTGGAGTGTCAGAAGACTGGATCGTGGGGCGGTGCGGGATTCGAGAACGACGAGCTGTCGGGCCGGGAGAAACAACAGCAAGCCTAGCAATCGAAGCGGGAAAGCGAGCCCTTGAGAAGGCCAGACTGCAACCCTCGGACATTGCGCACCTCATCGTTGCTACGGCAACTCCCGAGCAGCCGTCGCCGGCCACCTCAGCGTTTGTGCAACACGGCATCGGTATTACTGGAAGCGCTCACGATGTCAACGCAGAATGTGCGGGGTTCGTGTACAGCCTTGTCTCGGCGATCGCTCTAATGGGACTTGACCCTCGGCCGATCTTGATCGTGGGATCCGATACTCACTCCCTGACGACATCGCCGACTGACAGAGATCTCGGGATCTTGGTTGGTGATGGCGCAGGAGCAATCGTCCTAGAGCCAAGTGACGATGACTGGCTGAATAGTTGGCACCTAGGCGCCGACGGCTCGTGCACGGATAGTTTGAAGATTCCCGCAGGCGGAAGTCGTATGCCGACGACTCACGAGACGGTTGACCAAGGTCTTCACTATGCGGAGATTAACGGCAACGAGATCTACCTTTACGCCGTTCGTCACACTGTGAAGTCGATCAAATCAGTTCTCGGGAAAGCAAACCTCGGGGCTCAGGACATCGATCACTTCATTCCTCATCAGGCCAATATCCGAATTATCGATTCGATCTTGAAGCACACCGGAATTTCAGCGGACCGGCTGGTGACCAATCTCGATCGATACGGGAACTGCGCCTCAGCATCTATTCCAATTGCGCTGTGCGAGGCCCTCGACGAGGACCGGATACAACACGGCGATCGGGTGCTTCTCGCCGGCTTCGGCGCTGGGATGGCCTTCGGATCCGTCTTGCTGAACTGGGGAGGTTCGTCGCGATGACCCATTTTGGTCGAAGTGCCGAAGTTATGGTCACTGGCATGGGGGTCGCCACCCCTGGTGGCTCATCGATCGATGACCTGTGGTCATCGTTGCGATCCGGGGAGTCCACTGCGCGACGCCTGTCTGATGAGCGCGGCGAACAGACCGGCTACCTCGGTTGTCGCGTTCGAGGCCTCGATATCGATTCGCTTCTCGATGCGAAGGAGCTACGTCGGACGGACCCGTTTGTTCATTTTGCGATGGGAGCTGGTATCGAGGCGTTCCGGAATGCGGGGTCACCCACCGTGGACCCGAACCGATGCGCCGTCATCGTCGGCAACGGTGTGGGCGGGCGTACACGAGGCGACCAAGAAGCCGGAAACTACTTCCTGCGGGGACCCGGCAAAGTTCATCCCCTAATGCCAATCATGACGATGCCAAATGCGGCAGCAGCGAAACTGAGCATTGCGCTCGGGTGGCACGGACCGGCGCTGACTGTTGCCACCACCTGCGCAAGCGGAGCGGATGCGATTGCTCTCGGGGCAGCCCTTCTGAGAGCGGGGCATGTAGACGTCGTTCTTGCTGGAGGGAGTGAAGCGACGCTGACGCCGGTCACACTGGCGGCGTTTCTGAACCTCGGCGCGATGTCGAAGCGGCTCGAGGATCCGGCGGCGGCCTCGAGGCCGTTCGACGCTGACCGCGACGGATTCGTCATGGGAGAGGGGGCGGGTTTTGTCGTGCTTGAGCGGCGCGGCGACGCACAGGCACGCAGTCAACGAACCTATGCCGAGTTCCTTGGGTCAGCTTCAACTTCCGATGCTCACCACCTCACGATGCCCTGCCCGACCGGTGCGTATGCGATGGCTGCGATGGCAAATGCCCTCCGAGCATCGGGCGTGGTGCCCGCAGACATCACGCACGTGAACGCTCATGGAACATCTACACCTCTCAACGATGATGTTGAGGCAACAGCAATCCGTAAGGTTTTCAAAACTGATCAACTGCCGGTCACTTCGAACAAAGGCGTACTGGGCCACCTGATCGGAGCGGCAGGAGCTGTTGAACTTGTTTCGACGGTCCTCGCAATGAACGCGTGTGAGGTTCCGCCGACCGCAAACCACGACCGACGAAGCGTCGATATGGAAATCGACGTTGTCCATACGCAGCCGCGGCCGATCCGATCCGGTCCAGCGATTTCGAATTCCTTCGGCTTCGGGGGACACAACACATGTCTGGTTATAGGACCGCCATGATGGCACAGAACGAAGCAGTTGGTCTTGAGCGAATTGCAACGTGTCGGGTGTTCAGCCGAGACATCACCAATTACAGAAGCCTCGTCCGGAGCACACTTCCGCCTTCGAAGTATGAATCGGTGGCTTCCCCGATTCACCCGTTTCTTGTTGCGTGGTCACTCTTCGACCATGCTGTAAGTACTCTTACTAGAACTCAATCGCCCACGGTCGTCCACCTTGGTCAAGACATCGTTCAACGTCGTCGACTTGAGGCCGAGGAACTGACTCTCTTTCTCGATGTTCTCGGAGCCCGGCAAGATCGGCGTGGGGTGCACTTCTCCTTCCTGACTACCATCTGTGATTCGAGCGGATCAGCAGTCTGCGAGTTAGTGACACGTTTGTTGGCTCTCGATGCGGTCATCGGCGAGTCCTTTGGGGACACGTCTTCCTCGTTCGTCCCGGTCACTGAGGAAGGTTGTCGCACAACGCAATCCTTTTCCGTTCCGCACGACTTCCCGGCTAGGTACGCCGAAATCTCCAAAGACCCCAATCCGATTCATCTGGATTTAGCCAGTGCACAAAGGGCTGGGATGCCCGGAATTGTCATGCACGGAATGAGCGTTCTCGCGATAGTTGCAGAACTGGCGATTGACAGTTTCGCAGCGGGTGACCCGGCCCTTATCCGGGGGATTGGTACCCGATTCTCAGCTCCAGTGCTACCAGGCGAGCACGTAGATGTGACCTTTAACGCTCGATCATCTGGTGTTTCGTTTCAATGTCGCACCGCTCGCGGAATTGCTTTGAAAGGAGGGTGGATCGATGTCGCTCCAAGAAGACCTCCGAACCCTTGACCTTGGAAATTTAATATGTGAACGTATTATATCTCATCCGGAAAAGGTTGCTCTGGTCTGGAAAGGAAACAGTTTCCGTTACGGTGATCTCGGGGAACTTCTGGACATTGTCAGCGAGCAGTTCGACCTCGTCGGATTGACGACTGACGACGTTGTCATGATCATCTTGGAAAAGTCACCAATCGCAATCGCCTCGGTGTTGGCGCTTTTGCGCCGACGAACCCGATTTGTCATTTGCTCCCCCCAGTTGAACTCCGCAAACCTTGGGCACGTTGAAAACGAAACGTCGACCTCCGTTTCAATCACGATTGACCAAGGCCGCCTGGTACTCAAGCGCATCGCAACGAGTCGCCCATTCGTGCCCTCCAACGACGCGTTCTTGATGCTGACGACGTCGGGTTCGACAGGAACGCCCAAGATTGTCCCCTTGTCGAATCGCGCGGTACTGGACTTCTCAATCTGGGCGAAAGGCTATTTCGAGATAAGTGAGACAACAGTCAGCTTCAACTATGCGCCCTTGAATTTCGACCTTTGCTTTCTGGACCTGTGGACTGTGCTGAGCGCTGGGGGAACGGTTCTGCTGGTGACTACCGAAGACGCAGTGCGCCCGAACCGAATGGTTCAGCTCATATCGCGCTACGGCGTTACGCTAATTCAAGCGGTTCCGCTTTGCTTTCAGTTGCTAGGCACGATTGAACAACAATTTGAGAACGTGACGACCGTTGCTTTCACGGGCGATGTTCTTCCGGAAGGGGCACTTGAACGCTTGAAGCGTCAGTTCCCCTGCGCCGCACTCTTCAACATCTATGGATGCACCGAGACGAATGACAGCTTCGTCCACCGCGTCACTGAGCACGATACGGAGAAGATGCCAATCGGTACACCGATTGTCGGTGTTGACTACTGCGTCATCGACTCTCACGGCGCGATGGTCGCCGGGAACGAAGTGGGCGAACTCTATGTACACACACCATTTCAGGCAGAGGGATATCTGGATGCGGGTCGAGACGTCGGCCGTTTCGTCGATGACCCGACTGAGGGCCGGACTTCACAACGCTGGTTCCGAACCGGAGATCTCGTTGAGCGAGATCGTGCGGGAATGCTTCTATTGCGCGGCCGGACGGACTTCCAAGTCAAAATTCGAGGCGTAGCCGTCAACACCAGTGAAGTTGAGAGGAGCTTGCGTTCCTATCCTGGAGTTCGCGATGCCTGTGCCGTTTGCCTTGCCGATGACCTCGGGGGAAAGCGAATCGCCGCACTTGTCGTGAGTGAACGTCCGGTGAGCGTGGTGAGTCTGAAGTCCCATTGCGCACGAGAGCTTCCTCAAGCGGCGATCCCGTCGGAGATACGGGTCCTGAGCGAGGACTTCCCGAGAACGTCGACTGGAAAGCCTGATCGTCAACTCATCGAATCAAGCCTTGTGCAAGGCGTGTTCCAAGCAGTGCTCACCAACCAACAACCAAGACCGGAGTAAAAGGACCATGGATCATCAAACCACTATCAAGAGCTTTATCATCGAAAATTTTCTTCCCGACACGGCGCCTAGCGACCTCGAATCCGGCTTCGATTTGCTCGGCAACGGCATCGTCGACAGTCTCGGGCTGCTCACACTCGTTGGCTGGGTAGAGGAGCGATTCGGGATTGCGGTCGAGGACGACGATCTGTCGCCTGACACCTTCCGTTCGGTTGACGCTATTGAGCGTTATGTGGAACGATCCTCGATGGTTCAAGCCAAGGGATAGGGTGCACTCCGTCGTCGCTCACCTACTTGCCAACGAGTTGGTGAGCGAGGACGAGTGGGTCTCCTTCTGGAACGCTGTTCGCGAAAAGACCATCGACCGCGCCGAAGTCGCTGCGCTCCTGGCGTTGCTCGCTCGTGAGTCACTCTCGTCCCCGCTCAATGCTGAGGCGCTCCTCCGCTCCCTCGATCGGTGGTCCACGCCATCCTCTCAAAACGACGAGGGTGTGAACGTAGTCGGGACCGGCGGTGGTCCTCCAACCTTCAACATATCGACGGCGGCGGCGGTTGTTGCAGCAGCTGGTGGTGTACGGGTCATAAAAAGTGGTTCGCGTGCATATCAAAGTTCTTGCGGATCAGTCGACCTGCTCCAGGCGATCGGAGTGGAAATGAGCAATTCAAGCGATGAGTCCGAACGAAGTCTTGAGAAGTTTGGTGTCGCGTTCGTTGGTAGCTACGTCTATCCCAAGGAATTCGTCCAGCTCGCTCGTCTCGTCGCGCCGCTGCCGTTGAAGGGATTCGGCCGATTCTTCAACGCCTTTGGACCGTTCTTGGCTGATGTTCCCGTACGTGTACAGATTACCGGGATCTCGGATAGAAGCCTGCTTGCGGGGGCAAAAGCGGTGGCCGATCTCTACCCACGGCGAAGCGTTTGGCTTGTCCACAACTCCCTTGGCGTAGACGAACTTGTCGGATGTTCAGCGAATACCCTTGTTCGGACCGGGACAGCCGGTGCGAGCGTCGTGGAGCCCACCGAGATCGGCATCCAGGACCCCCGAGGATGTCTTGATGACTTGCGACCGGTGGGCCGCCAAGATTTGGTTGATCATTTCGAACGGGTCGTTGCGGGCCGCGTTAACGCTGAATCGGTCTCAACTGTCGCCTTGAACGCAGGCTGTATGGCGTATGCATCTGAGATGTTTTCGACTCTGGACGACTGTGTGGCTCACATGCGTGACGTTGTGGTGAGCGGGAAGGCAACCGCACTCCTCACGAACCTCCGGAGGCGTTGATGGGTACAGCCTTCTTTCGCCCTGGGGGGTCCGGACTAAGTGTCTTTTTGAATGCCGGCGATCCGCCCCTTGATGTTCTTCCCGAGCTCGTGGCGATCCTTGATGAGGCTCGGGTGGATTGTTTGGAACTGGCAGTTCCGTTCCTGGGGTCGGTCTCAGACGGACCGGTGATCCGTGCGTCGGCCGCGACCGCTGTACGCCGCGGCGTCACACTGGCGTCGACCCTGCGAACCATCAACGAGATCCGACCGTTCCTAGTGCACACCCGAATAGCGGTACTTATGGATTGGGCTTCAACGCGACAACACCAATCCATACCATCGGCATTGGCTGAAGTCGCTGATTCTGAGGTTGACGCTGTGTTGCTTCATGCGGTTCCGCCCGTCGAATACCAGCCGTACATCGAAGCGGCCACCGATCTAGGAGTCAGCGTTGTTTCGACCTGCTTTGCGACTTCTTCTGAGGCGACACTCCGGCGGGCGGCCGAAAGTTCATCTGCGTACATATATCTTGTCGGCAATCGAGGGAGAACGGGCGCCGCTAGTTGTGACTTCGACGCTGTCTCTGTTGCGCTCGCCGCTTTGCGCCGAATCACGCCGGGCTGCGAGACGGCCGTCGGTTTTGGTATCCGGAATTCCCAAGACGTGGCCGAAGTCCGCGCTCGAGGGGCCAACTCCGCGATTGTCGGGACTCCACTTGTTGCGGAAATGGGTACCGCCCAAGAGCGAGGGGAGGATCTTGCGCTTACGTTGCGCGCGTTCCTGCACCATGTACTCGCAACGGGCACCTAAATCGGGTGCTCCAGGAAAAGGAGAATTTCAATGATTGTTCGATCGAAAGATGACGTGCGAGCTGTTGACTGGGGCAACGGGACAAGTCACCGTCTTCTCACTCAAACCGATGAGGTGGGATATACCGTCACAGACACGGTCGTATTCAAGGGAACTTCATCTCGATTGGAGTACCGAAATCACATCGAGGCGTGCTATTGCATCAGCGGTTCGGGTTCAGTGGTGGATTCAGCGGGCATCTCGCATCCGATAACCCCCGGTGTTGTGTACTGCCTGAACGAGCACGACGCGCATTTCCTAAACGCCAGCGACCACGAGGATCTTCGACTGATCTGCATGTTCACTCCAGCGCTTCGCGGAGACGAGGTTCATTCAATGAATGAACTCGAATTCTCGGCCTACTGATTCGGTGATGGCCCCATGATCACATGGACAGCGGAGCAAAGGGCGTTTCGCCAAGCGATCATTCAACGCGCTGAACCTCTGAGCGCTGAACATTTGGATCATGACCTCACACATACCTACCCAGTAGCGAAATGGGACCTGCTGCGCGAAACAGGAATCATGGCACTGCCCTTCGATGAGTGTTGGGGAGGACTCGGCGAGGGAGTCCTCACCACCATGCACGTACTCGAGGCTTTGGGCGAGGTCTGTCGAGATTCCGGGTTGGCATTCTCCTTGACGACGACATTGGCCAGTACGGGAATTGCCCTACAACGATTTGGGTCCGACGAACTGAAGGACAACTTTCTCCGGCGACTTTGCAAGGGTGACCTCATAGGTGCACATGCAATCACGGAAGCGCAGGGAGGCTCGGATGCGTTGAAGATGTACACCCGCGCAGAACGTGTCGGAGACCAATGGGAGTTGAATGGCGCCAAGGGTTTTGTGACGAATGCCTCGATCGCTGACACGATCATGGTTTACGCGAAAACTCGTGCCGAGGGCGGCCCTCTCGGCGTAACTGCCTTCCTCGTAGACCGATGCACTCCGGGCCTCGCCGTGGGTCCGCCCATTTCAAAGATGGGCTTGCGCACGGCACCGACGAGTGAGGTCTTTCTTACCGATGTGCGCGTTCCCAACGAACGAGTGGTTGGACGTGTCGGGGGCGGCTACATGGTCCTTGATTTTGTAATGAAGTACGAAATTCTCTTCTCGTTCATCGTCAACGTCGGCGAAATGAGCCATCGGTTTACTCGAGCAAGCGAGTACGCCCGCCAACGCGAACAGTTCGGGGCCAAAATCGGCAGCTACCAAGCTGTCGCGAAGAAACTCGTCGATGCGAAGATTTCTCTTGAGACGTGTCGCAAGTGGCTCTACGACACCGGCGAAAAGCTTGAACGAGGCGAGGATGTCACATTCGATGTCGCGGTATCGAAGTTGCTCACCAGTACGGCAAACGTACAGACAGGGCTGGATGCGATACAGATTTTCGGGGGCTACGGGTACACCACTGAATACGGCTTAGAGAAGGGCCTTCGTGACGCGGTCGCGAGCACGATTTATTCAGGCACCAACGAGATCCAATACAACAGGATCGCATCCTTTCTCGGATTGGCACGATAATGACCACCGTCGCCATTCAGACTCGCAACCGCTCTCCACTTATCAAGATCTGCGGAATTACTACCGACGCCGAACTCGAACTCCTCGCAGAATCCGGCGTAGACATGGTGGGATTGTGGTTCGGCGTCCCGGGAGGAAAATCCAACTTAAGTCTTCGCCAGTTCTGTCGGCTGTCGGCTCGGGCTGTCACCCTTGGCCTTAGTCCGATGATGGTTACCTTCTTGGGAGATGCTGTCTCGATCGCCGAGATCGCTTCAGTTGCGAAAATCGGATGGGTCCAACTTCATGCCTTCCAGCCTCCACGGGTCGTGGCAGAACTACGAATGCTTGCGCCGTCGATTCAGGTAGTCAAGGTGCTGCATTTTGCCGGGCTTCGCTGTTTGGAGGATCGCTTTATCGCTGGCTATCAGCGCTGTGACGTTTCGGCCTTTCTGCTTGATCGAGTGCATAGCGGTCGAATCGGAAGCACAGGTCTTTCGCTCGGGCCCCGTGAGTCGTACGCAGTGGCGCAGGGCCTGGAGCGCCCGTTTCTGCTCGCCGGAGGGCTACGCGCCGAGAATTACGAAGAATACGAGCCCTTGGTTCAATTGCCAGCTTTTTTGGGAGCGGACTTCGATACCGGTTCGCGCGCCACAAACGGACAACTTGACGGAGCAAGAATCCGTCGTCTCACTCAGACGTGGGGAGCTTCAGGTCACGGATTGGCCGATTGCTTTGGCTGACTTACTCAAATCGGTGCTGATTTCTGAAGTCCCTGTTCTTCTGGAACTCAAAGCGCAGACGGGCGACGGACAAGAACTTATGGCCGGACGTTCGGTCGAGGCTTTGATTGATGAATACGTTGCTGCTGGTGCTGCCGGAATTTCTGTGGTGACCGGAAAGTGGTTTGGCGGTTCTCGAAACATGCTGTGGGCGGCTTCTGAGCATACGAAGCTCCCCCTGCTGCACAAGGACTTTCTTTGTCGACCGAGCCAGTTGGAGCGATCGTCTCGTGATGGAGCGTCGGCGGTTTTGCTAACCGTGGGCCTCGTCGAAGATCGCACCCTTCTCAGCCTGGTCCGAGCGAGCTTGGACTTGGGGCTTACCCCGTTTGTTGAGGTTTCGACTGCAGATCACATCGTACGAATTCCCCAACCGGAGGACTGCATCATCGCGGTAAATAACAAAGACATCTTCTCGAAGGAGATCGGTCCGGCGGATCTTTCTCGAAGTTATGAACTACTGGCCGTAATCAAACAGACAGGCTGTCGTTGCATTATCGCAGCTGGCGGAATTGCCAACGGGGCCGTAGGAGCAAGCCTCTTGAATTTCGGCTTCTCCGGGCTTTTGGTGGGGACTGCAGTCCTGCGCGACACGAGTCCTGCCGAGTTCTGCGGGGATCTTGTTCGCAATCGTGTCGTTTGAGGTTGACGATCGTTGCCCAAATCAGTAGGTTGGCCGAGAGGCTTTTTACGTGTCAAATCAAGGGTTTTCGGAAGACTTCGAGTCGTTAGCGCGGCGGGCATTCGAGCTGGTTGAACCGGTCTCGAATAGGTATCGTTCGCTCGCACGAGAAGCGTTGAAATTTAGGGGCGATGATGTAGGCCTCCCGATCTCATCTTCGAAACCCTTCGGTATCAGAAGCTTCGACGAAAGCGATGAAGTCCTGTCGCTCGAAAGTCAAGGACAGCAGGTCTATCTCCAACATATCGATGATGATCTGGTTGGAGTCGTGATCCCGAGCGAGGGTACCCAAGTCGAACTTCAAACCCCTGATCGCAGTGTCGAGCGGCGGCTACCCGATGCGGAAGGCTCGTTCGAGTTCTCGAACACTCCCGTGCTGTACAGGTTGGTGTTCCATGGTCACGACCGGTCATGGTGCACTCCCTGGCGAACTTAGGTCACCCGGCAGATACTTGAGCGGTGCGCGGTGAGTGAAGCCTTCGTATTGGTAGATGCGCTGCTTACCGGCACCCGAGCGAAGCGTCGTAGCAACGATGCACTCGGTGTAGTGGCATCGCTGAGAACGGCCGTCGACCTACTCGAACGAGACTCCAGCCCAGCCGATCCAACTCAGGTGTCCGAGATTGTTCGCTTTGCTGCCGAGGCATATGCCCAGCTTGGCCGTCCCTCCGAAGGTATCGCGCTCTGTCGCCGGCTCGAGCTATTCACGAAGGACATCGCCAGTATCGACGTGCTCCTCGGTCTCGGCGCTCTCTACCGCAATTGCGGACTAATTGATGTAGCGGAGGACTTCACCGGCCGTGCTTTGAGCGTAGCCGTTCAACTAGAAAACCTACCCCGTCAGCTTCGAATATTGAACAATCGCGGAGTTCTTCGGCTTGACAAATTCGATTATGTAGGGGCCCGAGATGACTTCACCGAAGCACACGAACTGGCCGTACTTTGCGGAGACGACTTTGAACAGGCCTCGTGTCTCCACAATCTCGGAGTTGCGTTCGGACGCCTCGGGAAGATCAATACGGCGCTTGAGCTCTTCGAATCGAGCGCGGCCGTATTTGAAGTCTCCGGCAATGCTTACGCCCTTCTTGAAGCACTCCTCGACAGAGTCGAACTACTTGTTGACGTGGGACTTCTCGCGGAGGCCAGATCCGCCGCTCAACTTTCGAGTGAAGCGCACCTTCGCTTCAGCGCCCAAAGGGGATTGGAGTCGTCGCTTGCCCTTCAAACCCGAATCGAGGTTGCGGACGGGAAGTGGACGAGAGCCGTCGAGTTCGCCCGGCAGCTGGTCGAAACGCTACGGGCGTCTTCGTCAGCCGATAGCGGCTCGATTGAGGAAAGCCAACACCGCCTCGATTTGCTCGAGCTTGTTGCCGGAGCGCCAAAACAGCCGTACGAGGGAATTGAACCGGATCGCCCGATTGATGGTGCATCTGCTGTCGAGATAGCACGGGCAATGCTTGATTTGGGTCGAGTCCAGGAGGCGCGAAACCTTTTTGAGTATGCCCGAACTGCGAAAATACCGGGTGCGTTCGTTGAACTGCACCGAATCCTGTCAGACGCGCAAATCGCCGAGCTCGATGGTCACCGAGCCGATCTATTCAGCGCCATCGAACGTGGCCTTCGTGTTTTCGAAAACGAAGTGTTGTGTCTAGGTTCAAGCGACCTGCGTCGATTGGCCATTCGACGCTTAGAACAAATAAGCGAGATAGGCATACGAACCGCAATCCGTGACGGGTCGATCGAAGCAGCGGCCAACCTCATAGATCGCCTTCGGATACTTTCGCTTCATCCAGAGCCATCGACGATCCACGCTGGGCGCACCTACAAGCAACTTCGACAGCCGAAGAATATGCGCGGGTCTGTAGAAGAACAGTTGCTCCGCGACCGGCGACATCTTCCGGGCACGCCATTTACGATGTCTACCTCCGCGCCTCGCACCCGCCAGGTTCTGTATCTACACGACGTCGATGGCGAAATGTTTGCACTCCAGGTGGGGTCGGTGAACTCGATTGTTCGACTTGGGCCAGCTGCGTCGTTGAGACGACGAGCGAGAGCAATAACGCTCATTTTGCATGCCATCGCAAACCGTGCCGCCCACCCGAGCGGATGTTTGTCTCTCGCCACGGGTATTCAGGACCTCTTTCGATCCACGAACCTTCTGGACGACAGTCAAGAACTCACGATCATATCGAACCCGTCTCTTCCGACACTGCCGTGGGCGCTCCTCACGTCGCGACCCGTGTCCTTCGCTCAGTCAGCGCTTCACCTGTCGGACCCCCCCGTTGAAATACCCTCAGCGGCGACTCTCCATTTTGTTGAAGGCCCAGGACTCGACCACTCGACCGCTGAGCACAAGCAAGTTTCGCGTTCGTGGGGAAACGTCAAACACCTGGGGGGCTCAGCAGCAACGGTTGACGCAACGATTGAATCGTTCCAATCAGCGGAACTTTTTCACCTGAGCGCGCACGGGACATTTCGGGCCGATGCACCCTTGTTCAGTGAACTTCTTCTCAACGACGGTTACCTTACGCTGTTCGAACTACTTCGGGGAGGTAGCGCGCCAAAACACGTCGTTTTCGCGGCCTGCGACTTTGGAAGAGATTCGGTGGCTTCGTCTCTGGGCGCCTTCGCCCTGTTGCGCGGACTTGGTTGTGGAACGATGTTGGCGAGCTACGGTCCGCTTCGTGATGAATCAATAGGTTCACTTATGTTTAACTACTACCAGGAACTCAAGATGGGTACGAGCCCGTCTGCCGCTCTTGCGATCTCTCGGCGCGAGCTTATTGACGAAGACCCATCTCTGGCGATGCTGAACTGCTTTTCGGCATAGAGCGGCGACGGCTTTCGAAAGCTAGCGCGACGAAGGCCACTGCGATGATCAAGTCTCCAACGCTTGCAACAATCCCAAGGCTCTGAATCGGAATCGAATCACCTAGAAACGAAAATGCGCCCCCGTCTCGATGGACGTGTTTTGTAGCCGTAACCGAGGCTTCGCGAAAGCCCGCGACGCCGAGCCGCCCGAGGGCATCTGGGCTTACCGGCATTGCGCCGAACCGGACGATCGGTATCAGGTTTGCAACGCAACCCAGCCCACCCATAATCGGGATTCGAACGTCTTCCGAGGAAGTGTAAACACACTTTACGAAGGCACACGTCCCGAGGAACGTAGATGCTACGAAGGCAATGCGCGAGCACGACACGACGAACAGACTCAGAGCGTAGGAGCCGATGGCAGCAGCGAGAATCTTCTTCGTGGCGTCATCAATATGTATACGTAGGTTTCCTCGAGAGACAACCATGCAAATGGCGATGGGTAAGACGTGCAACGCGAATCTAGACATGTGAGCCTCCGTTGATCACCCGACACTCACACGAGCGCTGAAATCGACGCGGTGATTCAGATTTTCCTCAAGGGCCGCCGGACCTTGGCTTCCATTTCGAGCTCCCTGGACTATCGGAAGGAAAGGTCTCGAAAAACTTGAATCTTTCCGTCGGTCCGACGACTCACATGTTCTGCAACGCTCAGCCGAGCTTGCCATGAACCTGTCTGTGAGGAGTCTCAAAATGAAAACCCCAAAGCTCAATGGCCGTGTCCGTCATGCGAGGGAGTGGTGGACGACGATTAGCACCATGTCGCTCGCCGTTGCCCTCCTATTCATTGTCACCGCACCAATCCAACTCTTTTAGGAGTGTGTATGAACGCATACGAAAACCTCCGCGTTGCGAATGGACCGGCCACCGTTTCGCCCCAACGAGATGCAAGTTTGCTCGTGCTCCAACTTGCGACCGTTTCGGTGGGGCTGTTCGCCGGTCTTCTTGTAGCGTTCGCCATCGCCGTGATGCCAGCACTCGCAAAGAGTGACGACAGAGTGTTTGTTCTGACCATGCGCCAGATCAATCGTTCGATTCAGAACCCCGTGTTCGGTCTAATTATTGCGGGCGCAACTCTGGCGACCGGGGCAACACCCTTCCTCGAAAAGCGAGCTGGTCGTGTGCAAGCTGCTTTGTGGGCCAAGAGGGCAGTTGGGGCGCAGGCCGTCGCACTGGCTGTCACGATGGCGGTGAATATCCCACTGAACTCCAAACTTGCGTCCCCGAAGGAACCTCTTTCGCCACAAACGATCGCCGACCTCCGAAATAGCTTCGAGGTGCCATGGAACCTTGCCAATGGGGTGCGCGCGTTTGCGTCATCGGTTGCGATGTTCCTCTTGGTCAAGTCATTGATTGAGGCTGGCGAGCAGCGAAGGGGATTGTGATGACAGGGGCCCCCGCACTTGCGGCAAGTCTTGCCGTCCTCATCGACGGTGTGACCGAATCGGAAGGCAAGCGGTTTCAGGTCAGCGCTGATCTGTTGGACCAAGCTGCCGGTTTCGGGTCGGTATCGTCGCGCTCCGTTGTCACCGAAGATGGTCATTTGCTGGTCACGGCCAACTTCTCATACGTGAGTCTTGCGGCATGGGCGCTCGATAGCTGGCGCACGACGTTGAGGTCGCAACTGCCCGGGTTCGCCTCAGTACGACTGGTCCTCTCGGCGACCGACGAAGCTGAGTGCAACGGACGTACCTTCGGAGACGAAGTCACTTTCGCTTTGCTGGATCAGTGTCCAGATGGTCACTGCAACGTGAGCGAGGTCGCAGCGGCCGTAGCCGGACCCATGCTGTTGGCGTTTGGCCGTCTACTCTTCGTGAAGCGCATCAACGTCGGAACGATTTCCCAGCGCGTTTACCGATTGAGTTCTGATCATCTTCCAGAGCGCTCGCGCTTGGATTGGGCTCATCGGAATCTAGGGGTGCCTTCGCCAGAAGTCCAACGCATACTTAGTGAATTGCGCGCCTCCGATGCGGAACATGAGGCTCCGAGCGCGGTCATTGTCTTCATAGGTAACGCCGAGGAAACCGCACTGGCGGTCTCGGACTACGTGTTGGAAAGGCATGCTCAGGGCGCTGTCGTGATTCGTCTCTTCGACAGCACCCTGTATCCCGCAGGCCTTCGACCGTCGATCGGTGGCGAGAGGCCTCCGACTCAGCTGCACTGGCCCCTGCCGGCTTCGTTTAACTCGGAGGACTCCGATGAACTCGATCGTTGCTGCGCAATGGTTTCGACGGCCTGTGGCGACGCGCCGGTCATTGTTTGCCTTCCCTGGCGTTTTGACCTTCCGTCGGTCGTCTCCGTCGTCGAACGGCTCAAGTTTCGCCATCGTGACCATCAGGTGAAGGTTCTGGTCGCGGTGGAACTGGAGCAAGGAGACGTCGTTGATCCTGCCTTGATTGCGCTCGCGGATCTGACCGTTTCGTCATACGGAAGTCAATATTCTTGCCCCGTCGGCGACCGACAATAGTGATCTAGGGAAGCGTCATGGTGGAAGTTCGGCTGCTACGAGAAGTGTCCGTTTCTGGGGAGCAAGACCCCTGCTTTCTGGGTGGAGCGCAGGCTCAGCTCGTGTTCGCACGACTGATTCTGGACCGCGTTTCGGGGGTCTCACGCGGACAGCTTGCGGACACCCTCTGGCCAGAGGAACTGCCGCACTCCTGGCACTCGGCGCTTCGCAATGTTCTCACCCGCGTCCGATCTTTTGCGCGGAGTGTTGGCTTGGAAATGAACTCTCGGGATGGCCTGGTGTTTCTTGAGTGTGATCGAACAGTATCCGTGGATTTCGAAAATGCCGAGCACGCTATCGAACAGTGCTCAGACTTGCTTTCCACCGGTCAAGGCGAACGCGCACTGGACCTTGCTGAAAGGGCCGCAACAATTCTTCGTGGCCAGTTCCTCCCGTTAAACGAAGGGCCCTGGGTCGAAGAAAACCGGCGGCGCGTCCAAGAACTCATGCTCGTAAGCCTTGAACTCTCCGGTGAGGCTTCCCTCCAAACCGGAAGGTATCGTTCCGCCGTCGGCCGCTGCGAAGAGGCCATGAGGATCGATCCAAACCACGAAGGTGCTCACCGGACTCTCATGCGAGCACAGATGCTTTCCGGCAACAGGGCTGCCGCTCTTGCGACCTTTCATCGCCTCAAGAGGGCGTTGGCGGACGACTTCGGAACGAGTCCGACAGTAGAAACGGCAGATGTGTATTTCGGCGTGCTTGGTGCATACTCACCAGAGCAGCTCAGGCATCCGAATCCCAGTCGTCGTGTCCCGTTCAGCGGGCGTCCAGGGACGATCCTAGCCATGGAGAAGGCGTGGGATCGAGTGCGGCGCGAAGGCCCGGAAATCTTGGCGATCTTTGGTACGGTCGCCGTAGGGAAGTCCCGATCCATCTTCGAGTTTGCAAAACAGATTACCCTCCAGGGGTACTCGACCCTGTTGTTGGACGGCGGTCGGAGTACACCGTCGGAGCCGTTGCTTCCGTTTATCGATGCGATTCGCTCCTACATCGAAGCGACTCCAGACGATATGGTTCCGCGCGTGAGTGCGCTGTCGACGAGAGCCGTCACCCTGATGCTCGCGTCGGACTACGACCCGAACCAGCCTGGGAACAAAAACTCCCTCGTTGTGGCGCTGACTGAGTTCTTCCATGCTCTCGTTCGAATCCAGCCCGCGGTCCTATTGATCGATGACCTGGAGCTGTTGGATGATGCGTCGATTGCACTCCTTCGAGCACTATTTGCATCCAGCGGCTTAGCGCATCTGTTGGTCATCACGACCCGCGGCATGAAGGCGCCGGTGTCAACCTCCCTGGAATCGTTGCTGACCGATCTGCGGGTGAGCCGACACCTCACGGAACAGACCCTCCAACCTTTGACAGTTCAGGAGATTCGCCAACTTCAGCACGAAATCTGCAAATCGGCACGAAGACAAACTCGAATGGCACCGTTTGACCTGTGGCAGCTCAGCGGTGGAAATCCGTTCCTTGCCATTGAACTTATCGAATGGGGCATTGAGCACCCCGATCGATCTGATGAGGTGCCCGGTAGCATTGTGGCGTTCGTAGAAGCGCAGCTCAATCGATTGGACGGGCAGACAGCTCTGTTCTTGCGGCGCTCAGCCTTCGCCTGCCAGCCGCTATCGAGCAGAGTTGTTTCAGCGGCGTGTAACTTTTCTGCGAGCCAACATGACAGTGTCATATCCACACTTACTAATCACAAATTGTTACGAGGTTGCGGTCTCGATCGCAATTCCTACGAGTTCGAACAACCGATCTTCCTACGGGCTATCCGGCTGCGTGAAGGAACTGTAAGCGTTGCCGACCATCATTGCGCGATTGCCGATGCAATTGCGAGGCTGGGCGGCCCCGAAGACAACGAGCTCGGTCATCGGGTCGCCGCTGCGAAAGCCGGTGTGTTCTCCGAATCGGTACCCCACCTGCTTCGAGCGGCTCTCCTTGCTTCTCCGCTCGACGCTCTTGTCCTCACGGGCCGGGCGGTCGAACAACTCGATGTGCGATCCGATCCATCAATCCGATGCCATTCACTCATTCAGCTCGGGGTAGCAAAGCGGCACGTCGGCGATCCATCGGCGTTCAGCCCGTTGATTGAGGGAGGCTTGCTCGCACTCAAGATTGGCCGCCCGGAACTTTCGTTGCAAGCGGCCTTTGAACTCGTGGCGATTGACCGCACCGAAGTCGGAATTCTCCTCATGGATGAGGTTCTCGACATGATCGCGCGAGATGGTGGTGCGAGCAACGGCCTTGCACCGGTGAGCCTCGCTCGCATGGTTGTGGCGAAGACTGCCAACGGTGGCACCGTGGAAAGCAAAATCCACGATAAGGCGACCAAGGGGGTGCTGGCCGAGATTTCTCGACTTGCCGGCCCTTTTCGGGCGAGCGAACGCAGGGAGTTGGGAGCGTTGCTCGCTCAACTTGGGCACGGTGAGGTAACACTTCGTATGCTTGCGTATCATCACTTGGCCATGGGCCAGGCTTTTCTCGGCCTCAACTCCGCGAGTCATGACTCATTACAACTGCTGATTGCGACGGGGTATACCGGAGGCTTGGTCGATGACTACAGATCAGCTCGAGGAAAACCGAGATCTGAACCCCGCAACGGCCAAGAACCGACAGTGTTTGAAAACCTCGTGCCTCCACCAGGCTCGCTTGTCAACGTTAACGTGGCGACGCTGCCCTTAATCAGAAGTGCCGTCGATGAGTCCTACATCGTCACCGAAGCACCGCTGAACATCGCGTACAGCGGTCTACGTTCGCTGAGGAGGGGCCTGTTTGGTGCAGCTTCGATTGAACTGCACCGCATTGCTGCGTTGCTGCACGAGCCACCTTGTGACCTATACACTCACGTTCTGGGGATTGGCGCACTGCTGGCTGTTGAAACCAAAGATAGCTTCCTTGCGCATACTTTCGACGAAGCGCTGCGGCCATTTGACGGAGTCTTGGCAGGGTCGGGATATCGAAGTTATGTAGGGCCGGTATCACTGTTCAGGGGCCTCATCGCTTCCATGAACGGCGAGTGGGAAGCCGGTGAGATTTTGCTCGAATCCGCTATTCGACAGGCAACAGAAGTCGGAGTTCCGTTTTGGACAGCGTACGGCCAGAAAGCTCTCGCCGACCTGATGGAGCTTCGCGGACGACCGAATGATGTTCGCTGGGTGAACTTTCTTCGCTCAGAGTGCGATGGTCTGAACGATCGTCATATCGGTTCAAATCATTCGCCCGCAGTAGAAGCAAGCCCGGTTGCGCGATCGTTGCGCTCCGTTTCGTAGCTTTTCTCCAGCGGGAGTCTTTCCCGATCGCCCTTCGGAGGACCAAATGACTGCTGCGTTGGACAAACTAGCCCAACGATTCGTGCCGACGATCGACCGGGTAGCTGCGCTGGAGCATAACGGCAAGAGACGACAAAGTTTCGTCGAGTATCACGTAGAACCGAAAACAGTCCACACCATGTTGAATGGCAAACGGTGTCTCATGATGTCGGGATACAGCTACCTAGGACTCAACGGCGACGCGCGGGTTTCTGCTGCGGCTCAGCGGGCTATTGATTGCTACGGCACGGGTAGCCACGGTGTCCGCGCACTTGCCGGGAGTATTGCGCTTCATCGTGAACTTGAGGCTGCTGTTGCGCACATGGCCAACCGTGAAGCAGCGATTGTATTCGGCTCCGGGTATGCGGCCAACGTTGGAACGACAGGAGCGCTCGTCGGGCCGGGCGACACTGTATTCCTGGACAAGATTGACCATGCCAGCATCGTGGATGGGTGCCAGCTAAGCGGTGCCGAACTCGTTCGCTTTCGCCACAACGACCCCGCCCATCTAGAGGCCCGATTGCAAAAGTCGACCACCGATGGCCTGCGCCTTGTGATCGTGGACAGTGTCTATTCGATGGATGGCGACGTCGCCCCGCTTCCCGAACTTCGTGCCGTATGTGATCGTAACAACGCACTCCTCATGGTCGACGAAGCACATGCCCTTGGTGTCATTGGACAAGAGGGACGAGGAATCGAGGATCATTTCGGTTGGTCGACGGGCGTCGATATCAAACTCGGGACACTGTCTAAGGCGATCCCCTCGGTGGGTGGTTGGGTGGCTGGATCGGAAGAACTGATCGCCCACCTTCGGTATCGTGCGCGGCCGTTTGTGTTTTCGGCTGCGCTGCCCCCTGCCCAGGCTGCCGCAGCGCTGGAGTCCATTCGGATACTTGAAACTGAACCCTGGAGAGTCACGCAGACGCAAGACAGTGCACGTCGATTTCGATCGATTCTTACCAGCAGAGGGATGAATACTGGCGATAGCGAGACGGCGATTGTGCCGCTGATAGTCGGTAGCGACGAGCAGGCATATGCGTACTCGCAAGCCTGTGCCGATAGGGGCGTCATAGGCCTACCCGTTGTCTCGCCCGCTGTTCCCAATGGAGCGTCAAGGCTCCGAATTGCGATCACTGCCGCTCACCGCGAAAGCGACATCGATACTGCCCTCGAAGTGTTTCTGGACGCGGCCGTCGCTTGCGATCTCCTCAGAGTCTGATCGGCTGAACGATCCTGTGCTTCGGATCCCCCCGCCAATCGCGTTCCTCTATGGCGCCCAAAACTCGATTTCACCGAGTTTTGGTCAGGTCTGGAAGGCGACGGAGTCCTGGCACCTTGTCGGAGAGGCACAGCGAGTTACGGGATTGGGGCTTGAATCGATCCTCTTGGGACGGGCTGGAGAGGGAGTCGCTGACCCGGTGATCACATCACTGCTCACGTTCGTCTGCAGCTTGATGGTCGCGGAAACGACAATACGATTCGGGACGGTACCAACGTTCCACGCGGGTTATAGCGGCGGACAGTTCTCCGCACTCGCCGCCTCAGGAGTAATCACCTTTCGGCAGGGCTTGGAGCTCGTCATCGAGCGATCCCTTGCGATCGCCGAGGCATCGAAGGAGTATGCGGGTTTGATGATGGTGGCCGCTGAGGTGGACCATTCGCTAATGGAGACAATCTGTGCACATAACGAAGAAGCATGGATATCCGCGTACGATTCCAAGCGGCGGGTTTTACTGGGTGGGAGCAGCGGCGCCATCGAAAACTTGTGCATTTCTTTGCGAAATCGAACCATCGGTGCACGTACCAAAGTGGTACGAGACGCAGCAATTCATACGCCACTTATGGAACCGGCAGCAAGAAATCTTCGACGCCTACTTCGCACCCTGCCATTGCGTCGACCGTCTCAAGGAGTCTTCTCAATCGTAGATGGCAATGCGTATCTCGACGAGGGCCCACTGCGGCTTCACGTCGGCAACGAACTGACTGAGCCGGTTCAATGGTGTCGCACGATAGAAAACCTTGAAGCCGCCGGTGTCGAGTTGGCTGTGGAAGTGGGGTCGGCGAGTTCACTTGCTCGACTCACGCGTCGTGCCTCCGCAGGCTTCGATGTCTGTAGCGTGTCGACGCCCGACGAAGCACGGCGAGTAGTTCGTCGAGGTGAGCTCGAAATGTCGCAGACCGAGCTTTGGGGGGCAATTGGCAAGGTATGCGTAAGCCCTGGCGCCGGCGTGTTTCGACCCGACGACTTGCTCGGGGTCGGACAGCGGATGGCCGTGGGTCAAATCCTTGGTTGGGTAAACGAAACGGAGGTGCGTTCATGCCACGAAGGAACGATCCGCGTTGTCCGAGCCGTTGCGGGCGAGAGGCTCCGGGAGTTCGAGCCGATCGTTTGGCTGGACATGCTTGCTCCGTAGGACTTTTGACTTGTGTGTGTGAACTAGCTAACTAGCTACGGATATGAGTTCGCTGCCGCCAAGATCCTGCTCGCGGCCGATCGAAGTTCACCAAGGCAGCGCAGACGACGAGGTCCGATTGTTCCAACGGAGATTTCCAGGGAGGCCGCAATTTCTTGGTACGTCGGGGAAGGATCACTTAAGAGCAAGCTCAACAGGAGGCGACAATTAGGTGACAGCTTGTCGATAGCCCGCAGAACGCTTCGAAACTCATCGTTTTGATCGACCGTTTGATACTGGTCTCCAAAAGCTTTCAGATGATCGAAGGTACCGGGATCAACGGGCTCAGATCTGTTACGTCTCGCCAAGATCCTCAGGCTTTCGCGGCGAGCCGTTGTCGCCAGCCACGACCCAACTCGATCCGGCTCGTTTAGTTTGCCGAGATTCTCTACCAGCCGAAGCCAGGTGACCTGCGCAGCATCAAGACTGTCTGCTTCGCTAAGCCGGAAACCGCTCACCACCGACCACACGAGTCGCTCGAAACGGCGAACAAGCTTGTCCCAGCTTGCGCCATCGCCTTGTGACGCCTGATTGATGAGCAGCGTCAGGGGCTCTAAGTTGCCTGGCTCCATACCGTCCAATTCACGCTTCGAGGCTGTGTCCTGCGTGGCTTCATTGCCTCGCTACTTGACCGCCCCGCAAGCTACGTCACCCTAACATGTACCCGAAATTCGGTCGACTTTGCGCCGACCGGCCGATCATCCATTCCCGGAGAAGGGCGGTTATCGAGGCGGCAAGTGCCTCGTGACCCTCGGGATTCGGATGGATTCGGTCATCGCACCAGAGCTCGTTCGACTCGAGGACGGTGTCGGTTTCAAGCAATAGCGTGTCGCCATGTGCTGCTGCCTCCGCCCGGATCAGCTGGTTCAGCGCACGCACCCGACTGCCCAGTTTCGAGTTCGACCCATATCGGAGACGAAAAAAGTCCGGACAGGTCGAGGTGATGACAAGTGATCCTGAGTTGCGCGAACGGCGCACGAGTTCTTGAAAACTCTCTAACAGCTGGGGCATCATCAGAGAGCGCTCGAGCACATCATTGGCTCCAGCGATTGCGCTTACGATTTCCGACCGCTGACCTAACTGTGGTCCTTGAAGTTCAAGTACTCGTCCGATCTTGGCACCCCTCTCGGCGTAGTTAAGGATCTCAATCGACGGGCCGGTGGCTGCGAAATTCTCGACAGTGCGCTGTATCCATCCTCCGTTCTCGCTCGTGTCACCCTCCCCTGTTGAGAACGAGTCACCAATCGCGATCCATCGCAGGGAGTGACTTGGCTTGTCGGCTTGCATTCCCCTATCCAAGACGCCCCTCCGCAACGACCGAGCCATCTATTGCGGTTGCGATGCCGTTGCGGCCCTCGACGTAAAACTGCTTCGTTCGGAAACGCTGAACCAAAGATTCGAGTCGAGGATGCCAAGCATGGAGTCTAACGAGAAGCCCCTTGCAATAGAGACTGACGTTGTCGTAATCGGAGGCGGTCCCGCCGGTTCGACGTCGGCCTCCCTGTTAGCGATGAAAGGTCATTCCGTAACGGTATTAGAGAGGGCGAAGTTTCCACGACAGCACGTGGGCGAATCGATGCTCCCGTTCTGCTACCAGATTTTCGAAGAGCTCGGTGTGCTTGACACCATGAAGGAACGGTTTGTCCGCAAACCTGGAGTGCGGTTCATCGACACCGACGGATCAGCAAACACAGCTTGGTGCTTCAATCGTCACATTGCCGATGAGAGCAACCTGTCGTTTCAAGTGATTCGTTCCGAGTTTGACGATATTTTGCTCCGTCATTCCGCGTCCTTGGGCGTTGTGGTCCACGATGAAACACGCGTTACGGACACGATCGTGGGTGCCGAGGACGATCGCTCAATCGTGATCGCCCATGATGCTCAGGGAAACGAGCTGCGCTTTTCGACTCGCTTCGTCGTCGACGCGAGCGGCCGAGACACGTTCCTCTCGAACCGTTTGGGAACCAAGACCGCCCACGATGAGCTCGATCGGACCGCGCTCTCGTGCACGTACTGGAAAGGTGCCAAGTTCAAGGACACGCTGGAACAGGGGCTCATTCAGATCGTCTACCTCGGCGGCGCGAAGCAGGGGTGGATTTGGTGTATTCCGCTCGGCAACGACCGCCTGAGTGTTGGAGTCGTCCTTAACTCATCTTACTATCGTGCCGCAAGGTCGCGGCTTCTTTCTGCGGGTCACCAAGACTGGCGACTAGCGCTCTATCTCGAAGAGATTCAGAACGCTCCATTTACTCGCGACGTTCTTGAACACGCGACCATGGAAGCAAACCTGGCTATTGATGGCGACTACTCATACGTTTGCCATCAGAAGTACGGTGACAATTTTGCACTCGTCGGGGATGCATCGGCCTTCATCGATCCGATCTTTTCGACCGGGGTCTTTATGGCTATGAGCAGTGCAAAGATCGCGGCAGAAGCGGTGGATGTTCGGTTGTCAAAAGGTGTTGTCGATGGTCGCGAGGCGTTTCGTGACGCCTACCGATCGATTGTCAGCGCATACAACCTGATCGACAAGTTGATCCGTCTGTTCTATACGCCTGAGGCAATCAACTTTGCACAGCTTTCGGGGGCGCAGGATGCATTCGGCGACTTCCAGCACTATAGAAACGCTATGAGCGTGTACCACTTCCTCATCGCCGGTGACTTCTTCGAAAAAGCCGAGTACTACAGCACGTTCGTCGACTCGCTACGCGACGAAAAGGTCTTCCGGCGATACAAGAAGACCGTTCTTGACCGGCCAACCCTGAACACGCTTTCGTGCGACGTCCCCACCGAGATCGCCTTCCACCCTGGGCTCGCGCTCCATGAACCTCGTCGCATTGCGACAGGGATCTGACCGGAATTGTTCTGACGAACCACAACTGAAACAGGAGACCTGAATGAACGCGCCAACTATCGACACCGAGCGGACCACCGAGCCGACAGTAGAAGCAATTCGTCACCACTATGAGGTCAGCAACGAGTTTTACGAGTTGTTGCTGGGTGACTCCATGATGTATTCGGGAGGGTACTGGCGACAAGATGAGGACCTGTGCGAGCAACTCAGCGTCGCCCAGTTCCGCAAACTTGATCGTTTCTTGGAGCTCGCCGAAGTCCGCCCGGGAGATCGGATACTAGACGTGGGATGCGGGTGGGGCACGATGCTTGAGCGAGCAGTGAAACAGTTCGATGTTTCAAGCGCAACGGGCGTAACCCTTAGCCGTACCCAAGCTGAGTGGATCGACAGGAAGGGCGACGGACGGATCAAGGTCAACGTCGAAAGTTGGGAGGACCACAATCGCGATGCCCCGTATGACGCCCTGTTTTGCATAAGTGCCCTGGAGCACTTCGTTCTCGCAAACCTGTCCCCTCAAGAGCGGATTCGTCGCTACCGTACGTTGTTTCGAAAGTGTCAATCTCTGCTGCGTCCGGGCGGGAAGATGGTTATTCACACGATGACGGTCGACAAGCCCCCGCTTGATCGAGCGATCATCTCGGATCTGAAGTTCTTACTCCGAGAGGAATTCGCGGGTTGCCACACGCCACACCTGCATGAGCTCACCGACGCCCTCGAAGGCGTGTTTGAAATCACCGAAATGGCGCAGGAACGAGAGACGTTCGCTCGAGCGTGTCGAGCATGGCTCGTTCGTTTGGCTGAACGCCGCGAAGAAGCGGTTGCGCTGGAGGGCGAAGAAACTGTCGCCAGGTTCGAACGATACCTGGACATTTTCGCCTACATGTTCGAAAAGGGCTACTTCAACAACTTTCGGATTGTTCTCTCGCGTCGCGACGACACGGCGGGCCGATCGTGAACGTGGGGCTCGAAGGCCGAGATCTTGATGTGGCCATTGTCGGAACCGGGTTTTCCGGGCTGGGTATGGCCGTTCAACTACTCCACGACAAACAGGCCAATTTCGCTGTATTCGAGCGGGGAGAGGCCGTCGGAGGAACTTGGCGAGACAACAGCTATCCCGGATGCGCATGCGACGTGTATTCCAATCTCTATAGCTTCAGCTTCGCACCCAACCCGAATTGGAAAGGGAACTATGGGACTCGAGCCGAACTGGTCGAATACCTCGAAGGGGTCGCTCGTGACTTCGGCGTAACACCGTACATTCGTTTCCAGCATGAGGTACTAAGTGCACATTGGGATGATTGGATTCAGAGGTGGCGAATTGAAACGTCGAAGGGGTTTTTCCAGGCACGCGTACTTGTTAGTGCAATGGGATACCTCAGCGACGCGAATGTTCCGAACCTTCCGGGGCTGGAGTCGTTTGAAGGAACGACCTTCCACTCGTCGCGATGGAATCACGATTACGACCTGGGAGGAAAGAAGGTCGCCGTTATCGGAACGGGAGCGTCGGCGATCCAGTTCGTCCCGGAGATTCAGCCGATCGTTGCTCAGCTGGATCTCTACCAGCGAACTCCGCCTTGGGTGGCACACAAACCAAACAAAGCGAATAGGGGCCTGAACGGCTTCTTAACCAAAAAGGTTCCGGCGTACCAGACCGCTCGACGTGGGTTCAACCAGTGGGGCCGAGAGGTGCTCGTGTTTGCCATGAGCCATGAGTTCACGATGTCGAAGGTGCAGAAGATGTCCGAGGACCACTTGAAGAAGGAGGTGAAAGATGCATCCCTGCGTGAGAAGCTCCGACCGGCGTACGTTTCCGGCTGCAAACGAATGCTGTTCTCGAATACCTATTACGAATCACTGACGCGGCCGAGTTCGGACGTCATAACATCGGGAATCCGCGAGGTTCGGCCGAATTCGATCATTACCGAAGATGGCACGGAACATGCCACAGACGCGATCATTTTTGGCACCGGTTTTCGGGTGACAAGTCGTCCGGTTGCGGAACGAGTCTGGGGGCGAAACGGAAAGCATCTGGCCGATGTTTGGTCAGGTGAACAGTCCGCTTACCTTGGATCTGCCATTCCCGGATTTCCAAACTTCTTCACGATCCTTGGACCAAACACTGCTCTCGGGCACTCGTCAATGACGTTGATGTCTGAGGCTCAGATCAGTTACGTCGGTGACTTCGTTCGCAAACTGACTCGTCAACCTATCGGTGCCGTTGACGTGAAACCAGAGGTGTCCAAAGCATTTAACGAACAAGTCCAAACGTGGGCGAAAGGGAAGGTCTGGTCCTTCGGAAAGTGCAAGAGCTGGTATCTCGATGCCAACGGAAAGAACACCACAGTTTGGCCGACCTACACGTGGAGATTTCGGAAACTGACGAGGCGATTCAACCTCGATGACTACATCGTGGAACCGCCGACACCACCGCAGACGCTCCAAGCGCATGTTGTGGAGATGGTAAACGCAACGGGGAGCCTGTCATGACGATTGACGTTGTCAACGAAGCGATCCTTCCCGCGTCACCGGATCGGGTCTGGACCGAGCTCATCGCTGAACTAAACGGTGGCGCGAGGTGGTGGGTTCCGCACAACACGTACCGCACCGAGGAGTCTACCGGCTTCGGGCCGGGAACCGTCACGCACGTTACGGTTCACACTCGTGGCGTCGGGAGGCGCGGCCCGAAGCTGGAATTCGTTGCTCGGGTCTCCGAAGTCAATCCGGACCGGGAACTGCGAAGCGACTATATCGGTGGGGTGTTTCGAGGGGGAGCGGTGTTTCGCCTGATACCTCTCGCCGACGGGTACAAAACCAAACTCGTGATGCATTTTCGAGCTGAGCCGCAAGGATTTGCAAAGGTGCTCAACCGACTCGCCGACATGGGCGCCAAACACCGAGAAGCAACGCAATCGGCGTTCCAAAACCTCGAGAAGCTCCTAAACCTCTCGGGAGCCTCGTCATGACGTCGTTGCTTCAGGGAGTTCGACCGATAGCTGAGCGCGCTTGCGCTGAGGTGAGGGACGTGTCAACGGTCGACGGTGCAACCTTAAGGACCTTTCGCTACGGGAACGACCAAACGCTTCCGACGATAGTCCTCGTTCATGGTTGGGGAGCCGACCACACAATATGGGAACATATCATCGAGAGTCTTTGTGGCGAGGGACTCAACGTCGTTGCCCTGGACCAACGAGCACACGGTGCATCGACCGCTGGTCGCAATCGGCAGGCTATCGATCAGCTTGGCTATGACCTCGCTGCGGTGCTCTACGAGCTCAAGCTCACGAAGGTGATCTTCGTCGGACACTCCGGCGGGGGATATGCGGTGCAATCGTTTCTACGTCAACATGAGCTGCGGACCGCGTTTGACATCGTCGGTGCCGTGCTTGTTGGTACTGCCTCCCATGGTCAAGCGGTTCCAGTTCCTGAACGAATCTTGATGGGTAGTCGGTTCTTTCAAGTTGCCCTCGGGTCGAAGCGACTTGGCGCGAAGGCCCTACGACACACCCTGGGGCCAACTTTTGAGGATGCATCGCTTGAAGTTGTCCGACGATTGTTCACAGCCACGGACCGTCGGGCTCGGCGAGCTGCGTTTTCGTCGACGACTCAGATGGATCTTCGCGCCGGCCTCTCCGGTGCCACGCTCGAAGTCCGAGTGTTGGCCGGCAAACACGACCGAGTCGTGGCGCCCGAATATGGGCGAGAACTTGCTTCGTTTCTCCCGAACGCATTCTTCGAGCTGGTCGAAGCCGGACACATGCTGCCCCTTGAGAGGCCAGATCGAATTCTTGAACACATCATCGACCTCGCATCAAACGCACGACGGTAGTTCGCACACATACTGACCCGAAACTCGGGTCAGTACCCGACTTCAGTTAGGAGTTTTTATGTACCGCCTGATTTCCAAATGGGCCATTCAGCATCCCAAACGGGTGATGGCTTCGTTCGCAGTTCTCTTCTTATTGACCGTCGCAGCAGGGGGGAGCGTCTTTCCCCGCCTCAAGGGAGGCGGCTTCGATGACCCGAAGTCTGACACCATCAAAACCGTCAACCTTTTGAAAGATGGATTCCAGACGGGAGCATCAAACATCGTCGTGGTTGTCAGCGCGGACGACGGCCTCACCGTTGACTCGCCAGAGGTAGTTTCCGCGGGGAACGAGATAGCCACGAAACTTGCGAACATCGAAGGCATTGATGCCGACGATACAGCGAGTTACTGGAACACTGGCTCGGCGACGCTGGCCACGCAAACCAAGAATCGTGCGCTCGTTCTCGCCCGCGCCGTTGGGGATGAAGACGACGTGAACAAAACGGTTCTCCGTGTCAACAAGATGTTGGAAGAACCTCCGTCGGGCGTCAGTATCGGAGTCACGGGTTACGGCGAGTTCTTCAACCAGCTGAGTACGACCATCACCGAGGACCTAGCAGCTGCGGAAGCGATCGCGTTGCCGCTCACGCTCCTGCTCCTGTTGATCGTGTTTGGTGGGATGCGTGCCGCCATGCTTCCGCTCTCGGTCGGGATTGTCGCGATTTTCGGTGCCTTTGGTGTTTTGTTCACGGTTTCGCTCGTGACGGATGTTTCGATCTTCTCGCTGAATCTGGTCACCGCACTCGGACTTGGACTGGCCGTTGACTACAGCCTCTTCATCGTCTCAAGGTTTCGAGAAGAGCTTGGTGCGGGCCATTCCGTCGACGAGGCTGTGGACATTACAATCCATACGGCAGGACGAGCGATCACCTTTTCCGCTTTGACCGTCGCAATTTCCCTAAGTGGTTTGCTTATCTTCCCGCTGTACTTCCTGCGTTCCTTCGCATACGCGGGGGTAGGAGTTATCGCCGTTGCACTGCTGGCCTCCGTCGTACTCCTGCCGGCCATGCTGAAACATTTTGGGAACAAACTGGCCCCCAAGTTCAAGACGAAACAGCTGGGTCGAGACGCCGATCACAATTTCTGGGGCCGACTTGCATCAGCAGTGATGAAGCGGCCAGCGCGAGTCGTTATGGCGTTCACGCTGATTCTGATCTTCTTCGGGCTTCCCTTCTTGGGGATCAAGTTTGGCCAGCCCGATGACCGAGTTCTTGCGCCTGGCAGTCCGATCCGGGAAGTGTCTGACATCGTTCGAAACGAGTTTGAAAGCACGGAAAGCAATGCGTTTCCAATTGCATCTGTGACGAACCCCACTCAGGACCAGGCAATTCAATTCGCAATCGCCGTGTCGTCGCTCAGTTCGGTGGGTCGAGTCGATTCTGCGTTCGGCCGATTCGCGGCCGGCGAGCGGATTGCTCCATCGGATCCGAACCTCAAGCGTTTCGAAAGGAACGGGGCGACATGGTTCAGTGTTGTCCCCAACGTCGAGCCGATTTCGGAAGAAGCCGAAGCCATGATTGGCCAGATACGTAACTTGCGGCCTGGTTTCGAGACTTCGGTTGGCGGTCAATCGGCGGCGCTTGTCGACTCGAAAAAGGCCATTTATTCCAAGGTGCCATTGGCGGCGGGAATCGTCGTCCTCGCTACGTTCGTACTGTTGTTCTTGATGTTCGGAAGCTTGTTAGTTCCAATCAAGGCGATCGTGTTGAATGTGCTGAGCCTTACCGCCACTTTCGGCGCAATGGTTTGGATCTTCCAGGACGGGCATTTTTCGGGGTTCCTGAATTTCACGGGTACTGGTCTCACCGATACGTCCGAACCAATCTTGATGTTTTGTATCGCCTTCGGACTCAGCATGGACTACGAAGTGTTTCTCCTGTCCCGGGTGAAAGAGGAATACGACCGAACGAAGAACAACGAACTTGCGATTGTCAGAGGTCTTGCTCGAACCGGCCGAATCGTGACCGCAGCAGCACTGCTCTTGTCCGTCACGTTCTTCTCCTTCGCAACAAGCCATGTCACCTTCATCAAGCTGTTTGGACTCGGGCTGGGTATCGCAGTGCTTGTCGACGCCTTCTTGATCCGGGCGACTCTCGTGCCAGCGCTCATGAAACTGGCCGGAGACGCGAACTGGTGGGCACCGGCACCACTGCGAGCTCTCTACAAACGGTTCCATATTGACGAAGGCAGTTCGTATCACCGGGCGGCGTCGTTGCCCGTTGTCAGTCCTATGTACCCGATGTTCTCGTCCTTGGAATCCATCGAACCTCCGGTCTTCGCCGAATCGGACTTACGAAAGTAGGGCAAATTGAACTTGTCCGTTGGGTGGCTGTTCGAAGCGCCGCACGGCGCGGCCTGGGAGTTTCTCGTAGCGATCTCGGTGGTATTTATCGCCCCGACCATTATCAAGCGACTGAAACTTCCAGGCCTCATTGGATTAGTCCTAGGAGGCGCCATGATCGGCGCCAATGGCCTCGACCTCGTGGCGGTTGAACCAGGGATCGTTCAAAACCTGGGGTCGGTTGGGTTGCTCTACCTTATGTTCAGCGCTGCACTTGAGATTGACCTCGGTTTGTTCAGAAAGGTACGTACACAGGCGATAGGCATCGCAGTGCTCACCTATAGTGGTCCAGCGATTCTCGGCTATGCCCTCGGACTCGCCCTGGGATTCTCCACTCGGTCCGCGATACTTCTCGGCGGAGCAATTTTGCCTTCATTCACGCCGCTGGTCCATCCCGCCCTGTGTCGGTTGGGCCTCGGCAGAGAACGAGCGGTTATCTCGACGCTGGCGGCCGTTGTGGGGTGTGACTCAGCGGCGATGTTGGTGCTTGCGTTTGTAACCGACCGTTCCAAGTCCGAAGGCCCAGGACGTATCGTCGCTGGCTTCGTTTTACTCGTCGTTGGATGCTTCGTGGTACTTCGAGTGGTGGGGCGCTGGTACCTTATGCGCTCTTCGAGTATCACCCAGCAATACCTGTTCCTCGTGGTCTGTTTGCTTTCGGCATCCGTCCTTTCCGAGAGCGTCGGCATCGAGCCGATGGTCGGTGCGTTCTTTGCCGGATTGAGCCTTTCCTCATACGTCCCGCGACACGGATCGCTCCTGGGTCAGGTCGAGTTCTTTGGGACGGTGATCTTCTTTCCGATGTTCTTAGTAGCGGTCGGCACCAGAATCGACCCGGGAGCGTTCCTTTCGGTCGCGGTACTTGCGAGGGGTGGGCTTATCGCGTTGATAACACTTTCAGGCAAGGCGTTGGGCGCTTTGCTTTGTCGGCCTCTCTTTGGATACAGCAACGCAGAGACGGGCCTCGTCTTCTCTATAGCCTCGTCCAAAGTTGCGGCCACGCTGGCCGCGACACTCGCGGGAATCGAGGCCGGGTTGTTACGTCCGTCGGAACTAAGCGCGGTAATGGTGGTGATTGTCGTGACAGTCACCGTCGCATCTATATGTGCTCGTACGTTTGGAGGAATACATGCGATGGCAATTGGCATACAGGCAAGTCCACGTGCCGTGGACATCAAATTCGCCGTTCGACTCCATGACGATACCCAGCCACGGTCGCGTCCCCCAGAAGTCAGTCCGTCGCCGTTACGCGACTCGATCGCTGGATAGTTTGACGCGGTCGTCGACTTCGGAGCGGACTATTCGACGGTGGAATATGCCTTCGCCCGGTCGCCCTTTCGTTGACTGCGAGGATGGTCAGTCAACTGATCATCAACTGCAGCGGCAAGGTCCCGGCAGAACTCGTCGACAGAGTACGCGTGAATGGCGTTGACGGTGCAATGAAGTGAGTCGGGTGGGGTCTGTCGATCGCAGTACCATCCGCCATCTGCCAAGAGTCGATCCCCGACCGCATAGATGTCGAGCTGGTCGGCAGGAGCAATAGCGGGGTCGGCACCAAAAGCAATCAATGTTGTCTCCGGTTTGGCGCGGACAGCGAGGCCGGGCAAGGCTTCGACAGACCGCTGGATCTTCTCTCGAGCCTTGAATGCGTCAAGGGTGAGGCGGGTGTACCCATCCTCGCCGAGGTACTGCATGACGGCCCACGCTGCGGCGAGGGATCCCGCACCCCGGGTTCCAAGAATCGCCGGAGACCCATACATTCCACCCAGCCAGTCGCTCGTAAGAAAGAACTGATGCTTTCGGAGTTCTTTCGTTCGGTGGAGCAAGACCGATGCACCCTTTTGGGTATATCCGTACTTGTGAAGATCACACGACATCGAGGTGACACCTGGAACGGTGAAGTTCCAGCCGGGACTCACCAACCCGAGCCGCTGCAACCACGGCATAGTGAAACCCATGCACGCGTCCACGTGAAAGAGCACATCGAACTCTTGCGCAATGCATCCGAGTTCGGAGATCGGATCGACAACACCCTGCGGATACCCGGGCGCACTACCCACCATCAGCACCGTGTCGGGACTGATGGCCGCTGCCATGGCATCGGAGTCGGCGCGATAATCCTCACCAACCGGAACACGAATCGTACGTACACCGAAGTAATTTCCGGCCTTCGAGAAAGCCGCATGAGCGGTTGACGGAAGGACCATTTCGGGATTGGACACGCCGCGACTGTGTCCCCAGTTTCGTGCACCCTTTACCGCAGTAAGGATCGACTCCGTCCCGCCGCTGGTGAACACGCCGGCGGTATCGTCATCGCCTCCCAACAGCGCTGCAACAGACCCGATCACGTCGCCCTGCATCGATCGCAAGCTTGGAAACGCGTCGACGTTCAACATGTTCTCGGAGGCGAAGGCTCGGTAGGCGTCGAGCCCAACCTGGTAGGGCTCTTCGCCGGCGTAATACGTAAGGGAGAAGGCCCGACCCTCCTTCCACCGCACATCGTTCGCGCGTAAACCTTCGAGGGCGCTGAGTACTTCGTCTCGCGGACGACCGTGTTGCGGCAAAGCCATATGGTGCACCGTAGTCAGTGCAACGCGATTGTGCGAGTAGAACCCAGAACAGCGGGAAACGCAGAAAAGCTATGCCGCTTCCACTCGATAGAGGCCGCCCTCAAGTGAGATCGCAATCATCTCAGCTTCGGAGGTTAAACCAAAAGCGGCGAGGTATGGCACTTGGGCACCGAGGTCCTCTGGCTTCCATTTCCCACCTTGAAGGCGCAGCGCCGCAATCTTTCCGGTGCACACGTCGCCGAATATGTATGTGCCGGTGAGCCAGGGAAGGTTTTTGCCCCGGTAGAGGTGGCCGCCGACAATTGCGCATCGACCGTCGAGATGGGGATAGGCATAGACCGGTTCAACGTACCCCTTCGGGTTTCCACCGCTCAGTTTCCGATCGCCTTCGCGGAGTCGCCACCCAAAGTTGGCACCCCACCTAGATCGAGCCAGGCGGTTTACTTCTTCAGAATTGCTCTGGCCGACGTCGGGAACCCAAAGATCCCCAGTTGCTCGGTCAATGCTTATGCGCCACGGATTGCGAAGCCCATACGCAATTATCTCGGGCTTCACCCTGTTGGTAAGCGCACCTTGGTTCACAAAAGGATTGTCGGCAGGAACGGTGTACGGCTCGGTACCTGACGAGCTGGGGTTGATCCGGAGAATCTTTCCCAGGAACGTATCGGTGCGCTGCCCATTGTTGAATTGGTCGCCACTTCCACCACCGTCGCCTATAGCGATCAACAGATTGTCGTCGTTGTCGAAGAGGATGGTTCCAGCGTTGTGTTCGTTGAAGGGCTTCGGGATGCGAAGCAACACGCGCTCCTTCGACACGTCGGCGATTTTTCCGTCGAACGGGATTTCGCTGACATGCACCACGCCCTTTTTGTCGGTGTAATCGATGTACAACAGTCCGGCACGTTTCGGTGAGAACGCAAGACCAAGCAGGCCGCGTTCGTTCGTTGAATCAACTCGATTCGAGATGTCAAGGACGGGAGCGGGGTCAAAGCCGCCGTCGCGCCAGACAGTGATTCGTCCTGTTTTGGATACCACGTAGAGAGCGTCGTCGCCCGGACGCTGTGTTGCGGCGAGAGGCTGCGCAATCCGTGCGAACTCGACAACTTTTACCTTCGACGCCGAAGGTGCGATGGTCGTTCCACTTACGGGCACCTTCCCGTCGCGGCCCTTTGGCGCATCACGTTGGGCTCGGACCGAGCTGCTGTTCGCAATCACTACGACAGCCATCGTCAGGAGCACAACGCGACGAGCGTGCCGGTGAAGGAGAGGGGCACCCGACTCGGGGCGCGACGCCGAGAATCGGCGACGAGTGAACATAGCCCAATCGTACCCGGGACGGGCAGGGTTGCCCGATCTGTCACCTCATCTACGATGCCTTGATGCGTGAAGAAGGTTTGGAAGCCGGGCTTTCGTCGCGGTCGCGTGCGAAACGATTCGGCAACGGACCAACCTTCGCAATCGAAACGCTTCACGATGTTGTGGCTGGTGTTCTTGTCGGTGTCCTCGCCGGCGTCGGATCATTCGTGCTTATGCGGTCCCTGTCATGGGCAACGTCACTGCGATTGGCGAACGGGTGGGCTGTTGTGGCTGCTCCCGTTGGCCGGGTTCGTGTTGGGGACGATCAACCACAGAGCCGCTGGTACGGCGACGAGAGGAACGAATTTTGTTCTCGACGAGATCTACGATCCGCTAGACGAGGGTCCACCGTTGCGTATGACCGTGTTGATGTTGGCGGGAGCAACCGCCACGCAGCTATTCGGTGGCTCCGACACGCGCTGACTTCGGTTGCTGCGTCCTTCGTCGGTGACGCGGCGGCCCGAGGACTTGGTTTGAAGCACGAATCATATGCACACGTTGCAATGGCGCAAAGTGCCCATGTCTGGCTGTCGGTGGTTTTGGTCGGAGTTAGTTCCGGGCTTTGCGCGGTCGTGTTCATTGAAGGCAACCATGGACTGAGGGGTCTCATGGTCCGATACGTGAAGACCTCCGGTGGGCGGCTGGCAATTGGTGGGTGACGCCGTTGTTCTGTGTCGGTGCCTGTCTGGGTTCTACGATCGCCGACCTCTTGCACGTGTCGCCGCTCGTCCTCGCCCCACTGGGCTTTGTCGCTGTGTTCGGAGCTGCGTCGCACACACCGATCGCCTGTGCCCTCGTGGCCGTTGAGCTCTTCGGCTGGTCGATAGCTGCACCGGCACTGGTTACCTGCTTACTGGCCGCTGTCGTGTGTGGACGCCGAAGCATCTACGGACACCAGCGGATCCAGATAGGTTCGAACCGATCCCTTCGCACCATGACGGCCGTAGAACGATCGCGGAATACTCGGATTAGGGAATGGTCGATGTCGCGTTTCCCCACGAAGTCTCATCGAGGCCCGGAATCGTGAGCTGCCCGTTGGTAAACAGCTCTCCTATCGCCTCTGGCGACAAGATCTCGGTGGCCAGCGAACCCTGGAACAGGCCGCATTGCAGCGTTCGCAGGGTGCGGAGTTGCTCGAAGCGCTCGACACCGATCGCAACAACGGTGGCGCCGAGCGAACTTGCCAACTTCACTGTAAGCGGCAGGATTGCCTGATCTGATTGCGGATCTTCCATCGTGGCGACGACATTGCGACCAAGTTTGAGTTGGGCAAGCGGAAGTTTGCGGAGGGTCTTGAGCGACGAGCCACCCTGGCCGAAGTCGTCAATGGCGAGTTTTACCCCCGCTCGACTCAACGTAACGAGTGAGCGTTCCTGGAAGGAGTCGAGGGAGGCGAAGTCAACTTCGGCGATATCGAGTCCAAACGATCCTGGCGGGAGACCGGTCGATGCCAGTGTGGCGAGCACGCTGTCGGCAAAACCGTCGCGCTGCAGCTGTTCACCGCACACGTTGACCCAGAGGGTCAGGTCGATGCCGTGGTCCTTCCGCCAGGTCTCGACCTGCTCGCTGGCCTCGCGAACGACGAAGTCGCCGAGTGAGTGGATGACGTCGCTCACGCGAGCCTCGCTGATAAAGGTCTGTGCGCGTAGTAATCCATGATCTGGATGATCCCAGCGCACCAGCGCTTCCACGCCGACAATTTGCGAGGTGACCGTGTCGATTTCGGGAAGGTAGTGAACTCGGAATTGACCACCAGCGAGTGCGGCGCGCAGTGTTCCCTCGGACACGACAGGACCGGGCTTGATGGCCGGTGTTGCGCCAAGTCGACGGTCGAGCGGCATTTGCATCGTCCGTGCCGTGCCCGATGGCCCTTCGAAGATTTGCCATTGGCCGCGGCCCGTTCGTTTCGCCTGGTACAACGCGATGTCGGCACGGCTGATGAGTTCGTCGGCGTCTGCAGTCGCAGAATCGGTCACGGCGATGCCGACACCCGTTGAGATTCGGGCTTCGTGTTCACCCACCATGATCGGTACCTCGATGGCGTCGAGGATACGTCGTGCAGTAGAAGACGCTTCGGTCGGATCGCGAATCTCGGCCAGGAGAACTGCGAATTCGTCGCCGCCGAAGCGGGCAACCAGGTCCTCACGACGAATGACCTGACGCAGGCGATTGGCAACCTCTCGGAGCACCTGGTCGCCAGCGGGATGACCAAGTGTGTCGTTGACCATCTTGAACCCGTCGAGATCCAGGAAGAGGGTGGCCATCATGCCCGAATGACGCTCGATGCGGGCGATTGCGCGTGTCGTTGCTTCGCGGAAGTTGAGGCGATTCGATAGCCCGGTGAGTGGATCGCTCCGAGCCTGGTGGGTGAGTTCGGCTTCCGCCGCTTTCATCGTCGAGACATCGGTCGACAATCCTTCGAATCCGATGACGTTGCCGAGGTCGTCGAGGATTGGACGCAGCCGCGCAAGGTGCCATGAAATCCGTCCGTCGCGACGAATAAGCCGAAGAGAAATAGGTTCGCGTGCTATCGATGGGTCCTCGATGAACGACACAAGCAGGTGGCGATCATCCGGGTGCACGATGCGGTCAAGCAGACCCGGGTCCGACATCATCTCTTCGCTGGAGTATCCCGTCGCCGTTTCGATTCCGTCGCTCACGTAGTCGGTGCCGTATCCGAAGAAGAGGTGGCGGATGACCACGTCGCCGCTGATCTCACCGATCTCCTTGAGCAAGTCGGTGGAGAGTGTGAGGCCGGCACCTCTTACGACACCGCGATGGCGTTCCGAGGCAAGCCGATCCGAAACGCGTCGAGTGATAAGTGCGCTCTCAATTCGTTCGACTGCAGTGTTGAGGACGATTCGGTCGGCGTCGTTAAACGCCGGTCGGCCCGCTCGTCGGATCGACCCCAACACCACTGCGATCTGTGAACCATCGAATACCGGGTAGAACTGCCCGAATGCACGACTGACGTCGCGGTTTTCGTCATTCAGGCTTCGCGCACGGGCGCGTTCCTTCGGGTCGGCGACCACAAGGCCCATCTCGATGGCCCGGCGCGCGCCGAGGACTTGAGCGACGGCACCATCGGCGGGAGTCCAAGGATTTTCATCGAGAGCCGGGGCGATCTGGCGCATGCGCGTTCCGTCGGTGGAGATACTCCACACAAACGTACGGTCGCCCGACGCTGGATCGTCGAGTGCACTGCCGATGTTGACCAGCAACCGCTCGAAGCCGACACCGGTCAGCGGTCGTGCGGCGGCCTTGGATGCTTCCGTGATGCGGGCGACCGTGACGAGATGCGGGCGACTCGGAACGTGGTCCGGCGCGCGTTCGTTCGGTGCCTGGGAAGCTTGTCCGATGGATGGCGTCGATTCGGTCATGACTGGTTGAGTGGATCGTCAGGAGTGATGACGATGTTCAACCACGGAGCGTAACACCACGCAGGGTGGTTTTTCGCGATGGTCGTCCGATTTTTAAGGGTTTTAGCGAAGGCCCAGCTTGCGAGTGCACGCTGGCCACTGGCCCCAGCCCGATTTCGCTTGAAGACGCCGGGCCGCCTCGTCCTGGATGGCTGGAGATGCTTCGTGCGGGAAACCCGTGTAGCCGAGCTTGCGCCACGTACCAACCGCGAACTGATAGGCGCCGTAATAGCCATTCCCCGTGTTGGCCCTGTAGTTCGCGTCGCTCTCGCACTTGCGAAGGGCAGCCCAGGCGGAGTCGGGAATGGCACCGGTCGAGGCGTTGTCGGTGACCGGCGCGGCCGACGTGGCCGACGTGGCCGACGACGTGATCGCTGTGGAGGCTGTGGTCGCTGTTGTTGTGGTGACGCCCGTCTTGGAGCGACGCTTGGCCGTTGTCGGCGGGGCCAGGTTCGGGGTGCGGGCGACCACCGTTGGCGCGACGGGAGTAACGACTACCCCGGACGAATTCGTGGGAGGCGGCCCGGCGATCGTTGCCGAGTCGTTGTTGGCGATGAGCGACGCCACTTGATTGGTGTCGACGATCTGCGATGTGACGTTGGTAGGCCCGGGAGCGCTCACACCGGTCGGATTCGTTGCCACCGGGATGGGATTCGTTGCCACCGGGATGGTTTGTGCCGACACGGATTGCCGGGAGGCAACTCCGGAGGCACAGAACAGAGACAATGCCCCGATCACTGTGAACCGCACCTTCGAGCGGCGTGGGCGGGCGTTGGCGTGCGAAGCATAGGGAGATAGCATCCGGTTCGAAGCGGTCGAGCCGCTCGGATCGTTGGGACCAATCATCGGCGCCTCCTTTCGACCCCGCGACCCTAGCCTCTCGGGCCCGCCGGTCCCCAAATTTCTGCAGTCACTGCAGTCACCTCAAGCCACAGCACACTAACGAGGTGCCGACATCGCCCATCCGAGGGTGCGCGTGATCGCGCGCGCCGTCGGCGCGACGAGCGCTTTCGTCGCAAGCTGACTTGTCGGCAGCCAAAGACCTTGGCGAACAAAACGGGGTAGCAAACCTATCGCCGCGGAAAGCAGGACACCGTAAGGGACGGCCATCGTGGCGGGCATCGGGACCGAGAGAAGAAAGAACGCTGCGTCGCGAGCCTCGCGAGTCGAATTCATCTCGGGCCGAATCGCCCGCAACCACAACCGCAGTTCCGCCACTGACCGAGCCGGGGGAGGCGACACCGCGCCAATCAGCTCGGCCAAGGTGGATTGCTCCAGTACGTATTGGTCGGCGTCTTCGACACAGAGCGCCTCTGACCCGTACTGCTGATAGGACCGCAAAAAACTGTCGACGAGCGCGTGGTGGACCCAAGCCAGTAGGTGCGCATCGTTCGCCGAGTATGCCCGGCCGTCGGGTGCAGTGCCCCGCACCCGCCCGTGGACGCGCTTTACCAGGGCGATTGCGGCAAGTGCTTCCTCGGTGGGCGCAAAGGAAACGTCTCCGACGTAGCGACTGGTGCGGCGAAGACGGCCGAACGGGTCATCTTTGTATGCGGAGTGTTGGGCGACCCCGGCCATCGCCAAGGGGTGCATTGTCTGGAGGAGAAGGGCTCGGATCCCGCCGATGAGCATCGACGCGTCTTGATGCACTCGCCACGTGACGCTTTGGGGACCGAAAAGACCATTGTCGGCTCGCCCTTTACTTAAATCGCGAGGTGGCTCGTCGCCGATCAAGGTCCGCTGCAGGGTTGTCTGGATACGGGTCCGGATTTCGTCAAGAGGAGCGACCACGCGCGAAACCTACTTCCACGCGGGCTCCTACCGTTAGCCGCCGCAGAACCAGCCGATTCTCGTTCAGCGGACGTTAGGCATGCGAGGCGGCGAGAGACTCCGAGCCCGAAACGCCGACCAATAGAGCTTCAAAGCCTTGGTCGATCGCTTGGACGATCGAGCCGTTTGCTCCCTCGGCGGCCCATTCATGCATGGCAGCCTTCCAAACGCCGATTGCAGCTACAGCGTTCACACGAGCACACATCTGGGTGAGGCCGCGAGCGAGAAGCACTTCGGTCGCCGTCTCCTCCCAGACGCGTCGAAACATGCCATCGGCTGCTTGGAGCGCGGGTTCATTCCGTTGGAGGAGCGCACCGCGAATGAGCTGGTTCCGAACTTGCTCGCTTGCCTCCAGGGTCAAAAACAGCTCTTTAATGGATTCTCGGAACGACACTATCGGAGGCTCCTCGATCGGGCGCGCCAGCAACGCCAAGCGAAGTGACGGGGCCAAGTCGTCATGCGGGAACGCGACGCACTGCTCTTTCGATGCAAAGTAGTTGAAGAACGTCCGCGAGCTGATCCCAGCACGGTTCGCGATTTCGTCGACGGTTGTCGCGGCGAAACCGTGCTCGGAGAACAATTCCATGGCGGCCTGTCGAACGGCAAGTCGTGTCCGTCGCTTCTTGCGCTCTCGTGCACCTTCATGGGGTAAATGCGGTACTTGTGTCACGTCAACCTCGCCTGCGGGTCGTATCGGCTTTCCACGACTTCAAAGTGTCGATTTCGTACATCTCGTATCCAAGGATAGGGGGTATTGACCTAGCCTTGAACAGCGTTCATCCGAACAGCGCAACTGAAGATATATCTGAAGGTTCGTGGACTTACCCTATGGCTTCATCCGAGAACGTCTTGCCTGACGAATCCCATCGGCGATTGATGCTTGCCGACCGGCGAATGGATTACCAGCGCGGTGGTCTGACGGAGGAGTCGACGTCGCTCGATCCCTTCGAAGTTTTTGCGACCTGGCTCGTCGAAGCAATCCAAGCGTGTGAGGGCACCGCAGAGGAGCCCCACGCAATGTCGCTGGCCACCGTCGGGGCCGACGCTCGCCCATCGATTCGTAGTGTGCTTCTGAAGGGATTCGATCGAGAGGGATTTGTGTGGTTCACGAACTACGAAAGTCGAAAAGGAACCGAATTGGCAAGTATCCCCTACGCAGCCCTGAACTTCCGGTGGGGAGCGTTGGAGCGACAGGTAAACGTCCTCGGGGCCGTTCATCGAGTTCGCGAGGCGGACAGCGATGAGTACTTCTCGTCGCGCCCCAGGGGGAGCCGCATTGGGGCGATTGTGTCGTCGCAATCTCGGGTCATCGCGTCGCGTGAGCCGCTCGAGCGTGCCGCGGCGGAGCTTGAGTCGGCGCCGGACTCCGCCCTCGTGCGTCCCAAGAACTGGGGTGGATTTTGTCTGGTTCCCGATACGATCGAGTTTTGGCAGGGACGGGTGAGTCGATTGCATGATCGTCTCCGCTACCAACTGGGATTTGAATCAAACGCTTGGACTCGGGAGCGTCTCGCTCCATGAAAGTATGTGTAAATAGTATACAAGTCCGCACGAGGTCTACGGTGCGGCGAGTCCGAACAAGTGTGATGCGTCGTTGTAGCGGACAAGTCGCCATCGATGAACATCCGACTTGTCGATATTTGTGAATGTCCGTCTCTCCCATTCGGTGATCCCGGTGTTCGAACTCTCGAAATCTATGGGTGATTGCTCGGTCGGGTCGAGCCCGAAATAGTGGAATACGGAAGCATCAACGACGCCTCCGTGGGTGACAATGAGAACCGTCTTGTCTCGGTATTGCCTGGCGATCTGATCGAGACCCGCAGCTACGCGGCGGGCAAAGTCAATCCACGCTTCGGCGTTGGGTGCAAAGGGAACCGTAGGGTGCCACCCTTCGCTGTTGCCGTAGAAGGCACTGTACTGATCCCAGGTCATGCCCTCTGCGTCGCCCGGGCGAAGCTCTTCGAGAAAGGGATCGATTTCGTACCCCTGGCCGAGCGCTGAGGCGAGTGTCGATGCCGTCTCCGTTGCCCGCCGGATCGTGCTCGAGAACATCGCGTCAATGTGGACCTGCTCGGTGGCGAGGCGGCGGGCGAGCACTTCGACCTGTTTCTTTCCGAGTTTGGTCAAACCTCGACATGTCGCCACACCCTCGATGGTGCGCTCGACGTTGCAGAGGGCGTGCCCGTGGCGGACAAGAACAAGGCGCGTCACGGTGCTGGCGAGCTAGCGAGCGCCTTTGTCGTGGCGGCGACGATTCCGGCGGCGTCGAGACCGAGCTCCATCAAAATGGCCGCCGGTTTGCCGTGCGGAATGAAACGAATCGGTGTCCCGAGGACCACCACCGGCCCAGCGCGAAATTTCGATTCGAGACGAAGATCGCAAATGCTGTCGGCGATCATCGATCCGATGCCGCCTTCACGGATCCCGTCTTCAATCGTGACCACCAATCGATGCTTGGCTGCGTCGGCGATCATTGCCGGATCCAACGGTTTCACGACCCGCGGATCCCAAACGGTCACCTCAATCCCCGTCGTCGCGATCAGGTCAGCTGCTGCCTCCTCGGCTGCCTCGAGCATCTTTCCAACGCCGATCAGACAGACGGTGGCGCCCGCCCCGCCATCGAGAACCTTACGGGCATTGAGGCCCGAGCCGACGTGACTGGTCGGCACCTGCCGCGCGGCGCCTTTCGGATATCGAATGGAGGTGGGGCCGGCAGTGATATCCATACAGGTGCGCAACTGAACCGCCAGTTCTTGAGCACTCGACGGAGCAAACATCGTCATGCCGGGTACTTTGGACAACAACGCGAGATCGAGAACTCCGTGATGCGATGCCCCGTCGTCGCCCGTGATCCCCGCTCGATCGAGCGCGAAGACGACCGGGGCGTTGTGAAGCCCTGCATCGAGGTTTACCTGATCAAATGCCCTGGTTAGGAACGTCGAGTACAGCGCAAGAACGGGCCGCAGACCGCCGAGTGCCATACCGGTTGCCATCGTGACGCCATGTTGCTCGGCGATTCCTACGTCGTGAAAACGTCCGGGGTAGGAGCTTTCAAAAGGGAGGAGGCCGGTGGGGCCGGGCATTGCTGCGGTGAGCGCATGGACATCGAAGCGCTGAGATGCCATCGACAGCATGGTCTCGGTGAACACCGAGGTCCAAGACTGCGGTGCCGGTGCCGAGACGGGACCAGTAGCCGGGTCGAACGTACCCGATATGTCGTGGAGGTTCTTCTCCTCGTCGTCCTCGGCGAATGAATAGCCCTTCCCCTTCTGGGTGAGCACATGCAGCACGACGGCTCCGTCGTACTCGGCGGCGTTTCGCAACGCCTCCTCAAGCTCGGGAAGGTTGTGCCCATCGACAGGCCCGAGGTAACGAACCCCTAGCGTCTCGAAAAACGCGTGCGGCTCGTCGACCATCTCACGAAGTGCCGCCTTGACGCCGGCGACGGTGCGTCGACCGAGATGTCCAACGATGGGCAGGCTGGAGATCAATTCGTCGGACCAGCGTTTGCCTCGGGCATAGGCGGGTTTGGCTCGAAGTTTTGAGACTGTTCGGGTGAGGCCCGAGATGGTCGGCGCATAGGATCGCCCGTTGTCGTTCAGTACTATGAGCACTTTCGAATTGGCGTGCCCCAGGTTGTTCAGTCCCTCGTACGCCATGCCGCCGGTCATAGATCCGTCGCCGATGACTGCAATTACTCGCCGATCTTTTTCGCCCTTTGCCTTGATTGCTTCCGCAATTCCATGCGCATAGGAGAGCACCGTCGACGCATGGCTGTTCTCTATCCAGTCGTGTTCGGATTCTCGTCGGCTGGGATACCCCGACAAACCCCCCGCTTTTCGAAGGTTCGCAAACTCGGCCTGGCGGCCGGTGAGAATCTTGTGTACGTATGCCTGGTGGCCCGTATCCCAAAGCAAGATGTCACGGGGCGAATCGAAAACACGGTGGAGTGCGAAGGTAAGTTCGACGACGCCGAGGTTCGAACCGAGGTGGCCATTGCTGGCCGCTGCGACTGCGCTGACGATGAACTCCCGACACTCCTGACCGAGTTGTTGGAGTTGGTCATAGTTCAGCGCCTTGAGGGCCTGGGGCGATTGAATCTCAGCGAGGAGCACACGATCCAGGTTATCGCTCGCCTGCGCCAATAGATCTTCATCCGTCGGATCTTCGTCGAAGCTCCGTTCGATCGCCGTTGGCCGCCTCGCGATCGTCCTCTCGGGCAACCCGATTCCACGGTGCCTTGACCGGGCCATCGGCTCGTGGGGTGAAAGAAACGAGCATGAAACCCCAGGCCATGATGCACACGAGGCCAGGGAGGACACGCATGCGCCGAGATGACCGCCTTGAGTCGGCGACATGCTGGCGCGAACACGTGTGACGCACGGTCAGCCGAAAAGTAGGGCGTTGCGGAAGAAGGCGCTGTTGCATTATCACGTCGTGCTCCAGACGAAAGTTAGTATTTCATTCGGCAGTTCTAGATATTTAATTAAGCAATTCTCCAGGATTTCTCGACACCGGTGGAGTTGGAAACCGCGGGTGGAGTGTTCGAGCACCGTGCGTCGCCAAACTCCCACCCGTGGGCAATTGCGCTGTATCGGAGACGCGTCACGAGGTGCTGCCCTAGGTTTATGCCGTGGATCGATTTCAGTACCTGTTGCTGATGGCGGGATGTTTGGTGCTCACGCTGCCCTTGGAGTTCTTTTTCCGGGCCCGGGTCTGGGCTCGAATGGGCCGCTACCTTCAGGCGCTCGCTCTCCCGTTTCTCCTGTTCAACGCCATCAACGAAGCTGCCGTGTATCGGCGATTGTGGAGCTATTCTCCGCGCTACACCACGGGCATTCGCATTCCGCGGAACTATCCGATCGAGGAAGTGGTGTTCTTTGCGGTTATTCCCATGTGCGCCGTGTTGACATTTGAGACGGTACGCAACGTGTACGAAGGGAGAGTTCCATCAGTTCGGGCGTGGCTGAGAATGCCGCGCCAAGCACTTGGCGAGTTGCGTTCCTTCCCCCCGATTGAGGACCGGTCGAACTCGACGGGAAAGCTCCTGGCCAAGGTTTCTGGAGCCGCCGCCGTTGTGCTCGTCGTCTTGACTCCAATCATCGCCCTGCTCATTCGACGATCTCGCGGTCTTGCACCGTCTTGGTTGCGGCGCGCGTTTCACGGCGCTTACGAATCGACGTTTGGGCGGCTCGACTGGGAGTATCCGGACTACTCGGTGCTTGCGCTCATGCTTCTCGCCGCGGTGCTCGTCGTGGAATGGCGACTCCGCAGCCACGTGTTCCTGATGCGGGCCTACTGGTCGACAATGGCAATTTCGGCGGGCTTTATGGTGCTGGTCAATGGCTGGCTCACAAAACAAAGTGCACCTATCGTCTTGTACACGCCCGACGAGTTCGTTGCTGGCCGCCTGGTTTGGGATATTCCGACCGAGGACTTCGCCTTCGGGTTCGCACTTTTGACGCTCGTCCTCATCTGCTGGGTGAAGGTCATCGGCGTACAGATAACGGACCCGACTCAACAGCGCACGCCCGCATTATGGAAATGACCCGCCCTAGGCCGCGGCGCCCCCGACCCCCGAGTTCGCAAGACGGGCGTCGATCTTTCCGAATTCTGAAACGGTCGCTGCGAGCCCGAAAGTATCGTCTCGAGGATGGGGCACACTCGAAAGGGGTTGATGCTCGGACGCCTGTGGATCGCCGGGGACGGCTCTTGCGGAACTAGCGAGGAGCCGCTGGTACCCTCGTCTGTTGTCGAAAAGACCCATGTATGCAAGCGATTCCGTCCTTCCCCATTGAGATTCCGGTGGCACCGGCCGAACTGTTTGAGATTGCAGCGCGCACCGATGCCCGCGTGCGGGCGCTTCTCGACGCCGAAATCGAACGGTGGTGCGCAGTCGATTCTCAGCTGTTTGCACCGTTGGACTCGTTGCGGGCGCTTGTATCAGCGGGCGGGAAACGGCTCCGGCCAGCCTTTTGCTACTGGGCACATGTCGGTGCAGGTGGTGATCCAACGGATCCCACGGTGGTTGATGCGGGCGCCGGCCTTGAACTCCTCCACACGTTTGCGCTGGTTCACGACGACATTATGGACGGCTCGCTCAACCGCCGAGGGATGCGAGCAGTACACAAGCAGTTTGCCGACGCCCACCTCGACAACGGTTGGCGCGCCGAATCTCGCCGCTTTGGTGAAGGCGTCGCAATCTTGGTTGGCGATCTTGCCTTCGTGTACGCCGATCTTTTGTTGACGGGCGTGAACCCCACGGCAACAGCGATCTATAACGAGTTACGCGTCGAAGTGAACATCGGGCAATACCTGGATCTGATCGGGACGGCGAAGGGAGGGCCGACGATTGAGTCCGCACGTCGGATCTGTCGTTACAAGTCCGGGAAATACACAATTGAGCGGCCCCTTCACCTCGGCGCAGCGCTTGCCGGAAAACTCCCCGAGTTCGAGACCTCGCTTTCGTCCTATGGCCTACCGCTCGGAGAGGCCTTTCAGTTGCGCGACGACCTCCTTGGCGCAATGGGGGACGAGCTGTTGACGGGCAAGCCGGTCGGCGACGATCTCCGTGAGGGCAAACCGACTGCCCTCGTCGCTCGGGCCCTCGCGGTAGCCGACGATGAGCAGCGATCGATGTTGGAACGCATCGGACATATTGATCTTCGACCGGACGAGATCGATCACATTCAGCAGATCTTCATCGACACGGGTGCGGTGCATGCGGTGGAAACTGACATCGAACGCCTCTGTTCCGAGGCAATTGCAGCCATTTCGAATGGGGGACTCCTGCCGTCGGCGACGTCGGCATTGATCGACCTCGCGCACTACGTTACAAAGCGCGATCACTAACTGATGGCCGATCAGTGGAAACGAATCGTTATCGTCGGTGCGGGGCTCGGTGGCCTGTCGGCGGCCTGTCGCCTTCGCGGGCGCGGTCACGACGTCACGATCGTCGAACGGGCTCCGATTCCGGGCGGCCGCGCCGGTCTCATCGAATCAATGGGCTACCGAATGGATCCCGGCCCCTGTGTGCTCACGATGACAGGAATTCTTTCCGACGTTTTCGCGTCCATAGGTGCACGTATGAGTGACCATGTCGACGTTGTCCCGCTCGACCCGATGTACCGGGCGGTGTTCGACTCCTCCGAGGGTGGCGGCGAGCTTCGAATCCGCCATGGGCGAGATGCGATGGCCCAGGAGATTCGGTCCTTCGCCGGTCAGGCGGAAGCCGACGGCTTTCACAAGTTCGCTGATTGGGTCACCGAGCTGTACGACGTCGAAATGCCCGCCTTCATCGACCGAAACTTCGATTCGCCTCTCGATATGGCCCGGCCACTCGCTCCCGGCTTGAAGCTGCTTCGCCTCGGTGGCTTCGCCAAGCTTTCCAATCTGGTTGGAAAGTATTTCAAGGATCCTCGTCTGCAGAAGATCTTTTCGTTTCAGGCAATGTACGCGGGCTTATCGCCGTTCGAGGCTTTGGGCGCCTACGCCGTTATTACCTACATGGACACGATCGCCGGCGTCTACTTCGCCAAGGGTGGCATGCATGCAATCGCTACGGGGCTGGCCGAAGCGGCGACCGCAGGTGGTGTGAAGATCCGTTACGACTCCGACGTTGAGCGGGTCGTCAGGTCGGCGGGAACAAACGGCGCTGTTCGCGGCGTACGCCTGGTAGGCGGCGAAGTCGTCAACGCAGATGTCGTGGTGCTGAACGCTGACCTTCCCGTCGCGTACAAGACGCTCCTTCCCGAACTCGACGCGCCTCGGGTTGCCCGCAAGGGTCAGTTCTCGCCGAGTTGTGTGTTGTGGCTTGCGGGGGTCAAGGGAACGCTCCCGGAAGGCGCCGAGCATCACAACATCCACTTCGGGGGGCAATGGCGTCAGTCTTTCGATGCGCTGCTCGAACAGGGAGTTCGAATGGCAGATCCCTCCTTGCTCATCACGGTGCCGTCGAAGACCGACCCCGGGCTCGTGCCCGCCGCCACCGATGGGGTCACCCGCCAAAGTCTTTACGTTCTCGAGCCCGTGCCGCATCTCGGCGGACGTATCAACTGGGACACCGAGCGCCAACGGGTCCACGACGATATCGTCGAGCGCGTTCGTCGTCTTGGCTACGTCGGCTCGCCGAGCGACATCGAGGTCGAGCATTTTCTCGACCCCACTGACTGGGAACGACAGGGCATGGCGATGGGTACGCCGTTTGCCCTTGCGCACACGTTCTTCCAGACAGGCCCGTTTCGGCCGTCCAATATCGATAGGCGCGTGCCGGGGCTCGTGTTTGTGGGTTCGTCGACCGTCCCGGGCGTGGGAGTGCCCATGGTGCTGCTGTCGGGTCGCCTGGCCGCCGAGCGAGTGTCGGAGATGGTCTAGCCATGACAATTTCGTTTCCATCGATTCCCGGACGTCGCCGCGCCGAAAGATCGGTCGATGGCGGGTCCACCGCCGAGGTCTCTTCGGGTTCGATCGTCGCGGCGGCTGGTGAGTGGGTCACCCTCGATGAGTCATATGAGATATGTCGTGAGTTGAACCGCCGCTATGGAACCACCTACTATTGGTCTGCACACCTATTACCTTCGGTAAAACGGCCGCATGTTCATGCGCTTTACGGATTGTGTCGATATGCCGATGACATCGTCGATGATTTGGGGTCGACTGCAACGGTCGAAGAACGGGCTTCGACGTTGCGCGAGTTTGGTGATCGATTCTTCGAGGACTACGCAGCGCGTCGCTCGGAACATCCGGTTTTGAAGGCAGTTGTGCACACGGTGCGAGCGTTCGACATTGATCCCGACTGCGTTCGACGATTTCTTCGATCCATGACCATGGACCTTTCGGTGGCGACCTACGAGTCGTACGAAGACTTACGGGTTTACATGGACGGTTCCGCTGCGGTGATTGGTGAGATGATGCTGCCGATCCTTGAACCGCGTGACTTCGCCACCGCCAAACCTCATGCTCGTGATCTCGGTGACGCGTTTCAACTTACGAACTTCCTGCGCGATGTCGACGAAGATCTCGATCGTGGTCGCGTCTACATTCCGCAGGAGGATCTCCGCCGCTGTGGTGCCAACCCGCAGGAGCGAACGTGTAACGAGCAGTGGCGCGCTCTCCTGAAGTTTGAGATCGAGCGGTGTCGCGAGCTGTACGCGAGCGCCGACATCGGAATTGGGCTGCTCCCGGACTCCTCACAGCGCTGTGTTCAGGCGGCTCGCGACCTCTACAGCGGAATTCTCGACAAGATCGAGGGGGCGGACTATGACGTGTTCACCCAACGGGTACGGGTGACTACGGCCCGCAAGTTGGCAATGGGCTTCAAAGTCATTCGTCCCCGCCGCTTTGGGTAGCCCGAGTCAGGCGCGTCGACACCATAGCTATGGCTCGAACTCACCCAGCCGCGTCATTGTGCACTGTGTTGCGCACGGCGCAACGCAATGCACCAGAACGGTTGCAATACCTACTCCGGGTCGATTGGTGACCGCAGCCGCATGCGATCGATCACGGCTGCGCGGTCGATCCATTTCCCCACATAGATGCCAACCAAAAACACGGCGAGTCCACCGGCTGCGTCGAGCACGTAGTGGTTCGCGGTCACGACGATCGTAAACAAAGTGGTCAGTGGATACACGATGAGCAGGCCCATCCGAAGCCGACGTTGCCACACACTTCTCGTGCTCGCCGTCCACGGCCAAAGGGTGTAGCTGCACCAGGTGGACCACCCGAAATGCAGGCTGGGCATCGCCGCGTATTGGTTCGACACCCGAGCAACAGCCCCGGAATCGAATGACCAAGGTCCGCCAAAGGTTCTGAGGGAGTCCACGAATCCGTAGGATGTCGGCAACAAACGCGGGGGCATCAGGGGGAAGAATGCGAACCCGAAAAGTGCAAGGGCCGTCATGGCGCCGATCGAGTTTCGGACGTGTCGATATCGGTCGGGACGTCGAACAAAGCACCATGCGAAGGCGGCAAAGGTGACGATGAAGTGGGCCGTTCCGTACCAGGTATTCAGTACTTGGAGCAACCCCTTTGCCCCGAGAAAGGCCTCCTGAACAGGTCGTTCTACATACATCGCCAGTGCTTTCTCCCACCGGATAACGCGTTTGGCGTTCGTGAATGCCTGCTGCCTGGAGCCCCGGTTTGACCCTTGGCTGTTGCGGATTGCGGTGTACAGCGCATAAAACGCCCCGCAGTACACAACTTCGGTGACGACTCGAAGCTTGCCCCGTTCGCCCGTCCATTGGGCTTTCGGGCGCGTCGTGGTGCCCCGAGACATCGAACTCATGGCCGGAGAGCCTACGGGTTTCGTCGGGCCACACTGGCGATCGGGAAACACTCGATGGCCACCGATGGTTGAGTGATGGACCAATATGGACGATAGAAGATGATCTGGACTGCGACGAGGCCAGATTTCCGTTGAAAGCGATGTGAACTACGTGAGTACCGAACTGATCGAGGCCGATGTCCTCCAGCGCACGTTACGCGCCGCTTTGAAGTCGGGCGGTGACTTCGCTGAGGTCTTCGCCGAAGACAAAGTGAATTCCTCCGCTGTCCTCGACGATGGCCGGGTTGAAGAACTCACCAGCGGCCGCGAGCGCGGCGCAGGTATCCGTGTCATCACCGGTGACACGACTGGTTTCGCCCACACCACTGATCTTTCCGAAAGCGGTCTCGCTACCGCAGCGACAGCAGCCGCGGCTGCGGCGCGAAATGGCGGGGGAGGGGTGCGCGAAGTATCGCTCACTCGCCGAAACGTCGTGGCCCCTCACGTCGTACTTCGCTCACCGATCGATATTCCGAAGTCGCGCAAAGTGCAACTGCTCCAGCGTGGCGACGCTGCCGCTCGAGCAGCGGGCGTGGCAATTCGTCAGGTCACCGTTGGCTACGGCGATTCACGACGCCGGATTCTGGTTGCGAACTCCGACGGCGTGTTGGCCTCCGATGAGGTCATCCGCACCCGCCTCATGGTGCAGGCCGTTGCGCTCGGTGACGGTGGAATGCAGACCGGTTACGACGTCGCCGCCAAGACGATCGGTTGGGAGCTGTTCGACGAATATGACATCGACGAGATCGCCCGCAAAGCAGCCACGCGCGCTCTCACGAAACTGAATGCTCGCCCCGCACCGTCGGGCAAGGTCACGATCGTGCTCAATCAGGGCGCTGGTGGAACGATGTTTCACGAGGCGTGTGGCCACGGACTCGAAGCCGACCTCGTCGCCAAAGATACCAGTGTGTTTCGCAACAAGGTCGGACAGCGGGTTGCGGCGGCCGGAGTCACGATCGTCGACGACGGAAGTTACGCCCGGGAGTGGGGGACGAGCGCGATCGACGACGAAGGAAATGCCACCCGTCGCAATGTGCTTATCGACGACGGCATCCTCACCGACTACATGTGGGACCTGCGCCATGCCAAGAAGGAGAACCATGCACCGTCCGGCAACGGCCGACGCCAGAGCTACCAGTTCCTCCCCATCGTGCGTATGACCAACACCTATCTCCTGGCGGGTATGGAGGATCCTGCCGCCATCGTGGCGGGTACCGAATCCGGCGTCTACTGCGCCAAGCTCGGCGGCGGACAGGTCAATACCGCCACCGGCGACTTCGTGTTCGGCATGGTCGAGGCGTACCTCATCGAGAACGGCGAGATCACTGACCCGCTCCGCGATGCGAACCTGATCGGCAACGGTCCTGAGGTCCTCCAGGCCATCGATGCGATCGGCAACGACTTTGCCACCGGCGTCGGGACGTGCGGCAAAGACGGTCAAGGAGTTCCCGTATCTGATGGCAACCCAACCCTACGTGTACAGGGGATTACCGTCGGAGGGACAGCCCGATGAGCACCGTAGCAACCACCAAACTCGACCTTTGCGATATTGCCGATCGAGTCCTGGCCTGGGGAGGCGACAACGAGCAAATCGAGGCCTACGTCGCCCACTCCCTCGACACCGAGGTCGAGGTGTACCAGGGAGACATCGAAACGCTGTCCACCGCCGAGTCAGACGGCGTGGGAATCCGGGTGGTTCTCCCCGGTCCCGACGGAGCACGACAGGGTTTCGCGTACTGTGGCACGTTCGACGACGAGTCCCTTCACGCCACGCTCCTCGAAGCTCGTGACAACGCGACCTTCGGCACTCCTGATCCGTTTCTCGGGCTCGCTGGGTCCGACGGGCATCGGGCCGCAACGCTTGATCTGTGGCGTGAATCGCTGCGGAGTTACCCGACCGCCGACAAGATTGCGCTGGCGATGGAGCTTGAACGCGCTGTCCGAGCCGGTGACGCACGGATTCGATCGCTGCGGTCTGCCTCCTACGGTGACGGCCTTCTTGAGGTGGCGATTGCATCGTCAGTGGGCATACGTTCGTCTTTTCGCAGGAGCGGTTGCTCGCTGGTCGCCTTTGCGATCGCGGGCGGTGACGACGAAACGCAGACGGGGTTCGGTTACTCGGTCGGTCGCGAGCCAGCTGAGCTTGACCTCGCCCGTGCCGCCGAAATGTCGGTCGAACGAGCGACTCGTCTGCTGGGAGCTAAGAAGCCTGCGTCGCGTACAACGACGGTCGTGTTCGATCCCTATGTCACGTCGTCGTTGCTGGGGATCTTGGGTGGCACGCTCAACGGTGAATCCGTGCTGAAGGGACGCTCGCTCTTTGCTGATCGGGTGGGCCAGCAGGTCGCTGTCGACTCGCTGACCCTTACCGACGATCCCATCAACCCTGATGCCTATGGGGCGTCGCCCTTCGATGCAGAGGGTCTTGCCACCCGTCGCATCAGTTTGATCGAGGGCGGCGTATTGCAGGGCTTTGTACACAATTCGGTGTCAGCGCGTCGGGCCGGAAACGGTGCGGTGTCGACCGGCTCCGCAGTGCGAAGTGGATTCAAAGGGACGCCCGGTGTCGGTTGCCGGGCACTTTCCGTTGTGCCTGGAACGATGGTGCCGGAAGCCGTTCGGACCGCGGTCGGCGACGGCGTTCTGATCCAATCCGTCAGCGGCATTCATTCTGGCGTCAACCCGGTGAGCGGCGACTTCTCGGTGGGTGCCGAAGGCCTGGTCATTCGCGATGGTGAGCTTGCCGAGCCAATCAAAGAGTTCACGATTGCTTCGACGATTCAGCGCATGTTGATGGACATCACTGCCATCGGCTCGGACCTTGAATGGCTACCCGGCGGTTCCGCAGGCGTGACGCTGGCCGTGGCCAACGTGTCCCTTTCAGGCTCCTGAGCCCGAAGTGGGGGTCGACGAACCAGCCGATGCGATAAAGCACGCAAAGGCCGATCAGCGTCGACAGGCCCGCGAGGGCAGAAAGTCGCTGACCCCCGACTGTCGGGCATCAGCCAGTGATATTATATGTTCACATATTGTGTCCTCGGCCGCGTTCGCGGCCGCGACTACGGTGGCTTCGTATGAATGGATGCACTCCGAGGTGCAGACTACGCTGTTGAACGACGCAATAGTCTCCGCAGGAAAGCGGTTGATCGTTCCTGAAGTTACTGGACCGACCACGATGAGGTTCGTATCGTTCGCTGATCGATCGGCGGAGGTCGACCTTGCGGTGGCCGAACTGATCGTGGTGCCATGCGTCGGCTTCGATCTCGTGGGCAACCGAATTGGCAACGGTCGGGGGTACTACGACCGTGCGTTGGCCCTGGCCGGAGGCCTGCGAGTGTGCGTGGCCTTCGACGCGCAACGAATCGATAGTCTGTCGGTTGAACTGACGGACACGCCGATGCATGTCGTCGTAACCGAATCGGGTCCAGTTGTGGGGGCAGAGGTATGGGCGTAACCGTCGTCGAGGTCGAAGACGCTGGGTTGTGGGTTTCACGGCTTGCGCCACTCCTGCCCCGAGAAGAGTTGCTCCTTCCGTCGCAGGTCGCAGGTCGACTGGCGGAGGTTGATGCTGCGTTTGTCGAAGGCATCACCACGGGTCTCGAGCGATACCCGAATCTGAAGTTCGTACAGTGCCTATGGGCGGGCGTCGACAAACTTCTTGCCAACCCGGACTTTCCATCGCATGTCGCTGTGGCCCGCATGGTGGCATCGTCGATGTCACAATCAATGGCTGAGTTCGTTGCCGCTTCCGTGTTATATGTACACAGACGATTTCCCGAATACGCCGCCCAACAACGTGATCGTTCCTGGATCGAGTTGAGCCAACCGGTGGCGACCGATTGTCCGGTCGCCATTCTGGGCGCCGGAGTCCTTGGGTCGTACAGCGCAACCGCCCTGCGGGCCATTGGCTTTCCGGTCCGCCTATGGGGACGAACAGCCCGACCCGGTGATCCGTCCGTCCTCGCTGGCGTGGAAGGTCTTCGTACGTTGCTTGGGTCCAGCAGGATTGTCGTGAACCTCCTGCCTCTGACCCCAGACACCGTGCATATCATCGGTGCCGAGCTTCTTGCCATGTGTAGTCGCGGTGTGTCGATCATCAACGCTGGCCGGGGACGCCACGTCGACGACGCAGCGCTCCTCGCAGCCCTGGATTCGGGTCACGTGGATCATGCCGTTCTTGACGTGTTCACGATCGAACCGCTCCCCGACGACCACCGATACTGGACGCACCCTGGCGTGACGGTGATGCCCCATATCGCAGCTGCGAGCACCGCGGATGCCGTAGCTGAATCAGCAGCAAACGGTATGCGTGCGTATCGTTCTGGTCAGCCCGTTCCGAGCATGGTCGACCGCACCCGCGGCTACTGAACTGTCGTTATGCAGCTCCCCGCGATCCTTCGCCAAATCGACTGGAAGGTCGGGTCGGCAACTCCCGGGTCGCTGGTGGTTGTCGGGATTGGCGGCCATGGTGCGAGTGGAAAGACGACGCTCGCCCGTTCGATTGCCCGATCGATCGCCGGGACGCAGGTTGTAAGCACCGATCAGTTCTTCAATGGGACGATATTCGAGCTGGATCGTTTGCGAACCGACGTCGTCGATGTGCTCTTGGCGGGGAAGCAGGCCTCGTATCGCGAGTGGGATTGGGCCACTGGTGCCGTCGGGCAGCATTGCACCGTGGTCCCGCACGGCGTTGTGATTCTCGAAGGAGTTTGCGCGCTTCATCACATGTTTCGCAACGATTTGCCCCTCCGGCTCTGGATCGAGACCTCGGCCGACGTCCGCCTTGCTCGAGGCGTCGCCCGCGATGGCGAGGCCTCACGCGATCGTTGGGTGAACGTGTGGATGCCAAACGAGCTGGCCTACGTGGAGCGCGATCAGCCTATGAAATGCGCGCATATGATTATTCGGGGTGACCAGCCTTACTAGCCGAATCGCCGGACGCGGGAGTGCGAATCGGTAGTGTTGGAATATGTCACGAATTGCTGTCGGATCAGACCACGCGGGCTTTGGCCTCAAATCAACGTTGGCCGACGAGCTTCGGACCGCGGGCCACGACGTAGTCGACCTCGGAGCACACGACCGTCGTTCGGTCGACTATCCCGATTTCGGCACGGCCGTCGCTAAGGCTGTCGTGGCAGGAGATGTTGAGATCGGCGTCTGTGTGTGCGGTTCGGGTATCGGTATCTCAATAGCCGCGAACCGGGTGCACGGTGCGCGTGCGGCACCCGTACATGACGTGACCTCAGCCCGACTCTCGCGGGAACACAACGATGCGAACATCATTTGCTTCGGTGAGCGTCTCATCGGAGTCGAGGTCGCGAAGGACGCATTGCGCGTGTTCCTCGCCACCCCCTTCGAAGGGGGCCGCCACCAGTCCCGTATCGACAAACTCGGCTAACTCCGCCTGCTCTTCCACAAGCGAAGGGGGAGTCTACGAACCGGCGAGCAGTTGATCGCGAAGTTCGCGCTTGACGAACTTTCCGTTGGCGTTGCGGGGAATCGGCTCGCCGAGGAACCAGATCCGCGAGGGAATCTTGTGCTTGGCGAGCGTCTGCGCCAAGAACGACTGCAGCTCATCAGCCCCCACGGAAGCACCCGGATGCAGGTAGATGCCGGCGGCCACCTCCTCGCCGAGTCGCTCGTCGGCGATGCCGAACACGGCAGCTTCGGCGACTGCTTCGTGTGCATACAATGCCACCTCGACCTCGGAGCAGTACACGTTCTCACCACCACGGATCACCATGTCTTTCGCGCGATCGACGATATACACGAATCCGTCTTCGTCGATCATTGCGATATCGCCGGTGTTGAACCATCCCTCCTTGATGGATTCTGCCGTCGCCTCAACTCGGTTGAGGTACCCCTTGATCACCGCCGGTCCGCGGACACACAACTGTCCGCGCCCGCCGGAGCCCGGAGCAACCTCGCTGCCGTCGTCATCGATCAGCTTTGCGTCGAACGTCGGCATTACGGGACCGCAGGAGGACGACTTCGCGACGAAGAATGCTCCACCGTTCGCAGTGACGATGCCATGGGTCTCGGTCAGACCGTACCCGGTCGAAGGGACGCCCTTTGTAAGTGCACTGTCGATTTTGTGGACGAGGTCGGGCTGCAGCGCAGCACCTCCGCCGCCCATGCCAAGAATTGAAGACGTGTCACGAGTGGCCCAATCCGGATGGGCAAGAAGTTCGCGGCTCATCGTCGGTACGCCGCTGAAGTTGGTGACCCGTTCGCGCTCGATGAGCTCCAACGCTCGGGCCGGATCCCATTTGTACAACAACACCAGCGTTGCGCCGTTCAGCGTGGCGGGGTGCAGGATGCAGTTGTTCGCGGTGACGTGGAAGAGCGGTGTCGACGCCATGAACACCAGGGGAGCCGTGGGGGGTACGGCGGGCGCGATTCCTGAAACGGCCGCTGCCTTGGTCCCCGCCAGCCCTACCGCGGCAGCCCAAAATCCGAGATGCATGATGTTGTGTACACAGCCCCGATGGGTGAGCTGGGCGCCCTTAGGAAATCCCGTGGTCCCTGAGGTGTAAAAGATGCACGCGTCGTCGTCGGGGTCGATCGTGGCTGGCGGAAGAGTGCTCGGCAAGGTAGCGGTGGAGGCCACGATGTCGGCCCAGCGGATCGAGTCCGCCACCGTCTGCTCGGTACGAACGGTGATCACACCGCACGCCGCCTTCTCGCGAACTGCGACAAGCACTGGAATCAGACGGGTGATCCTTTCGTCGTCGGCGATCACAACCTTGGGCGCGGAATCGGTGAGGCCGTATTCCATTTCTGTCGACGTCCACCATGCGTTCATACCGACAACGGCGGCACCCAACGACAGTACTGCCCAGTACGACACGATCCATTCGGGGTAATTCCGCATCGCGATCGCGACCCTGTCCCCGGAGCCCACATCGTGGGTGTCTCGCAAATACCACGCCAACGACCTGACCTGCTGCTCGATCTCGCCATACGTGTACCGTTCGTCTTCGTAGACCAGGTACGTGCGGTCGGCGAGTTCGGGACGCAAGATTGTGGCCTCCCAGACTGCCCTCATGTTGGGCGGAGCGGCACGGAACTCACGAATGGTGACGCCACGTACCGTCACTTCGCTCATGGCAAACGGAGCTCCGTCGGCGGTCAAGTCGGTCCAGGCGTCTTTGAGGTGCGTAATCACGGCAACGTTTGTAGTCCGAAGCGAGCCGAAGTGCGAACCAGGGACCCGAAGTGGACCCAGATCGAAGGGGTGGCCGGTAGGCTCCACGCATGACTGTCGCCGCCGACCTCCATGCCATCGACCCGGAGATCTTCGGACTCATCGACCGTGAAGACGTAAGGCAACGGACCGGCCTTCAGCTGATTGCGTCAGAAAACTTCACGTCGCCCGCAGTAATGGCGGCGACCGGTAGTTCACTGACGAACAAATACGCCGAGGGATACCCGGGCAAGCGCTATTACGGCGGCAACGCGGTGGTCGACGAGGTCGAGCAGATCGCGATCGATCGTGTGAAGGCGCTCTTCGGTGCCGATCATGCAAACGTGCAGCCACACTCGGGGGCAAACGCCAATACTGCGGTATACCTCGCAATGCTGAAGCCGGGCGACACGGCCATGGGCCTACGCCTCGATCAGGGTGGACACATCACACATGGGTTGCCGGTCAGTCTGAGCGGGCAGTTCTATAACTTCGTCTCCTACGGTGTCGACGAGAAGACCGAGGAGATCGATTACGACCACGTTCGACACGTCGCCAAAGAAAACCGACCCAAGCTTATCGTGGCGGGCGCAACGGCCTACCCGAGAATTCTTGATCCCAAGATCTTTCGCGAGATCGCCGACGAGGTGGGCGCGCTGTTGATGTTCGACGCGGCCCACATCGCTGGCCTCATCGCGGGAGGCATGCATCCAAACCCCATGCCCTACGTCGACGTAATGACGTTCACGACCCACAAGACCCTGCGTGGTCCGCGTGGCGGCTGCATCCTTTCAAAAGCTCAACACGGAGCAGCCATCGACAGGGGCGTGTTTCCGGCCAGCCAAGGAGGCCCGCTAGAACATGTGATTGCGGCCAAGGCAATTGCGTTTGGAATGGCGTCGAAGCCCGAGTTCAAGACGTATTCCCAGCAGATCGTCAAGAACGCGCAGGCGTTGGCCGCGGCGATGATCAACGAAGGATTCCGCCTGTGTACGGGCGGGACGGACAACCACCTCATGTTGATTGACCTTCGTCCGTTCGATGAAAACCTCACGGGAAAGATCGCGCAAGACGTTTGCGACAAGGCAAACATCACACTCAATAAGAACCAGTTCCCGTTTGACCCGCGATCGCCGTTCGTCACGAGCGGGCTTCGCATCGGTACGCCGAGCGTCACCAGTCAGGGGATGGGCGAAGCAGAAATGCCATTGATCGCCGCGCTGATCGGTCAGGCGCTTCGACATCGAGACAATGACGAAGAACTTGCCCGCGTGCGCTGCGAAGTCGCGGCGCTGTGCGCAAAGTTCCCTCCCTACGCCGTCTGAGTCCGCCCCGACAATGTCGCTTGGTGGAGGTATGCGGTGAGGGGATATGCGTTCGTTTCCGCGATTGCGGCTCTCACCACGGCATTGCTCCTTCCACTCGCCATTGTGCTGGCCCGACGCTGGGGGGTGATAGCCGCACCCGATGAGTCTCGTCGGCTGCATCCGAATCCGACGCCCCTGTTGGGAGGCGTTGCCATGTGTATGGGGGTTGTCCTCGCGTTGGGCGTCGCAAGCCGACTTCCGCAATTCTCCGACATGTTTTCGTCGTCATCGCAGGCTATCGGACTTGTAGTAGGTGCACTTATTATTACGGGCGTCGGTTTGATCGACGACATCCTGGAAGTCTCCGCTCCCGCGAAGGTCGCTGGCCAAGTTTTGGCTGGTTCGCTGATGTACTTCTTCGGTTTGCGTCTCGATCAGTTCCAGATTCCATTTGGTGGAAACATCGTGTTCTCCCCGGATCTCATTCCGCTCGTCACCGTGTTGTGGGTCATTTTGATGGCGAACGCCGTGAATCTGATCGATGGGCTCGATGGTCTCGCCGCCGGAATCGTTGGCATCGCGAGTGCGTCATTTCTGCTGTACAGCACTCGCCTGTTCGACCAGCAGATCATCACGGGTTCCAATATCGGACCACTGGTCGCCGCCATCACCGTAGGCGTGTGTGTCGGATTTCTTCCGTTCAATTGGAACCCCGCGAAGGTCTTCATGGGCGACGCTGGAGCATTGCTCCTCGGTCTGCTTCTTGCCGTCTCAACGATGGTCGTCGGTGGCAACGCGGTCCCGGGTGTATCCGTGCGTGGACAGCGGTACTTCTTCTTTGCCCCGTTGGTGATTCCGTTCCTCCTGCTCGCCGTTCCGATGGTTGACATCGTGTTGGCCGTGATCCGTCGAACGTTCAACGGCACCGGAATCTCCACAGCTGACCGACTCCACATCCACTATCGATTGGTCGAAGTCGGCCATGGCCCCCGACGCGCCGTTGCCATCCTGTGGACGCTGACTGCCCTCCTGTCGGCGTTTGCCTTGGTTCCGGTGTTTGTTTCCTCGCGGTGGGCGCTCCTCCCGCTCGGCGTTGCCATGGTTGGCCTTCTGGTGTTTGCGATCGCCCATCCCGACCTTCGCGAGCAACGACGTCAGGCACGGCTCAGCCGTCGGTCGCTGTCGTCGGATTCCTCGATTCAGTAGCCAACTGACGTGTGCGGAGCGACCCCCTTCGGTGATCGCCCTTCGTCGCGCAGTAGGCACACGTACGATGTGTCCGCCTCCCCGGGCCCATTACGCGACAACGAAACGGATATCGTCCTGTGCGCACCCTTTTGGCGGCCGACACCACGGCGGCGTGTGAACCTTCCGAACTCGGAGCGCTCTCCCAAACGTGCGACGCGTACGCCGACCGTTTGGGGGAAAGTTCGCTGCGGCTATTCCGCTCCGAGCGAACGCAGGTCGCGGGCTTTCGATTCCGGGAGGCCGCCGATTCGCATCGTTTGCATAGCGCGTTTGTGCGAGATGTCGCTGAATCGTTTCGTCACGCTGACACCGCTCGGCGTGAATATCAAGCGCGCATATCTCTCGTTGACCAATCGATATCGGAGTGGCTCCCGGCCAACCGAGACAAGGTGCGGACTCAGATCGTTCGGAATACCCGTCGACGGTTGCTCACGTTCGACCCCGCCAAGGACGGTCGAGTTGTGGAGGTCTTCGGCGACGCGCAAGCGGCGAACCACGTTGCGCTCCTCATCCCCGGCATGGACAACGACATCACCGACTTCTTGGGGCTTCGTGTCCGCGCCGAGAATCTGAAAGCCGAGATGGCCCGACTTGCGCCGGCTGGCGAGACCGTTGCCGTCGTGTTGTGGCTCGGATACGACACCCCCGATCTCAACCTTCCCCGTCTCCTGACCGAAGGCGCAGGATCGGCCAAGGCGAGGGCCGGTGCCAAAGATCTCGTAGATGACGTTGGGTTCCTTCGGCGGGTGAATCCGGGAGGGCACCTTAGCGTCGTGGGTCACAGTTACGGAAGCGTGGTCGTCGGCCAAGCGATGCAACTGGGACTCGACGTCCGTAACGTCGTGGTCGTCGGAAGTCCGGGAATGGACGTCCAAGACCGTCGCGATCTCAAATCGCCGGCGGTGAACCTCTGGGCGACACGTCATCGGGGACAGGACTTGATTCCTCTTCTGCCGACCCACGGCGAAGACCCCGCGGCCCCCGGCTTCCATGCGAAACGCTTTCCCTCCCATGGCGTCAAGAACCACAGCGACTATTTTCGTGAAGGCACCGTTGCGCTCGCCAACATCGCTCGAATAGCAACCGGCGGCACTCCCGGACGTGACATCGAGCGCACGAAATGAACTGCCGATTTGCGCAATTCGGTCGCGCTGGCTAGCTTGTGCATGAATTCACAAGCGTTTCATACGAACTCCCCCACAAATCCCGTGCCGACAACGACACCTCCCAGCAACCCAGTCTCCAACCGCGGCCTCGGCGAGGGCTTTTCGCGTGCGTTCGAGTTTGCGGCGACGCCCGGTGTGTTTGCCGCCATTGGGTACGGGCTCGACCGGCTGTTCGATACGCGGCCGATCGTGATGATTGGACTGACCCTCTTTGCCGTCGTTGGGATGTTTGTCAAGATGTGGATCGACTACGACGCATCAATGAAGGGTCACGAGGCCGTTGCGCTGGAAGCTCGACGTCAGGCTGATCAGCGCCATCGCACGAGCGTTACGAACGACTTCGGTGTCGAGACCACGGCCAATGAATCAGCGGCGATCTCGCCGTCTGACGTGGTCCCGGTGACACGATGACTGCGAGCGACATGAACATGTTCGCCCCTGCCCTGGGTGCCCCGGTCGAGAAGAACATCGCGATCGATATCGTGAAGCGATCGGTGTATTTCATCCCGATTCTTCTCATCGGAGGAGCGATCTTTGGTGGTGGAAAGGGGGTGGCGTCGACGGCGTTCGCCATTTTCATTGTCCTCGCGAACTTCCTACTTTCAGCCTTCGCCCTATCGTGGTCGGCACGTGTGTCCTTTGTCGCCCTTGGGATCGCGGCCATGTTCGGCTTCCTGATCCGTCTCGGTTTGATTACCGCGGCGGTGTTGTTGGTTCGCAATCAGTCATGGGTATCAATTCCGATTCTTGGCATCATGATTGTCGTAACGCACCTTGCCCTGCTGATTTGGGAACTACGATTCGTGTCCCTCTCCTTCAGTTCGGCTGGCGTACGCGAACGTCCAACTGAGCGTCCTCTCCGATCTTCTGCCAACCCAGTCCCCGTCAAGGAGTGACCTGACGTGCCCGCTTCCATCATTGCTGCCCTTGAGTTCCCCCCGATCAGTCATCTGCTCGATTGGAAGTCGTTCGGCCCCGGAGGATTCAACAAGATAGCTCTCGTCAACCTATTGGCGGTGTTCTTTACCTTCCTCATCTTCTTCTTGGGCGCGTCCAAGAAAGCCATGGTGCCCAAGGGCATTCAGAACTTTGCCGAAGCTGGTCTCGACTTTGTCGAAAAAGGCATCGCTGAGGATGCGATGGGCCACGAAGCGAAGCCCTACGTTCCGCTCCTCACGTCATTGTTCTTCTTCATCTTCTTTAACAACATCTTCGGCGTCATCCCGGTCTTCCAGATGCCGGCGACCGCCCGCATGGCCGTCCCAGCGATCCTTTCGCTGATTGTCTGGCTGACTTTCATCGGCGCCGGCATCAAGAGCCAGGGCTTTGGCCGCTACTTCAAAGGCGCCCTGTTTCCGCCTGGCGTTCCGAAGGCTCTCTACATCCTCGTGACACCGATCGAGTTCATCTCGACGTTCCTGGTGCGTCCTTTTTCGCTTGCCGTTCGTTTGTTCGCCAACGTCCTCGCCGGCCACATCCTTCTTGCAACGTTCGGCATCTTGGCCCACACGATGCTCACCGCCGACACCGTGGCACTGAAGCCGATTGCGATCCTCCCGTTTTTCATGCTCGTGATTATGACCGTCTTCGAGGTCGGTGTTGCCTTCCTTCAGGCGTACGTCTTCACGCTTCTCACCGCCGTGTTCATTGGTGGCGCAGTCCACCCGGAGCATTAGGCACAACCGCTTTTCGTCGTACCGACTCTTCGCAACACGCAGTTCTCGTCAGTATCAATCCAGCACCCAGTACCAAGGAGAAAACAATGAGCATCCTCGCTCAGGCACTCAACGCCGCAGAACAAAAAGCAGCGAACGGCGCGTCCGGCGCTGGTATGGCTTACGGTCTCGGTGCCATCGGCCCCGGCATCGGCATCGGCTACCTCGTCGGTAACGCTGTTCAGGCCATGGCACGTCAGCCCGAAGCAGCCGGCATGGTCCGTACGACCATGTTCCTCGGCATCGCGTTCACCGAAGCTCTTGCCCTCATCGGCTTCGTCGTGTTCATTCTTCTCAAGTTCGCCTGAGAACCTCTGTTCGTTGTCGTTTCGAATCCCCGGAAAGGGAGTCATGCAGATCAAGAAACTTCTCGCCGCTAGTGGGGTCGCCGTGCTTGTCGCGTTCGGTCCGACGTCGACGATGCGTGCATTCGCCACCACCGAAGCGACCGAGGCAGTAGCCGAGGCGTCTGAAGTGGTCGCTGAGGCTGACGGTGTTGTCTCCGAAGCAGGAGTCACTGCTGAGGAGGGTGGAAAACAGATAAGCCACGCAGCTGAAGAGTGCATCCACATTCTCGAAAAGGGCGAGCCCCTGGAGAACTGTCAGAAGGCGCCGAATCCAATTCTTCCGCCGATGAGCGAGCTTGCTTGGGGAACGGCAGCGTTTGCCGTCGTGTTCGTCGGTTTGTGGAAGTTTGCGATTCCGGCGCTGAAGAAGACGATGACCGCCCGCAGCGCAAAGATCGAGGGCGATCTCAGCTCCGCAGCAAAGGCGAAGTCCGACGCTGAAGCCGAAGCCGCGACGTATCGATCGAAGATCGGCGACGCCAACGCCGAACGAGATCGCATCATCGAGGAGGCCCGGGGCGAAGCAGACCGGGTCCGCCGCGATCTCCTCGCCCGCGCCGAAGCCGATGCCACCGAGATTCGTCAGAAGGCAGCTGAAGATACGGCGTCGCAGTCGGCTCGCCTCAAGGGCGAACTCGAAGGGCACGTCAAGCGTCTCTCTGTTGACTTGGCAGAGAAAGTGGTTGGGGCGAACCTTAACCGCGACACCAACAACGCACTCGTCGACCGCTACATCGCCGAGCTCGGAGCGAACTGATGGCGGCCGAAGGCTACGCGACAGCCTTCCTGGCGGTCGCGAAGACCGAGGGAGTTACCGCCGTCGTCGGAAACGAGCTGGCCACGTTCTCGCAGGCCTTCGAAAGCTCGGCCGAACTGCAGACCACCCTTACCGACGCCAATTTGGCGATCGACCGTCGACAGATGGTCATTGCAAACCTGTTGGGTTCGAAAGCCAACAAGGTCACGGTGAACCTCCTCTCGATGCTGGTTGGTGCTGGCCGAGCGAAGGAGATCCCATTGGTTGTCGGCGCGTTCCTCCAGGGAGCCGCCGCGGTCAACGACGCGCAGTCGGGCCAGGTCCGAAGCGCCTATCCACTGACCGACGAACAAAAAGCGGCCCTCTCCGCCGCCGTCATTCGCAAGATCGGCAAACAAGTCAGCCTCACTTTCGTGGTTGACCCCACTGTTCTCGGTGGCGTCATCACCACCGTTGGCGACACCGTCATCGACGGTACCGTCAAGAACCGTCTCGAGCAGCTCAAGGCTGCGGTCTGATCCTCATCAGACCCATTCGATTCACGCACCCGCATTTCCGCACCCGTAGGAACCCAAGGAAAGAACTCCCACATGGCTGAGTTGACAATCAACGCGAACGATATTGCAGCGTCACTAAGCAAAAGCCTCGAAGGCTTCAATCCCACCGTCACCTCAGAACAGGTCGGTCGGATCATCGAAGTCGGCGACGGTATCGCTCGTATCTCCGGCTTGCCGAACTGCGCCGTGAACGAGATCCTCGAATTCGAAGGCGGTACCCGGGGCCTGGCGTTGAACCTCGATGAAGACTCGATTGGCGCCGTGGTTCTGGGTTCTGTCGCCCATATTCAAGAGGGCCAGACCGTAAAGGCAACCGGGCAGATTCTTTCGGTTCCTGTCGGCGACGGCATGCTGGGGCGTGTCGTTGACCCCCTCGGCAACCCGATTGACGGCAAGGGTCCGATCTCGAACCCGATCATGCGTCGTATGGAGATCCAGGCGCCGGGCATCGTGAAGCGCAAGCCGGTGAAAGAACCGATGCAGACTGGCATCAAGGTGATCGACGCCATGACGCCGATCGGTCGTGGCCAGCGCGAACTCATCATTGGCGACCGGAAGACCGGGAAGACCGCGGTAGCGATCGACACAATCATCAACCAGCGTGGGCTTGGCGTGAAGTGCATCTACGTGGCCATCGGCCAGAAGGGCTCAACGGTCGCCGAGACCGTTCGCTCGCTCGAAGAGGCCGGCGCAATGGAATACACCGTTGTGGTCAATGCTCCCGCGTCTGATCCTGCACCGTTCCAATACCTCGCCCCGTTCGCCGGCGCGGCGATTGGCCAGCACTGGATGGAGAACGGCGAACACGGTTTGATTGTGTACGACGACCTTTCTAAGCAGGCGGAGTCATATCGACAGATGTCGCTGTTGCTGCGCCGTCCACCAGGTCGCGAGGCATATCCGGGCGACGTGTTCTATCTCCACAGCCGTCTCCTGGAGCGCGCCGCAAAGCTCTCCGACGCCATGGGCGGCGGGTCACTCACTGCGCTGCCCATCATCGAAACCAAAGCGGGCGACGTTTCCGCGTACATCCCGACCAACGTGATTTCGATCACCGACGGCCAGGTGTTCTTGGACCTCGACCTGTTCAACTCCGGTATCCGTCCGGCGATGAACGTGGGTATCTCGGTGTCACGCGTGGGTTCTTCGGCCCAGATCAAGGCCATGTCGGCGGTCGCCGGTTCGATGAAGATCGACCTTGCCCAGTTCCGTGAGCTCGAAGCCTTTGCCGCGTTCGGTTCCGAACTCGACAAGGTGTCGCAGGCCCAGCTCGACCGTGGGTACCGCCTCGTTGAGCTTCTCAAGCAGGGCCAGTTCGCCCCGCTGCGCGTCGAAGAGCAGGTCGTCGTGATCTACTCCGGGACTCGCGGGTACCTCGACGATATCGACGTGAAACAGGTCCGTCCCTTCGAAGCGCACCTGTTGGAGCATGCCCACGCCAGCGGCCAAGACATCCTCGACGACATCCGAACTACCGGAAAGCCAGTCGATGATGACCGTATGGCCAAAATGATCAACGCGGCCAAGGCCAGCTTCAAAGGCTGACCGGTAGCGATTCCGTAGGAACTAGGACCGAGGGAAGGGAACGCAGATATGGCCGGAGGCCAGGAACGCGTTCTGCGACGCCGCATTAAGAGCGTCCAGTCGACAAAAAAAATTACCCGGGCAATGGAACTTATTGCGGCGACACGTATCGTGAAGGCGCAACAGCGCGTTCTTGCGGCGCGTCCCTATGCTGATCAGATCACGAGTGTGATCCGGTCGCTGGCCTCGGGTGGCGCTGGAGTGGGCCAGCCGCTCCTCACGCCGAAGACCGTCGTGAGGACCAACCTCTATGTCGTGCTCGCTGGTGACCGCGGCCTTGCCGGCGGCTACAACTCCGGTGTGATTCGTCTCTCAGAGCGAGCACTCTTGGCCGACGTCGCAGAAGGGCGCGACTACGCACTGGTCGTCGTCGGCAAGAAGGCCGAGGACTACTTCAAGTTCCGTAAGTACAAGATTGCGCACTCGTTCAAAGGTTTCACCGACAGCCCGACCTACGAGAACGCTCGCCAAATTGCGGCGGCAGTTTCGGCGATGTTCGAGGGTGGAGAAGTCGATCAGGTGGAACTTTCCTACACACAGTTCCTCTCGGCTGGTTCGCAGAAGCCAGTACTCAAGCGGTTCATGCCGATCGAGATGGACCTCGGGAACTCCGAAGGTGGCGCCAATGCCAGCTACGAGTTCGAACCGGACCCGAACTCGATCTTGAGTTCGATTCTGCCTCGCTACGTAGAGAGCCGACTCTATGCAGCGCTACTTGATGCGGCAGCGTCTGAGCACGCGGCCCGTCAGCGAGCGATGAAGTCGGCAACCGAAAACGCCGGTGAGATCATCAAAAAGCTAAGCCGCGACATGAACGCTGCCCGTCAGGCTGCGATCACCACCGAGATCATGGAGATCGTCGGCGGCGCCGAAGCCCTCAACGACGCAAGCAGCGGCGACCTCCTCGTAGACCGAACAAGTTCATCGTTCGACTTGTTCCAGGCCCGTACGGCTGAGAACGCTTAGATCGACCCTTTGCACCGCATCATGCATTTCCGACCTGTAAGTACGCAGACCATCAGTCCACGTAAGGAATCACGCTCATGACGATGACAGAAAACCCCACCACCCTCCAGACCGGCAAAGTTGTGTCGATCGCTGGCCCCGTGGTCGACGTCGAGTTCCCGGCCGGCTGTCTGCCCGAGATCAACGATGCCGTGATCTTCGACGTGACCATTGATGGTCAGGCCGAAGAGATCTGGGGCGAGATTGCCCAGCACATCGGCGACAGCCGCGTCCGCGTTATCGCTATGAAGGCCACCGACGGTCTCACCCGCGGTATGACCGTACGCCAGACCGGCAGCGGCATTACTGTCCCGGTCGGAGACATTGTGAAGGGTCACGTATTCAACGTGCTCGGCCAGCCCCTCGATACCGGCGGTCTTCCGCTGGAGGGGATCACCACCCGTTGGCCGATCCACCGCAAGGCGCCGAACTTCGATGAACTCGAACCGCAACGCGAGATGTTCGAAACTGGCGTGAAGGTCATCGATCTCCTTGAGCCCTATGTGAAGGGTGGCAAAATCGGCCTCTTCGGAGGCGCAGGCGTGGGCAAGACCGTGCTCATTCTCGAGATGATCACCCGTGTCGCGAAGGAGTTCGGTGGCGTGTCCGTGTTTGCCGGTGTTGGCGAGCGTACCCGTGAGGGCACTGACCTCTGGTTGGAAATGAAAGAAACATCGACCGGTGAAGAGGGCAAGTTCGTTATCGACAACGCGGCTCTTGTCTACGGCCAGATGGACGAGCCACCCGGTGTGCGTCTCCGCGTCGCCCTAAGCGCACTTACGATGGCCGAGTACTTCCGTGACGTGCAGGGACAAGACGTGCTCCTCTTCGTCGACAACGTGTTCCGCTTCACCCAGGCTGGTTCTGAGGTATCGACGCTTCTCGGACGTATGCCTTCAGCCGTGGGATACCAGCCGAACCTCGCCGACGAAATGGGTCAGCTCCAGGAGCGCATCACCTCGACACGCGGCCACTCGATTACCTCGCTCCAGGCCGTGTATGTGCCCGCCGATGACTACACCGACCCGGCTCCGTTCACTACATTCCGCCACCTCGACGCGACCACGAACCTTGCTCGTGAAATTGCCGCTCTCGGTATCTTCCCGGCGGTGGATCCGCTCGCTTCAACCTCGACGATTCTTACGCCCGACATCGTCGGCGAACGTCACTACGGCGTTGCACGTCGAGTTCAGGCCATCCTTCAGCGCTACAAGGAACTCCAAGACATCATTGCGATTCTTGGTATCGACGAGTTGTCCGAAGAAGACAAGGTTCTGGTCGGTCGTGCTCGGAAGGTGCAGAAGTTCTTGTCGCAGCCGATGTTTGTGGCCAAGGCGTTTACCGGACAGGAGGGCGTCTTCACGCCCGTGTCCGACACCATCGAAGGTTTCGAGAATCTCTGCCAGGGCGAGTTTGATCACGTGCCCGAGCAGGCGTTTCTAAACGTCGGTGGTATCGACTCGGTCCTCGAGAAGGCCGCCAAACTGGAGCGTGGCGAGATCTGATGGCCGGCGCACCGATGCAGGTCGACCTGGTGTCGCCGGAGAAGATGTTGTTCTCGGGCGAAGCATCGATCGTGATCGCGCGCACCTCAGACGGTGACGCGGCGTTCCTTCCCGGACACGCACCGTTCATCGGTCAACTGGGGATTGGGCCCGTGTTGATTCGAACCCCCGACGGCAAGGACATCAAGGCCGCGGTTCATGGCGGGTTTGTTGAGGTTCGAAACAACCGAGTCACGATCTTGTCCGACGTCGCTGAACTCGCCTCCGACATCGACGCCAACCGTGCGGCGGCCGCAAAGGGCAAGCTGGAGAGCAAGCAACACGATCTCAGTGAAGCCGAGGCGTCGGCGGCACTTCGCCGTGCGCATGTGCGCATGGAACTCGCCAGCACCCGGTAGCAAAAGTTCTGATGACGCCGCGACTGGCGTCTAAACTACGTACACTTATGACGTCGGCTCTCGCCAGGGTCGTTCGTCGGTTCACGAGTGGTGCGCGTCGCCGTGGCGAGCGAATTTGCGGACCGTGCTTCACGGCGGATCAAAAGTTCCTTTTCGGTGCGGTCCAGCATTCGGGCATTATGGCCCGTTGTGTCAGGCCCTAGCTGTGGTGACCCTCTCGGCAGGCGGCGTAGAGCTGATCCTTGAAGCGGCCCTCGTCGGCCTGCCACACGACGGTCATGGCAACTCCCGGTTCCGACGGGTCGAGAAGTTCGCTCCAACCTCGTTCATCGATCCCATCCGTATGTACACGGATGATCTCGATGGATGTCTTCGTGGCGATGGAGGGGTCGATGGCGATGCTCATGGCTATGGGGTCCGGCAGGTCGTAACCAGCGAGGCCATGTGCCACCGCGTACTCGTTCACGGCCCGGTTGATCTTCTGGACGAATGATCCCAGGTTCCCGAATTCAGGCAGTGAATGCTGCTCTGTCGGGGTCATAACCGCGTACAGGCGGGAGATGTTCCAGCCGATCATCGTCTTTTCGCCGGGTGAAGCAAAAACCTGGGCCGCAGCTTCGGGGTCGCACCACACATTGAACTCCCCGAGGCGGTTTACGTTGCCCACATCGTCGGGGGCACCCGCCATCATGTACGTGTGTTTGAACTTGGTGAGCAACGTCGGGTCAACCGTAAGTGCACATGAAATATTGGTCAATGGCCCGAGGGTGACAAGCGTTAGAAGTCCTGGGTCGGCGTTCGCCCTGCTCACCAGTTGCTCGATGGCGTCGCCCGGATGGGCTTTCGTGGTTGCCTGGGGCAAGCCGACGTCACCCATCCCATCTTCGCCGTGGACGAACTGGGCCGTTTCAAGCGTGCGATAGAGCGGCGCGGCCGCTCCTGCGAAGACCGGGGCCGATTGACCGCCTGCCGCCACACAGGTTTCGACTGTAACGAGCGCGTTGTTGACTGCGACATCAAGCGGGACGTTACCGGCCACGATCGTCAGCGCCTCGACGTGAACGGCTGGATTCATCAGCGCCATTACCACCGCGACGGCATCGTCAGACGCCGTATCGGTATCGACAATCATGCGGAGGGGTTGTGACTGGTTCACGCCTTTTTCGCCTTCGAGGCTCGGGCGGGTTTCCTTTTCGTTCGGGGCACTTTTGGGGGAGCCGCCTTCGCGAAGGCGAGCAGGTCTTTGAAAGCGTTCTCCATGCAGACTCGAAGATCGTCCGGGTCTACCACGGCGACCGGGTCGATATGCATGCCGATATCCAAATGGTTCCCCATGGAAAGGCATGTGAGGTTGAATGCAGACCCGGCCACCGGCCCGAGGGTCACATTTCGAATCAGTTTTGCCCCAGCGATATACACATCGAACGGCGCACCTCGCATGTTGCTCGTCGCGAAATCCACAGCGCCAGCCTGCTGGCGGGCAAAACCTGTGACAACCGACGTGGGAAGCAATTTGGCGACGGTGGCAAGACTGCTGAGCAATCCGCTTCCACCCCCTACGTCGGCGCGTCGTTGCCCCATAAGATCCTTCAGTACTTGAATTCTTTCGGCAGCGGACGCTGGCGTCGTAGGGATCCTCACGATGCTGGGTGTGAACGAGTTGCCGCCGATTGCGTCATCTGTACGCGTACTTACGATGAATGACACATTCAAGTGCTCTATCGCCTCGCCGCGCGCAACATGATAAGCGACGGCACCGGCGACTGCCCCAGCAACGAACAGGTCGTTGATGGAGCCGCCGAGCGCCTTCGCAGCCGCCTTCGCTTCAGCGAGCGGAATCGTCATTGCCTCGACGTGGCGATGCCGCGACCGCTCCCTCCACAAGGACGATCCGGAACTGCCTGGCGAGCTGAACTGATCCTTGACCGCCTGAAGCGTATGGATCGCCTGAGCTCCTGCGTCGGATACACGAGACGGGTTTGCGCCGACCAGCAACATCTCTGCGGCGACCTTGCGGGCCAGGCCGAGCGGCCCGCGGACGGCTTCGAATACGTGGCCAGCAGCACCGGCGACGTCCCCCATTAGCGAACTGGAGTCGTCGGGTCCTCCCGGTGATTCCGAAACCTCTCTGGCTTGCGACGGGGCGGAAGAATTCGCGGCTGCCTCGGCTATCAACGCGTCAAGATCGACGGGCTCCGCTTGCGGCGCGAGACGAGCAAGGTCCATGTAGCTTTCCGTTAGCCGAAGCGCCGCGCGTCCGTCCATGATCGAGTGGTGGAAGCGCCAAAACAAGGCGCCGCGTCCCTCCGTCAGACCATCGATAGCGACGAACTGCCACAACGGCCGGGTGCGGTCGTACGGATCAGCTAGTAGCAGCGCCGTGAGGTCGAACAGCTGGCGGTCTGTTCCCGGCCCCGGAAGCGCCACGTGGCGAACGTGCCAGTCGAAGTCGAACTCGACGTCAGGTTCCCAGGTGGGGTTGGTAAGGCGGCCAGTTGTGGAAACAACGCGTTCGCGCAACCGCGAAATATCAGCAACGGACTTCCGAATTCTCGCCCGGAAGAGTTCAAAGTCCAATGGGCGGTCCAGAATGGTGACCACCCCTCCACTCGGATTCAGCCACGGATCCTTTTCAATGTTCCACATAAGGGCTTCTGCATCCGACATCTCGGTCTCGAAACGCAGTTGACGATTTCGTCTATCGGCCATAGTCCGAAACTACACGGCGCCTTGCATACCCAAAACTGATCGATACCGCTTGTCGAAAAGTCGAAACTACACTTCGGCGATGACGAGTTCGAAAGCCACACCCGGACCCTCTCGGGGAGTCGTGGCGAAATCCACCCCGAAGCCAGGGTCGACAGCGGCCGCAGTTTTCGATCTCGACCGGACTCTTCTTGCCGGAGGATCCGGCCCCGTAATTCAGCGTCATCTCCGTGACCGCGGTCTGGGACCTGATCGCGATATTCCGTTCGCGGGCTCGATATTCAAGGCCTTCGAGTTGCTCGGTGAGTCCCGACTGAGCATGCAGTTCGCAAAACTCGCCGTGCGGGCGTCCAAAGGCTGGGACGTCGCATTGGTAGCCGAGGCCGCCGAAGACATCGCCGATGAGCTCGCCCGCGAGCTGCAACCATATGCGCGCATAGTAATTGAAGAACACGTGGCGAAAGGCGACTTGGTCGTTATCGCGTCCACCACGCCTGAACACTTCGTTCGTCCTCTCGCCCTGCGACTCGGCATCGAGCACTCGGTGGCGAGCCACTGGCGAGTCGAAGACGGCGAGTACACCGGAGAACTCGACGGTCCGTTCGTTTGGGGTCGCGAGAAGCTCACCGCTGTGAAGGCGTGGGCGCAATCTTTCGGTGTCTCACTAAAGCGTTCGTCGGCCTACTCCGACAGCTACTACGACAGCCCACTCCTCAATGCCGTCGGCCATCCGCACGCCATAAATCCTGATGCTCGCTTAGCAGTTCTCGCCACCCTGAAGGGATGGCCGATCCGGCACCTAGACAAGCCAGATGGAGTCGTGAAGCTGGGAGCGTGGGAGGTACAGGAACTCCTTCGGCCTTTTGCCCGTACGGAGCTTCTCCCCAACGCCCGGTTCGAAATCATGGGTATCGAAAACATTCCGCGAAACGGCGGGGCGCTGCTCTGCGCGAATCATCGGAGTTACTTCGATGCCACGGTGGTCAGTCTCATTGCTGCAAAGGCAGGTCGCCCAGCCCGCTTCCTCGGAAAAAAGGAAGTCTTCGACGCACCCATTGTTGGACAACTCGCCAAGGCCCTCGGCGGGATTCGCGTTGACCGAGGGACCGGATCGGATCAGCCACTCGAGGAGGCCGCCAAGGCGCTACGCGCCGGTGAACTGGTCTGCATGATGCCCGAAGGAACCATTCCACGCGGGCCTGCATTCTTCGAACCGAAACTTCGTGGTCGATGGGGAGCCGCTCGCCTTGCCGCTATGTCGGGTGCACCTATCATCGCTGTTGGACTGTGGGGGACCGAGCGCGTTTGGCCGCGCAGTTCACGCTTCCCGAAACTCGATATTGGCAACCCACCGACCATCACAATTGCGATCGGGGAGCCGTTCGTGGTCGATGGAATCGACACCGACGCTGATACGGAACGCATCATGGCGTCGATATCGAATCTTTTGCCGCCCGAAGCGAGCCAGCGCAGAATTCCGACCGAGGAAGAGCTTCGCCGGACCTATCCGCCGCGATACAGGGGTGACCCGTCGAACGAGACGCAGCGGCGCCCGGGCAGCGACCGTTAAGCGGTGTGCGTTTCTTCGAAGCGCACACCGTATTGAAGGCGCTAAGGTCAACTCATGCCGCAACAGGGCCCAGACCTGTACCCGATGTTCCGAGGTATCTTGCGCCCGGCGGTGAAGATTTTCTGGACACCGACGGTTATCGGGATGGAAAACCTTCCGACGGCTGGGCCAGCGTTGCTCGCGGCCAACCACATTTCGGTTCTCGATTCGGTGTTTATGATCCCGACGGTTCCTCGGCGAATCACCTACATCGGCAAGGCGGAATACCTCGACAGCTGGAAGACGAAGTTCTTCTTCCAAGGCCTCGGTGCAATTCCCGTCGACCGATCAGGCGGTCGCGCGGCCGTTGCCGCCTTGGACGCGGCTGCCCAGGTCCTCGACGCCGGTGGCTTGTTCGGGATTTTTCCGGAAGGGACGCGGTCGCGTGATGGCTTCCTCCACCGTGGCAAGACGGGCGTCGCTCGGTTGGCGTTGCGTACAGGAGCACCGGTCGTGCCGATGGGTCTTCGCGGGCTTGACCTGATCCAGCCTCCCGACAAAAAGTTCCCGCGTCCGTTCAGGCGGTGGGAAGTCCGAATCGGTGAGCCGATCTATCCCGAGCGCTACGGAAACGACCCCAGTAACAACCGTGCTCTACGCGCGCTTACGGATGAGATCATGTTCGAAATCGGACAACTCTCCGGCCAGACCTATGTCAATACCTATTCCGAGAAGGGTAGAAAAGCGCAAGAGCCATCCGACCCGGCGGGCGCCTCGTCCGCTGTCTCGGGCCAAACCCAAACGGCTGTTCCGGTTTCGTAAAACGAAGTGCGTTCAGCGCAGGAGGCGGCGAACCAACTTTCCTGAATCGGTGAGGGGAAGGTCATCGCGAATCTCGAAACGTGACGGCACCTTGTAGCGAGCTAGTTGGCGCCTGCAATGATCTGCAAGTTCCTCTGCGGTTGCTGTCCCGTCCGACGAGGGCCGGACAAACGCCACGATGCGCTCGCCAGAAACGGCGTCGGGTTCACCGACCACGGCGGCATTTGCGACGCTTGGATGGAGCAGCAGCACGGATTCCACTTCCGACGGCGACACGTTGAATCCGCCCACGATGACGACGTCTTTGATGCGGTCCACGACGCTGAGACGACCCTCGGAGTCGAAGACGCCTACATCGCCGCTCTGGTGCCAACCGCCTGCCACCAGAGCCGGCTCGATGCCTTCGATCGAGCGATACTGTGCGCAGATCGAGGACCCTCGGAGCCAGATTTCTCCGGTGTCGCCATCCTCGGCGTCGTCGCCGTCGTTGTCCACCAGTCGAACTTCGGTGTCGCCGAGGGGGCGTCCGACGGTGCCGATTCGTGGGTTCGAAGGATTGTCGAGCGAAATAGTTCCCGATGTCTCGGTGAGACCGTAGCCACTGGCCAGCTTTACGCCGAACTGTTCCGCCATTCGAGTTACGGTCGTGTCCGGAAGTGGCGCGGCGCTGGCCGTTGCGCGTCGCAGTGTCGCAAAGGCATTGTCGGACAAGTCAGCGGCGAGAAACGAGTTCCACATTTGGGGAACCGCTGAGATGGCGTTGATCTGGTGCCGGGCAACCAGATCAGCCGCCCCCCGGGGGTCGAAGCGCTCCATCAAAACGATGGTTGCACCGACGCGCAACAGCGCGCCGAGCACGCTGTTCAACCCGAAGATATGCGCGAGCGGGAGCGCAACAAGCCCAATCGTGGAAGACGTAAGACCCGAACCCGCCATATCGACCTGGCCGATCTGGGCGGCGGCCAGGTTGCCATGCGTTAGCTGTACCGCACGCGGGGCACCGGAGACCCCGCTCGTGAAGAGCACCGCAGCCGGTGTCGAGGATTCGACTTTTACGACTGGCGCGCCAATATCGTCGAGATGTGGCGCATCGTGATGAGGCGAACCTGCGGGACGAAACGATCGTGGACCCGTCGGCAGTGCGACGGGCCATGATCCGCCGAGAATCACCAGCATTGGCTCGATAACCCCGAATCTGGCCTCGAATTCGGGCATGGTGCCTCGGTCGTTGAGCATCACAGCAACCGCTCCGACGGCGTGCACACCAAGGTAGGCGACGACGCCTTCAAAACCGGTCGAGCTGGCGATGGCCACGTGGCACCCCGGGCCGACGTCCTGAGCCAGTAATCCACCGGCCGTTCGCGCAACGAGATCGGATAGTTCGCCATAGGTCAACTGCCGCGTTCCGTCGATAAGAGCGACCGACGCCGGGTCGGCCGCCCGCACAGCACTGTTCACGCTAACCATGTGGTCTATCTTCGCACGCCGCCTACCGTGAGATCACGCCCGGCGACAACGCCACCCTCGCGCCGACGCCTCGCGCCGACGCCTCGCGCCGACGCCGCCCGACCGACTCGGCGCTTTGGGGAGAGGATTCACCCTCGTCAGGGGCAGCCGCTGATCCGAGAAAAGACGTTTGTCTCTCGTCGTCGTGGGTAACGCAATGAGTGTGCGCCGCAGACGCGTCGTAACAAGGCGAAGAGCGTCGTAACACAGAGTGAACGGCCGTCGGGTACAGCGATAGCCACCGGCACGCCGTCTCCCACACGACATTCTTTTACCCCCAGCCGCCCACCCTGTTAACCCCATTCACACACCCCCAACCATACAAAGGACACACCATCAGCACTACTTACGTTCCCCATCCCCGACGGCTTCGCCGGTTCTTCGGAACCACGGCCCTCGTCCTCGCCCTCCCTTTGAGTCTTGTTGCTTGCAGTAGCGACGACAACGCGGGCGTCAGCGCAGCAGTGTCAGACGCCGCACCAGATGCGGGCAATGCCGCTGACTCGATAGTCGCCGACGTTTCCGGAGCTGTCGATTCGCTCGCCGGCGACAAAATGGATGAAGGTCAGGCCAAGGACCTTGCGACTCAGGTGAAAGCCAAGCTTGACGCGATGTCGAGTCCGGGCGAGCCGATCATCACCAACATCAATGACGCCACAACAGGCATCGTCACCGATCCCAACAAGGTGACCGGGATCGACGATGGTGACAACGACGGTAAAGACGACGACGCAAAATTCACCATTGAGACCGATGGTGGCGACGACAAGGCCTGCGTGCAGAGCCAGGACGGCGTTTGGGAAGTAACCGACGACGAATGCTGACCGGACTGGCCGAGGACAGGGTACGAATCAGCAATGACGTTTACATCAACTACACCAACTACATCAACGAAAGGAATCAAATATGAGTGGCAAAATGGATGATCTCAAAGGCAAAGCCAAGGAGGCTGTCGGTGATCTCACCGACGACGAAAACCTTCAGCGTGAGGGGAAGGCCGATCAGGCTGTCGGCGAGCTTAAGGAAACGGCAGACAAAGCCAAGGATTGGGTCGACGACAAGATTGACGACGTGCGGGACAAGTCCAAACGGTAACTGTCACAGCCAATGCTCAGCGAACGAGCCGTCACTCCCCTCCTGACGGCTCGTTCGCGAATAGCGACCAATGCGTGCCGGCCCACTACGAAAGCGCCGAGCACGAGCCGGATCGCTCCTCAACAGCACGCTCCTCAACAGCAATCGTGTTGTCGCTACGTGTTAACCGGCGACGGCCTTCAGCAACGGCTTGACGGTTACCGGATTGCTGGCCGCAGCCGCCGGTTTGTAACCATTGCGGAGAATGTCGTCGAGTTCTCTTGCAGGGACTGGCTTGCTCATCAGGTAACCCTGGCCGAGTTCGACGCCTAGTTCGAGGAGTGCCTGATGAATTTCCTCGGTTTCGATACCCTCGGCCACGGTACGCAGACCAAAGGTTTTCGCCAACTCCACGATGATGTGAACGATTTGGCTGCTGGTCTCGTCGACACCGATGCGCTGTACGAACGCTCGATCGATCTTGAGCTCATCGACGGGAAGGGTGTGAAGGTATGCCAACGACGAGTACCCGGTACCGAAGTCGTCGATCGACACTCGGAAACCGGCTTCACGCAGGTTTGTCATGACCGCCTTGGATGTGCGGGCGTCTTCCATAAGCTCACCTTCGGTTACCTCCAGGGTCAGCATGTTGGGAGGAACATCGAAGAGTCGAGCTTGCGCGGCAATGCGTGCGGCCAGGGTCGGGTCGCTGAGCGAGCGAGCAGGAATGTTCACTGCAACGCTGATGCGAAGACCTTCGTCGAGCCAGGCCCGACACTGTTTGAGCGACGTACCCAGAACGAACTCCGTGATTGAATCGATCAGGCCCGCACGTTCGGCTAACGAAATGAACTCGTCGGGTCGGATGTTTCCCTGCACCGGATGATTCCAGCGGCACAGCGCCTCGACGCCCACAACTCGGCCGTCGGAGAGAGAAGTCTTCGGTTGGTATGCGAGCCAAATCTGGCCACCCTCGATCGCATGACGCAGGTCTTCGATGAGGCTGACCTCTCGTGCCGTCCAACGCTGCTGCGACGGATCGAACAACGCGATTGGCGCACCACGTTTTTCCTTGGCGGCGTACATGGCGATATCGGCGCGCTTCAGAAGCGTATTGCGTTCGGTGCCGTGATCGGGGGACAGCGAAATACCGATGGCCGCATCGAGGGCGAAGGTGACGTCATCGACAGTGACTGGAAGGTTGATTGCCTCGCGAAGTCGCGCCGCAGCACACAGCGCAGCATCAGCGTCAACGATGAAAGGGACGAGCACGGCAAACTCGTCGCCGCCGAGTCGAGCGATGGTCGATCCCGGCGGAAGTGACGCGCCGAGTCGGCCCGCGATCTGGATCAGAACATCGTCGCCGGCATGGTGCCCCATGGTGTCGTTGATCTTCTTGAATTGGTTGAGGTCGATGAGCATCATTGCGCCCTGCGATTTCTCGCCTTCAGGACTGGATAGGTACGCATCGGATACCGTATTGAATGCTGCCCGGTTGTGGAGTCCCGTGAGTGAGTCGTGGGTTGCCTGATATTCGCGAACGTTGACCTCATGTTCAAGTCGTTCGATCAAGCGGGATCGTTCGAGGGTGACCGACGCATGGTGAGCCATGGTGCTCACGAGGTCCAAGTCCGCCGCGGTCATACGGACCACGGAGTTCCGTCGGTTTCGTCCTACAAGCACGCCGACGTTTTCATCGTCGAGGTGCAGTGGCGCGACGACGAGGTCGTGGGCGTCATGTTCTGAGAGGTAGTCACGAACATGAGCCTCGTGTTCGTTGCCGTTGTGACTCAGCACGAAGGCGTGCTTCTTGGAGAGCGCGCGCACCCACACCCAGTCGCCGGGCGACACACTCCTTGCCGTCCGCGGCTCACCTTCGGCCGACACGGAACGAGTCAAGACGTGCGTTCCCTGTGACGTGCCGAGTGTGATCGACGCCTCTTCGGTGTTCATGAGCTCTGCCGCGTGGTGCAACAACTTGTCGAGCATCACGTCTACCGAACGGTCCGGCGGAAGCGCCCGGGTGAACCGTTCGAGGCGGAGCATCGATTGGTATCGCTGGGAAACGACGACGTGACGTCGGTATCCAATGACAAGTCCGGCACACATCAACCCGGTAAATGCAACCGACGCAACGTTGACCACCGTGAGTAGGAGACCAACGATCGCGATCATTGCCATCGCCACCGCGCCGCACACTCCGATAACGGTGCTGCGAAGGATCGCCACAAAGCCGAGACGTGTTCCGGTCAGTCGAATTGCGCCGCTGACCATAATGGCAGACAGCACATTGGCACAGATCGTCCCGAGGAGGGCAGCGAGCCAGGTGCGTGTGTCGGTGATCGGACGCTCCGGGGCAAACCAATGAGTGAACTGAATTACCACGACGACTTCGATTGCGCAGTTCGCAACATTGAAAATGGTTTTGCTCAGCTTGTTCCGTACGATGACGAGCCGTGCCACCGAAGCACCGATGACCATCACGAGAATGGCACTCCGCGGTTCGAGCGTAAGTACACCTACGACGAGTGGTACCTCATGAAGCATGAATGAGTGGTTGTCGCGTCCGATCTCTATGTGCACAGGGAATGCTTGGGCAACCACCGCCCCCACGAGCACGACGAGTGCAGCGATGAGGCCGCCTGTAATCGGAGGAGCGATGCTGTTGTCGACCAGCGCAACCGTTGCGATTGCGATTGCAAAGAGAAGCGCGATATAGATGGACAGGCGGAATCGAACTCCGCCATTCGCACGTTTTAACCGGTCCATCACCCGTCCCACTGTCCGGTCCATGCACTTCCGGTCCATGCACTTCCGGTCCATGCACTTCCGGTCCATGCACTTCCGGTCCATGCGCTTCCGGTCCATGCGGAGCCGGTCCATGCGCTTCCGGTCCATGCGCTTCCGGTCCATGCGCTTCCGGTCCATGCGCTTCCGGTCCATGCACTTCCGGTCCATGCGGAGCCGGTCCATGCACTTCCGGTCCATGCACTTCCGGTCCATGCACTTCCGGTCCATGCGGAGCCGGTCCATGCGGAGCCGGTCCATGCACTTCCGGTCCATGCGGAGCCGGTCCATGCGGAGCCGGTCCATGCGGAGCCGGTCCATGCGGAGCCAGACCATGCCGCCTGTGCCCAATCGATCAAGGCTTGGTTCGTGCCATCCCCAGCACCACGGCACCATGTTGCGCCTGTTGCGCCACAGTGTACGAAGGGGTCACTTACAGACGCCTCCGGCATCTTCTTGGCACCGAGGAGGAATGCCATGTGCAGGTTGACGTTGGCTTCGATGCCTGTCCTGTCACGGCGCGGTCGGTTTGACTTCTCAGAAGAAACCAGCAGGGCTCGAATCTGACCGGGTGTGGCCGACGGGAACGCTTGAACGAGGAGCGCAGCCAGACCCGACGCAACTGCCGTTGCCTGGGAGGTGCCTGACCCGCGGGTCAACTGGCCGTCGATGTTCGCAGTCGCCTGGAACGTATCGATGAACGATCCTGGTACTCGAAGACTAATTACGTGACCGCCCGGCACATAGATGTCGGGACGACGACGATTACCGGTACTCGTGTACGGAGCAACGGCGTAGTCACTCCGTCCGTTGCGAGCAATTTCGACCTCGGTTGCTCCGACCGCAATGATTTCTGGGGAGTACGCCGGGCTGGCAAGTTCGTGGCCGGGACCGTCGTTGCCGGCTGCCGCCACCACGACGATTCCTCGGTGGGTCGCGATCTCGGCTGCCCATGCGAGGGGATCCAAGCGCCAGTTCGTCGTAGCGGGAGACCCGTAGCTGAGGTTGACGACACGGATGTTCATTCCGTTGGCGTTTTTGTTCTGTACGACCCAGTCGAGCGCCGCGACAACCTGCGATGTGTGTACGGTGCCGTCCATCGCTGCGACCTTTACGTTGATGACTCGCGCACCCGGAGCGATTCCGACGAACTTGCCCCGGGCTTTGCTCGGGTCGCTCACCTCAGGGTCATGGCCTGCGATGATGCCGGCCATGTGCGTACCATGCCCGTAGCCGTCGTTGAACCGTAGGTTTGGGGCGCCAGCATCGAGGGAAAGGTCCGCGCCGTTGACGAGCGTCGGAGCGCCGACTACGGGAGCGACACCGGTGTCGATCAGGGCAACATCGACGCCTGCTCCGGTGATTCCCTTCCGCCACAATCGGCTCGCTCCGGTGACACGGGCGATCGATTCAATCGATCCTGGGTCTCGGCTGCCGTTGACCGCGTCGTCGGCCTGGTCGGCTGATTCCTCAGCGAAGTCGGCCACCTTCTCCGTGACGCTGAGTCCAAGTTCGGGATCGTCGAGATCGTCGGCGACGATGGTGGTCGTCGGGTACGGAGCGGCGGTAGTCGAGACCGTGGTCGAGACCGTGGTCGAGACATCAGTGGTCGGGGCACCGGTGGGGGTCGTCGTCGCGGTTGTGGGGGTGGTGGGGGTTGTGGCCGTTGGGGTTGTGGTCGTGGGTACGACGGTGCTTATGGTGGCCTTCCGGGTCACCGGGGTTGTCGGGTCGTTTCGACCCTCGCCTCGCGAGCGGGAGTCTTTGCTCATGGGCGTCAAAAGTTGGTCCGATACAACCGTGATTACGCCGGGCACCGACGCAACGTCATTTCGATGACCCGCGGCGACCTCGACGGCGACGGAATCGATGAGCGGAAGTGACCGTGTGATGGTGGCCCCGAGGCGACGGAGCCCGTTGGTGACCTCCAGCAGACGTCGCGGCGCCGCGCGCACAATAAGCGCGTCGACCGAATCGGGCGGTGGCGCAAAACTGACCTTCGCATTCCACGAGGCCGATCGAACCGGGGAGGCGGACGCAACGGAGCTGAGTGCCATCGAGGTCACGCCGGTCACCGCAAGAAGCGAGACGACGGAGCGGCGAAGCGTGGCTGTTCTTCGATGTGAGGTCATGGTGAGGAGAAACTTCCTGCCAGAGGTTAAAAGCTGGACAGTCACTCATCGACACTCTTTGTGAAGACTTAACCGCTTACGGTGGTCATTGAGTCGAACGGCCTACGGGAATAAGCCCGTTGGCCCCATCGGGTAAAACTGGCCCGGTTTTGCTGTCGGAGGGAGGCTAAAAATCAACCTGGCTGTAGGCACCGAGCTTGTCGAGCTTGTGCCATGCCTCAACTTTGCGAACGGTTCCCGACTTCGATCGCATCACCAGCGACTCGGTTTTCGCCCCTTCGGAGTTGAAGTGCACGCCGTGGAGCAGTTCACCATCGGTGATGCCCGTTGCTGCGAAGAAACAGTTGTCGCCTTTAACGAGGTTGTCGATACCGAGGACGGCCGACAGGTCATACCCAAGTGCGATGGCCGCATCGCGTTCAGTGTCGTTGCGTGCAAACAGGCGCCCCTGGATCTCGCCACCCATGCACTTCAAAGCTGCCGCCGCGATGACGCCTTCCGGTGTCCCGCCGATTCCGAACAGGACATCGATCCCCGAATCGGGCCACGCAGTGGCAATTGCACCAGCGACGTCGCCATCGGAAATTAGGCGAATCCGAGCGCCCGAGGCACGGACTTCTTCGACGAGGGCGCTGTGTCGCTCCCGGTCGAGAATGACCGCTGTCAGATCGCGGACCGACTCCCCCTTGGCCTTGGCAATTGCTCGCAGGTTCTCCGTCGGTGTGCGCCGAATGTCGATCACGCCGGCCGCCGACGGCCCTACGGCAATCTTGTCCATGTATACGCACGGGCCCGGGTTGAACATAGATCCGCGTTCCGAGACCGCGATCACCGCGATCGCACCCGCCCGGCCATATGCGGTCAGCGTGGTCCCGTCGATCGGGTCTACGGCGATGTCGGTAAGAGGGGGGATCCCGGACCCAATGCGCTCGCCGTTGAAAAGCATCGGCGCTTCGTCCTTCTCTCCCTCGCCGATCACCACGACCCCATCCATCTGAACGCTGGACAGTACGACGCGCATCGCTTCGACCGCGGCACCATCGGCGGCGTTCTTGTCGCCTCTGCCCATATGGCGAGATGCGGCCAATGCTGCTGCCTCCGTAACTCGAACAAGTTCAAGCGCGAGGTTTCGATCGGGTGCTTGCTTAGAGGCCATATCGTCCAAGGCTAGCGGTCCCACCTTTGGGAAGGACTCTTCGAGGACACCGGGAAGCACAAATGGTTCGCGACTTGTAGCTCGACCCGACGTCATAGGAAAAGCGCCTTATGGGCGAAAAATCCTTCGAACCTTCGACAGGCTGAAAGCAAGGAACCCTGATGTACGTAGCTCAACATGGCGGCGAAGACTGCGTCACCGCATCCGACTCGATCTCGCGCACCGTTCGTATCAGCATTCTTGCGTCACCGACGTTGGCGGCAGACTCCATTGCGCGATCACTGTCGGGCGCCGGATGGAAGATCGGACGCGTTGCGTCTGCGTTGCCCGATCTCCAAGGATTCGAAACCGATCTCCACGACGGCGACATCGTGGTCGCCATTGACGGTGGCATTCCCGCCTCGGCTGTGGCGACTGAACTCCGTCGTCGACGACCGGGACTGCGAAGTGTCGTCGTCTCACCCGAAATAGGCGAGGGCAGCGCCGATGTCATTCGTGTGGCACCGTCGGCTGACCTTCGTGAACTCCTGCAAGCACTGGAGCGGTTCGAAACGTGTCCGATCGATTCGTCCAGCCTCACGTCGCGGCACCTGGAAATCTTGCAGCTGATTGCATCGGGACTCTCGACCGACGAAGTTGGCGAGAAGCTTGGGATTGCGGCAAAAACGGTCAACAACCATCTCAGCGCGGTCTACCGTCGCCTCCGTGCTCGCAATCTGACCCAGGCGGTGCTTCGGGCCGTCCGTGCCGGATTAATCGAGATCAACCCCTCATAGCCGCCCGCCGAGGCTGGGTCTTTGTGTGACCGATCCGTACGCGAGATACTGGTCCCATGACATCTCGTGAGCAGTGGCAACAGGACTTCGACCGATCGCCGTCGCGTCCGGGCCTCGACCCGACCACGATGAACTTTGGTCCGCTCGATCCGGTCTACGGCCCCGACGATGGCGAATTTCCGGGGCAGTACCCCTATACCCGCGGTGTTCACGCTTCGATGTACCGCTCGAAGCTTTGGACGATGCGGATGTTTGCGGGCTTCGGTACTGCGGAAGACACCAACGCCCGGTTCAAGGAGATTCTGCGTTCAGGCGGCGACGGCCTCTCCACGGCGTTCGACCTCCCGACGCTGATGGGTCGTGACTCCGATGACCCGATTGCCATCGGCGAGGTCGGCAAGTGTGGTGTCGCCATTGACACGCTCGCCGATATGGAGGATTTGTTCGCCGACATCGACCTCGGTTCGATAACCACGTCGATGACGATCAACTCGCCGGCGGCGCCGATTCTCGCAATGTTCATTGCCAATGCGGAGAAGCAGGGAACCCCGCGAGGCAAGCTCGGCGGCACGATTCAAAACGATATCCTGAAGGAGTACCAGGCGCAGAAGGAGTTCATCTATCCGCCGCGCCCGTCGGTGCGAATCATCACCGACATGATGAAGTTCTGTACCGTCGAGATGCCGAAGTGGAACACGATCTCGGTGTCGGGCTATCACATTCGTGAGGCGGGCTCCACGGCGGCGCAAGAGTTGGCGTACACGCTCGCCAACGGCTTTGCCTATGTCGAAGCGGCAAGGAATGTCGGGCTGGGCGTCGATGAGATCGCTCCTCGTCTCAGCTTCTTTTTCAATGCGCACATAGATTTCTTTGAGGAGATCGGCAAGTATCGTGCTGCGCGCCGTATCTGGGCTCGCTGGATGAAAGAGCACTACGGCGCCGAAAATCCGAAGTCGATGATGTGTCGTTTCCACACACAGACCGCTGGTGTGTCGCTCACGGCGCAACAGCCGGAGCTCAACATTGTGCGTACAGCGCTCGAAGCTCTTGCCGGGGTGCTCGGTGGAACGCAGTCGCTGCACACGAACTCGATGGACGAGGTACTTGCGCTTCCCACCGAGAAGTCTGCGCGCATAGCAATCCGCACACAGCAGGTCATCGCGTATGAGACCGGCGTGTCGAATGTAGCCGACCCTCTCGGCGGTTCATGGTTCGTGGAGGCGTCGACGGATCGTATCGAGGCCGAAGCGGAGGCGATTTTCGCTCACCTGATGGAGATCGGTGGCGGGTCCATGCTGGAAGGTGTGTACGCCGGTATCGACAACGGCTACTTCCAGGGTGAGATGGCCGACGCTGCGTATGCCTTCGAGCGGGCACTGAACCGCAACCAGCGGATCATGGTGGGCGTGAACAAATTCACCGAAGCCCCGGGCGACGAACCGTTGCAGATCTTGAAGATCGGACGCGATGTGGAAGAACGTCAGCTCAAGCGGTTGGGCAACGCTCAACACGACCGTAACGTTGCCAATGTTGACGAGGCCTTGAAGGCACTGCGTCATGCGGCGTCGACCGATGAGAACTTGATGCCGCGATTGATCGACTGCGCCAACGCGTACTGCACGCTTGGTGAACAGATCAACACGATGGCCGACGTCTTTGGTCGGTACGTCGAAAAGCCAGTCCTCTAAACGTTGGTTTTCGGTCTCACGGCCGTTCAGGTCGTGTGGGTGTTCTTTGCGTTCTCGCTCGGCTCGTGGGCGCAGACGGTTTCGGGTTTTGGGTTTGCGCTCATTACCGTGCCATTGCTTACGGTAGTATGTTCACGTATCGACTCTGTTGTCGCCCAGTCCGTGGTTGGGCTGGTCGTCACGTCCTATTTGGCGTGGAAACTTCGCGCTGACATCGACCGCCCTCTCATTTCGCGTGTCATCCCGGCGTCCATTGTCGGTATGCCCGTGGGGATTGTTGTCGGGCATGTCGTGTCGGATCGCGTTCTGAGGTTGGTGCTCGGTATCTGCGTGATTGGCGCCGCGATCGCCATCGCAACGGGCTGGCGCGTGCGAGGGCGGGTCAGTGTCGTCGATGTTGTGGCCGGCGGCATCAGTGGTGTGCTGTCGACGACGACGGGGACCAGCGGTCCGCCGGTCGTCATCGCGATGGCGGGTCGCGACCTTGCGCCAGCGGCGACAAGGTCGTCCTTACAGTTCGTGTTCCTGGTAGGAAACGTCGTCACGATGGGCCTGTTTGCCCTCGATGATGCGATTACCAAAGAGGGCCTTGGTGTGGGCCTTATCGGCCTCGTCCCTGCGATTTTGGTGCGGCGCAACGGCGAGCGAATGTTCCATAAGCTGAGAGCCGACCAGTACCGCCGTCTGGTTCTGGTGTTGCTGTTCCTCGCCGGTACCGTTGCGGTCGTCACCGCGATAGCGAAAAGATAGATCGCCAAATCCGCACTCCCGCACGGGCTCTGGCGGCGGTCAAAGCCGCGCCGAAAAGTGCGTTCGATCGGGAATTGCTGCTCGATGTCGCCGTTGGGGCTCCGAGCAATTGGGCGGTACCGCCGTTATCCCGCAGGGGGCGCGTTGGCTTGGCACACGAGGTACTACGCGCGATGGGCGACCAGTGCGCGAGGCTTCCCGGCGAGATCCTCAACGATGCGCACGCGTATGAATCCCTGTGCAATCGCGAACGATGCGGCCATGTCCGTTTGGGTCGGTGCCATTTCGATGACGAGCGCACCGCCGGGCACAAGGAAGTCTGTGGAACGTTCGATCAGATGGCGGATGTAGTCGCCGCCATCGTCGGATGGTCCAAAGAGCGCGAGGCGCGGCTCCCAGTCGATGACCTCAGCCGGAAGCTTCTCGGACTCGGCGACATACGGTGGGTTTGATACCAGTACGGAGACCGAGCCCAGCAACGTGTCGGGGAGTGCATCGAACCAACTTCCGGAAGTCATCGTGACTCGCTGGGCGATCCGGCCGAGCCCGGCGAGGTTGGCGCAGGCCACCTTCAGTGCGTCGTCGGAGACATCGGTCGCCCACACGGTGGCGTGAGGAACCTCGACGGCGATGGAAAGCGCAATCGCGCCCGACCCGGTGCCGAGGTCGACAACGACGGGGTCGGTCATCTTTGCTGCAATGTCGATCGCCAGACCCGCCACCATCTCCGTCTCGGGACGGGGGATCAGAACGTTGCGATCCACGTACAGTTCCAGCGTCCGGAATGCCCAGCGCCCGAGTACGTATTGCAGCGGCTCACCGGCGCAACGTCGAGCGAGCAATTGATCAAAAAATGCAACGCTGCGAGCGCCGACGCGCTCGTCGCCGTTGACTATCAACTCCGCAGCGTCGTGGCCCGAGACCCGCTCCGCCATCCAACGTGCTTCTTGCAAGCGGTTCCCACCAAGCGAGGCGGTGATTCGAGCGTTCGCCTCACGAATCAGATCCGCCCAACCCAGCGAGCCCTCGGGATGTGGATGGGCCATGATACGTATGCTTATCGATCAGCGAGTGCGGCGAGTTTCTCGGCTCGGTCGTGGGCAACCAGTGCGTCGTTTACTTCGTCGAGCTCACCGGCAAGCACACGGTCGAGCTTGTAGATCGTAAGACCGATTCGATGATCGGTGACACGATTCTCTTTATAATTGTACGTACGAATCTTCTCGCCGCGGCCACCGCCACCCACCTGGCTTCGGCGGGCATTGGAGGCTTCGGAGTCGTGGCGTTCCTGTTCGGCTCGTAGCAATCGGCTCCGCAACACCACCATGGCCTTGGCCCGGTTCTGGATCTGGCTTCGCTCATCCTGCATGGTGACAACCACGCCGCTCGGCCGGTGGGTGATGCGGACCGCAGACTCGGTGGTATTCACGCTCTGGCCGCCGGCCGATGATGCGCGATACACGTCGATCTGGAGGTCCGTCTGGTTGATCTCGATGTCGACCTCGTCGGCCTCCGGTAGAACCGTGACGGTCGCGCTGGAGGTGTGGATCCGGCCCTGGCTTTCGGTAGCGGGCACGCGCTGCACCCGTTGCGTTCCCGCCTCGTGTCGCATCCGCGACCATACCGATTCGCCCTTCACGGCGAAGGTCACTTCGTTGAAGCCGCCCTTCTCACTGACGTCGGTGCCGAGCATTTCCATCTTCCAGCCCATCCGATCGACGTATCGCTGGTACATGTCGAACAGGTCGCGGGCAAACAGGTTCGCTTCCTCGCCTCCTTCTGCGCCACGAATCTCCACGATGACGTTGCGGTCGTCGTTCGGGTCGCGGGGGAGTAGGAGTACCTTGAGTTCTTCTTCGATGATCGGGATTCGAGCGTCGAGTCCGAGATACTCGGCACGCATAGCTTCGCGATCGGCGCCGTCGGATTCGTCGGCCATCTGTTTCGCCGTGGCCATGTCTTCGAGAACTGAACGATACTCACGAGTTTTCATCACGAGCGGTTCGAGGGCCTTAAAGCGCTGGCCGACGCTGCGCAGCCGCGAGGTGTCGCTCTGGACCGCGGGGTCGGAGAGTTCGAGAAGGACATTCTCGTATTCGGTTTCGAGTCCTCCAAGACGGTCCAGCACGGGGTCTTACGCTACTGCCCCTTGGCGACCCGGTGACTCAAACTGATCGCGTTGTCCCCGGGCGGCACTTCGCGACGGAACTCCGACGATCGGTCGACTCGGGCCACGTCGGAGCGGTACCAGTCGTACCAACGGTCGCGTCCCGTGGACTGAGCCTCCTGGTGCGTTGTCACTTTTCGCCACGACACCATCGCAGCAATCGACGACCACCGAGACACCGTGATCCCCGCGCCCGAGTCGCTTCGCACGGCATCGATGCCGATGTATCCGGGCTGCGCTGCCGCCAGGGCGTCCATCTGCTCCGCCGTCGCCGCGTAGCCATCTCCGGTGCCGTTGGCGGGCCGACGGTTGCAGAACGCCACCGTCCAAACCTGTTCGGGCAGGTCACCCGACTCCAGCCGGGCCCGAACAGCGCCCTGATGGGCCTCGAGGTCATGGGCATGGTGCACGATGATCGAACTCGCAGGGTGTTTCACGAGGTGATCGGGTGGGCGGCGGGGCCGCATGACCAGTTCGCCGGCGCAGTTTGGGCAGATCCCGAGCAGATCCCAGGTCGCGCACTTGGCACAAAACGTGCACTCGTACGTACAGATACGGGCATCGTCGAGGAGTGGATCGAGCGCTGTGGTGCAGAGTTCGCAGGTTGGACGAAGGTCGAGCATGGATCGACCCTATCGAGCCCAGGAACTCAGGAGCTGGTGAATTTCCGTCGATAGTTGCCGAATGGAGTATTTGTTACTAGGAGGCATGGTCGGCGCATGCATTGTTCTGTTCGCGATCTCGATCCGAGAATCGCAGCGTTACTGGTCCATCGTGGACACGCCGACGATTCCGGCTGGCCACGCCTTCCCCGGATTTGTCGAGGTGAAGGGACACGCGCGACTCGGCCCTGGCCGATCTGTCGTATCGCCACTGAGCGGTGCAGACTGCGCCTGGGTGCAGTGGCGGATCAAGCGCGGCGATAGTGACGGCGAAGGCAAGACCGTGGCTGTGATTACGTCACCATTCGAAGTATTCCTTGATGACGAGTCGGGGACGATCACGGTGTTTCTCGACGATCAGCCACCGATAAACGTTCGGCTCGAAACGTTTGACCGAGAAGAACTCCCGACCATAAGCGGCGCAATGCTTAAGAGTGCGGCGAACGGCCATCTGCTCCACGAGTTGGTCCGACCGACGGAGTCGGAGAAGAGTCTCGCGTTTCGGGCCATCACGGCGAATTCCATCCCCGAGTACAACCGCTCCACCGACCTCTCCGTGGCGCCGGGTAGTTGGACGATCACCGAACGTCGCCTCGAGGTCGGTGATCCGTTGCTCGTACAGGGCCGGGCTGGCACTTCCCCAGAAGGTGGCCCGCTTGTGATCACAGCCGGTCCACAAGGACTGCTCGCCTACCACGGAGATGAGACTTCGCTGACGGCAAGAATGAAGTGGTTGTCGTTTGGGCTTTTCACGGCCTTCCTAGGAACAGTTGGTATGTGTACTTCCTATTGGTCCGCGCTGATTGAGCGACCTTCGCCAGCCAGCCCGATACACCTCACGCTCGCGAAGGGAACCGTCGGCGGTTGGTTCGCACTTCTCCTCGTGCTTCTGGTGCAGGCCGTCCGAGTTCGAAACCGGGTGGTACAAACTCGAGAGCAGGTTTTCTCGTCCTGGGCACTCATCGACGTTGCTCACGCCAAACGGACCACCCTGCTCCCGGCGCTGCATGAGGTCGTCCGGCGAGTATCGACGCTCGAAAACGACAACCTTTCCGATGCAACCTGGTTGAGGACCTGGGCCGATCGCATTTCCACCTGCGAACCGGGCAACATCGCGATCGATTCGGGTGCGCAGGTTGGCGTGCATCTCGGCGGCTTGATCGAGCACTACCCTGCGCTCAAAACGAACGAGAATTTTCAACAGTTCTTTCGGTCCATGGTGAGAGTTGAAGCCGAGATCGCAACGGCCCGCACCTATTACCTTGATGCCTGCGAAGCGCTCCGAAACCGGTTGCAGTCGTTTCCCGACTCATGGCTGGCCCTGTTCGCGGGCCCAATGCCGGACATGGTCGACCCGTGCCACGATGTTCCCGAACTGCAGCCCGAACGAACGTTGGATGCAGCTACGCGCTGAACGACATCCACTCATTCGGCGCTGGATCTATTTCGGCATTGTCGATGGCCTCAACAAGGGTTGGCTGGGCATCGAACACGTCGTGTTCTGAAAGTAGGAGATAACTGCCCGGCAGGAGCGGACACGTTGGTATCACCCCGCCTGCGAAGTGAAACCGAACATATGCGTGCTCACCGGGCAAAGGTGAGCTGTGGTGGCGGTGGACTATTCGCCTTACGCCCGTCGGGCCACTCAAAGACCAGTGATATCGCATCAAGGTCCCACCGGATCTTGACACCATGCCTGTGAACGAAACGGTGATGGAACCGGCACAACGCACACAAGTTGGTGAGTTCGTGGGTGCCACCATTCTCCCGTTCACGAATGTGGTGCACATCAGTCCACCGTGCCGGA
>JANOYY010000031.1:0-39008 GCA_031429095.1 Acidimicrobiia bacterium | reverse complement strand
ACCACCAGTGACCCGGCTGAGCGGCGACCTCGCCGGCTCTCGCGATCATGGATTTGATGAGCGCCTTCGATAGAGGTGCGGGCCTCTCATGCTGCCGGTCGGATTAGCCTATTCGAGCTTCGCCACGACGCGCCCCACTGGCCGGGCACGACGCGTCGCAGTTCGACGAGTGGCGTGTTTCCGATGCCGAAAAGACCCCGTTCGATGAATTTTGCATTCGCCTTCCCCGTTCGTGTTCCGCGCACTTCTCGTACCCGATGGATTCGATTCAACCGTCGATGGAGGACGCCAGTCGCAACGGCCGACTGCACGGGTCTCGAACAATTAAAGACCGCAGGCACAGCTCGCCGTTCCGACACGCCCTTGATCGACGGGTACTTACGCAGGAACCTTCGACGCGAGGACGTCGGCGGTATGGATCTCGGGCGGCGAGGCGAGGAGTCTGTCGGCATTGGCCATCAACGCGGCGGCAATCGGTCCGTTGAGATGTGCTTGTCGTTGCGCATCTCCGGGAAACGCGTCGACGATCCAGAACGTCTGGTCATCGGTGCGCAGAGCGAACCACACCGGTGTGCCCTCCTCCGCATTCGCGAGGTCCACTGCCCCTGCGAGGAATTGGGCGACCTCGTCTTTGGTCTCGTCCTTCGCGATCATTTTGACGACTAACGCAACGCTGACCATCGCTTCTCCTCAGTCTCCTGTCCGGCGTGTGGCACGCCGAAGACGGTGCCCACCGTAGCGCACCCGGCCCGTCAGCAGCCGGTGGCGGATGGGACAGGGGTGGAACCGTGAACGTCATGAACATAACGCTTCAGACTGCAGTAGTTCATCCGAGATGATCTTCGGCCGCAGGACCGACGTGACCTGCACGCGATGGCGGGAGTCGATCGTGGTCTGTGAGTTCGTGAGCCGCTGATGCCAGCGCAGCAGCATCGACCCGATGAGATCACCTCGGGCCGCGAGCGCGTTGTTCACCACGGCCAGGTTGTCGGCCACCCACGACGCCACCGGGCGTGGCATCCCGCGTCGCCTTCAGGTCCATGTGTGTGGGAGGCGCTCAGGGCACGGAGGTGTCGAATCCACCGCACCGGCGGTGTAACCGCGGCTGCAACGCTCTGGCTTGCCCGTGGTTGAAGCAAGCGGAGTCGGCCGGAATTTCGGCCTTGAACGGGTGTCGCCCAGGTCCGCGTCTGGGCCGACACCCGCCTTTCACTGAAACGCTGCTTTCGCAACGCAGCCGGTCAGCTCTGCGGCGCGAGCTGACCGCGGATTGCACCTCCCGGATACTCGGCGTTGTGCACGTTCACGTAGTAGTCCTGCGGATTCGCAAGGATCTCTTGCACCGTGGCGAGTGGCACGCCGTTCGACACCGCAAACTTGCCTGCTTCGCCTTCGGTCAAGCAGTCGGCTGCGTTGCCGTCGGCCGGAGCAGCGAGGTTTACGACGACTGGCCCATTGGAACCGGCTGCAGCCTCGTGGATGTGCGCCGCAGTCGCAGTCCCAATGTTGCTCACCGTGAGCACGTAACAAAGGGTTTTCGTATCCCCGTCGATGCCAAACACGTATGCCTCGCCTCTACCGTTCGGATCGCCGACCATTCGCGAGTTCGTCGCGCTGGCGGAAACTTCGTTGCGGCCGTCGAGAGTTGCGGTGAGCACCGAGTTCGAGTGACCGGCCGAGGCCGTGGTTGCCACGCCGAACGCAGCAGCTATCGATGCCGCCACCGCAGCCCCCAACACGTTCAGTTTCGTTCGCTTTTCCATCGAGTCTCCTTGTCTTTCTCCCCACAGACTTTCTGTGGTACATCGCTATTCGTAGCCGTCGACCCGATGGATGCCTGAAAGACGCCGTTAACACCGGGACCACTCGAATCGCGTACTGCCGCACGCCGACTACGCCGTGCGGGAGCTAAACCGGGGAGGGTCCGAGCCCGCAGACTGATCGACGGTTTTCCGGACAGGAAACGACCCTCGTTGCCCGCGGCAGCCGGAGAACGATGACGACCCGGACGCACTCCCGAGCAGGTGCGCATCAAGTACCGCGAGGTCGCCGCAGAGCCGCACCGTACGTTTCACTTCCACACCACTTTTCACACCGGTCGGCGACTCGCCGCCAGCCTCGGGCACGACCCGGCCCGTGCACTATGCAACTGGAGTACCTTACGGGAACCAACGACTGAAGGAGCACCATGCGAATCCTGTACGTACTCACCACCGGTACCGCCGATCCGACCAAAGCGTCTCTACCGGTCCACTTGGCCGTGAACGGATCGTTGGCCGCGGGCGACGAACCAGAGATCTTCATGGCCGGCGACGGCACCGAGTACCTCGCCGGCGACGCCATAGAACACGCGCAAGGCGTGGGCGTGCCCGCCATGACCGAGTTGTTCGAGAGTGTGAGACACCACAAGATCCCGGTCCATGTCTGAAAGGGCTGCGCGACGGCCCGTGCGGTCGTCGACGATGATCTTTCCAAGGTCAACGGGGCCTGGATCACCCCACCCGAAGTCGCCCGACTGTTCACCGCAGTCGATCGCGTAATCAGCCTCTGAACGGATCGAATTCTGTACGTATCATGCCTTCACGGAATGTACACTTGTGGCATGGATGTTGCAGTCACCGAGCTCAGGGCCCACCTCGGCCGGTGGATCGACGCGGCACGCGACGGTAACGACGTCGTCATCACCGATCGAGGAACTCCGGTTGCCCGAATCGTCGCTCTCGACTCGACACCGGTCATCGACCGCCTCACCGCGCAGGGCGTCATCAGTCGTCCGACCCGATCGATCCGGCCGGTCGCAGGTGACCGGCACCGCCCAACGCCGAAGCGACCAGTTGCTGACATCGTCAGTGAGCAGCGTCGCTGAAGGTGACTCTCGTCTATTTCGATTCGAGCGCTCTTGTCAAACTCGTGCTCGACGAGGTCGGATCCGACATCGCAGCAACGTTGTGGAACGCGTGTGATGTAGCCCTGTCGAGTCGACTGGCCTACCCCGAGGTGTGCGCAGCGCTCGCCGCGGCCGGCCGCAACCACGACTTGACCGAGTCGGAGGTGTCGGCGGCTACGTCGGACTGGGAGCTGTTCTGGGCATCGATGCGCCCAGTTGAGCTATCAGTCAATGTCGAGCAGGCTGCCGGTTCGCTTGCAGCAACCCATCAACTCCGCGGGGCTGACGCCGTTCATCTCGCCAGCGCACTTGCGCTCGGCTCCGGAGATCTCACGGTCGCAGTGTGGGACAAGCGCCTTCATGCCAGCGTCGCGGCGGTCGGCCTCGCTGTCGCACCAGCCACCCTCGGGTGACATCCCAATCCGCGATCGGAGCTATTCCGGGTGCTCGTCGCGCACAGTCCGGTCCAGCGTCAGTTGCCGGGAGGAGAGACGTACGATATCCTTACCTACAGCGCTATGTAAGGAGACCTCATGGAGATCGCAGCGAAGCTGAGCTCAAAGGGACAACTCACTATCCCCAAGGCCGTGCGCGACGCCCTTGGCCTCGCAGAAGGCGACGATGTCGTGTTTCGGGTCGAGGGCAAACGCGCCGTCCTTGCTCGAACAACCGACTTCCTGTCGCTCGCAGGAACCATCACCGTCCCAGCGAACAGGCGCAACGCTGCATGGGCTGACGTGCTGCGCCGCACTCGTACGACCAGAGTGGCAGATCGCCATTGAGCGCGTTCGTCGACACCAACGTTTTGGTTCGACACCTGACCGGCGACCCCGCCGACATGGCAGCGCGAGCGACTGCTTTCCTCTCCACAGCCGACGAGCTTCTCCTCGCCGATCTCATCGTGGCTGAGACGATCTACGTGCTGGAGTCCTTCTACAAGGCACCGCGGCCGCAGATCGCAGATGCGATGCGGTCACTCGTCGCCATGGACACGATTGTGACGATCGACGCCGCACTGCTGCTCCGAACAGTCGAGGTATATGAAGTCGATCGAATCGACTTCGCCGAGGCCTACCTCGTTGCACAAGCGGAAAGCACAGGCGTCCGAGCGATCGCCTCGTTCGACAAGTCCATCGATCGAGTCACCACGATCAAGCGAATCGAACCGCCCCACCTCCCCGGCCCCGACGATCGAATCGACACCTAACGAGGCCAAGGCGAGCGAAGCGGTCCCTTGATGCCGGTCGGCGGGTCGGACCACTACATACCATCCTCAGGCCCAGACCGGGTGCGTCCAACCCCAAGTCCTCTTTGCTGGTCGCAAGCTCTGCTCGGATCTCGCGTGAGTTGTGACCGAAAGGAAGGCGATGCGCTCGTTGGTGATGTCGTGCTCGAACCAGAACCATTCGATCACCCCGACACCTTCCCGCCATAGCTCCGAGTTCGGGATCGACGGTCCGTTCCTCCACAGTCCACCTAAGCGCGCTTATGGAAAGTGGTATGCACGCGGAGCAAAACCTAAAAAATGTCGGGTGTTTGCATTGTGAGTCCCACGGACAAGTCTCGGCGGGTACTTACGCTCGTTGGACTGTTCGGCCAGCCGTTGTTCGCTGACCGGTCCAGGCAATGGGCGAACATGAACCAGGCCGTCGGGTGCCACATCCATCACTTCGGCAATGGCCACAGCTGTACCCGCTCCAACAACGATAAGTCGACCGGGTACAACCACGGCGGGGTTCGATGCTTGATCCAAGTACGTCCAAGGAAACCCGGTTTCGTCCTCGGTGTTGAGGTCTACGAACAATCGTTCTCTTCCACAATCTCCATGATCCGCCGGCGCCCGGCGCGCTTTTTCGCACGTTGCTCTTGAAACAAAATTACGTCGCTCAACAACACCTTTCGATGCCTGCTCTGCGGCAGAAGCAGCGACGGAATCGAACCGTCATCAAGTAACCGCACAACGAACAGTCGCGACAACCCAAGAAGGTCCGCGGCCTCAGCCGGCGTCAGAGCCACTTCCGATGACATAACCGTCACCGCATGCCCATCAGCAAGTTCTTCAGCTGTTGCCTGGAGCACCTTCAACAGCGACGCGCTCAGCGGAACGACCGTTCCATCGGGAAATCGAATCGACGTGGGCCCACTGCCACCAGCGCGTCCGGCGCCTGAAATCCTTGCTGCGGTCTGACGATCCTCCACCTCCGGATCGATACGCACTGCCTTACTCAAAACGCTCGACTTCGACACGAGGACTCCTTATCTGCAACAACTGTAACCCGATGTCGATGACTTCGGCCAAGATAACGGTCGAGCCTGAACCGACCGCTATCAGACGTCCAGGGACAATGACAGTTGGATCCGTAGCTTGGTCAAGGTACGACCAAGGGAGCCCGGGTTTCGTCTTCACTGTTGAGATCAACAAACAGATCAACCTTCATTAGCTTCCTCGTTTGCGGCGGACCACAATTGCTGCACTAGTCGGACCGCGTCCTCAAACGAGCGTGCGCTCAAATCGTGTTCGAAAGCAATTCGCTCATACCTAGTCGGCCACGTTTCCGGAAACGCCGGAAGAACCGGGGGTGGGTTCTCGTTGTTTCGTTCTCGCCAAACACTATTAATATGCACACGTAGCTCATTCGTGCTAAGCAACTCGTGCTCGATAAGGATGACAAGATCGACAAGGTCACGAACCCGCGAGTTCTCGCGATCGCCGAAATCACGGGTCATGCCGTGAAACTTCTCCGCAGCGTGTCGATTTACATCAATGATCTCGGCTGTCGTCACGTCGGCACACCAGCAAACGCCAGCGAGTTCTGAACGACGATGCGGTCAGTTGCTGAGAGTTCATGCATTCGCGGCGACACGTCCAACTGGATTGTACCGAACGAACGGTCGGCCAAACTTGCGCTGACCGTCAACCGCCACGTGAGATGCCCACCGCCATCTTCACCAAGTTGCGACGGTGTGGTCGCGTGCAAGATGAACCGGTCACCGTGTGGATCAGTTCGCAAAACCTCAACCAAACGCTCACGCAACGCGTCGCCGCTGGCCACATCGTCACGAAAGCCAAGATCAATGTCCTTAGTGAGGCGCGCATGATCTCGCAAGCGAACTTCTAACGCCATGCCACCCTTCAACACCCACAACCCAGGTTCGAAGCGTTCAAGCCGTGCAATGATCCGCTCAAACATCACCCGACGACGTAAACGATCCAATGAGATTCCTGATTCCTTGCCTTGCAACCGGAACCGATCCTCAAGCGCCCTGCGCAACGCTGTCGGCGTTTCGTACTTCACCGTTTCATTCCGATGTTAAGTGCACGTTCAATCCGCAACGCTGCGCCAACATCAACAACCTCAGCACGGCTCCGCAGTGAACGAACGGTGAGAAGACCTTCGTTGACGGCTTGTTCCATGGCTCGCGCTAGTTGTTCTTCGTCGGGTGATTGGCTGGCAACGTCAATGATTGTCCGTTGTGGCGTGGTTAACCGGAAACCGACTCGCTGCTCGATATCGCTTTCGGGCAACTCGACACGATGAAGCACCAAAGCGGTCTCAGTCATGCGGAAGTTTCGGGGGACGGTCAAGTGAACGCGGCCCGATTCAAACTCACCAATTCCATGCACCGCCAACGCTGACTCATGGGACACAACCGCCTTTCCCCGAGACCAAAGAGTCCACATCGCAAACTCATCATGAACGCCTGCAACCCACTCAGCAAGCCTGCACACCCCCCTCTCAACCCGAACCCAATTTCCCGCCTCGACATGATGCGCCTGAGCCTGATACGAATACCCAAGACCCTTCGCCTGACCTGCCGAAAAGTAGCCCGCCTGCTCGGTCGCCAACCTGAACAGTGCGCGTCTGAGATCGGTTCGGTCAACGACCATATCCGTTAGTTTCGGGCAGTTTGCTGACAAAGTGATGACAAATTGCTGAAAAGCGACAGATCACCTCGCTACGCGTACTTAGTAATTGACCGAAGACTCCGGAGTCGTGGCCAACCTGGTTCGAAAGGCTTGTCAGGATAAGCGCTGTCGACCTCGCCTTGATCGCGCCAAAAGGTGCACTCCGAGAAATTCCGGTGCTAAAAATCGCTCCGCAAGTGTTGCGCCGTCTTCGGGAAGCTTGAGGAGAGTCGAGCTGAATTGCATCCGGTGATTAACATCCATTGCTGCTGCGCTTCCGAGCGAAGGCACGTCGCCGAGGCGAGCTTTGTTGAGCCACGCGCCGAATTTGCCGGTGAACGGTTGGTCCTCAAAGCCGAACTCCTCGATCAGTCTGCCTTCGTATTCTGTCCAAGCCCATACGGGCCATTCAGCCATGCCAAGTGTGAGCCTCTCCCGCACCGGCGCAGGGAGCCAACAACTCGCCTCCGACAACATCCAGGCCAAATATTCTATGTAGGCGTAGTATTGGACCGGAGGACCTGAGGCCACGCTGTTGCCTTGCACGAACCCGCAGGCAATGTGGGCTGGCCCGTACATTCCGAACTCAGGGTCACGTAGGACAAACTCATCATCACAGCCGGGGTGCCTTCCATCAGCGGTCAACCCTGATCCGGCGGGATCGTTAGCGGCGCGCTTTCGCTCCGACTGTGTGACCGAGCGGCGATACATCGCCTCAATTACTTCCTCGAAGGGTCCGCCGTAGCCCCGAACCGTCAACTGCGGTGCGTAGGCAATGAGGTATCGGGGGTAGACATGGCACGTGTCTGCGAGGACAGGATGCGACTGGATGAAGTCGTGGACATCCTTGGGATGAGTGATTTGGGTGATGGGTTGCGCCTCTGCCTCGCGCTGCCAGTCCATCTGCGCCGCAGCTTGCGCCATTCGAAGGCCACGCCCCGAGGGCGCGTTGGAGGACGGCGGTAGAGGGAATCCCCATCGCCCCCAACCCATCGCCTTGAAAGTCACCCTCCATATCGTTGGACTCAGCCGACGCCGCCACATCAAGCCACCAGTCGTCGCTAATCACAGGCGGTTTGTACCCCCACCCCAAAAGGTGATTGCGGGCAATCACCAAGGTCGAGCTGTGAGGCCGAATAACCCTGAGAAGTCGCCGCGCCACCTCGTCGATCCCCTCAGCACTTGATGCGGCCAACTTGTCCGCGAGAGACGGCGAATACGCGATCACCTCGTCACGTCCAACGCCGTGCCAAACGGGCAGGATCACGTTGGCGACGGTGTCGTTTTGGCGTGCGACCAAGCCATCGAGTTCCCACTGCGACCACTTCTTTTGAAAGAAGTGTGGGCTTAGCACGATGATCCCGAACCGAGACTGGCCAAGGCCGCGGTCGATAGACCGGCGCAGACTATCGCCTATTTCAAGACTGAACTCGTCGTACCAGATCTCGACATGTTCGTTCCGCAGACGATCGACGAGCGGACGGACGAATCCTTCCTTGTCCTCACTTGCATGGCACACAAAGGCATCGAACAGCACCCGTTTAGCGTAGAAGAGACGACGGCAAATTGACATTATCGTCACAAGCTGAAATGGCTAGCCGAGGCATCGTGCGGACTCCCTCAACCTCGCTCAAGTCGGCCGAGTGCCGCGACAACTTGGGTAGCGCGGACATCCCCAAAATTCCTCGCCCACAGTCGCGCCCTTCCTTGCCGTGCGTTTGATCATCTCTCGCGAACACAGAAGACAAGCCGGAGGCCGAGCTTGTGCAACCGGCCGCACGAATTCCGATGGCGAAACAGCGTCGATTACTGTGCTGCTCCTGGCTGAACGTGCAAGTTTCGCAGCGGAAATCATTTGCAACAGCGCCGCTCCATCGACCAGCTCGACGTTGCGACCCGAGGCAAACTCTTTCGCATCAGCGGTGAACCTCCCTGACGTGACAACTTCACAGGAGGCCGCGCCTTGTGCGCTCATGACGCCGAACAACTCTCGGACGATCTTCACCCCAACCGTTTGCGCTCGCCATTGCTTGCACTGAACCAACGTCGTTTCACTGCCCTTAGTCAAAACGAGATCAACACCGCCGTCCGCACCCCCGCCACCGTTCTCCCGAACGGAGTAGCCCCGAAGCCGATACGCCTCCCCGACAAGCACTTCGAAATCCCGCCAACTCAACGCATTCACGACTTCAGCAGGATTATCACCACCAACGCTTTCAACCAACCGGCGGCGTCGGCGACGAACAATGAGCGACTGGATTGCCGCCATCACAAAAAGCATCGGCAACAGCCATTGCCCAACGGTTGCCGCTGTATGCCAAAGCGTCTGGAGAAGAACCCCCTTCACCTGACTAGGTTTCAAGTCCAACGGTTGTTGCGCAAAGTGATGCAAACCGAAGTACGAGGCGACCGCCATTGAAGTACCAACCCACCAGGGCGCTAAAGCCACGACACCGACGAACTCCATCGCCGGACTCTCATCCTTCTTCGCCATCAATGCTCTCTCAATCGTCGCAAGGTCTGTTGAGCGATCCTACGACTTCTTACGAACTCCACCCCGGGCTCCCCTCGCGGTGGCGACCGCGAAACCAAGTGGGTCACCGGGCACGCACCCACCCCGGGGCGCTGACGGGATCGGAGGTCCGACTTCCCGAACTATGTCGAGGTGACATAGTTTCAGCGGTTGTCCTCAACCGCCAGTGGCAGGAACCGCAAGTATCCGACTGATTAGTGATTCGACTTTCGAAGCGGCATCGTGAACGTCTGTCACGGGAAACGAATCGACCAAAACAATTTCGTCCCAGATCGCTGTCACGCTACTTCGCCGAGGCGCACCAAAGAGTTATGCCAACCAAATCCAACCCCCGGTCTTGCGCCAAGAACGGTTCGCTACATCCACACCATCATTCACGCAGCACTCAAAGACGCTCTGCGCTGGAGTCGAGTGGTGCGCAACGTCGCCGACGCCGCCACTCCACCTTCAACAACTTCGGCCAAGTCACCGAAGGTCAAGGCGTGGACCGCCGAACAGTTAAAGGCATTCCTGCAATTCGCCGCCGAGAATCGATACCTGCCTGCGTGGATCTTTCTGGCGACGAGCGGGTGCCGACGAGGCGAAGCACTCGGTCTTCGATGGCTCGACGTTGGCCAGGAGTTCAGCGGTCTCGCGGACACGTAGACCGAGTGCCTTGGCGATCTCGCACAGCCGGGCCAGGCTGGCCGTCGCATACCCGCTCGCCTCGTAACACTGGATCTGTTGCTCCGCGATCCCAAGCTTGGTGGCGAGCCGGCGCTGCGACCATCCCCGGGCAACACGGGCTCGGACCAGCGGAGTGTGCAGTTCGCCGAGCGTGTCGGCCTCGCACCGGATCGGAGTGCTCGTACTCGGCGACTCGCCCGCGAGATCGCGTGCCTGAGCACAAGCAGCGTCAATCTGCAGCTGGTGCAGCTTCTTGTTCTTCGCACCGGCCGTCTCCAGGTTTCCGGCTGCTCCTCGAACTGCCCAAGAAGTGTCTTCGTCGTCCGGTATTGCCCATCATTGGTGATCATGAATGGATACTCCTCGGGTCGATAGGGCCCGTTTTTCCTTATTTGCTCATTGGACCTGGTTTTCGCCTTCGATGTCGGTCGACTTGGACCTCGACGAGAAACACGGTGAACTCATCGACACCAGCTCACGCTCCCGCCATGAAGACGCGAGCTATGATGAGCGGGGCAAAGTCATACTCGGTGATGCCACCCATTGCGCCGCGCAGGAAGGGACATCACGATGACGCCTGCTGAAGCAGTACTCGCAGTTGTAGACGCATTCGATGTCGCCTTACGTGCGCGCGATCGCGAGGCGGCGGAGGCTGTTTGGGCCCTAAATGACCCGAATATTGTGATCCTCGGGTCAGCACCAGGCGAGGTGTTTCACGGTAGCCGTGTCGCGGACTGTCTCCATGCACTGACATCTCGACCGACGGCACACGGTTGGCGCTGGACCGACCGACAGGTAACGGTAGAAGGGAGCGTTGCGTGGTTGGTCGCAGATGCTCACTGGCAGACCATTGCGCTCGACGGAGTCACCACGGAACGTCCTTATACCCTCACGGGAGTGCTCGTGCAGGGACCGGACGGGCAATGGCTTTGGCGGATGTATCACGGGTCGGAGCCGCTCGGCACGATCGGCTGATTGGGCCAGCCGTCGTGGCCGTTTCTGAGTCGGGAGCTACTTGGCCTCAACATTGATTTGGGATCCGTCATGCATGCGGTCCCCCCATTCGACACTTTGAGGCTGAAAACGCTATGACCAGGGGAAATACGAAATCGTCTCAAAGGGGGGACTTGAACACCCACTTTGGGTGGTATTTCGAGCGTCGTTAACGGAGCCAAGCGGAAGAAAATGCACTCTGAGCTGGTCTTTCACGCTTCTTGCTTCCGCTGCGTTCCGGACGCTTCCGGGCCGTTCCTGAATCCATTGCTTGCAGTTTGCTTGCAGCACGACACCCCCCTTTTCCGCCTAGTCGACGTTGGCGTTCGTTGCTAGCTCCCGAAGTGTCAGAGCACCAAGGCCATCGAGGTACTCCCCCAGCGTCGATACGCGAATATCGTCGAAGTACCTAAGTTTAGAGATCGAGCGCTGGGCAACCGTCCGGCAAGCTCCGCATGGGACACCGCCTGGCCATTTTGCCTGAGACGGACTTCTTCGTCAGTCTGCGACGCAAACCCGGCCGTAAGCACACTTATAGTCTCCGCCGCACTGCCGGGAGTGTCCGGGTCGCATCGGGGGGATGGCAAGGTCTCCCGATGGCGTTTCCCGACGCCCATGGCCCGGAGGTCGCGTCGGGGGTGGTCATGGCACGATCGGACTGCGCTTTCTACACGGGATCCGAACCGCTCCCTGGGTTTGGGAACCGACGTTCGACAGGCTTTACTCGGAACATATCCGTCGGCTGGCCATCGACCTCCCGGGCAGCGATGGCGATGATCCCTGAGCGTGCGATGGCAGAACCGCGCGTCGGACCGCCAGTGCCCGCGCGCGGCGGCTCAGCGCGGCTCGGAGTGGAGCGAGTCGAACGCAAGGCCGCTCGATGCCTCGCCGCGGCCCGTCGAGCGACGCGTGGCGAGCCACAGGACGGAACGTCCACCAAACCATCGCACCCGCTCGAAGCGTCGAGACACGACCGTTCCGGCGCGCGGCACCTCCTCGTCGTGAACGAAATACGCCGACACGGTCACCTGGTCCAGGCCAACGCGCAGCAGTGACGTACGGGGGCGGACCGGATCCGGGGCAAGGCCGTCGACGAGTCGTGGAAGAGCCCCGCGCTGCAACTGCGTCTCGCGCACGTCGCCCGGCCGGTGCACGGCCACGAACGGAATCCAGTGCTCCGGGATCGTGTCCATGAGCGAGTAACGGTCTGTCGCTCCCCCGCCTAGGGCCGGAGCCCGAACCACCCGCGCGACGCCGTGCACCTGCTGCAGCCGGGCCACGTAGTCCGCCGCCACCTCGCCGCCGCGACGCCCGCGGCCTAGGGGGCTGAGCACAGTCGTCTCGACGCCGAACACCATGTTCGCAACCTCGTCGCGTACGAACGTCACTTCCTCGAGGAGATCGCCTTCGAGCGAGTGCGCGACCGTCGGCGGAACGACGAGGGAGAGATCGGCGGGCTCGGGTGTCGGACCGGCGACATCGAGGCTGAAGACCGCCCAGCGGGTCGGGTCGTCGTCGAGTCCGCGGCCCGCCCCCTCGATCCAGGTTCGCTCGCCGAAGACATCGGTGACGACGAGCCCGCCAATCGAGCTCACCGATGACACGTCGAGCGGAAGCGGGATCGAGAACCAGTCGTTCGCGAAGGCCACGCCGAACTCGACGAACGCGAGCCTTGCCAGGTCGGTTGTATCGCCGGTCAGGTGGCCGAAGTTCACCCGTGAGTCCTCGAACGACCACCATCGGTTGCTGGCCATGCCCGCGTAGGAGACTCGCGTCGGGATGGTGGCGAAGGGCTCGCCGAGCGCGGCGTTCGCCCGCCCCCGGCGAGGATCGACCGAGAACGCGGTCCAGTCGAGGCGGCCACCGCCAAAGCGATCGGCGACCAAGCGCTTCTGTCCGTCAGCAACGGTGGCCTCGACCGCGAAGCTGTGCTCTAGTCGCTCGGTATCCCACGCAGTCGGTACGGCCGAAGGAGCGACGACCAGCCCGTCGAGCAGAGCAACCATCGCCGCCGCGGCGTCGCGGATGGTCTTCTTGTCGCTGTCCGCCACCGCAACAGCGCCCCACGGGGTCGCCGACGCGCTGCTCTTCAACCGCCGATACAGCAGGTAGCCGTCCATGGCGCGACCGGACAGCGCTCGCAACATTGACCACACCTCGAGCTGCGCCGTTCGTTCGGCGTCGACGGCCGACTCGCTGGGGGCCGTGAACGGGTACTGCTGGATGAAAGCCGCCCGGTACGACGTCGGGATGAGCCGCAGAAAGCGACGGCCGAGCATGAGTCGCAGGTCGATCGCCCCGCTGGCGTTTCCGGCGTTGATTCCGAACAGCGACTCGACTGACTGCGCTTCGACGGTCGCTTCGAGCGGAACGTTCGGGTCGAGCGGCGCGCTCGCTCCCGAGGTGCTCGCTGCGAATCGGCCAATCGCGGTCGACGCCACCGCGACCTTGGCAAGCACAGGCGAGGCGGCGTCGTCGGCCTGGAGCTCGCCGGTCTGGATCTGGCGGGTGAGCATCCAAAGGCCGTCGCGCACCTCGGCGCGCAATGCTCGGGAGAAGTCCCGTGTACGAGGACGCCCTTCGAGGCGGTTCCACACCGTCACGGTGGGAACCATCCGCTCGAGCAACGCAGTTTCGAGGTTCTCGATATGGATTCGGTCAGGCATCGTCGACCTTCAGTGCCTCGAGTACGTGGTTGTTCACAGCGAAGTTCGCGCTGAGTGTCACGCCGCGCACAGTTGCGGAGGCGATCGTCGCCGGGAGGAATGCACCGTACGCGGTGCTGGCGAGCTGGTCCGGCTCGACGGCTCGCAACAACGCGAGCTCCAGCGTGTCGTGGATAGCCTCCGTGATCACGTCGAATGACCAACCCTTGTCGTCGGGCGGGACGACGAGAAGCATCGCCTGGACGGGTTCGCTGTTCGGGCTGTCGAAGTGGAACGCCAGCCCGCTGGTGTGCTGCGGGCTCGGCACGAACTCGCTCCACTCGTCGATCAGCAGCCCGCACTGCGCCGAGCCGGCGGCGAACGCACTCGCGAACGACGAGCAGAAGAGCACGTGCTCGCCGGTCGGCGTGACGCCGCTCGGCCACGTCGTTGCAAGCCAGGGCTCGTCGGCGTGTGGGAGCTGCACTGCGAGCAGTTCGCCATCGGTGCCGCCCGCAACCGTCGCGAGCAGCCTGGCCTGCTCCCACGAACGAACTCGTTCGCGCACCCTCGCCACCTCGTGCAGCCAGTCATCGACGGCAAGTTCGCGACCGAGATGCACGGTGAGCCTGCCCGAGCGCGACCATGCGACGGCAGCCGAGAACGACGCCGCTGCGGACGCGTCGAGGACGAACTCGGGAATCGAGACGGCCGCGGGTCCAAGCAGCGCGTGCACCGCATCGGCGGTCGCCTGCTGGGCCGCAAACAAATCTCCACCCGCCGACGCCGTGTCGAACGTCGCGAGTGAGTCAATCGCCGCGCTTCGGCGGCGATCGATCTCGGCCACGGTCGCTCGCAACGCCGCCTCGATGTCGGTCACCAACGCGAAGCACCCGTCCTCGACCGCGGCCACGTCGAGGGCATCGGAGTCGAAGGTCGTCGCTGCAACGACGTCTCTGGCCTTGTCGAGCGAGCCGGCAAGCGTGGCGTTTTCGAGAACTGCTTTCAGTGCCGCGTGCGCCGTGGCCACCTGCGTCCTCAGGGTCGCCACGGCGTTTCTGTAGACAACTGGATCGGTGGGGAACGGCGAGGTGATATGTACACGAAGAGCGTGCTCCGCGACTGCCAACGCCGCAACGCGTTCCGCGGACGACGCGAGCGTGGGCAGCGACGCTTCCTTGGAGAGCTGCGTATCGCCGCGGATGAGACGAGTGCTCCAGGTGTCGCTGCGCGTCGCGATAGCCGCCCGGAGCGCGGCGAGGAGGTCACGAGCGCGCGACCTCCCGGCTTCCGGGCTCGCTGCGAGCATCCCGAACTCGACCGCCGCGGCCATCACGACCGGCAGAGCGGCCACGGCACCATCGACTGCGGCGACGATCTTGTCGCGATTCGCGACGGGGTCGACCAGGAGTGCGGCGAGTGGACCGCGGGCCAGCTCGATCTGCGTGCGGATCGAGTCCAGTCGCGTAACTGCAAGATCCACGCCGGCGCGCGTGGCGATCGGCGTCGGTGCCGCCGTACTCGCCGTAGACGCCAGCATGAGGTCAGTCGCCCGCAACGGACGCGATGAGGTGACTGACCGCAAATACGAAAGTGGTGCGCCCAACTCGAAGAGCGTCCACGATCCCGTCACTGCTTCGGTGTGGGCGACGCGTAGTTCGGTGGACAGGCCGAGGCCCTCACTGCTGACCACGTGGCCCACGAGCAGATCATCGAGGATGTCGAGGGCCGCGGCATCGTCGAGCTTCACGAGCGCGAGGAGATCGATCGCCTGGAGGCCGAGTTCGAAGACACTCACGGCGCGCTCGTGGTCGATGCCGTCGGCGTGCCATCGAACGAGGGCGACGATGTCGGTGGGACTGGGAAGCATCGACGTCAGGAACTCGTTCACTGCGGGCGCAGTCATCGCGCGCGGCGTCGCCGCCAGCCCGGTGACCGGGGTGAACGAGGGCGCGAGCCCGACGCGTAGGTGCAGCGTCACACGCTGGATCATCGTGAGGCCCGCGACCGGTGTTTCGAGCACCGAAGGTTCAGGGGGAAACGCGGCAGCGAGCCCGGCGTCGAGCACGGCGCTCACCCGTTCGGTGTTGCCGAGCACGCCCTGGTGCACGCCCTCGGCGAGCACCAGGTCGGCGAGTGCGTCGTTGACGTCGATGAGGGCGGCGACTTCGGCTTCAACGGCTGTCGCCTCCGGTCCCGATGCCGGCGGCATCGACGTGAGTGCAAAGGGATACGCGCGTTGAGCCGAAGCGAGAACGTGCTGGGCCAGCGCGAGACCGTCGAGCGCAAGCGCACCGTTCTGGTCGCTCGGCTGCGGGAACGCCTGCCGGAACGGAAGGATGAACTTGTCGACTTCGGCGAGCGAGTGCCGATCGTGAAGGCCGCGTTCGAAGCGGTATCCGAGCAGCGCGCCGAGCGCCTGTCCGTTGCGGAGACCTTCAAGCACTTCGGCCGCCAAGCGCATGCGCCGCGACGTGAGCTGCACGGCGAAGGCGTCCCGGTGGGCCGGCGTCGAATTCGCGAGATGCCCGCTGCGCAGGATCGCTGCAGTTGTCGCATGATTGAGCGACGGCGCATGCATGTACCCGCCGTTCGCGGGGTCGGCGACGAGCGGCGCGTCGTTCGGACGGGCGAACACCGCTGCCTGCTCGCTGGTGAGCGTTCGCCGCGGATCGATCGGCATTACCGGCGCTGCATCCGGACGGGGCTCGTCGAGCACTCCGAACGTTCCGATGTGCAAACCGCGACGTGGGCCCACGCGATTGGGTGCTGTTCGGCCGCCCGGGATCGCTCGCAGCATTCGGAGCCGATGGTGCACGGCACCGAGCCGCCACGAATCGAGCCGGTGACTGACGAGATCGATGTGTTCCGCGAAGAGCCGTTCAAGCCGAGCCGTCGGCCGATCAGCGAGGCGGTCCAGCGCATCCACGATATCGCCAAGATGCACGAGCGGGTCGGTCCCGAGCAGCGAGGGCATCACGGCGCGCAGCGACAACGATGCGTTGCCCGTGAGCGGCTCTGCCGGCGTGTACAGCGCCGACCAGCTCGATGCCGCCTCTCGAACGACATCGTTGCCAATGTGCACGAACGCCGGCTCGCGCAGCATCGTCATTCGCATCACCGAGTCGATGAGTCCGGCCGAGTCGCGAAGGTCGACTGCGCTGCGACGCCACCCCAACATCAACGCGTGACGGGCGAGGACGTAGAGCAGCGCGATCGGCGCCTTGCCATCCACGAAACCGGTCTGCAGGCGTACGACTTCAAGATCCTGCGAACCGTGATCGGCGAGGAACCGGAGGTAGTTGGCTCCGTCGGTGCGCGTGCTTCGCAGCTGTTCCGTCTCCGACAACGGTGCCGCGTCGATGACCGGTCCGTGAAGCGCTGCGTGTGCGCCGCGGAACACCTTCGATAGCACGTCCGGTGACACCGCGCCGGCGTACCCGAGCCTTCGCAAAAGGGTCTGCGCCGTCACGACGGAGCCACTGCGATCCCATGCATCGAGGAAGACCTCACCCAGTCCGTCGAAGTGCATGAGCGTGCTGACCGCGGCCGTCGACTCGGCGTAGCGCTGCGCGAACTCGACGGAGGCCGGATGCAGTCCGATGACATCAAGCAGGGTGCGGTCGATGTTCGATCCGGTGCCCAGGCGTGGCACGGCAGCGGCGAGCGCTGTCCAATCGGCGGCGACCGTCGCGGTGATCGTATGGATGGCCGTGGCAATCTGTTCGGCGCTGTGGACGCGGGGCCTTCCGAGCCACGTGCGCGGCACACTCGCGACCCTGCCGCCGAGCTGAAGGCGGCGCATGGCCGTGGACACGATGAGACCGTACGGCTGGCGTCCGATTCGCAGCGCCGGAAGGCGCCCGCGGCCGCTCACGTTGTCGAGGAAGAAGTCGCGGACGGTGTCGATCGCGTCGAGCGAAAACATCGGCGCCATCATCGTCTCCATGAAATAGCCGAGTGTCGCCGGCCAGAGCGCGGTGTTGGCGAGCATCGCTTCCGCCTGGTCGGTGCCGAACGCGCCCTCGATCTCGTGCACGAGGTCTGGGTCGAGTCCGAGTGCGTCGGCGAGCCATTGACCATCGGTCTTCACGCGCCAATCGCCGGCGTCGGGCAACGGCCGTGTCCCGAACACGCGATTGAACGCGGCGTCGGCATCATCGCGGACTGTGTAGCCCGACCCCTGCGAATCAGTGTTGTTCGTCGGCGTGCCCTGAGCAATCACGGCGATGCCCTTCGACGTCGAATTGTGTGCGCGGATGAGCGCCGACAGTGCATCGGCGTCAGCCCCGGGGCTCGACGCGCTTCGCAAGCCGATCACGACGAGTCGGTCGAAACCGTTCGCTATCGGTGCGCTTCGCGGTATGCGCACCGCCATGCCGACGCGTTCGGCAACGTCGAAGTCGACCATCCATCGCAAGGGCTCAGGCACGACCAGTTCGCCGTCCTCGATCCGGAACTGTTCGTTCTCGGGCGCGTCGGAGTCGGGCCCGAGGGCAAGTGACGGTGGCACTGGTGCACCGACCACGCGGAACGCTTCGACGCCGCTCGCATACCCGATTGCCGTGATCCGCTCCGGCAGCACCGACGCGTTCGCAGCGACGAATCGCCCGGCGGCGGCGCGGTCGCTCGGAGCAGGAGGCACGACGACACAGCACACGATGGTGGGAGCGACGGTGGCATCGACAACAGCCGGTAGCCCGACAAGTGGGATTGCCCGGCAACGCGTGGAGCGGTCCGCGCCCAGTGCGACATCGAGTGCGCCGGCCGCAGCAACGATCGTGTCGTCGTCGCCGTTGCTCATCCACCACGTCGACCAGTAGCGCACGAGTTCGGCCCGCTCGGCAGCGTTTAGGTCCTCAGCAACTGCGGCGACCACAACGAGCTCGGAAACACTTGTCCGTATGGGCTCGTCGTCCTCGTTGCTCGGGCGCATCGTGACCACGAGCCAGCCGCCGCGGCCCGCGCCATGGCTCGCCACGAGCGCGCGCCACGCGTCGCGTCGCATCGCGTCGTCGCCGGCTGCACGAAACCAGGCTGCCCAAAACGCAGTGGTCGTCGTCACCTCGGTGTCAGTGAGTCGAGGATCGAATCCGTTCACCGCCCACTCGTCGGGATAGAACCGCACTCGGAGCTCGGATGCGAACCAGCGCGTCTCGAGCCGCAGCGGCATGAGAAGCAGCGGCGTGTCGGGGTCCATTGCTTTCGCAGCGCGGTTGGGGTCATACACGGCGTCGACGAGCGTCGCCGCGATGTCATCGAGCGCGGCTCGCGCGAGTCCCACGTCGCGTTCCATCTCGCGGGCTCGATCCTGCAAGGTCTTACGCTCCCGCACCAGAGTGTCAAGGTTTGCGGACGCGAGCCGCGGATCGGAAGCCGCTCGCGCGGCGTCGATTTCGCTCTCAAGGCGGCGCTCGTCGTCGCGCAGCTGGGCGAGCGCTCCGAGCTTTGCATCGAGCAGCTCACGGCGCCGCTGCGCCTGCTGCTGGAGCTTCACTCCTCGATCGTGTGACAGGTCAAGCATGGAGCATCTCGCTCGCGTGCACGGCGACAAGGACCGGCGCCTGGTAGGCGATGTACGCGACCTCCGATGACTGGAGGTCGCTGCCCCAGTGCAGCGACTTGTCATCGGTCCACTGCACAAGCTTCTCCTGATCGGCCGCGTCCGTAGGCTTCTGCACGGCGTGCGACGACGCCGCGCCGCCCACGTCGACGAACGGCGTACCGGTGGCCACCACATCGGCCCACGCGAGGTCGTTCCAGACCTGCAGCTTGCCGCCGCGTTCGATGTCAAAGCCGAAGCGGGGCTCGCCCGGTCGCTCCTGGATCACGAAGAACCAACCTGGACGCGCGTTCTGTTTCGTGGGCGGATCACCGTTCGCCTCGTCGATGCTGAGTGCGAACCCGAAGAACGAGATGTCGGGGTCGACGCGGGCCTCGTAGAGCGCGGTGCGCACCTTTGTCGTGGGCGGATGCGCTTCCTCGGATTGGGTCAGTGCGACGCGTACACGCTCGGCGGTGTCATCGATGTTGCCGTTCGCGTCGAGCACCCACTCGGCCCGCTGGGCATAAATGACCGCGTTGGGATAGCGCTTGAGGAGATCGCCACGGATCACGAGTACTACGTCCTCCCCCGGCCCCGATCGCTGATCGTGCGAACCGAGCTTCGAGAGCGCGCCCCACGTGTGCAGCGGTGTGACGTCGCGCAGTCGCTCTGCGCGTTGCGCTGCCGACTCACCGGCGACGGCGAGCTGGGCGCTCGGGTCCCAGAACTGCCGGAAGTATGAGCCCTGCTGATCGGTTGGGTACTGGCGCCACAACAGCTCGCGCGCCATCTCGTGGTTGAGTCCGACGAGGTATGACTCGATGAATCGGCTGTTCGTCTCGAGCAGGCAGATAGTGTTCTGAGGGATCACATTGATGTTGGGCAGGAAGAGTTCGATCGACTCGTCGACGAGCGGCTTGTACATCGGCACGTCGATCACGGGATACGCCATCACCTCCCGCGGCGGCTTGGTCACGTCGATCGCGAAGCGCTCGGGCAACGAAATAAGCGAGAACACCTTGCGAGACACCGTGAGGTCAGGTGACAACGCAGTGAGCATGGCCGACGCGAGCGAACGCGCGTCGAGCGTTGCCCGGGGAGTCGTGACGGCCGACACCTCGGTCGCGCGCAGCAGTTCGAGATGGCCGCTGAGCGCCTCCTTGTACCGCCGCGATGCCACCGAATCGACGCTGTCGCGCGGCGGGTCGAGCCGACGCGGTGGATGCGTCGGCAGACGCGGTCTCGGCTCGCCCACGAGGGGCCCGATGGGTTCGATGATCTCGGGAGGTCGTGGCGACGTCGCCGGCAGCTCGGGCATCGTCGGACCTGTTGCATGCGTGCGCGGCGGGCGCACGGGGCGTCTCGGATCCGTGAGCGGATCACGGCGCGGGTCGAAAACGGGTACTCGTCGATCGAGCGGCAGCAGGGGCGGACGGTCGGCGACCGTCCACGACCGGTCTCGCGGTAAGCCAGCCACGGCTTCGGCGGCGAAATCCTTCACGAGCAACGATCCGGCCACGGAGCCGTTGCCTCGCACCGCATCCAGTGCCTGTTCCAGCGTGAAAACGCCGGTGAGCTCGGCCTTCATGCCACCCCCGAGCAGCGACCCCGAGGTCAGCTTTCGGAGCAGGCCCCGCGCGTCGTAGCGCTGGCGTCCGTCGACGCCGCGCGTCATCGCCGCCCGCTGCACGATGCGCGAAGTCGGCCGCGTGATACGGCGCATCGTTGACGACACGGGGGCGGCAGTGAGCACCGACGTCTTCACCTGATGGGCGACCGTGAGTGCTTCGACGCGGGTGCTTCGGTGCAGTGGCGCCGCCAGCACGACGACACGTTCCGGGTCAGCGTTCACTTGGGCGGCGAGGTGGCGTCGGTGCACGCTCGACGCGATGGTGTGACCGTATTGGGCGAGGCGGATACGTCGGTTGGCGTCGAGCACGGCACCGACCTGCTGCCATGCCGCGTTCATGTACTGCTCCTGGTTGCGCTGCACGATGCGGGTGCCGAAACCCGCCGGGAGGCGGAAGCGGGGATCGAGGTTGAGCTCGTGCACCCAGTTGTCCGTTGTCCCGGCCGGAGCGCTCGGATCGAGTAGTCGGCTCGTCTGCGCGTGCCATTGACCGTAGAGCGGAGGCGAGATCACGGGGTCGGGGTGCGCAGTCTCACCGGTGCGGTAGTCCTCGGCGAGGTTCACGAGTGCCGCGATGCCGGTCTGCATCGCGTGCGGACGCGGCTCGTCCCAGTTCTCGTATCGCTGCGCCAACACGAGCTCGTTCTCGTCGAGATTCGTCGACGGCACACGAAGCGCGCCGCCGAGGCGGAGCACACCGTGAAGCGTGGCGTCGCTGAGTCCGGCAACGCCCGGGGCGACGTGCTGCACGTCGACGTCTCGCTGGCCGAGTGCAGGGTCCGCTGCGCGGGGCTGCAACAGCCGCACGAGGTACTCGAAGTCGCCGACGATGCCAGTGCGGAACGACCAGCGATAGTATGTAGGCAGACGAAGTCCCTCGGGTTTGCCGCCGTAGGGCTGCCATGCGATGTGGAGGGCGGAGGGCGCTGTCGACGGGTCACGGCCGATCCCCGCGAGGCGGCCGGACTCAAATGTCGGGACCACGAAGGCCTGATAGCTCGTGTTGGGCTCGAGCTGTCGCGGAGACAGCAGGCGCGAGAAGCCGTTGTCGGCGTTCGAAGCAAGCACCGCGTCGACACGTGACATCACTGCAGCGGCATCGTCGCTCAAGATCTGTGTCGGGTTCGTGGTGACACCGTCGTTGATCTGCACGTGTGCCCACGCCCACAGTTGGTCGATCGGCGGGAGCGACGCGGCATCGTTGACCGTGATGCTCGGTGCGACGGCATCGGCGACGCGCACGTCTTCGAACTCGTCGTCGCGCAGCACGATGAGCGAGATCCACGGGATGAGCCGTTTGGCGCCGTCGACGATGCCCGGGCTGTAGCGCCACGGGAAGTCCTCGTCGAAGAACTCGATCGCGGCCAGGTAATTCGGTTCGTAATCGGTGATCGCGCGTCGCGGATCGGTACGGACGATCATGCGGGCGTCGATCCCGACGACGTCGCCCGGGCCATAGAGTTCGACCGTGCGTGGTACCGCTCGCGTGAGTGCGCTGCCGTCCGTCGCCGTCGCGTTCACGTCGAGCTGGAAGGTCACGGTGGAGCGCACACTGGTCGGCGCAGTGCTGATCGCCGTGGCGACGCCGCGCCGCAGCCATGGCAGGAACGAATAGGCGCTCGCGCTCATCAACGCACTCCCACGGCTTCGTGGATCGGGACGACGTGCACCGCGTCGGCAAGCGTTGGGTCGTCGTCGATGATTCGCGCCGTGTGCTCGGCCGCTTCGGCATAGGACCCGAACACTGCGGTCAAGCCGTGTTTGGTGTTGTCGATGGTCGACGCGACGACGAACGAGCCCTCGGCGACCTTCACGCCGTCGCCGAACGGATCGAGCTTCGACGTCACGCCGTTCGAGAACACCGTCTTGGTCGACGCGGAGCCCTCGAGGAACGCGCTGAACATCGACGGCAGCATGTCCTGGAACCGCTTCGGCTTGGGTCGTCGGAAGCGGTCGTCGATCGTGATCTCCTCGAAGCGAACCGCCCGTCGAGTTGTGCGAGAGGTAGCGGCAGTCGCGCTTACGGGGGCGAGCGCAAGCCCACTGTTCGCGGGCTCGAACGATGGACGCGACACCTTCTCCGCGTCGGAGAGATCGAGGTACTGCGCCATCGCGAACTGATCGCGAACGTCTGCATGCTTAGCAAATGCTCCGGGCGAGACAGCGACCGATACGCGCTTCGCGTCGGACGGCTTCTTCGCACCGACGCGTGCGACGTCGAGGTCGAGCGGGAGCGCGCGCTGATTCACCCGCAGCTCACCTGCGGGGTGGAGCACGATGCTGTCAGCGGCGGCCGCTTCTACGCCGTCGCGCAGGATGACACCGACGCCGGCCGCCGCGCCCGATGTCGCCCCGGGGAGCACCGTCGTCCACGAGGAGAGCTTTTCGAGCTCGCCGGCCACGAGGCCGATCAGCGCGACCGGGTCGAGCGTCGTCGCGTCGTGGTCGCCCCACGTCTCGTCGAAGTCGGCCGACACGTCGAAGAACAGCAGCGACAATGTTCCGCGACCTTTCGCTCGCCACGGCGACGTGCCTTCGAGCGTGAAGGCGAGATCGATGCTGAACAGCCCGAGGCCGAATACCTTCAACGACACCGAGGCCGACACTTCGACGATGAAGTGGATCGGCGGGAACGTGATCAGCGCGTCGAAGCCGATGTGGCCCTCGATGCTGATCGCGGAGAAGCCGAAGAACAGTTCAGCGGCAGCACCGAACTGGACGGAGTTGGACGTGACGGCGAAGTAGTTCGACACCCTGATCCGCGCGACCGACGTGTCGAGGATCGACACGCAGATCCGCTTCGGCGACGGGAACGGCAGCGGCGGCGCCACGTACTTCGGATGGAACCCGCCGACGCTCACCACGAAGGTCGGCGTGTCACCCCACGACACCAGCAGGCCCATCTCGCCTTCGAGGGTCATGAACAGCAGGTGCGAGTCGTAGAGCGACGCGAAGAACCACAGTCGCTTGGCGTCGAATTCGATGGCGCCGATGAAGTTCACCTGGAGGCGCAGCAGATCGGCTTCCTCGGTAGGCAGCACCACCTTCAGCACGCCGACGATCGCGATGTTGCCCGGGATCTCGATGATGACGCCCATTGACACCGAGACCAGCGTCGGGGTGCCCCAGCCGATCTTCACCATCGGACCGATGAGGAACGTCCCTTCTCGTCCGGGGAAGAACGTACGCAGGTCGCTCAGGATGCGCGGCGCATTCTTCACGACGTCGTGCGGGAACATCACCGACTCGATCGCGCCGCTGCGCACGCCGTCGGCCAGGGCTTGCAGGTTCATGGAGCGGTTTAGACCCACGATTCCACCAACACCGAGGAGAGTGAAGCCGTAGCCGAGATGGAGGCCGCCGGGGAACTCCACGGTCAGCACGATCAGCAGCGAGAAGCCATCGGAGCCGTCGGGGTTCCTCGTAGTGATGAGACCGATGGCGTTGATCGAGAGGAACTCGGCGAGCACGAACTCGAGTGCGCCCGCGTACTCACCGCGAACGGTGTCGATGTAAAGGTAGCCGCCGCCCTTGAGCACCCCGACGTCGATCGACAGTCCGACGCCCTTCGGCGGCTTGAACGCGACGTCGAGGTTGACGGGGCCGAGGTTGCCCTGGCCTCCCGCGGGGAAGCTGAGCGTTGCAGTTGCACCGATGCCTTCGACGACCGCCGCGACGGGCCCCAGCGCGGCGCCGATCGTGACGCCAAGTGAGATGGGGAAGCCGGTGCCGTCAATGCCGATGTCGAGCTCGATCTCGCTTATCTCGACCGGCCCGATTGAGATGTGTGTCGGCACGGCGACGACCAGTCCCCCGCTGCCCGTGAAGTACACGCCGCTACCGGCTCGCCATCCGAACCCGATGTCGAACGTGGCGTCGATTCCGAACCCCTCAAGAATCTCGGCGAGAAAGCCGTCGGCCCCGGCCATCGAGACCACGAGCCGCCCCCCGGCGAGACGGCCTTCGATGCCGAAGTCGCCCGATGCCGAACTCTTCACCACATCCCAGGAAAATCCGGAGCTGAGACCGAAGCCGAGGCGCTGCACCGACAGGCTCGTGCCACCGGCGACGCCGAGGATCTCTACGCGATCCGCGCCGGCCTTCGGCACCTTGTCGAAGCCGGCACCGATGCTTCCCTGAACCGATCCCTGCGGAGGAACCACCGAGATCGTCGCGGGCGGCAGCAGACGCACACCCGTCGACGCCGCGAACGCGCCGGTTGCGCTGAGGTTGAGCCTGTAGCCGTCGGCGACGGGCACGGCGAGGTCGATGCCCTTCGCCATCGCGAACTTCAACAGGAGCTCGAGCCCTTGCTTGGGGATCGTCGGATCGTTCGGGTCTGTGGGCGACAGCGATGCCACGAAGAACTCGAGGAACTTGCGGTCAGGCGGGCCTTTGATCACTCCCGACGCAACAGGAAGGCCGATGAACGACAGCAGTTCGTAGAGGAGGTCGACCGCAGCGTTGCCATCGAAGGCATTGGTGTTCCAGCCGAACAGGTCGTCTACGACGGTCTCGGGCGAGCTAAACAGCTCGCTGATGCGTCCGAGGTCGATCTCGACGACGCTCGTCTCCGGCAAGTAGTAGTCGTCCGATCCGGGGTTGGCATCGACGCGCCGCACGATGCCAACGGCCTGCAGGAGGCCGGTCAGCAGCCGCTGGTTCTCGGACAGGTAGCGCACGATCGTGCGGTCGAGGAGGCGCTTCGGCAGCGTGGTCGAGAACTGCTGTAATAGCGGACCGGGCAGGTCGGCGAAGTTGACGTTCTTGATCTCGTCGGCGACCGTCACGAACGCCGTGATCGCCGACACGCATGCCTGGACGATCGGCACCGCCTTCGCGACGAGCTCGAGGGCTTCGGCGTCGGCCTCGACGGCATCGATCAAATCCGCCACGCGATCAGGTAGCTCCGACACGGCGGTCACCACCGTCGAGAGCGCGCTCTGAAGCGAGGGCGGCACCACGTCCGGCGGCAGGCTGAGGCCGAGCTCGGCGAGGACCTGGAGCGCGCCTTCGTTCTCGAAGTCGGCCACAAGCACGGAAAAGGCGTCGCCCAAAAGCAGGGCGACCTTCTCCAGGGTGCCCGGCTCACTCATCGCGACCACTCCTCCGGAGCGCGTATCGCGTTCGTCGTATGCCCCCGGCAGCGAGTGAGCCGATCTTCGCCCGGGCCACTGCGACCGGAGCACTTGCGAGGGTTAGTAGACCGACTGCACTCAACATCGGCACAAGGCGCCGCATGCGGAGCCGGCCGCGATCGTCGCGTGCGGCTCGAGCTGCGCGTCTTGTCCAGTGGGCGGCGGGCTCCAGCACGGTCGTGCATATGGCCATCGCCACGTGCGGACGCGTGATTATGTAGGGCACGGCGCGGCGTCCGAAGCGATAGTACGGGCGCGCGAGCGCCCGAACGAAACGTGCCCCTGTCGGGTGCGTTGTAACCTCCGCGCGCAGCGCACGAATCTCATCCACCCGGCGCAACGCGAGTAGCGCCACAAGCGCGACTGGTGCCGTGGCGGCAGCCGCGAACAACGGGCATCCCCCGTCGTCGCCCTCGTCGGCGATCGGAGCTGGAGGTGGGGTCGCGACCGGTACCGGTGGTGCCGGCGCTTCGACCGGAACCGACGGCGAACGCAGGGGCGGCGCACCGACGAGCTGAATGAACCGCGCCTCCACACAAGGAAGGTCACCGGCGAGGACCCAGAGCATGTAATAGCCGGGCGGGGCCAGCGAGGAGTCGGTCGTCGGCACCATGGTTGCCTGTAGCGACGTCGCATCAACCGGTGTCATCGGCAGCTCGATGAAGCGCTGCTCGGTGTCGGTGTGATGGGTCACGCACGCGGGGCGCATGATCGCGACGCGCGTGATGCGCGCGGCGTCTGGGGTCGTGATGGTGAACGTGGCGCCGTAGCTGACCTGCACCTTGCCCTTCGCAAGCTCGGGGAGTACTGGTCGGACCCCGGGCTTGTGGAAGTACGGCGGCTCCCAGATCTCGTAGTCCTTGCGGTTGAGCGGCGTGCTGAAGGTGATGCGTCCATTGAACGGCCCGAGGGTCGCCCATTCGTTCAATCTCGGGACGGTTCCGCCCACGACGGCAGCGCGAAATTCGACGAGGGTCCCGGCGGGATAGTCACGCGGCAGCGGGTCCTTGATGTCGATGAAGACGGTCGGATCCGGCGGTGCCATCAACGTCTGGTTGACGAATTCGGTTGTAAACTCGGTGGCGGCACCGGGCGCGATCACGACCTTCGTCCCTGCAGGAATCGTCGGCCATGGATCGAGATCCGCGAACTCAAGAAGCATCTCCGTCTTCACCGCAGGACGGATGGCACGCGCCGTCGACAGGTAGCGCCGCCCCTGCCATCCGGTCGGGTACCGGAGCGGCGGTTCGTGCTCGTTGGGATCGGCACCGCCGGCGACGATCACGCTGCCGTCGGCTAGGAGTAGCGCAACCGAGTGGTACATACGGGGGTGCACCATGGCTGCACCGGTATGAAACCCCGTGCCCGGAGTGAAGATCTCCACCTCCAGTGTCGGCGTCGTCACTGGAATCGGCACAGCGGGCGGAGCCGTTGCCGGTGGCGGCGCCGTGATCCCGGGAGAAGCGAGCGGCAACGTCTGTGGAGCTTGCGGCGGTGGCACCGCCGGCGGGCTGTTCGCAGCGGTCGTATTCGCTTTCGCGTACCACTTGTAGCTGTTGTGCCCACCGATGATTGCAATCGTTGCGTCGGGCAGTAGGACGCAGTGTCCGTTGATGCGGGGCTTTGCGAGCGTTCCTGGTGCCTTGGTCCACAGCGGGCCATGCGCGGGGGTGACGTCGAGGATCTCGGCGGGTCTGGGCGTTGCGACCTTCTGACGATGGAAGGCGGTTGGCCCTAGTCCCATTCGCTTGACCCACTTCGTCGCGGCAACGTCGAGCTCGGGCTGCTGGACCGTTGATCGGTCGTCGTGGTCGACTGCGAACCCGCCGCCGATGACCAGGAACTTCCCGACCGTCTCGGGTCGGCGCACCTTCGTGGTCGCGTCGAGTAGCACAGGCAGCATCACGCTCATGCCCTCCTCGCGCTCAGGCTGTGTCGCTCGGTGGTCGACGAGCGTGAACTCCGTCCATGTGCCCGTCGCCGTGGCGCCCGCTGGCGCTCCCGATGCCGGTGGCGTCACGGTAAGCGCAAGAGCGCCCGGCTCCTCGATCTCCTGACCCCACGTCGTGTGCGTGGTGTAAATGCGATCGTCGGGCGCGAGATGTAATCCCGGGTAGATCGGGATCGATTTCGAGGCCCCGGTGATCTCGGTCGCCCCATAGTTCGGCGCTTTGAGATGCTCCACCATGTCGGCGATGCTGCGGTGCCTGATGATTTCTTCCGTCACCGTTACCGATGTGCCCCGCGTCGACTCGCGTCGTCCGGAGATCACGAGCACGCTGCCGTCGCCGAGCGTGACAGCCGTCGGGTACCAGCGCGGCTGTTTGAGAGAACCCAGCTTTTTCCATTTCTCCTTCCCAGGGTTCGTCTCGAACAACGCGATCGTCGACGAACCCGAGCTGCCTCGGTAGTCGGTGTTCGTGTCGTAGCTCGTCGGTCCGTGTACATCGACCTGCGACCCGCCCACGACCAGCACGTTGCCATCGGCCAGCTGGACGTAGTGGCAGCAAAAGAGATCGATCCCCGCCGGAACCTTCTTCTGGGTCACAGTGTTGGGACTCTTCGGATCGAAGAGGTAGCTCGTCTGCGGGTACTGCAGATGCTCCGCATGACCACTGAACCACAGAACCTTCCCGGTGCGGAGGTGGATCGCGTGGATCACGAACTGGCCGCGCCCGTCAGAAATGGTCTTTTTGCCGAGCGCGTCGGCGATCTTCGCCGTCGCGTCGAACGGCACGGCCGCCGGTGGCCGCCACTTCCCGTCCTGATCCGCAGCCATCAGCGGACTCCCATGAGCGATGCGCCAAGCACCGCGAGGCCTGCAGCTACGAGCACCGCGCCAGTCGGTCGCATCAGCGCGACTCCTCTGGAGGCGCGTTTCGTGAGCAGCGTCCAGCCCGCCGCCCCGAGCATGGCGAAGGGGCTGGCCATGCCGACCGCGCACATCACCGCCATCAGCCCAGCACAGCAGGCGAGACACGATCGTCCGTAATCGGCACCGATCATCGTTGCTCTCGCGTGGGCGTTGCCTTCTCGCCAATGACGGGCCACGAAACCGAAGGGTGACCGGCACGCCGTGAGGCAGCGCATGGCGAACGGCGACGCCTGGTATGCGCCGCCGCCGACGAGCAACATCCCGAGCACTGTGCGATGTCCGACCTGAATTGTGCCCGCCTCGACAGCTTGGTGCAGCGAGGCGTCAGCGATAGCGGCGAGTGCGCCGGCGCCGCACCAGACCGCCAGCATCCCGGCAACTGCGGCCGCGACGGCAGTGTGTCGCGAGCGGATCCGTGGCGCGGCGACGCGGCGCACGAAGGTAAGCACACTGACGGTCGATGGCAGCATCGTGATCACCGACATCAAGGCCCACGCAGCGACGAAAACGACGAACCGCGTCGGCGCCTGGTGCGCAGCACCGGCGCTGTGCGCCAGCAGCGAGGCGCTCGGTGATCGCTGCCAGGCGAAGAGCGCGGCCCCGGCCCCGAACAAGGTGACTCCGAGCACGACGTGCTCCGGTGCTAGCAGATGCTCCGCGCGCTTACTATGTTGCGCGAGCATCATGTGCCACGGAACTCGTAGGAGAACGCGCCGCGCATGGCCGCTCGGCCGCGCACCTCGACGGCGAGCTGCGGGCCGAGGTCGATGCGGAAGGTAGAGCTCCGGCCGACCTCGGCGCGGTCGCCGAGTACTGCGCTCAGTCGACCGTGACGCAGCTCGGTCGTCTTCCCGTCAGGACCCACCAACATGGCTGCGTCGCCTCTGATGACACGCCCCACCGTGACCGACAGGTTGTTACCGATCGACGTCAATTCGATCGGTGCCCTCGATGCTGTGCGCAGCCTCCCCATCAGCGGTGCCAGCTCGCCGAGCGGACCGCCGGCACCGCCGGTGAACACCCGCACGAGTGCATCGAACTGTTCCGGGCTCGCGCCGTCGTCGACGAACACGAACACCTCCTGACCGCCCGCGTCACGGTGGCCCTCGTGGTACGAGACACTCACCACGCACCGGCCCGCCGTGTCGAGCGTGCCGATCGAGCCCTCGTCGATCGCCCAGCCGAAGGCACCGGTGCAACGACCGTCGTCGGGCGGCTGACCGACCCAGCACGGACAGATCGTGAGGCAGTCGCACATCTCGAAGAAGCGGCCTCGCAGCCTGTATCCGGAATTCGGGTCCGTGCTCGCGCTGCTGGACTTTGGTGTTCGTTTCCTCGCCGAACTCACAGCCTTCGCGCCGACGCGTTCCTCAGATTAGACTTCGTGTTGCGGACCACTGAAACCTCCCTCTAAAGCCCTTCTAATAAGACCAGATCCGCGCCGATTCCGCAAGGAGATGTCATCGCCAAGAGACACTCAATGCGAGAGGGCAGTAGCTGCTCTCGTAGGCCTGCGCCAGCGAAGCTTCCGATCACTTAGCGCAGCGATATCCAAAGACATGCGCGCGTTGTCATAGGTAGAATGAGTTCGCCGCGTGCGATCCAGCCACTGCTCGAAGGTAGGCATCGAGATCTCGTTGAGACCATCGACTGCGTTGCTGATGAACTCCCCCAAATCCGGATCGGCGTCTCGGAAGTCTTGTAACCACGCACCGACGGTGGCGTGTCGGCCTTTTGACTGGTCAAGGCGGGTTCGCCGCGAGCCCAGCATGGGACCCGCAACGAGCAACCGTTGCTATGCGCGCGTACACATCGACGGTTATCCCAAATCTTGTCTGGCCAAACGCACCGACCTCAACCTTCGGGAAATGCTGCGAAACCGTCCAAAAGCTGCATCCGTCCTTTGACGTCCTCCCCGATCGCCGGTATGAACGCAGGTTCACGCAGCTCGAACCGCTCGAACGTTCATTCCAGCTCGGGCCATCGAGCGAGCTACTGCCTATGACGGTGCGAGGCGACTCGGTCTTCCATCGTGGCGGAGAGTTGAAGTCGTCGCATGCGAGCGTTAGGTCGTCGAGGCTTGACTCGCCCTTACGCAGACGCCCTCGACGTAAAGTCAAGCAGTGCGAGAACTACCTCCCGGCGTCTACGAAGAACTCATCACCACAGGCGTCGAGGCGCAACTCGTCCCGGTCGATCAAGAACTGGCGTTTCGAGAACATCTTGATCCCGCTGACGCTGATGTGGCACTGGCTCGACATATCGGTCGATTGACGCCGCGAGCGCTTCGTTCGCTCCCGACAACAGCTCGTGGTGACGATCGGGATCTCGTCACCCGGCAGGTGGAACCTACGAACCGCATGCGTTAGCGATTGTTGAGGCTGTTCCCAACATCGTCGACGCCAACGACCTCGCCTCGACCGAACAACTTCACGAAATCCTTGAACGAATCGGCGCGCCCGGAATCCCAACGGCGAAGACACGCCCAAAGGTTCCACTATCGACAAGCGCTCTACTCGTGGACGGACGTGAGCAGCCAAGGATTGGTTCCGAGGTTCAACGAGAACTTGCGTCGGCCGATCGAGTCGATCTGTTGTGCGCTTTTGTGAAATGGCACGGACTTCGAGTCATTGAGGAACAACTCGCCGAACTCACCAGCCGACGAGCAAACCGCCAAAACGGGCCGGTACTGCGAGTCATCACCACTACCTACATTGGCGCAACGGAACGACGAGCACTCGATCGGCTCGTTGAACTTGGTGCCGAAGTCAAAATCTCTTACGAAACTAAAATGACCCGGCTGCACGCGAAAGCATGGCTGTTCCATCGCAACACCGGATTCTCGACTGCGTACGTAGGATCATCAAACCTTTCAAAGTCGGCACTGCTCGACGGTTTGGAATGGAACGTCCGGCTCTCCGAGATCGATCAAAGGCACTTGATCGACATATTCCGAGCAACGTTCGATGAGTACTGGGAAGACCCAGCCTTCGAAACCTATGACCCCCAAGACGGCGAACAACGGTCACGACTCGACGAAGCACTAGCCATTGAACGCGGCGGTGTCACCGACCTCCCGATCGAACTCACCACCCTCGACGTGCGACCCTTCGGTTACCAAAGCGAGATATTGGAATCCCTCGCCGCTGAACGCTCCCTGCATGGTCGTTACCGAAACCTTGTCGTCATGGCCACCGGTATCGGAAAAACCGTCGTAGCCGGGCTCGATTACCGACGTCCCGCGAAACCGGCGACGCACAAATGCTGCTCTTCGTTGCCCACCGCGACGAAATTCTCCTGCAAAGCCAATCCACGTTTCGACACATCCTCCGTAACGGCTCGTTCGGAGAACGGTTCGTCGGCGGTGAACGGCCAAGCGAATGGCGACACGTCTTCGCGTCCGTCCAATCACTGGCGAAACTCGATCTCGACGAGCTAGACCCGGCCCTGTTTGACATGGTGATCGTCGACGAATTCCACCACGCCGGACCAGAAACGAAAACCTACGCGCGCTTACTCAACCATCTCAAACCGAAAGTAGTTCTCGGCGAGGACATGCCAGACGATTCCGATCATGGTGTGCGCGACCGCAAAGGTCGCATTGGGTTCGGATCTGGTTCCGAAGCATCGCCGGAATCTGCGGCACTGGGCGGAGAGGTACGTGTTCTTGGTTCGCGCGGCGACCCAAGCTGCTTCACACACAACGCGGTGCGTATGGCAGCGTTTCCTTTCCTGGCCTTACCGGACTTCGACTTTCCTGCAGATTCATGATTTCTTGGACACAACCCGGCCCACGGCGCGAGGTGGCCTGCTGACGGAAACCGGCTCATGTCGGTGCCGATCTCCGCGATGATTTCCTGTGCGGTCCGGTCACCAACACAGGAATGGTTTTGAGGAGCCGAACCGCTTCGGTGAAAGGGCGGATTACGTCATCAATGTTCGTGTCGAGCCGGTCTATCTGGCCGGTCAGGTAGTCAATGTGGTCGAGGTGGAACCGGGCCATCCGGCCATGATGGGCATCGAAACGCCCGACCAGGGCCTCGCGAAGATCAACAATCTTGGACCGCATCCTGGTCAGGGCCATATCGGCAAGGACCTCCGGATCGCGTTCGCCGTTGATTAACGCGTCGATCATTCGACGCGACCCGACGCCAAGCACGTCCGTCGCGACCGAATCGAGCTTGATCCCGGCGTCTTCCAAAACCTTCTGGACACGCTGCGTTTCACGGCACGATCCTCGATCAGCTTCTTGCGGTATCTGGTCAGATCACGCACGTCAGCGATCACTGCCGGCGGAACGAACGAACCGCGTAACAAGCCACACTGGCCAAGTTTCGCGAGCCAAGCCGAATCAGCAACATCGGTCTTGCGGCCCGGCAAATTCTTGACGCGCCGGGCGTTTACGAGCATCAACTCGACACTGCCCATCTCACACAGCACATGCCAGACGGGTTTCCAGTACACACCGGTCGCTTCCATCACGACCAACGTCACATGCTCTACGATCAGCCACTCTCGTAACCGTTCGAGCTGCCGGGTGAACGTCGAGAACTCCTTCACCTCCTGCGCCCGGCCTCGACCGCCCGGCGTGCGTACACACGCCATCACAGTGTCCTTATGGACGTCCAGACCAGCAACACGGTCCACGACGATCTCCATCACCGACCTCCTCTTGTTCACCTGCTTTGGATAGGTGTCACCGTGGGGGTCAAGGCAACATAAGACTCTGAGACACGTGCTCTACGGCAACACTCCAGCGTGCCCAACAGACCCCCGACCCCAATCTGACCTTCGAGCTCACAGCACCACAGAGGGTCGGTGTTCAACGAAAACACCACCATTATCATCGCCCAGGCGAGAGCCCCGCTAGGGGTCATCGAAATCTGACCAAGGGAAATATGTGTGTCGAAGGGGGCCTTTAACTCCTGAAATACGTGTACTTACTAGTGCGGTGGAGAACCCATACGTGCTGGTAGAAGGTTGTTTTTGCCAGTACGTGCGCTTACGTTCGCATGTCTGATACCCGCTCGTTTCGGGTCGTTCGCGGACAAAGTAATGACAAATTGCTGAGCTGATTTCCGAAGCCCGCGACCGGGCGCAGCTCACGCAAGATGAGCTTGCGAAGCTCGCTAGAACGTCGCGTCCGACCGTCTCTGCGTACGAGTCCGGGGCCAAGGATCCACGGGCCGACACGCTCGACCGCATCCTCGAAGCGACCGGTCACCGACTCGTCACCCGTGCTCGGCCTACGTGGACTGCAGTGGGTTCGGGTCGAAAGTCTGCGTACATACCGAGCGCTCTCCCCGAACTCTCGAACGACGCTGCGCTCGCCGAGGTGACCCTTGGGATCCACCTCGCGTGGAGCGGTAAGCGAACGTTCCGACTGGCCGATCGACACGACCGTCAGCGCGCCTACGAAATCGTGCTTCGCGAAGGTGGGCCGGAAGACATCGAGCAGTACATCGACGGCGCCCTCCTCGTCGACAGCTGGAACGAACTGTTCGTGCCGAAATGGATCCGCGCCGGTTGGCAACCACTGATCGATCCCCACGTCGATTTCTGAACCAGCGACGCCGAACGAGTCGAAACTGCGAGCAATTGCAGTTCTCTACGCAGGTGCCTTCGAGTCGGAAACTCATCGGTATCTCCTGAGCGATCAACCACACATCGACCGACATGCTCGACGCGTCCACCACGCACCGGACCTGTCAAGCCCCGCCGACTCTCGGCTGGTTTCGGCCCCCACGGCGCCGAGTCATGGTGGTGTGACATCATGATGTGATGACGAAGAACCTGACCGTTCGCCTTCCCGACGAGCTCGCGTCAGATGCCGAAGCGGTTGCCAGGGTGGAAGGCACCAGCGTCAACGAGACTGTGAAGCAGGCCCTCATCGAGGCGATCGAACGGCGTCGCGAGGACCCTGCGTTTCGAACGAGCGTCCGGCGTATCGTGAAGCAAGACCGGGAGCTGCTCGAACGCCTCGCGAAGTGAAGGTCCGACACCTCGATCTGGCGGAAGTCATCGAGATCTCATCGCTGCTTGACAGAGGAGCAAGGGCACTCCCTCGGGCCTTGGACGGAACTGCGAGAATTTCGTGATGATCCGGTTCGGTGCGGTCGAAGTCGATGTGCTTGGCCGGGAGGTGCTCCGGGCCGGGCAAGAAATTCATCTGGAACCGCAGGCGTTTGATCTGCTGGCGACTTTGATTGAGCATCGCGATCGCGTGGTGTCGAAGATTGAGTTGCTGGACGGGGTGTGGGGTCATCGCTTTGTTTCTGAGTCGAATTTGACTACGCGGATCAAGGAGATCCGTCGCGCTGTCGGCGACGACGGCGCACAACAGCACACGATCAAGAACGTGCGTGGCCGTGGTTACCGGTTCGTGGCTGAGGTTGAGGTCGCGGTTCAACCGGAACGCACGCGGGTTGCTGGCATGTTGATCGGGCGCGAGGACGAGATCGTTAGCTTGATTGCGGCGCTCAATAACTCGCCTTTGGTCACGCTGACGGGGCCTGGCGGTGTCGGCAAGTCGGCGCTTGCAAGAGCGGTTGCGGAACAGGCGGCTCCGTCGTACTCCGATGGTCTTTGTGTGGTGGAGTTGTCCACGCTCGACGCAGGCGAGCATGTTCTGCCGGCGGTGGCGCGAGCTCTCGCTGTCGTGCTCGACAGCCAACGCCCGGAACGCGCGATTCGGTCGATTGCCGAGCTCGACGTGTTGTTGGTGCTCGATAACTGTGAGCACGTGATCGATGCGGTGGCAAACGTGCTTGATCGTGTGATGAGAATTCGCGGGGTGCGGTTAAACGTGCTGGCGACGAGCCAGGTCCGGCTCGGTCTGAGTGTCGAACAGGTCATCGGCGTGCATCCCCTCAGTTTGGAGCGGGCGCTCGATCTGTTCGCGGTTCGAGCGGGTGCGATTCGTCCAGAGTTGGACCTCGGTGAGGTTGGCCGAGAGCGGGTCGCGACGCTGCTGGCTGAGATCGACCAATTGCCGTTGACAATCGAGATGGCGGCCGCCCGGCTCGGCTCGATGACCTTCGATGAGCTTGAACGGGCCATTGTCGTTGGGATGCCAATGCCGGTGACACATCGTTCCCCGGTTCGTCGCCACCACTCGCTCGATTCGCTGGTGGCTTGGTCCGCCGAACTTCTGGACACGCCTTTGCGCAGAACCTTCACCGAGTTCGCCGTGTTCGCGGGGCCCGTAACTTCGACCGATGCAGCGGGTGTTGTCGGTGCGCGCCGCCCATCGGTGATCTACGACTTGGCCGCCCTCGCCGAGCGGTCCCTGCTGGTCGCCGACGTCGACGGGTCGGCGACCCGGTATCGGATGCTCGCTACGGTACGGGCGGTTGCCGCACGATGGCTTGAGGAGTCGGGCACCGCCAACGAGGTGCGCCGACGTCACGCCCAACATTTCACGGCATCAGCCGCGATGATCGACCGCCAGATCCGCACACCTGACGAGGCCACCGGCCGACGACGGCTCGACGCCATCGCCGCGGAGGTGCGAGCAGCGCACAGCTGGGCCCGGGGCCATGAGCCAGAGTTGGCTGCGGAACTGAGTGGGTCTCTGCACCTTGCCGCTTACTCGACGTTCTGGCATGAGCCGGCCGAGTGGAGTCGCCTACTGCTGGCACAGTATCCGGATGCAGGCCCCGACGCGTTGATTGGTGCCCGCATCGTCGTTGCTGGTGCAGACGCGAACCGCGGCCACCTCTCCGCAGCACGCGCCGCGGCCACCGCACTGTCGACCGCTGTCGAGGGGAGTGTGCGGGCTGCGGCGTGGGAGATCTTGGCGGACGTGGCCATTTACAACGGCCACCTTCTCGATGTCGCCTGCATCACCGAAGAACTGCGATCGCTGGGCGAGGCACTCAACGACCCCCACGCGATCGCCATCGCCGGGGTGGACGCAGCGCTAGCACTCGCGTTCGACAACCAGGCAGGCGATGCACTGGCAGCTCTGAGTGGGCTCGATCGCGAACGCTTGTCCCCTTCGGACCAGTCGTGGGTCATGTATGCCCGAGGTGAAGCTTTGAGCGCCTCCGGGAACCCGGCAGCAGCGTCGGCCTACGCTGCGGCCGTCGAGATGGCCCTAACGATCGGGAATCCGTTCGTGTCATCAGTGGCCCGGGTGTCGCTCGCGACCGAACACGCACGTGCCGGCAATTTTGGCAAAGCTCTCGACGAGTACGCCATCTGCCTGCACGAGTACGCCCGTCATGGAAACTTTGTCCACGCCGTCACCACCCTTCGCAGCCTCGTCGACGCGCTCGTCGCCGTAGGTGACGACCATGGCGCGACAGTCTTGGCGACGGCCACGTCTGGCGATCACGTGCGGCCTAGCTACGGCGCTGAAAACGCGCGGCTTTCGACATCGCTCGCCGCTGTCTCGCAGCGAGCAGGGGCCGCACGGATTGCGAAGTGGACCGAGGAAGGAAAACAACTCGATCTGCCCCAGGCAGTGAAAGCCGCGGCCGAACTCGTCCACCATCACCGATCGTGACCCTCAGACAATCCTCAGACCATCCCCGAGCAACCCAACCCGGCTTATGGTTCGATCAGTCGCATGAACACACAACATCGACCCACCCCATGGCCCGACCCCGACGTCGTCGTCATAACAGACGCCGGCTTGGAGACATGGTTGGTCTTCGAGCACGGCATCGACCTGCCCGCGTTCGCCGCGTACCCGCTCACAGCCAACGCTGCCGGCCGGGCATTGCTCATCGACTACTACGGCTACTACGCCAAGATCGCCCAGACGGTCGACGCCGCCGTGGTGCTGGAGACACCAACATGGCGTGCGAACCCGGACTGGGCAGCCACGCTCGGCCACGACCGAACCGCTCTCGCCGAGTTCATCTCGGCGTCCGTTGGCGTGGTTGACGAGGTTCGCAGCCACTGGAGCGGCGCCCAGCCCTTCCTGATCGGTGGCACCGTCGGCCCCCGCGGCGACGGATACCGGATCGGCTCGCTGATGGACATCGACGCTGCCGCCGACTACCACTCGTTCCAGATCGGCTGCATGGCCAGCGCAGGAATCGACATCGTGACCGCGCTGACAATGGGATACATCGAAGAGGCGGCCGGGATCACTCGTGTAGCGCAAAGCATCGGGCTTCCGGTGATCGTATCGTTCACTGTCGAGACAGACGGCCGGCTCCCATCGGGCATGTCCCTCGCCGACGCGATCGAGGCCACCGACGCCGCAACGTCCGCATACCCGACGCACTACATGATCAACTGCGCCCACCCCACCCACTTCGCGCATGTGCTCAACAGCACGGAAGCTTGGGTAGCCCGCATCGGCGGACTCCGAGCGAACGCTTCACAACTCAGCCACGCCGAACTCGACGACATGGTCGAACTCGACGCAGGCGACCCCAACGATCTGGCCGCCCGCTACGTCGGACTACGCGCAGCGCTTCCCCGGCTACAAGTTCTCGGAGGCTGCTGCGGCACCGACCAGCGCCACGTCGCCGCAATTGCCGCCGCCTGGACAGCCACCAAGGGTTAGCGCGGTGAGCCCACAGAGGCCCCGCTTTACGCCGCCACCTGCACGGCCGTATCTCCTTCGAGGGATGTTGCGTGCCCTGGAGCTGCCCTGATTTGCTCAGCCCTCACAACGGCCTTCCGAAGCTCACGCAGCGCTCGTTCGACTGCAGGCGACGGGTTCGAACTCAAGCAGCGCGTCGTCTGCGTTGCTCGCCATCGTTGCCGGTGACCTGTCGCAGCGAGGCGGTAGTACGCGATCCGGCGGAGCGGGTTCCACATGTTGCCGCTCTGATTGTGCGCAAGGAGATAGTGGACCAGAAGCACATCCCCCGTCGGGCGAGGACGGGTTGCCCGGCCCGAAGTAGGGCGCCGTAAGCAGCTTGTTGAACTGCGGCAGATTCGACGGAAGTCTTGGCTCAGCCATGATCGGTTTCCATTTGTACGCGGGCGACCTTCGCTTGCGTCTTGGTAATCCATCCAAGCCGACGCGCTCGATCAATCGCATCGAATATCAGTGCGGTGCCGACGCCTTGCGTCGTCGCGCCTTCGATCGCGGTGAGCACGTCGACAACGCGCACCCCTTCGAAGATCCGGGTGTTCTGCGCGCTTAGCGGTGCGTGATGGACTCGGTAGTGCTCTCCTCCGGCGCGTTCGATTCGGTAGCCGGTCGGCACGGTGATGTCGATGG
>JANOYY010000030.1:0-40427 GCA_031429095.1 Acidimicrobiia bacterium | reverse complement strand
GCATGGAGTGTCATGGTCACGGCGTGATAGTTCTCGGGCCGATCGTCGCCACCCCCGAGTGGGCTCCAATGCGAAAAGCTCACCTGCTTGTTCGGTTCGAACACGAGGATCTCGCCCTTGTCCTGAAACGATTTGCCTTTCCAATCACCCGACCACGTGATTGGACTGCCCACCTTCCAGTCAGTCTTCACTGTTGCACCCATGAAGTACTTCTCGACGGCCTTCGGATCGATCAAGGCCGCCCAAACTTGCTTTGTGGTCGCAGCGATTGTGGTTGATACCTCGGCGGTGTACTCACTCATGGCGAGCCTCTCAATAGCGAAGAAACCGGTTCGTATCCGATACCCGGTGCTGCGTTACGTAAACATCAACTTGCCGCCACAAACCCGGACACCCTGGGGTGGGTCGGGTTTGGTGCCGCAACGCTCCAGTCCTTGGACTCACCGGCAGAGGGATCCGCTCCCTAGTCCTCTACCGGCGTCGTTCGTTGGACGAAGCTACAAACCGTCTTACGCTGAGCGCCTGGTGGGTTTGGCGGCTCGGCTTAGGAGGGCGTCTCGTTCGGGTGCGCTGGATGTGCGGCGGGCTGATCTGGCGAATTCGGTTGCGGCTTCGTCGTGTCGTCCGGCGACTTCGAGGGTGTGTCCGTGGACGGCGAAGTAAAGGTGGTGACCGTTAATGCGGGTGTCTTTCGACAACTGGTTGAGTTCGCGGAGGGCGTGTGTTCTGGTCCGAGGGTGTGTGCAACAGCGACGGTGCGGTTGAGCGAAGCGATCGGAATGATTTCGATCGTGATCAGCAGGTCGTAGAGGCCGAGGATCTGCAGCCAGTCGGTGGCGTCGACGGTATCGGCCCCATCGTGTACGGCGGCGATTTGCGGGTTGAAGTTGGGAGGGGCCGAGCGGGCCGTGGGCAAGTGCTGCTTCGACCAGTGTTACCCCTTCGCCCATCAGGTCACGATTCCAGAGGGAACGGTTCTGTTCGGCCAGAAGACCATCGCTGCGGTGGTGAGACCGCCGACGGCTCGTAGGGTGAGAGCGATCTGCGACGCTGGGCTGAGCGAGTCGTGACAGCACAGGAACAACAGCTGCAGTGCGTCGTCGCCATCAATATCGCTGCGAGCGGATTGGAGACCTGAGTCCGACGCGCTGGCGAGGACGGCGTCGTGTTGTTCGCGTCGGCGCCGTGAGGTGTTGGCGCGTGCGTGATCGATGTATTGCCTCGACGCGGCCGTGACAAGCCATGCCCTCGGGTTGTCCGGTATTCCGTCGCGTGGCCATGTGTGGGTGGCTATTTCGTGGTGGGCAGGCCGGCACGGATCAGTGGGATGACGACGCAGGCGGCGATGATGTGGGCGCCGGAGAGTATCGCTTTGGTCCCCGGCGACGTCGCCCCGGCGAAGGTCGGTCCGTCAACACCACTCAGACGCAGCGGACATCACCGTCTCGACATCGCCGCCCCAAGAAATCACGATTCTTGAACGCCCGTGCCGTCAGGCTAGGGACTTCAGCTCTGAGCGGTTTGCGGTGATCAGCGATTGGTGCGTGCCGCGGCCGTCACTAAAGGGACAGGAGCCATAGCAGTGTGGTCCGAAAGCTTGCAGTGCCCCAGCGGCGGAGAGCTGTCAGTTGAGCGAGCTGCTTCGGGTACTTTCGGTAAATGGCTCGATACGTGATCGATGCACCAACGCTGTTGCACGTCGTCGCCGAGGTATCGAGGTCGACGCAGGACTCCAGCTGGTTGCACCAAATTTGATCCGATCTCAAGCGCTGTCGCTTCTTTTGGCCAGCGTCCGTCGAGGCGAATCACCGAGGACGTGGCGTTGCAGCGCCACGAACGTTTCACAGAGATCAAGATGCGGCTACTCGGAGACCGGATGTCGCGTCGGACCGCTTGGAAGATTGCGCAGGCCCAGGGTTGGGATACGACGTTCCACGCGGAATATATCGCCGTGACGAAGCTGCAGGCGGATGCCCTCATCACGATCGATCCTGTGCTCGCAGCCAAAGCCGCTGGGCTCGTTGCCATGGCGGCCACCTCGGCTCTCACCCAACATCGGTAGTTCCGGACCTACCCAGGCGGCGGGAGGAACGCGGTGAGGTTGCGCTCTACATGGAGGCGCTGCGATCGGTCATGAAGATTGCTTTTAGTTCGCCGCCGCACGGGCGGCGTTCATGTAATGGGCACGCTTCTCCGGATCGAGTTGCACGATGGCGAGGCGCAGGCCGGAGCGGGGCATGGTTGACGAGTAGCTGTCGAGGCAACGGCTCTGGGCGGCGGGGTCGCGTCGGCCGGCGTGCTTGATGAAGATCCCGACGGCGTTGTGGACCACGTCGATCGGGTCGTTGGCCAGCTGCTCGGCGACCGTGAAGCCGTTGGCGAGGTCGGCGTCGCTATTCCGTGATGCGATCGTGGCGTTGCAGATACAGGTCGCAGAGGACGCGTCGCTCCTCGTCGCTCCTCGCCCGACGTGCCTTGATATCCAGGACGGCAACTGCGGTGAGTCGGGGTTCGTAGGCGGGTTCGTCGAACAGCTTGTCGACCTCCGTCAGGTGCATGCCGGGGTGCTCATGAAATAGATCGCATGTTTGGTGACGAAGTGATGTGCGAGATGATTTCGCCGTTCCAGGACCTCGTCGATGCGGCTGATATCAGTGTCCTCTCCGAGGCGGCTAACGAGACGACCCAGCGTTCTCGTAGCGTGCTCGCCAAACGTCAGCTCCACGTCTTCAAGAGTGGCGGGAATGGTTTCTTGGGTCACGCCGCCGAGTACAAGCAGGTTGATGAGTGCTTGCTCGAAGCTGTTGCAGAGGAACAGCGCAAGCCCGGCCGCCGTGCTGCTGCACGAGGCCAGCCGCTCGGAGCTCGCGGAGTCGTCGTCGTCGAATGTTTGCTGGTTCGAGGGGCCGTGGCTGTAGCGATCTGCTCGACGCCGAGTGGCCCGGACCCGAGTGCCGCGAGCACTTTCGCTGTTGTGGTGCCGGGTCGGACGAGTGGCGTTCGCTGGTTGATTTGGGAGAGCTGTTTCGATCCTCCGCGACAGGCACGGACAGAGTCGTCAACGAGCGACTCGTCGAGCTCGGCGCGCGTCGCGCCATCGACCGCGGCGCGTCGAAGCGAGGTTGTCCTCGGGCGGCGAGAAGCCCTTGGATCTCGAGGTCAGATATAGAGCCGGTCCGTGACACCAGAATCGATCCGATTGCTATTTCGGCATTGCCGAGTTCGTCGACCCAACCAATCCCAGCCGAGTTAAGTGCCGAGCGCGCTCCGGGAGACACGCGTCGCGCTGCGACGATGTCAGGCCTTCTCTTGATTCGCGAATGACGGCTTCGATGTCACGCCGCCAACACCACCCCTCGTCACCCCACACAAGACAGAGTCGACGACCCGCCACCTTGACTGACAGAGTCGGGCCGGGCGACCGAAGCACGACGAAGGCAGCCGACGGTGGAAGCATTGCGCGAAGCGCTGTCTTCGCACGCCCCTGCGCCAGAGTCCGGAGTTGGTCGAACGGTCGACATAAATACCTCAACCGATGGCTACACCTCACTGTGCCATCGAAGTATCCAAGAGAACGACCGTCTGGTAATCGATATATAGGGTTCGGCCAGGGATGTGTTTTTCCACCGGAGGGATGGGCCAGGGAGGAGGCGGGTCGACCGTTATTCTGTCGGCAAATCGATCATGAAATATCAGCGGATTGACCATGAGCTGCTCGGCAGACCGACCATTCATGGTATGATTTTCCGATGGTTGAGATCCGGAATCGACACCTCCGTTCTGCAATTGTTGATGCTTTGGGAGATACCCGGGTGGTGGTGGTTTCGGGTGCTCGGCAGGCCGGAAAGTCAACGCTGGTAAAGCTTGCGGTTGGTGACCGGGCGGATACGGAGTTTCGCCGTTTGGATCGACCGAACGATCTTGCCGCTGCGAAGTTTGATCCGGAAACGTTCGTGCGAAGTCAGTCGCTATTGGTGATCGACGAGGTGCAGCGCGCCCCCGAGTTGATTCTGCCGATCAAGGCTCGGGTGGACGATGACCCTCGACCGGGTCAATTCCTCCTCACGGGCTCGGCACGGTTGTTGGGACTCCGAAGTCTTCCGGATTCCCTCATCGGTCGATCGGAAACGATTGAGTTGTGGCCGTTTTCTCAGGGTGAACTCGAGGGACGGGTCGAGAAGTTTGTTGATCGGGTTTTTGATGACGGCGACCTCCGGTTATTCGAGTCTGACATGACGAAAACGGAATACCTAGATCGCGCCCTTGCGGGTGGGTATCCCGAGGCCGTGCGAAGAGCCCCAAATCGCCGCGATAAGTTTTTCGACTCCTACATCAACGACTTGATCGATCGTGACATCACACAGCTTTCGGAGATCCAGCGTCGGCCTGATCTCATCCGGTTGCTGGCGTTGCTTGCTGAACGGATGGCCACAACGATAAGTGTGCAGAATGTCGCCGAAACGCTCGCTTCCTCGAAGTCGACCATCGATCGATACATGGCGCTGCTCGAGGAGGTGTTTGTGATCAAGCGTCTCAGCGGTTGGGCGACGTCGGCGACCTCGAGGGCGGTGCAGAAGGAGAAGTGCTTCTTTGTGGATAGTGGGCTTGGAGCTCACCTGGCTGGTTGGACGTCTTCTTCTCTGCGCCGAAACGAAGCAGCGACCGGGCAGCTTTTGGAGGGGTTTGTGATCAGCGAGGTCTGCAAACAGCTGGGTTGGTCGCAAACCAGCGCGCGGCCGTATCACTACCGCGATCGCGATGCGCGCGAAGCGGATCTCATCCTGGAAGCACGCGACGGCCGGATCGTCGCTATCGAAGTTAAGGCTGGCGCAACCGTCCGGGCCGAAGATACGCGACACCTTCGCTACCTACGTGAGTCCATCGGTGACCGATTCCACCGTGGCATCGTTCTTTCGACAAGCGACCGCAGCATGCGTGTGAGTGACCGTATCGACATCGCTCCGATTTCCTCACTCTGGGCGGAGTAGATCGGAGTGGGGGAGGACCAGGACGAGCTGGCGGCTCCTGGTGGTAACGGGAAGGTACGAACCGGACTCGATGATGTGACGATGATGTGACGATGGTGTGACGAAGTCCCGTCGTCCGACGTCGGCGATAGCGCGGATTCACCTGGCCTACGAGAAGTCGAAGTCGAGGCCGAGCCCGGCCTTACGTGCCCCGGCGAGGACGAGCGCGGCTGCGGCGGCATCTTGGACGGCGACTCCGACGGACTTGTAGAGCGTCAGTTGGTCCGCGGACGTGCGGCCGACCGCTGTACCGATGACGAGTTCACCAATCTCGACCAGGTCGCCGGGATCAAAGAGTCCCTCGTCGATCGGCACGCGCAGGTCGTAGGAGCCGGCCGGTGGTGGGGCGAGCACGGACGCCCGCGATTCGACGACGACCAGAGCGTCGGCCACGGTCGCCGAATCGATCTCGCGTCCGGCGCTTTCGAAGCCGACGGAGTTCACGTGCGTTCCGGGAGCGAGGTCTGCCCGTCGGATGATCGGCTCGGCAGAACCGGTCGTCAGGCACACGACCTCGGCACCGGCGCACGCATCCGCGGCAGTTGCGGCCACGACAATGTCGACATCCAGGACGCCGCGCAACTCCGCAGCGAGAGCTTCGGCATGTGCCGAATTCCGGCCGGTGATCCGGACCTCGCGAAACGGCCGGACCCGAACGACTGCGTGGGCGTGGGCGCGTGCTTGCACCCCCGTGCCGACGATCGCAAGCACCCTCGCGTCGGAGCGAGCGAGCAGGTCGGTCGCGAGTGCCGAACCTGCGGCCGTGCGCGCCGTTGTGATCTCGGTGCCGTCGAGCAGAGCGACTGCCTGACCGTTAGCGGCGTCGAACACGATCACGATGGCCTGGTGCGTCGGCAAGGCAGTACCGGCGTTTCCCGGGTAGAGGCTGACAAGCTTGGCCGCGACGGTTCCCATCGCTGGCAGGTAGGCCGGCATCGCCGCCACAAACCCGCCCTGCTCCTCGACGTAGGCGGCGATTCTCGGCGGCATCGAGACACGCCCGGCACTGAGTTCGGCCATCGCAGACGCGAGCACCTGACGCAAGGCATCGGGATCAAGCAGCGATTTCGTCTCGGCCGCGGACAGTATGAGCATCGGGCTAACCGTACACAACTCGCGCCGTCGGCGTTCCCCACCCGCATTCGGCAGCGTCAACCCGCAGTTCGAAACACCCGTTCAACCTGAGCACATGGTTCCTTCGGCCGACGTAACGCTGAGATCGTGCAGGTCGACGAGATGAGCGCTTCGAATTCCGTCGTCCGCTCCAAAGCGACCACTGCTGAGCGGAGGTTTCTTCCTTCCGGCGACTGGGCAGCTGCACGAGTTGCCATCATGCCTCCAATCGACGTGGTGTGCGCCGCATTGGTGCAGCAGGTGTAAAATTGGTTGTATGTCTAGAACGAATATCGAGCTCGACGATGAACTTCTTCGTCGGGTGATGAAGCGTTACGGGGTGCACACGAAGACGGAGGCGGTCGATCTCGCGCTCCGCCAGGCGGGGGGCCAGCCGATGACGATTGCCGAGGCACTCGCGATGCGGGGAGCTCACGCGATCGACGACGTCGTTGACGTCGCGCCGTCGTGATCCTCGTTGACACCTCGGCATGGATCGAGTTCGACCGGGCTACTGGCTCATCAGTTGATGCAGCTTGACCGCGCCGATCGCTGATGGAGGAACCTCTCTTGCGGTCACGGAACCGGTCTTGATGGAGGTGCTGGCCGGGGCGAGGACCGAAAAGCGTCACGATGATCTTCGTCGGTTGCTGTTGTCTATCGAATGGATTCCAAGCGATCCCCTCGCCGATTTCGAGGGCGCTGCCCGTTTAGATAGATCGTGTCGGGCGCGCGGCGTCACACCTCGGGGACTCATCGACTGCATGATCTCCTCCATCGCCATCCGCACGTCGAGCAGCGTGCTGGCCTTTGACGGTGACTTCCATCAGATCAGCCGAATCGCGCCGCTTCGAATCGAATGATCGACACATGGCGGAACCTGCAAATGGGCGTAACGCGGCAAGAGCGGCAGGTAATTGTAAGTTGCCGTTTGGGACCTCGTTATGTGCCGTCCGGCTCCCGATGATGGTAGGCGCGCGTACGAAGATCGCTCTATGAAACTGCGGGGATTGGGGCGTATTTGGTCGACAGAACGTGGACGCAGATGTGCGGAACCGCAAATCATAGATTGTATAGACACTTAGCATCACCTTCACTTTTTTGCCAAGGTGAGCCGTTCGCCGCACGCGCGCCAGTCGTTGCTGCGAGCCGCACGAACAACATCATCGCCCGTTCGCGCCTAACGCGTCAGCACCGACTGCTGATCCGTGGTGGACGGATATCGGTCGTCTATCAGCGCGAGGTACACCCAGACCCGGTTGGGGAACCGCTGAAGCTCCAGGTTGAAGTCGAACCACCAACGAGGGTACTCCTGTCGGAACACGATCATCAGGAGAGGACCGAGGCACAGTGGGCCCCCTGCGCCGATGACCGCCGGTGTCGAAGCGTTGTCACGCGTCCACTGCCACGTCCCACCGGAGATCGCTGCGAGGACCGTGAGGATAGGGATCGCTGCGAACGCCCCGAAGGCAGTCGTGGTCTTGTTCAGCGCGCGGTCCGGGTAGTCCACAGAAAATCGAACGGGATACGTTTCGTGTCGCAACTTGGTTGATGTGTTCATGGACGAACAGTGCACCTCGCCGCTGACACGCCGCTGACACGCCGATGACACGCGGCTGTCGTCGCGTTGACCCGGGCCACTGATCCCCATTGAGCAATCTTGCCGGCGCGATTCCTGCGAGGTTGTTTGATTACCGTCGACACGGCGATGCCACGCTGCAGCTGTTCAAGCGAGGCGCGCGCCCGGTCACCTGGGAACTTGGCGTCTGAACCCTTTCGTCACCCACCTTGACGCCACCGGCTGCCTCGGCGGCCCCAAATGCGCTAGACCGACCCAGGGTGATGATCGGGCGCGTCTTCCAGCGCCCGCTCGTAACCGGGCAACAGCGGTCACGCTGAGGCGACGAAATAGTTGCACGCCTGCACGGTGCAGGCGCCCGAACCTGTACTTTCGTCATCGCGCGCTGGAGTTGGCCGTCATCGCTAGTGGACTCGTCCATCCTCGGCACCGGCGAGTTTGCGCAGGCGAGGCGACCCACGCAAGCCCCGGCGCAGTGAACCCTCGCTCGCAAAACCTGGGACTTGGAGCCGCCAATAATCGGCGGTCCTGCGAGTGTTCGGCATGGACGTTCCTCTACCTCGTTCGATAGACGTCGCCTCTGTGGTCGATGCGCAGCACGGTCACGGTTCGAGTCAGATCATCGATTCGATACAGGATGCGGTACGTTCCGCGTCGAGCACTGAAGATGCCAGCAAGTTCTCGGCGGAGTTCTCGGCCTACGCGGTGAGGGTTCTCGATGAGCGCGCCAGTGATGAAGTCGAGGACTGCCGTTGCAACGTTTTCCGGTAAGACTTCGCTGATTGCTCGTGCTGCGGGTCGTGCCACGACGAGTTCAAAGACCTCGCCACTCACCTGCGGGTCGTGGGCCGCAAGGACCGCACTGCGTCAACGCCTCGAACCACATCGCCAGACGCGACGGCCGCTTGCGCTTCGACCAACTCTCGGATCGCGACCTGATCGCCGAGTAGATCCAAAGTTTCTTCCAGGCTGTCGAGGTCATCGGGACTGATGAGGACGACGGCCGGACGACCGTTGCGAGTCACGACGATCCGTTCGTGCTGACTCTCAACGCGATCGACGAACTCCGAGAATCGATCCTTCACGTTCCGCAACGAATCAGTGGTCATGGCTACAATTGTGCCACGGACCGGATGAACGAGCAACCAGCAAATACTCTCCGCCAGCATCGCGTTCATCGATGTAGAGATCGAGTGTTCGCCGGTGCGTGAGGCGAGAGGGATGGTGACGTGTTTGCCTCCCTTGCGCACGATCGCCATGGTGCGGTGCCCACGGTCCATGCCGATCGAATTTCGATGTCACCGGCGACTCCGTCGGCCAGGGCTTCGATGTCGGCGTCGATGAGCGACCGTCCGGTCTGGGCGACGTAGGGCTTGGTTGGGGGTGGGGTCACGTCAGAGGTCTCCTTCCGGGAGCAGGTCGCAAAATGTCGGCGGAGGGCATGGCGCGGATCTCAAGTTGGCGGTCGTTGGCAAGGGACAGGATGATCACTTCGAGGAGTTGGCCATCGCTGCGAGGACCGATCGCCAACACCTTCGGAGGGTCAGCATCCGGTCCATGTCCGGACGACCAGCGCACGCTCTACGGGAGGGAGCACCTCGTCAACTGCATGCCATGTCGACCCGCTGACCGATGAACTCCACAGATCAACCGTAATACGAATAATAGGCGACCAGGCGGCTCCGCAGCAGGTCCGGAGCCGCCTGCTTCGGGCTGGAGTGCAGTGGTCTCGCTGCTGTTCCGTTCGAGGTATGTGGGGCGTTGTCGGACGTTCGTGACCGCAGCGAAAGTGCTGCGCTCGGTGGTCGGGTCTGGGTCGTTGTTCTGATCGGTTGTTCGTGTCAAGTCTCGTAGAGGGCTGCGGCGCGGCGGAGTCGTTCAGCGACCTGGTTTCGTAGTGCACGGGGTTCGAGGACTTCGACGTTGGGGGACAACGAGAGCACGTCGGTGGTGGCTGCGTCGAGGGTCGCGATCCGGAATGTTGCGCGGATCCATCCCTCGTCGTCGAGTGGGACTGCTGCGCTCCTTCTGACTCGTAACGGTTGCAGTACGTGCAGGACTGCGGCGAGTTGACGGCCTTGGGGTGAGATGCGAATCACTGCACGCCGTGCTGACCGTGCCCGTCGCTTCGTCGTGGTCCATTGCATCGGGTCGGGCAGGCGGTGATCGAACCCGTCGAGGAGTTCGAACCCGCCTCCCGGTCCGCGCACGGCGTACACGGGTACGCCGGCTCCGGAGAGTTCTTCGATGTCGCGCAGAATCGTGCGCTGGCTGACTTCGAGCTCGTCCGCCAGGTGCGCCGCGGTCGTCCGCCCCCTGCGCTGCAGGATCAGCATCAACGACACCAGCCGTCCGGCACGCACACCCGGGATTCTGACATTCGGATCTATTCATGACAAGAGATGTCACCCAACGATGTTTACCATTGGCTCAAATCAGCGTTGCGAGGAGCATGAGATGACCGATGTCGAAGGAGCTGGAACAGCAGACGATCCGTGGGTGTTGTCCACGCCGCCGGGCAAGTCGGAGTTCGAGGCCTACCGCGATTGCGCCGCCGACCCACCGGCGTTGGTGGTGCAGGTCGGTGCCACCGAGCTTCGCTATCACCTGTCGTGCATTGAGGACCTGCATGCGATGCTGGTGGAGCACGGCGGTTGGATGCCGCTGGGCAACAAGGACGAGCAGAAGGAAGCCGACGACGGCACCGTCGAAGCATGGGGACGCGCTGCGGGCAATCCGGTTGGGGGCTGGTACGGGTTCAAGAAGGGGCTTCGCGGCCGCTTCGGGAACTATGTGCCACCGGTGCTCGAAGTGCTCGGGTTGGCCGAGGTCGAACACAACGCTCGCAACAACCGGATGCGAGCGATCCGATGACCAAGCAGTACAGCGTGGCCCGGACGATTGACGCCCGACCCGACGTCGTGTGGGCGTTGCTGACTGACGCCGCCGGCTACGGCAATTGGAACCCGGCGGTCGTCAGCATCCAAGGCCCGATCGAGGCGGGAACGACCATCGAGCTCGTCTCGATCGCCAGCCCGAAGCGAACCTTCAAACTCAAAGTCGCCGTCATGGAACCGCCACATCTGATGGTGTCGTCCGATGCGATGGCGCTCGGGCTGTTCAAGGGCGAACGCACCTATCGACTCCGCGACCGCGACGGCGGCACCGAGTTCTCCATGACCGAGGAGTGTTCTGCCGGTTCGTGGTGCGAGCGGGTCGTGACCTGCTTTACCGCCCTTACGAACGATCGCCATCGTGCGGTGTCTGCGGTCCATGCCCATCGATTCGATATCGGCTCCGAGCGCTTCGCTGATCCGTAGTCCGTTCGACGCGAGCAGCGATATCAGTTCGTGATCACGTTCCGAACCGATACCTCCTTGATGACCGACCCCTTTCGCCGAGACTCAAATCATCGGCAGCATCAATACCCGCCCGCCAGGACCGTAGTGCGACCTCGAGGGCTAGACGGCACCCGCTGTTATGGTCATACTTATGACCATGTTTGAGACTCGATCCGTTGCCGATGTGAAGGCGCACCTTTCAGAACTTGTTGCGCAGGTAGGCGCGCAGCATGACCGGGTTACCGTCACCGTCCACGGACGACCTACTGCCGTTTTGGTGGCCGTTGAGGATCTCGAGAGCCTGGAAGAAACGATCGCTGTTCTGTCTGATGTCGACGCGCTTCGCGCACTTGCGGATGCCGATGCCGAGCTCGCTGTCGGCGGCGGAGAAAGCGAAGCGACGCTGCGAGCGGCGATGGCTGCCCGACGTCGGTGAGCGATGGTCGCTACGAACTGATCGTTGCCCCGTCCGCTCGCCGTCAGTTGTCAGAAGAATTCCCAGCGGGAGTCGCGTTTGCTGCGTTCGAATTCATCGTTGGACCGCTCCTCGACAACCCACATCGCGTCGACAAGCGCCTTCGTCCGCCGTTGGACGATCGCCACAGCGCTCGCCGAGGAACGTACCGGGTCGTCTATCGAATCGACGAGGGGCTTCAAGGCGTCACCGTTGTCGGGGTCTTCTCACGGGCCGAAGCGTATCGAGCACGGTGACGCGCCAGGCAGCCCGCGGTCCGCACGCAATCGGGCCGAAGTAGGGCCGCCTTGTTCACGCTTGCTCCGACACCAGTAGCGTTCTGCCGTGGCGGAGCTGAGCGCCGTGCGGGAGCGTCGCGATGTACTCTGATCGCGAGTTGATGCAGCTCACCCGAGGAGCGTGATTGTTTGATCGTCGTTACGTTCGCTCGAACAGCTACGACCCGAACTGGGTCGTTGAGAACCAGATGGGCCCGAACGCTCTCGGGCTGACCGAAGCGCTCACGGAGATCATGCCCATCGAACCCGGGATGAAAGTGCTCGATCTCGGTTGCGGCAAAGCGATGAGTTCTATCTTCCTTGCCCGGGAGTTCAGGGTGAGCGTATGGGCCACCGATTTGTGGATCCCGGCCACCACACGCGAACTTGGTGACGAGATTCCGACCGCACTCGAACCGCACTGGGAATGGGACTTCTGTTGTTGGCACTCACCGGACTGGTGGCGGACCCACTGGACCAAGACCCGCAAATTCGTGGTCGATGAGGTGGGCATGATCGAAGACGGAAGCGCCTTGTTCTCGCGGTTCCGTTTCTCATATGCCGCATTGGTAAGCGCGCTGATCAAATCACCGAACACAACGGCGAACTGGGCGGCGTCTTTAGGGTGTTCGGGCATGCACACGTAGAGCGTGTTGCGTCCGCCACCGTGTGGGTCTCGTCGTCGTAGAGCCAGTCGAGGGTGACGGTTGTGTCGAGTTCGGCGTTGGCGACGATCCTCGAGTCTTCCCACGGCAGGAACAGGGTTTGCGTGGATGCGTCGATGGGTGCGGCGTCGAGGAGCTGCGACGCGACTTGTTGGGCGAGGTTGGCAGTAGTTTCTTTTAAGGTTGTCGCGCAAGGACTTTTGGTTGCCACCGACCGATTTTTGGTTGCCGCCAGGCCCTATCGGGTGCCGCGGACGTGCAGATAGGTTGCCGCCGACGCTCGACCGGACCAGACGCATGAACCCGCAGAAGTAGCGTCGGGTCATGTCGGTCGGAGGAACAGTGTTGAACATGGCGATGCCGAGCGGAACACTGCCCGATCTGGTGCGCGCAGCGGTGATGGAAGCCACCGCCATCGGCTTTGAGCTCTGCGTTCACCCGGCGACCGGCCGACTCCTTCAAGTTCTCGCCGGAGGTGTCCCTTCGGATGGTCTGATCGCCGAGACTGGCACCGGGACCGGCGCAGGTCTTGCCTGGATGGTCAGCGGGAACCCGATGGCACAGTTCGTCAGCGTTGAGCGTGACAAGGTTCGAGCCGACGTAGCCCGGCGTGTGTTTGCCAACTACCCACAGGTCGAGATCATCACCGGTGACGTGGGCGAACTGTTCGAACGTGGCCCGTTCGATCTCCTCGTCCACGACGGTGGCTGGGGCTCTGGGAAGGCCGATCCCCGCCGTGTCGACCCGATGCTCGTACTTCGTGAACACGGCGTGATGAGCATCGACGACTACGCACCCATGACCGCATGGCCACCGCAGTTCCAAGGCGACATCGACCTGGCCCGCTTCGACTGGCTCACCGATGACCGGTTGCTGTCAACCGAGGTAACCGTCGCGACGGAAATGGCGGTGCTGATCTGCCGGCGCCGTCCACAGAAAATGGTTTGAACCCCGGCCCAGTCCTCAGCGGCCATAGCTGGTCGAGTGCTCGGGCCCGTCGAGGTGGGGTCGATTGCTCGTTCGATAGTCAACGCGTCGATCGCGTCGGTGATCGTTCCGACGGCGCTCTCGAACAGTGTGTCGCCCTCGAATGGTCCGTCGAACGGGCTGATCCCGGATCGGTGACGTTGTGTCTCGATGGCGGTCGCGGCGGTGTCCCAACGCTCCGGTGAGACGTCGCTGCCGTGGTCTTCGGTTGTGCGGGACCGAGGAGGTCCACCACATCGTCCTTCGCCGGTCAGGTTGTTCGTGTTGCCGCGGATGATTTGGTGCTCGACGGTCCGGTGGCGGAAGTGGTCTAGCCGAGTGGGGTGACGGTGACAATGGGCATGACCACTGATTCGCGGCGTCGCTTCGGATGCGTCATTCGGATTCGTCCGTCGGAGGTCCAGATCTTCGGTCGGGCACTGGACTTCGATCGCGGCGGCCGGGTTCATTTGGCACTTATTGTCGCCTCGGCTTGCTCTCACCGGCCCGTCGCAACGCACGAGGGCGGGTACGGCGCGCGGCGTGTCATGAGAGAATCGGAAATGGAACATGGTGAGATCGCGATACCCAAAACCTCGGAGGGCGACTGGTTTCGCGCATTGGTCCTGGGCACCGTGGGATCCGTACCGGTCGCGGGCTCGCTGGTTTCATCGATCGTGGCGGAACTATGGAGAGGCCATTTGAGCGCCGGGTCGACTTGCTCTTCGCTGAGTTCGCTCGGCGCATCGCCCAGCTCGAGAGAGCGCTTTCGGACGACGACCTGCTTCGTGACTCTGTGCTCAGCGCAGTTTCCATTGCTGCGCGTGATGCCCTCGCAAGCGACGACGACAAGATTGCCTACCTGGCATCTGCTCTATCGAACGTCGCCTCAAACCCGACGTGGACCCATGACGAAGCGGCAACCCTCCTACGACTGGTTTCTCAACTGACCGCAAGCCACCTGCGCGTGCTCGAACTCCTCCAAGATCCGAAAGAGTGGGCGGCGCGCAATCACGTCGAGCTCCAGGGAGTGCCCGACGACGACGGGTCGTATCGGCAACGCGACATGATTGCCGATGCTTTCGCTCAACTCGATCAGAAAGTCGACGGTCTACACACGATTCTTCAAGACCTCGAAAGCAAGGGTTTCTTGAACACCATCGGGCTGGCGGAGGAGAATCCGCAGGATGCAGCCATAGCCCTCTTGGAGATGACCTCCGAACTCGGCGACCGAATCGTTCAGTTCGTTACCTGGAGTCCTGAACAGCTCAACTGACCGCACGGGTACCGTCGACGCTGCTGGAAATGACTAACACACTCCCGACAGCAAACTCCCGACGGCGGTGGCATCGCTTACCTCCTTACACCGTGACCGGGATACTCCCCTCGTCTTGCCGAGTGGCGGCAACCTCGGTCGGCTATGTGGTTGGCGACGTGGCTACGTCTGGTCATCGACGATGACGTGGTTGTCGTGTGAGAGGTGCACTCGGGTTGGTCGGAGTGCTTTGAGTCTGGCGATGCTGTCGGCTGCGTCGGTGGCGCTGGTGGCGTCGTGAAGGTTCGTGGCGCGGACGGTGGACGTGGTCCAGTCGGTTGCGGTCCAGAGGCATTGGCCTGCGATGACGATCGTGTCGTGTCGGGATCGAATGACGACGGACTGATGGCCGGGCGAGTGTCCGGGGGTGTGGAGTAGTTCGATGCCGTCGGCGAGGTGATGGTCTCCGTCGATGATCGTTGATCGTCCGACGGGCATGGCAGCCCATTCGGCGACCGTGTAGAAGGGGTCACGGCCGATGATGTCGATCTCGGCTTGCTGGGCGTAGATCGTCGCAAGTGGGAAGGCGTGGTTCTGGCCGCAGTGGTCGAAGTGGAGATGGGTGTTCACGATCGAGAGCGGCGCGTCTGGTTCGATGCCGCAGCGCTCGAGCTCGTCGCTCATGTTCCGGGTCTCGGGGCAGTACCAACGATTGATGTGGTCGTTGTCGGTGCCGATGCCGGTGTCGACGATGATTGGCCCGTCGGGGTGGTGAATGACGAACGCGTTTACGGGGAAGCCGGCGAACGTCGGGCCGGCTTCAGGATGAAAGTCCGGGAGCACAGTGACGCGAGCGGCTTCGATGACATCGATGCGCGGCGTGTCGTTCAGCACCGTTCAAGTCTCGTCGATCCCGTCGACGAATACTTGATGGGTCATTGGTCGTTCGGGAAACTTTCACTTGACAGTTCGCGTTGTGGGCGCGTTACTTCGTCTGCTGTATTCAATGCTGTATCCAGTCGACGGAATGGAACACAATGTCAATAATCGCTAAGTCAATCGACCTCGCAAACCTGACCGCCCGTGCAAGCAAGGCATCTGCGACGATCGCAAAGAAGTTCGATCTGAATCCGGAGAAGGGGATCTTTTTGGACCCGACAACGGTCATCGGGCGGCGACTTCGAGAAATCGCTGGTCGCGATCTTGCAGAGCTGCACGAAGCCTCTATTGCGATCACCAAACAGGCGTCCACGGACAAAGGTCCCGCGCTAACTCCGGTCACGTATCTGCAAGGCGATGACATCCTCATCGGATTCATCTTGCGCGAACCGATCGAAGTTGCCACCTTCAACGTCGGACCATGAGCCTTCTTTGTCCGAGCGCTCAGCCGGACATGAATTCGGCAACGGTGCTTGGTGTCGTTGACGACGAAAGCCCTGGGCTGATCGCCTATCTTAATGAGCGAGTTGAGGTAACCACCGACATTCTTGGGCTCACGGGAGCCGTGAAACCCGTACGGGTGCTGCGGTTCGCAGCGTCCTGTGAAGAATCCGCGTGCGCACACTTCAACGACAACGCCTGTTCGTTGGTCACTAGGATTGTTGACCGGCTTCCGGCGGTCGTATCGATGCTTCCACGCTGCAACATTCGACAAGGCTGTCGCTGGTACGCGCAAGAAGGCAAAGCAGCTTGCTATCGGTGTCCGCAGGTGACGACCGAACAATCGCAGGCGACCGACGCGATGGCATCCGTCGCACGACCGGACTGACAACAACGCCGGTTCTAACTGATGGAGGAGTGTGTTGGGGTCGATGACGCGTCGAGCGGACCGACGCCCGCGAGACGCGGCGGAGTGGAGGAGACCCGGATCGGTCAATGTTCGTAGTGCGTTCGTGAAGCTGCCCGTTGAAAGGCGGGTTGCCTGGTGCATTTCGGCGACGGTCGCCGGTGTGTCGAGCAGTAGTGCTTCGGTGACTGCGACGACCGACCGGGGTCGATTGCGGATTGCGAGGCGATGGGGATTCTACGGAGCAGGTACGTGACACCAGAATCGATCCGATTGCTATTTCGACATCGCCGAGTTTGTCGACCCAACCAATCCCAGCCGCGTCAAGCGCGAGGGCGCTCCGGGAGACACGCGTCCGCGCTGCGACGATGTCAGGCCTTTCGCTTGATTCGCGAATGACGAATTCGATGTCACGCCGCCAAACCACCCTCGCCACCCCACACAAGACAGAGTCGGCGACCTTGATCGCGTGAGCAGGTCCACGTGAGGGAAGCACGATGAAGGCAGCCGACGGTGGAAGCACTGCGCGAAGCGCTGTCTCCTCGTCGCGGACCAGGCTCTGGAATTGCTCGGTGCGCCATGCATACCTCAATCGAGGAGTTCACATCACTTCGCCATTGATGTATGGAAATCAATGATGATTCTTGTGGACCGCAGACATCTGCGCGGCGGGAGCGACTGCGATCCTCCCTCGCCAGCACGCCATGGTCGTGTGCGAACTGCAAATAGTAAGCGCGCGTATGTAAAACGCGCTACGGACTGCCTGGACTGGGGCGTATTCGGTGGACAAAACGTGACGTTGGGTACGCGAATTCTCAGAGGGAGGCTCGCCAGAGTGCTTCGAGTGGCAGTGCGGTTATTTTGCCCCCGAGTGACGTGGGTTCAGGCATGCAGGAGAGCACGAAGCCTGCGTGGAATCGATCGCCGAGGCGTTCAGAGAGGAAGCGAAGCCCGCTTGTATCGCGAGGTGAGACACTTCGGGCCGCTTTGACTTCGATGCCTACGACTCGGCCGTCGGTGTGTTCGAGGACGAGGTCGACTTCGTGGCCGTCGCGGTCGCGGAAGTGCGAGAGCGTCGCTTCGTTGTCACTCCAGGTGAGTTGTTTGCGTAGTTCCATTGCGACAAAACCTTCAAGGAGCCGACCGAATGGTGAGGTTGGCTCATCGATCCGGATTGTTGACGTTCCGCAGAGGTAGGAGGCGAGCCCGCTATCGACCATCACGAGCTTGGGTCGACGAATCACCTTGCTCGACAGATTGGTTGACCATGCCGGGATCAGTTGCAGGACAAACACATTGGCGAGAAGCGCAAGATACCCATCAAGAGTTCGTGGGGGAAGGCCAAGTTCGGCTGCAATACGCGTGACGTTCAACTCATCGCCGCTCCGTGCGGCACAGACACGCAGAATTCTCGGGATCTCGCTGCTGCGCTCGATGCCGGAAACTTGTCGAACGACCTTTTCGACGAGGGTCGTGAGATAGCTTGCGAACCATCGGGACCTGCGTTTGCCCGTGCGGTGAATCGCTTCGGGAAACCCGCCACGATCTATTCGCTCGGCACAGTCGTAGCGTGTGAGTTCACCCGAAACGGGCATGGAATGATCATGTGAGAACGCCCAATCGACGAATCCGTCTGGTTGGCCATCAATCTCGCCCTGGGTGAGGGGCCAGAGTTCGACGACTTCGAGTCGTCCGACGAATGCGTCAGCGAATCCGTCGGCCGACAACAATCGAGTTGATCCGGTCAACACGAACCTCCCCGGTCGGCGATCGCGGTCAACCGCGGCCTTGAGCGCTCGGAACAGCGCTGGAGCGAACTGGACCTCGTCGACGATCAATGGGCCAGCGTGAGTTCGCTCCGCGAAACCGCGGGCGTCGTCGTTCGCGGCGCGACGCTGCGTCTCGTCGTCGAGTGTCACGAGCACGCCTCCGTGGCGTTGCAGAACACCTGTTGCCAGTGTGCTCTTTCCTACCTGCCGCGGTCCATTGATCGCCACAATCGGAGTGTCGCTAATAGCTTCGTCGACAAGTCGCTGTGCTCGGCGAGGTATATACAGACCATCGACCATAGGAGATTGTACCAGCTGAAGTTCTCTCGCTGCGGATTAGTCGAGCTTGTACTGCGGATTAGTCGGACCTGGTCTGCGGATTAGTCGAACTTGTACTGCGGATCAGTCGGATTGGTTTTGACGGATTCGTCGAATACAGGTGTGGAGTCCAAGCCCTCAGCAAATGCAAAAGCGGAGCTAGCTGAAGCCGACCGGTGTGGTTCACAACGACCCTGAGGTAATCCCCGGGCTGGTGACCACCTGACCGCTATCAAGCGGTTTGGCCAACGTGCGACAGCCTGGCCTCGTCGTCGAGTTCCACCCAGTGTGACCATCGACTATCACGCCTACGTCGGAGAATAGTTACTCTTAGTGGAGTTATAATAAGTCCAATGAGAGTAGATCGCCCAGGTCGCCTGTTTGACCGTGACCGTGAATGGGCGCTGTTGGAACGCTTCTGGGACCTCGAACGTCGCGGTGCGCGGCTCGGGATCGTCTACGGCCGACGCCGACAGGGCAAGACAGCGCTGCTCGAAGCCTTCGCCGAGGTCACCGGCGGGTTCTACTGGCAGGCGTTGGAGGAGACATCGGCTCAGAATCTTCGCGACTTCTCCGCCGCCTGGAACACATTTCGCGGGTCGAATGAGGGTCAGGAGTTCCCCTCCTGGTCATCGGCGATCGCGTCGCTGTTCGATCGACAATCCGAGACGCTGGTGGTCCTGGACGAGTTCGGCTACCTCCTCGATGTCGCCCCAGAAGTGCCGTCGCTGATTCAGGCGCGACTGACGCCTCGTGCACAACGCCACGGTCGGACAAAGATCGTGTTGTGCGGGTCGGCGTTCTCGCAGATGCGGGGCCTTCTGAGCGGCGGGGCCCCACTGCGAGGTCGGGCAGAACTGGAACTTGTGATCGAGCCGTTCGACTTTCGTACCGCCGCGGCCTACTGGAAGCTCGATGGAAATGTTGATGCCGCGTTCCAGCTCCACGCGCTACTGGGTGGCACGCCGGCCTATCTTGCGCTGGCTCGGGTCGCGCCAGAGGCCGGCAACGTCGAGAAGTGGATGATCGAGCATCTCCTCGACCCCGCATCGCCGTTGTTTCGTGAGGGTCGTATCGTTGTGACAGAAGATCCGACGCTCGCTGACCGGGCGCTGTATTGGGGCATTCTTGCCGCACTCGCCGAAGGCAAGAGTCGGCGGGCCGACTTGGCCGAAGCCCTTGGGCGGACGCCTACGTCGATCGGATTTCCGACCAAGGTGCTTACCGACGGCGGTTGGGTGGACGAGCAGCCTGACCCGTTTCATCCGAACCGGACGACGCTCCATATCAACGATCCGATCATCCGGTTCTATCGCCTTGTGATCGAACCGGAGCAACGCAGACTGACACGAGGTGAAGCCGTGCGTGTCGCGCGTGACGCGCGGTCGATCATCGCCCGGCAGATCTACGGTCCTCATCTCGAATGGATGGCAGCCGAGTGGGCATTGAGCTTCGCATCAGAAGCCACCATGGGCGGGTCTGCGAGACTCGTTGCACCCGGAGTTCTTCAATCCAACGGGAAGCATCAGGTCGACCTCGTGGCGGTGGAAAGGGCACCCGACGGTGGTGACCGAATCCATGCGATTGGCGAGGTGAAAGCGGGCAAGGAAGCCGTAGGCGTTGCTCAGGTCGCCCGACTCGATGAGATCGTCGACAAGCTCGCCAAGCGCGCCGCTCCAAGCGTTCAACGGCTTCTGGTCTCTCGAAGCGGCTTCACTCTGAGTCTCCATCGACTCGCCGCCACCCGCAGCAACATCCAACTCATCGACCTCCACCGTCTGTACAACGGCGACTGACGGACTCGCACGCGGCTCTATCCGTCGAGCCCGGCTGTACGTTTCGCTCGCGGCGCCGTGGCTGTCAAGGGCTCTCGCTGCCGCCAGGCTTACCGCCGCGGGCCTTGCAGCGGCGGGCCGGTAGCTCGAGTCCGACGACGAACTCTCGTGCTCGACCGTCGAAAATGCCCACGGGAGTTAGGCCATCTCGTCCATCAGGGTGATGAGGTCGAGGTCGTCGATCGCGGCGATGGACCGCTCGAGCATCACCGAGATCCAGCGGCGGCCGCGCTCGTTCGCAGGGTCGAGGGTGCCGGCGATGACCACGGCGATGACCCATACGTAGAGCACAGCCTTGCGGTAGTCCTCCCATGCGTCCTCAGCACTGAAGCCGGTGACGCCACCCGCAACGAGACCGGCGTGCCACTGATTGATAAGCGCGCGTTCGTTTTGGCGGCGTAGCTCGACAGGAATGCTTCCGCTCAGGAAGTACGCAATGTCCTGCGATGCCCGGCCCCGAAGGCTTCCCTGCCAGTCGATGGCGATCAACGGCTCCTGCCCGGGCGCTGATCCGAAGAACAAGTTGTCCATCCGGAAGTCGCCGTGCACGACAGTGAGTGGTGGTGTCGCCATCCAGTCGAAGAGCTTCGGCAACACGGCGAGATACCGATCCTTCAACGCGCCGATGCGAGGGGGCACAACATGGCCGAAGAGTTCGGTCATCGGGTCCCATCCGAACGCGCAGCCCTGCATCAGCCCGTCGGAGCTGTACGACGGTGAAACTTCCGGCAAGAACGCAAAGTCCGGATGGTCGGTCTGGCCCCACAGCGACGCATGATGGCGAGCAAGCCACGCAATGCCCCCCTCGGTCTCCTCAAGCGTGCATCCTTTGATCTGGTCACCGAGCGTGTAGTCCGACAGGTCTTCGAGGAGCAGGACGAAGTTGTCGCCATCGATGTCGGCGCGGTACACGATCGGCGTGTACGCAGAACTCTTCGGGGCGACGTCGCGGTAGAAGCGCGTCTCACGCTCATAGAGATGAAACGTGTCGGCGACGGCCCGATTGGCGTCGTTCTCGGCCGGCATTTTCAGGACCAGGAGGGCCGGCCCAGTCCCCTTGGCATACGTGACGGCAAGGCTTTGCAGTCCAGACATCATGCCGACGCCGACGCCGAGGGGAGTGGCGACGACGGAGCCAACCTCGACGTCGTGCCCCGCGGCCTGCATAGCCGTAGTGAGCCACTCGGACGTGACGTCGCTCATGAGGCGGGGGAGGGGGACGGCAGTCGATTTCATAGGCACTCCAAGCGTTCGGGCCCCGCTCGTTGCAAGGCGACAGGAATCGTACGGCTTTGCGACGAACGTCGCACGGAACGTCGGAGCGGCCGTGGTCGCTCCTGGAGCGGGCGGCGTCGGCGATAAGAACGCGGGTCGAATCTCCGCTATGTGACCCCGATCACGGTTTCTTCGGTCCGGGCGTGGTTTGCTGAACACGTGAATCGTGGGCAAAGGTCCTGGGCCGGACGAGTGATCGATGGAGGAGCACGGTGACCCCAGCACGCATGACCAAGGCCGACTTGGCCGCAGCGCTGGCGACGGCCGAGAAGCTGCAGACGGCGACGAGCGAGATTCTGCGCCTCATCAGTGCCAACCCGGGCGATCTGAACACGGTGCTCGACGCGATCGTGGCCAAGGCGGCCGAGATCTGCGGCGCCGACTCCGGGAGCGTCCTGATACGGCGTGGCGAGGTACTCGTCGTTTCGAACGACAGGGTCTACGTGGAGAACAACGGGCGGACCATTCCTGTCGATGCCGCCGGTGTCAACCTGAAGGCGCGTGATCAGCGAGCCCCGGTGTTCGTCGACGACTTTGCGTCGTTCGTGAGTTCGCGCAACGACCCGGTCGGCACGTCGTTCAGTGAGGTCGACGGCGAGACGCTTCACTTGAGCTTTGCCACCGTCGCTCTGATGCAGGACGGCGAGTGGCTCGGCAACCTCAACCTCCGTCGCGACCGCGTCGACCCGTTCGACCCGAAGTGTGGCCCCGTGCTTCAGGCGTTCGCTGACCAGGCTGCCGTCGCCATTGCCAACGCCCGTCTGTTCAACGACGTTGGCGCGGCGCTGGAGCAACAGACCGCAGTGGCGTCGGTCCTGCAGACGATTAGTAGGTCCACATTCGATGTTGCGGCAGTGCTCAACGAGTTGGCCGAACAGGCGTGCCGGCTCGTGCGCGCCGATCGCGCGCTGATCCGCACGCTGCGCGACGGTCAGCTTTCGGCGGCCTACATGTTCACCCGGTCGACCACGTCGCTCGACCCGGTCGAAATTGCGACGATCGACGCGGCCGACGCCGGCATGCTCGCCCTTATCGATCGCATGGCCACGAGCGGACGGCCGTTCTTCCGAACCATCGCCACGGTCGAAGACGCGGAGGGTCCGCTCTCCGTTGGGAACTTCGAGGCGCACGGACCCCACACCTACGGCTTCGTCCTCCTGGCCGGAAGCGATGGCCCGATCGGGCTGCTGTCCGTCCTGCGCGACAGCACCGAGCGTTTCAGCGACTCGGAGAAACAGCTCCTGCAGACATTCGCCGACCAGGCGGTGATCGCCATCGAGAACGCCCGCCTTGTAAGCGAGCTGGAGGCGAGAAACCGGGACGTGACGGACGCCCTCGAACGCCAGACCGCCATTGCTCAGGTGCTCGAACTCATCAGCAGCTCGCCAAACGATCTTGAGAACGTGCTGAGCCAGGTCGTTCGCATCGCCTGTCACCTCTGCGACAGCGACACCGGACTCATCTGGCAGCAGGAGGGTGACGGGTACCGGGTCGCTGCGAGCTACGGGTGGACGAGCGACGAGCTGACCATTCTCGACGGCATCGCCTTCCGAGTCGGCGATGGCAGCACCGCATCACGCGTCGCCGACGGCGAAACGAACCGCATCGACTTCGACCTGAAGGAGGCCTTCACCAACGAGAGGTGGCCGCCTCGTACGAGTCCCGATGGGATGTACGTCGACCGTCTGCGCCACCAGGCCCATCTGCAGGTACCGCTTTCTCGACCCGGTTCTATCCGGGGAATGTTCTCGTTGGCACAGCGAGAGCGTCGACCGTTCTCCCAGCGCGACGAAGACATCGTGCGGACCTTCGCTGATCAAGCCGTCATCGCCATGGAGAACTCACGGCTCTTCAAGGAGCTTCAGGACAGCAACCGCGAAGTCAGCGCGGCACTCGAACAGCAGACCGCTGTCGCGTCGGTGCTCCAAACCATTAGTAAGTCCGCATTCGAGCTTGACGTGGTGCTGACGGAGTTGGCCGAGCAAGCCTGTCGGATGCTCAAGGCCGACAGCTCGGCTATCGGCTTGGAGAACATGGATGTTTCGTTTCGGTATCCCCTTATCGAGGGAGCCGAGTTTCCCGCCCGGCTCTGGGTAATCGACTTCGAGGCCATGATGTCGCTGAGTCGGCCTCGCTACATAACGATCCGAACACCCGAAGACACTGGGGGATTGGCGGTCGGGCGCAGTAATCTCGAGCTCTTCGGGCCCCACTCCGTTGCGTTTTCTCCGCTCATGCACGGTGGTCGAACTCTCGGTCTGCTCGCAGTGTTGCGCTCAGGCGAACACCGGTACACGGAGTCCGAGAAGAAGCTCCTTCAGACGTTCGCCGACCAGGCCGTGATCGCCATCGAGAACGCGCGCCTCTTCAAGGAGCTGGAGACTCGCAACCGCGAGGTGAGTGAGGCCCTTGAGCAGCAGACGGCGATCGCCGAGGTTCTCGAAGTCATCAGCAGTGCGCCGAAATATCTGGAGAACGTCCTCAACCAGGTCCTCGGCATCGCCGCTCGGCTGTGTGAGAGCGACACAGGGCTCATCTGGCAGGAGGACGGCGATCGGTACCGGGTCGGTGCGAGCCATGGGTTCACGGCGCACGAACTGGCCGCGATTGACGAGATCACGTTCCCGGCCGACGGCATTCATTCAGTGTCGCGAGTCGCGATGGGCGAGATCCGCCGGATGGACTTCGACCCCGCCGTTCCGGGGACGGATCCCACATCACGAGGCCGGGCCGACAGCCCGAGCATTGCGTTCGTCGAGCGGCTTCGCCAGCGCGCCTACCTCATGGTGCCCCTCACGCGTCCGGGCTCGTTCCGCGGCGTGTTCTCCCTCATGCGCCGAGACCAGCGACCGTTCACCCAGCGCGATGAGGACGTCGTGCAGACCTTCGCCGACCAAGCCCTCATCGCCATAGAGAACTCGCGCCTCTTCAACGAACTCCAGGACAGCAACCGCGAGGTGAGCGCCGCACTCGAACAGCAGACCGCTGTCGCCGCGGTGCTCCAGACAATCAGTAAGTCCGCATTCAATCTCGATGTCGTCCTAAACGAACTGACCGAGCAAGCGAACCGTCTCGTGCGGGGATCACTAACAAACATCACGCTTCTCGACTTCGGGAGGTCGTACAACTTTCCGACTCAGTACAGTGGGGCCGATGGACTCGCCCTCCCATCGCTTACCAACGTGTCGGGTGCCTCGGGTTACATCACACGCGGTCGCCCGACGTGGATCACCGTTCCAGTACTTAACGAGGCTCTCGCCGACCACCTTGGCCGTTGGGCGTTCGACGAGTTCGGTCCGTATTCGTTCGGCGTGATCCCACTCGCTCGCGACGGCGTCGGATTCGGTGCGCTGAACTTCTTTCGGGCTGGTGCGGAGCGCTTCACCGACTCCGAGAAGCAGCTCCTACAGACCTTTGCCGACCAGGCCGTCATTGCGATCGAGAACGCCCGGCTCTTCAGCGAGCTCCAGGCCAAGACCGAGGAGCTGGAGGTGGCGTCGCGGCACAAGTCGGAGTTCCTCGCCAACATGTCGCACGAGCTGCGTACGCCGCTCAATGCCATCATCGGCTACGCCGAACTGCTGAGCGAGGAGTGCGAGGACCTCGGCACCACCGACTTTCTGCCCGACCTCGGCAAGATCCAGTCGGCCGGCAAGCACCTTCTCACGCTCATCGGCGGGATCCTCGATCTGGCCAAGGTCGAGTCGGGCCGCATGACGATGTTCCTGGAGACGTTCGGCGTGCGCTCCCTCGTCGAGGAGGTCGAGTCGATCGTGCGTCCGATGGTCGAGAAGAACTGCAACGACTTCGTCATCGACTGCCCCGACTTCCCCGAAGACGTGGGCATGATGCACGCCGATCTCGTGAAGACCAAGCAGGTGCTTTTCAACCTGCTGTCGAACGCCGCGAAGTTCACCTCCGCCGGCTCGGTCGCGCTCACCGTCGCCCGCCATGGCGACACGATCCACTTCGCCGTGCGCGACTCCGGTATCGGTATCACCGACGAGCAGCGCGACAAGCTCTTCGAGGCGTTCTCCCAAGCCGACGCGTCGACCACCCGCACCTACGGCGGCACCGGCCTCGGTCTCGCCCTGAGCCGCAGCTTCTGTCAGATGATGGGCGGCGACATCGAAGTGACGTCCGAGCCGGGCAAGGGCTCGACATTCACTGTCACCCTCCCGCTCGTGGTGGTGGCCGAGCCCGACTGACCTGGCTCCGTGTGCACGTCGTTGCTCTGGGAGCAACATGGTGCACACGGAGCCGGTGGCCCCGGCGTCCTGAAAGTGTCATACCCGTCAAGGCACAGTTTCGTCCATGCGAGGCATCATCTCCACGTTCGACATCGACGCCGTCCTTCGACAGATTGCCAGCCACCAACTCGGGTTGGTCACCGCTAGTCAGGCCGCTGAGGTCGGTGTCGACCGGTTCGCCCTGCGCCGTCGCCGGGAGGCGGGCGCTCTGGTCGAACTGCACCCTGGAGTGATGCGCCTCGGCTCGGCGCTCCCGTCACCGCCCCAGCGAATGCTCGCAGCATCGCTCTCCATCCCTGGGTCGACGATCGCCGCCACCGCCGCAGCGGTCGTCCACCAACTGCCCGTGGTGTCGCGAAACGTTCGATTGGCTGACAGCCCGGTGCTGACGGTTCCGTCGACTTCATCGGTGCGCCGGCCTGGCATTACCTGCGTTCGCCTCGGCACCGCCCTCCCGAGCCGGAGGTGGATGGGGGTGCGGCTGGCCACACCGGCGGCGTCGATCGTGCTGTTGCCCCGCTTTGTCGACGCATTCACCGTCGAGCGATGCCTCGACCATTGCCTCGCTTCCGGGCTCGCCACCGTGGAAGCGATCGAAGCGCTCGTCGACAAACTGCCATCGCATTCGGTGCACGGCCGCACCCTCCTTCTTGACCTCCTCAGCCAACGGGCCGGTGGGATCGGACACCGCAGCGGCACTGAGCAGCGCGTCGGTCGATGGCTGACCGCCGCCGGTCTCGCTGGCTGGGAGCGCAATCACCGAGTGGAGGTCGGGAAAGGGGAGACGATCGAGGTCGACTTCGCCTGGCCGGCCTCCAGAATCGGACTTGAAGCGAGCCCATTCTTCACTCACGGCTCTCGTCGGACGCAGGAGCGCGACGCCTTCCGACGCCGACTGCTCGTGGAGTCGGACTGGAGGATCGTCGAAGCAACGGACCCCGATCTCGCCGACCAGCCATCGTTTGGCCGAACCGTGAGAGCACTTCGCACGCTTCTGGAACGTTCATGAGCGCTCCGTGTGCATCCCGTTGCTCCCAGAGCAACACAGTGCACACGGAACCGCGAACCCGGGGTTGTGTGATCCTGATCACGGTGCCATCGGCGGAAGGGTGGTTTACTCAATGCTGATGCCGAAGGTCTTGATCGTCGAGGATAACGAGATGAACCGCGACATGCTGTCGCGGCGTCTTGAGCGACGCGGGCTCGTCGTGGTGATGGCCGTCGACGGGGCAGAGGGTGTGACGATGTCGAAGATGGAGCTGCCCGACATCATCCTCATGGATATGAGCCTGCCGATCATGAACGGCTGGGAGGCGACCCGGGCGGTCAAGGCCGACCCGCTCACCGCCCACATCCCCGTGATTGCCCTCACCGCCCATTCGATGCCCGGCGATCGGGAGAAGGCGGTGGAGGCGGGGTGCGACGACTACGACACCAAGCCCGTCGACCTGCCCCGCCTGCTGTCCAAGATGGCGGCCCTCGGCGTTGAGGCGTAGCCGGGTGACCGCCGACGAAGCACGCGAGCTGCGTCATGAACTGCGTACTCCCGTCAACCACCTGATCGGCTACTCGGAGCTGTTGCTCGAAGAGGATGGTGTCGCGCCCGCCCAAGCCCAGACCCTGGAGTCGATTCGGGCGGTCGCTCGCCACGTGCTCGAACTCGTTCCCGGCCTGCTCGCCGACGATACCGCAGTCGCTACTGCGAATCGCGAGTCCATCGGCGCGCTTACGAACCACGTCGAGGAACTCCGCGTATCGACAAGCGCGCTTACCAATGCGCCAGGAACACTGCCCGTCGATGATCTCGCCCGACTGGGCTCCGCCGTCGAACGACTCGGTGACCTGGCCGCCCGGCTCACGAGCGGTCCCGTCCTTGTTGAACGAGCTACCGGGACGGCCGCAGCGCCAACGGCTGGTCGTCTCGAAACCTGCCTCGTGGTCGACGACGACGCCGCCAACCGTGACGTCCTCGGACGCCGCCTGCGCAAGCTCGGCTACGGCGTGATCGAAGCTCGCGACGGTGGGGAGGCGCTCGAACGTTTGACCGAGTCCAGCACCGTGATCGACCTCGTCCTCCTCGACGTGATGATGCCCCGTCTCGATGGATTCGCCGTGCTCGAACGCCACCGCAACGACCCGGCCATCCGCCACATCCCGGTGATCATGATTTCGGCGCTCGACGACATGGCGAGCATCGTGCGCTGCATCGAAGCCGGCGCCGTCGACTATCTGCCCAAGCCGTTCGACCCCGTGCTGCTCAAGGCCCGAGTGGGCGCGTGCATGGAGGCGAAGCGCCTGCGAGACGCCGAGCGCGCGTTGCATGCGCAGGTCGAGTCGCAGGCTGCTGAATTGCGTGCATGGAACGAGCAACTCGAAGTGCGAGTTGCCGACCAGGTCCGCAAGGTCGAGCAGCTCAACCTCATGCAACGCTTCGTCCCGCCGCAGTTGATGGAGGTGATCGCCGCCGGTGGCGTCAATCTCCTCCAGAGCCATAGGCGCGACATCACGGTCCTCTTCGCCGACCTGCGCGGTTTCACGTCGTTCGCTGAACGAAGCGAACCCGAAGACGTGATGGCGGTATTGCAGGAGTTCCACAATGCCGTAGGTCCACTTATCTTTGAGCAAGGCGGCACGCTCAGTCAGTTCACCGGCGACGGCATGATGGTCTTCTTCAACGACCCGATCCCGTGCGACGACCCAGCCCGACGCGCTGTTGCGCTCGCTCTCGGCATGCGCGAACGCACGGGTGTGCTCTCTGCCGACTGGCAGCGTCGGGGCCACCAGCTCACGCTGGGAGTCGGCGTGGCGGCGGGCTACGCCACGTGTGGGCAGATCGGCTTCGAAGGACGCTTCGAATACACAGCAATTGGTAGCGCCGTGAATCTGTCGGCCCGCCTGTGCGGTGAGGCTAGGGGTGGGCAAGTGCTCGTGAGCGATCGTGTGGTCGCCGCCCTCGGCGATGCTCTGCGCGCTGACCATATTGGTGAGATCGAACTCAAGGGCCTTGCCCGCCCGACCCCGATCTACGAAGTACACGGCCTCGCCGACTAGCAAAACCGACCGCTCGGGGGAATGCGCGCTAGCGGTGCGACGTAGGACCGTTGACGAAAGCGGAGCGGAGGCGCTCGTGCCCCGACGGCTTCTGCGCCAGCGCGCTGGTTGATAATCCCGAGGTCGGCGTCATGTCGGAGTGTTGTGTTCCCTGAGGTCGAGAGGCCCCTGAGAACCGGGACGTAGTGCCCTGGCGTGCGAGTTCGTGCTCAGTGCACGATTCGTGTTGCAGCTCGCCCTGAGTTGGCAGAGAGAGTGGTCACGATGCACTGGGACAACGGACGGTATGACGGGCCTGGTGGTTGGGGCTGGCTTTTGATGGTTGTGATGATGGTGGCGTTTTGGGGTGGCGTCGCCTGGATCATTGTGAGTGTTCTTCGCCATGGTGGGCCCAGGTCATCGTCGGTGCCGTCGGCTTCACCGGCATCGGTCACCGGACCGGAGGACATTCTCCACGAGCGATTCGCGCGTGGTGAGATTGATGTTGAGGAGTATCACCATCGTCTCGACGCGTTGCGCGCGAAACGCTGAGACCGAGCTTGATCGGCTTGGGGTTCACCGGCACCGCTCCCGTGTCACGACTTGAGTAGGCGTTGGATGGCCTTGGTGGCTTCGCCAAGTTTGTTCGCACCCTCGGGTCCGCCGGCGGTCACGGCGGCAGCGACGCAGTGATGGAGGTGCTCGTCGAGCAGGTTTACGGCGACGCTTTGGAGTGCTTTGCTCACAGAGGCGACCTGGGTGAGAACGTCGATGCAGTACTTGTCTTCGTCGACCATTCGTTGCAGACCGCGGACTTGGCCCTCGATGCGACGAAGGCGGGCGAGGTGGTCGGCCTTGTTGGCTGAATAGCCAGGTGTCATCGTCGAACTCCTTGACAATAGAAGGATACCCCCCTAGGGTATATTCCTATAAGCTTAACGTAGAAAAAGGCATCATGACCTCCACTAACACGCTCAATTTCGTTGTCCCGTCGATGTCGTGCGGGCATTGCGTTTCGGCCATCACGGCCGAGGTGACTCACGTGCCCGGTGTGGTCGATGTGGCGATCGACCTGGAGACGAAATCCGTTGTGGTGACTGGCCACGGGCTCGACGACGGGGCTATCCGCGCTGCGATCGTGGAGGCCGGGTACGAGGCCGTCTCATGACCGTTACCGCGACCGAGGGCAACGCCGCACCTGTTCAGTCGAACGCGGTGACACAGCGGAACCCTGTGACACCAACGTCTGAAATGGTTCGACTCGATATCACTGGCATGACGTGCGCGTCGTGCGCGTCGCGCATCGAGAAGCGCCTCAACAAGCTCGACGGTGTCGAAGCAACGGTCAACTACGCCACGGAGCAGGCAACGATCAGGGCCTTCCCCGGCATCGTCACAACTGATCAACTCGTTGACGCCGTGGCGTCGATTGGCTACGGAGCCACGCCGGTCATCGCGAACCCGACCCACCCCGCACCGCTGAACCCGACGACCACGCCCAGTCAGTTGCAGGGTTCACCGAAGGACGTGGAGGCGGAGCGTCACGTTGCTGAGCTTCGTCACCGACTCCTCGTGTCAACCGCGCTCGCGGTGCCGGTTGCGGTGATGTCGATGATCCCTGCGGCGCAGTTCGACAACTGGCAATGGCTGGCCCTGACGCTTGCGTCACCGGTTGTGGCGTGGGGCGGGTGGCCGTTTCATCGTGCTGCGTGGATGAACGCACGCCACGCTGCCACGACGATGGATACGTTGATTTCGGTTGGCACTCTGTCGGCCTATATCTGGTCGCTGTATGCGTTGTTTTTCGGTCACGCGGGCATGGTCGGGATGACGATGGGGTTCGAGTTGACGCTGCGCCGTGACAGCGCCGCCGGGCACCTGTATCTCGAAGTCGCGGCGGCGGTGATCGTGTTCCTTCTCGCGGGGCGCTATTTCGAGAGCAGGGCGAAGCGTCAGGCCGGGGCCGCGTTGCGGGCCTTGTTGACGCTCGGGGCGAAGGAGGCAACGGTCCTCGACGCTGATGGCACCGAGCGGACCGTAGCAATCGACGCGCTTGTCGTCGGCACGCGATTCGTGGTGCGCCCGGGCGAGAAGATCGCCACGGACGGCGTGGTCGAGTCGGGTTCGTCGGCGGTCGACGCATCGCTCCTGACCGGCGAGAGTGTTCCGGTCGAGGTGCGAGTCGGTGACCCCGTCACCGGTGCGACGGTGAACGTCGGTGGGCGGTTGGTGGTGCGTGCCACGAGGGTCGGCTCCGATACGGCGCTGGCCCAGATGGCGCGCCTTGTCGAAGAGGCACAGACGGGGAAGGCACCGGTGCAGCGGTTGGCGGATCGGGTGTCGGCGGTCTTCGTTCCGGTCGTGATCGGTCTTGCCGCGTTGACGCTGGCCTACTGGCTGTTGCGTGGTGAGGGTGGTCAGGCAGCGTTCACCGCAGCGGTAAGCGTGCTTATCATCGCGTGTCCGTGCGCATTGGGGCTTGCCACACCGACGGCGCTGCTGGTCGGTACGGGCCGCGGCGCGCAGATGGGCATCGTGATCAAGGGGCCGGAGATCTTGGAATCCACTCGGCGCGTTGACACGATTGTGTTGGACAAGACCGGCACCGTCACGACCGGCCGGATGTCGCTGGTCGACGTGATCGCGGGCCCAGGTTTCGATGCCGATGAGGTCCTCGGTTTGGTCGGTGCGGTTGAGCACGCCTCGGAGCATCCCGTAGGGCGAGCGATCGCGACCGCTGCAACGGAGCGGCTCGGAATCCTGCAACCGGTCGAGTCGTTCATCAACCACCAGGGGTTAGGGGTCCAAGGAGTCGTTGCAGGCCGGGCCGTCGTCGCAGGACGCCTGCAACTGCTCGCCGATTGGTCTGTGGTCATCGCGGATGTTCTGGTGGAAGCCCAACGTGACGCGGAACTGGCCGGGCGCACGGCAATCATGGCGGCAGTCGACGGTAAGGCCGCAGCACTGTTCACGGTGGCCGACACCGCGAAGCCAACGAGCGCGGAAGCGATCACCCAGTTGAAGGCCTTGGGACTCCGTCCGATTCTGCTCACGGGTGACAACGAGACCGTGGCCCGTACGGTGGCCAAGGACGTCGGCATCGACGAGGTCATTGCTGAGGTTTTGCCCGCCGACAAGGTGGCGAGGATCAAAGAACTCCAGGCGCAGGGCCGGATCGTGGCCATGGTTGGCGATGGTGTCAACGACGCCGCTGCGCTTGCCCAGGCCGACCTCGGTTTGGCCATGGGCACGGGTAGCGACGCCGCGATCGAGGCCGCGGATCTGACGCTGGTAGGAGGTGATCTTCGGGCAGCGGCCGACGCGATCCGTTTGTCGCGGCGCACGCTCGCGACGATCAAAGCGAACCTGTTCTGGGCGTTCGCGTACAACGTAGCTGCCATCCCGCTCGCCGCGCTCGGCTACCTGAACCCGCTCATCGCCGGAGCAGCCATGGCCTTTTCCAGCGTCTTCGTCGTATCGAACAGCCTGCGACTGCGCCGCTTCGGCAGGTAAGAGCGAGGGATGCTCACAATGCATCCGCCGCTCAACGGCCATGACCATATCGAAACATCCGGTCGACCAAACCGTACGTGTTCGTTGAGTTCGCCCATCACGTCGGCTCGACCCCGAGCGCAGGCGGCGGGAGAACGTCGGCCAAGTCATTTGTCGTCGGTTGATCGTTCTACGCTGTACTACGGTGTGTAGTATTATGACACGGGCCTTGCCACTATCCGTGCGACGTCGACCCCTTCTGTTCGCCGTGGTGTTCGCCGTGGCCTTGGCCCTGGCGCTCGTCGTGGTGTTGGTCGTCCGTGACCGCAGCGCATCACCACCGAGTGAATCGAATGCAGGCGGCGGTTTCGTTGGTGCAGACTTTCACTCCTTAGTCGCTGATCCAACGGTGGCGGGTCGCGTATTCGTTGGCGGCCACCAAGCAGTGTCATTGTCTTCCGACGGTGGGGCGTCGTGGGTAGAGGTTGCGTCTCTTGCCAATGCAGACGCAATGGGCTGGTCGTTCAGCGGCGGTGACATGTGGGTAAGTGGGCACCCGGGAATCGTAAAGACATCAGACCACGCCGAAACTGTTCAACAGCGATCTGGCGGACTATCTGATACCGATATCCATGCCTTAGGCGGTAACGCCGATGTGTTGTATGCGGCCGGCCCGGGTGTCGGTTTCGTAACGTCGACCGATGATGCGACGACTTGGACTACAGCTTCTACGTCGTTCGGCCAGTCACTCTTCGGGCGAATACTCGTCGACCCGAAAGACGTCAACCATCTTGTTGCAGCGGATCCTGGTAGCGGTGTATTTGCCAGTTTCGACGGCGGCGTGACCTGGAAACGGCTGACCTCGACCCCAACTTCATGGGTGAGTTCGCCCGATGGACTCGTCACCTTGTACGCATCGGGCGGTGGCGAGGGAGCGGCCCGAAGCGCTGACGGGGGATCAACGTGGAAACCGGTGCGGCTTCCCGAATCGGCGACAACGGTCGAAGCCGATCCGACCACACCGAAACACCTGTATGCCGGAGCCCACGACGGTAATCTGGTACGGGTTTGGTCGAGTGACGATGACGGCATGACTTGGAATGTTCCGTAATCCGGCAAAGTGGCACTTGGCCGTCGACGGATCGGGTCGCCTGGGGACGAGCGTATGTCGAACTCGATACGCACGTTCGCAACCGGCGCCGTGACGACCGTCGCGAACGCCGGAACCGCACACTACGACGTAATGTCGTAGTACACTAGACGGGTGGACACGCAGGCGCGAGCACAATCACGGTCGAAGGCTTTGGTGGTCGCCGGAGTAGTCGGCGCTGCGGCGATCGCGCTCTACTTCGGCCTTGGGATGCCCGGAATGGATCATGGCGATGCCACGTCGTCGATGGACCACGGGTCTTCAGCGACGCTTCAAACCCAGGTCGCCATACGTCGTGGCGAGGTTGCGCTTCTCGGTCCGGCGAGCTTCGCCGCCCGGACCGGCACCAACGCGGTGTTGCTGAATGTCCACGTGCCGTTCGAAGGCGACATCGAGGGCACGCAGCTTTCGATCCCGTTCGACTCGATCGCCGACCAGGCGAGCTTGCTGCCAGCTGACCTCGATACGCCGCTGCTTGTCTACTGCCGGTCCGGTCGGATGTCAGCGATCGCAGCCGCAGAACTGGTCCGAATCGGATACCGAAACGTGTCTGATCTCGACGGTGGGATGTTGGCGTGGGAAAAGAGCGGCCGAGTACTCGGAACTAGTCGCAACGGTCCGGTCCCGTGACATTCGTTGGGACCAGATCGGTTCGGGGCAGCACTCTTACCAAATTGGGATCGTCGGTCCTTTTCGCAGTCATCCTTGGTGGTTGCGCAACGGGGATGACAGGTCGCGGTGATTTGGTTATTTCAGCGCCTGCGGTTGCATTGCCGGATCAAGGCACGATTCGCGCAGCTGACTTGAAGGAGTTCGAGGGCATGATCAGTGGAGCCGCCACGCCGGTGGTTGTCAACGTCTGGGCCTCGTGGTGCGCTCCGTGCCGGGCCGAGGCTCCGCTGTTGGCCCGTGCTGCGAAACGCTACCGAGGCAAGGTGGCATTTCTTGGTGTGTTGTCTCGTGACAGTCCAGGTGATGGGTTGAGGTTCATGCAGACCTACGGCATGGCGTATCCGAGCGTGCTCGACGCAACCTCGGAGATCAGCCCGTTCCTTCAGGTGAAGGGGCTGCCGACCACGCTGGTTTTCGACCGCCATGGAACCCTGGTGACTCGCGTGTTCGGGGGCATTTCCGAGCAGCGCCTTGCTGCCTCGATCGACGAATCGCTCCGAGTCGCGTGAGGCCTATATCTCCACGGCGCGCCGTGAACGGTGCGTGATGGACGTCGGACTGCTTCTCACAATGTTGATCGTTCTCGGGGGCGTTCTGGTGACCCTCCGCGCGGCGCCCCCGACTGCGGTCGACCGTGCGCAGCTTGTTGAGCTGATCTCCACGCCGTTGATCGCTGGATTGATCGCAGCACGTGTCGTTTTCGTTCTCCTCGATCACCCTGCGTCGGTGTTCCGGATACGGGACCTGATGGTCGTTCGGTCCGGTATGGAATTTTGGGCTGGAGTCGTCGTTGCCTTGGTGTGGGTGCTTGCTCGGGCCCGACGATCCATAGACCGGGCCGGTGCTCTGGTGACGTTGGCTGCGGCGACGCCATACCTTCTCATCGGCTATGCCCTGTACGAGGCCAGCTGCCTGGTTCGTGATGGCTGCTTCGGGCCGGTTGCGAACGTGGGTCTCATACCTCGCGGACTTGATTCGACGATGGTGCCTGTGGGCTTGCTCGTAGGTGCAGCTTTGAGCGTTGCGGCGCTTGTGCTCCGCCAAGCATGGACGCTCGAAGCCGAGCAAACGGTGCTGTGCGCGTTCGTAGTTTTGGGTGGTGTCCGTCTCGTTGCGAGCTGGTTTCTACCGGCTTTTGGGTCGTCGCGTGTCGAACGTGAATCTGCGCTGGTGTTCGTCCTCGCCGTGAGTGGCCTTATCGTGGTCAGCGCAAGACGTCGCATCGCTCGTCGGGCCGCATTCGATTCCGTGGCGGACCGATCGGCTGTTGACAGCGTGGAGGAGAGGTGACCAAAACATGAACGCGCCAGTCGCACTTGCCGTTACTGCGGGCATGGTGGCCGCGGTCAACCCGTGCGGGTTCTCGTTGCTTCCGGCGTATCTCGGCTTGTTCGTCGGTTCGGCCGATGTAACTACAACGATCCCAAAGCGGCTTGCTCGTGCGGCATTATCTGCCGTGGCCGTCACAGCGGGATTCGTGACCGTGTTCACTCTCGCCGGTGTGATCCTTGACCGAGTTTCGACGAGCTTCCAACAACGCTTGCCGTTCGTTACGCTCATCGTTGGCGCGCTTGTTGTACTTGCCGGGATCGCGGTGTTGTCTGGCCGCAAGGTGGCTCTTCCGGTTCTGGTCACTCGCCACCGGACGTCTGGTCGCGGTGTGCTGTCGATGGTTGGTTTCGGCATCACCTACGCGGTGTCGTCGTTGTCGTGCACGGTTGGCCCGTTCCTCGCAATCGTTGCCGTCGGCCGACGAAGATCCGCGATCAGTGGGCTCGCCACCTACGGCGCCTACGCCTTCGGGATGGGAATTATCGTGGCAGCGTTGGCGATCGGCGTCGTAGTTGCCCGGTCACCACGAAACGCATTCCGTCGGGCGTCGCGGTATGCGCCGAAGGTCGGCGGCATCATGATGATTCTGAGCGGTGGCTACTCGATGTGGTATGCGCGCTGGGAACTACGGGTGTATTCGGGACACCTGTCCGCCGACGGTGTCGTGACGGGTGTCGATCGCCGCCGTGCATGGGTGGCGAATTATTTGGCCGGTCTCGGTCCGATGCGTGTGATCTTGATCACACTGGTGGCCGTCGTCGGCATGTTCGCCGCCTATTCCATCCAGAACCGTTCGTCGACGGCGTCAGCAAAAGGCGCTGATAAGCCGAGAACCGACTACGACATCGTGTAGGATTAGTGCTTCTTATTCGGCCTCTAGGAGACCTTCATGAAACTTCGCGTACTTACGTTCACCGCTCTTCCACTCTCCCTCGCCCTTGCGCTTGGCGCCTGCTCTTCGTCGTCAGATAGCGCGTCAAGCGACACCACAGTAGAGACCGTCGCCATTGACAGCACCGCCTCCGACACCGTTTCTGGCGACGCAACCGCGACAGACACAATTCCTGGCGACGCAGTGTTCAACGCGGGTGATGTCACGTTCGCCCAGGGAATGATCCCGCATCATCAGCAAGCGGTCGAAATGGCAACGATTGCTCTCGACCCGGCTCGCAACGCTGGTGCGACGGTGAAGGATTTGGCATCCCGGATTCAGGGTGCACAGGATCCGGAGATTCAGCTGATGACCGGTTGGCTTTCCGAGTGGGACCAACCAGTCGATGGCATGGCCGACCACAGCATGGAAGGCATGGAAATGGCGGATATGCCCGGAATGGAAGGCATGATGACGTCCGAGGAGATGACCGGGCTCGAGGCGGCAACCGGACCGGCATTTGACAAGCTGTGGCTGGACATGATGGTTCGTCATCACCAAGGTGCAGTCGCCATGAGCAAGACCGTGGAGACGGACGGGAAAGCGGCGCTCGTGAAGGAACTCGCCGGCAAGATCATTTCTGCGCAGGAAGCAGAAATCGCCGAGATGCAGAAGCTGTTGGCCGCCTGAGTACGGTTCCCGACGCGGTCGCCGGAACATTCGACGACAGCTCGTTCACCACGACATGTTGAGCTCTCTTGATCGCACCGTCAGGGCGCACCCTTCCCCGGGTCACGAGGGCAAGAGGTTCAAACGGCTCGTAGCCGTGTTGGGCCTCGCGTTTCTCATTGTCCTCGTGACCGGTGGTGCGGCGTCGGCACACAACTCGTTTAGTTCAAGCTCACCGGCCGACGGCGCAACCCTCCCGGAAGGCCCTACGGCAGTTTCGCTTACCTTTACGAAAGCCGTTGAGCTGGACACGCTGACCGTCCGGGTGCAGGAGTCGGACGGCTCGTCGACGAAGTTGTCCGCCCCGCGCTTCGGACCGTCCGGATCAACCGAGGCACTGTACGACGTCGCACTGCTGACACCGGGCAAAACGATCATCCGATGGAAGCTGGTCGGTGCAGACGGTCATGTCGTCGCCGGTGCCATCACGTTCACGGTCGCTGGTGCCGTCGCCTCGGCCGAACCGACACCCGTATCGGCAACCGGGTCACCCGGCGACCCTGCCTCAGGGGCATCGAGCGGCGAACCATGGGTCGCTCCCTCCGCGCTTCGTTGGCTCTTGCGCTACGGCTCCTATCTGGCATTGTTGGTCGTCGCCGGAATTGTCCTCACCGACGCATTCGTGTGGCGTGGTGCACTCGACAGCGACGTCCTGCGACGTTGCGCTGTCGCAGGTATTGCCACTGCGGCCATTGCCGCCGCCGGGCAGCTGCTGTTCATCGCGTCCGATATCAACGGGATCGGGAGCTGGCGTGCTGCGATAGGAACCGACGCCGGACGTGCGTTCCTCGTTCGCATTGTGTTGCTGGCCGCAGTAGCGGTGCTACTCAACGTTGCGTTGAACATATCGAACATGGCGCGCGACATTGCCGTCGCGTCAGTCTTCACGCTGTTGTTCGGTACCTGGGCATACGCAGGACACTCGCGTTCGATGCGGTGGCCTGCAATTGGGGTCCCGCTCGATATCGCTCACCATATGGCGGCCGCGGCATGGCTGGGCGGTCTTGGTATTTTAACTTTCGTCGTCGTTCCGGCCGAAGAACGCGACACGATCGTCGACTGTGTTCGGCGGTTCGCTGACGTCGCGGCAGCGAGTGTTGCGGTGATCGTGGTGACAGGTGCAGCGCAGTCACTACGACTGCTTGGCAACCCTTTGAAGCTTCTCAGCGTGGCGCATGGCAGGTTCTTGTTGCTGAAGCTGCTGGTACTCGTGGCGATGCTGAAAATTGCTGACATCAACCGCCGCCGTGTCGCGAATCGATTCCGAACCGACGAGGGCCCGCCGCGTCGGGTGATCGACAACACCCGCCGAGCAATGCGAACCGAGTTCGGCGTGGGCTTGGTGGTCATTGGAATCACCTCTGCAATGGTGGTATCTCCGCCGGCCGTTGCCACCAGCACGGGGGGAAGTCGCATCGGGGCGACTCAGGAGTCGGCCGTCGCGCCAGCGGGTTCTGTACCGTCATCGATTGCGGCAATCGGGGAGCCGGCGACGGCAACGACGCTCGGTTCACAGGCGCGACCATGCGTCGTGTCCGGCGTTGTCTTGCGGCTGGGTTCAAGTGGGGAAGATGTCACCTGTCTTCAGCAACGGCTCAACATTCTCGACCCAGGCGCAACGCTGAACTCGAGAGCGTTCGACAACGCGACCAAGCTGGCCGTCCAACGCCAACAAAGCGCGATGGGCTTGAACGACGATGGCGAAGTCGGACCCACGACCGGAGCGGCGTTGGAGATCTGGCCGACCGCCACGTAAGTGGACCTGGAACGAGTCGAATGTGACCCTGCGCAACGTCGCGAACTCAAAATCGTCCGGTAGGATGAGGTGCTATGCGACGGCCTGATGGTGCTTTGGAAGACGACATCATGCGTGCCTTGTGGGACTCCGACGATGCGCTACTCCCCGCCGAAATACTTGCCCTGACCGGTCTCGAACTTGCGTATACGAGCATCGCAACCGTTCTCACACGACTGCTCGACAAGGGCCTCGTGAGTCGAGAACCCGACGGGCGGGCGTTTCGTTACCGGCCGGCGCTCGGCGAAGGCGAACTTGCTGCGCAGCGAATCGCCGTCATCTTGAGTCACACCACCGACCGTCGAGGCGCCCTCGCCGGTTTCGTGAACGGGCTCGGCAAACGCGATGCAGCAACGCTCCGAGCGCTCCTCGACCGTGAGCGGAAATGACGTTGCTTCACTGGTTCCATCCGTTCATGGCGTGCCTGATGCTCTCAGGTTTGCCTCCGCTTATTCACCGTCGACTGCATCCCCGAGTCTCGGCCGCGGTGTTGGCGGCGAGCGTGGTGTGGATTTCCATGGTGGCCGTTGTCGGTATCTGGTTGGTGGCATTTCGTTACCTTGCGCACATCAGTTGGCTTGCTGCCCAGCTCCAATGGTGTTCCGCAATCATAGGTGCACATAGCACGGTGTCGAGCTGGGTGGGCGTGCCAGCAGTAGCTGCGATGTTGACGGGAGTTCTCCGTGCGGCTCGTTTCTGGAGAGTGCAACGCAAGCTTCGCTCGTCGCACCTCCGCGGGACGTCGATCGTGGCGAGCGATGACGTGTTTGCCTTCGTGGTGCCCGGTCCCGATGCTGCAACCATTGTCTCCTCCGGACTGCTTCGTCACCTTGGCCTCGAAGAGCAGGAAGTGGTGTTCGCCCACGAACGCGCTCACGCCGACTATCGACACGACCGATATCTCACCATTGCACGTGCCGCTGAGGCGGTGCTTCCTATTATCCGGCCGCTCACGCGGAGGTTGGAGTTCTCCCTCGAGCGATGGGCCGACGACGCTGCGGTGACGGCGGTAGATGGCGATCGTCTGCTGGTGGCGCGCACCATCGCCAAGGTGGCATTGCTTCCGCATCGTGCTGCACGCCCGGCACTTGGGTTCGCCGGATTGGGTGAAGCAGCCCGTGCCGAGTTCCTGCTCGACCCACCGCCACGATCCCGTTCGCTTACTGCTCTTGCCGTGCTTTCCAGCGCGGTCGGTCTGACGTTTGCGCTGTACCAGCTGCACCATTTCGAAGCGCTGCTCAACACGCTCTGTCGAACCTGACCTCAGCCTTGCGGGTCCTTGGCACATGTCGGTGTCCGGGTCTGTTTGCGTGGCCGGTGTATTCGAAGTGCATGCCATCGGGGCGATCGCCGCTGACACGACCCGTGCGACTGCTACAACGGCACAATCCGATCCAGCGGACGCAGAGGCGCCCACTGCGAAGAAGGCATAGCGTCACCACCCG
>JANOYY010000029.1:0-116082 GCA_031429095.1 Acidimicrobiia bacterium | reverse complement strand
AGCGAACCGGGCGCGGGCTCTGACCTCGCTGGCCTCACCACCACCGCTGTACGCGACGGCGACCAGTGGATCGTCAACGGCCAGAAGGTCTGGAATACGAGTGCCCACCACGCCGACTTCGCCATGCTTGTCGCACGAACCGATTGGGATGTTCCAAAGCATCGCGGCCTTACCTACTTTGCGTTACCGATGCACCAACCCGGCGTGGAAGTCCGCCCCCTGCGACAGATGAACTACCACCAGTCGTTCAACGAAGTCTTCATGACCGACGCCCGCATACCCGCCGAGTTCGTCATCGGCGAAGTCGGCCAGGGCTGGGCCGTCGCAAGTACTACGCTCGCATACGAACGACGGTATGGTGCGCTCAGCCGTCCCAAGTATGCGCCCACGCCCAGCGCCGTTCTCAACGAGGCACGAGCCGAGGCCGACGACCACTTCGCAACATACCGCTGGTATCCCCAGCGTGCCGGACGACCTGACCTCCTCAAGCCCCGCGCCGCTGCAAACGGAAACGACGAGAGCGCCCTCGTTCGCCAGCAGCTTGCTGACGTACACAGCCTTCAACAGGTGAGCAGATGGACCGCCGATCGGGCCAAGGCAGCGCGACTGCTCGGCCGACCACCCGGCGCCGAAGGCTCGATCGGCAAGCTCGCCACATCCAACGTTGCACGGACTTCGTTACGTGCACATACAAGTATCGCAGGTGCATACGGCATGCTCCGAGGGCCCGAGGACCGGGCAGACGGCGTCGTCGCCGAGGTCCTGGTTTCTGTACCGGCCCAATCAATCGCCGGCGGAACCGACGAGATCCAGAAGAACATTCTTGGCGAGCGCATGCTCGGCCTCCCCCGCGAACCGTCCAACGACAGGGATCTCCCCTTTCGGGAGGCGAGGCGGAATTAGCCAAAGCGATCTAAGGAAGGGCGACGACGGCGCAACCACCAACCAGGTGCTCGTCCTCGCGCGCCAACCAGACATCGCAATAGGCCCGCGTCTCACCGTCAACCACCTCTATCGCCGTGACGCGTCCCCCGGCAACCACAAGATCACCATCGAGGACCGGCCGTCCGAATTGCACCGTGAGCCGCCGCACGCACGACGGTCCCGCCCAATCGAGGAGCATGTTCACCACGTAACTGAGATTTAGTGGGCCCTGGTTCACGACTCGCCCCTCCAAGCCGAGCGCAGCATTCGCAGCCCGGTCCCAATGCACCGGATACGGATCGCGCAAGATTGCGGCCATCGTTCTCATGCGGCCCGGATCAACGGATTCCATCGACCATTGCGGGATGAGATCACCGACCTGCACGGGCGTCATGATGCCCTCCGAAACTTCCAACGATTCGTCACCCGGGCACACAGCATGTCGCCGTCTCGAAGCTCGATTTCAAAGGCCACCCGATCGACGATGCCGCCGGAGTCAGTCGTCGTCCGTTCGGCTTCGACAATGCCACCATCGACTCGGTACTCGACCTCCTCGTGAAGCGCCGAGAAGTACTCCCAGTCGTAACTCTCAAGACCGACCGAACCAGCATCACCCGATGCGCCGCCAAGCGCGAACAACTCGCTGATCGAAGTTCCGGCCCCCAGGATCGGCGCATGGAACAGGACCACCGGGTGCGCAAGTTCGTCGGGCAGTGGCTCTCGAGCGGTGCAGTGCGTGAGCAACCAGTTCTCCCAGTGGGCGATCCGGTAAACACCTCCCGGAAAGCGATGCCCGATCAGAGAATGCAGGTCCTCTTCGCTCATCACAGCAGACACGGGAGACATCCGCGCAGCATAGCGATTACCGTCACGCGGCACCATTTCGACGAGGAGGGAAAGTACGCGCGCTTAGCTCCAAATCGTGACGTGCACGGGCGGCCGAAATCGCGAAGCGGGGACGCTCCGGCTCAACCTCGAACGACGGTTGCGGCTCGCCAAGGAACTCGCACGCCCGAAGATCTCGGTGCCGCCGTTCTCTACCTGGTGTCGCCCGCTTCGAGTTGGGTCACCGGACAAGTACTTTCGGTCGACGGGGGCGTGGAAGCCGCACGAACACCCGAACAACTTTGAATCACGAATCGGTATCGAATACTACAAATTAGGTATTTAGAACTACTGCGAAGTTCCGATAGTAAATCATGACCTTTCGACCGGCTCTGGATTCCCCGCTCCGTCGCCGCCCAGGAACAGTTGGCACCGTTCTCCGACGATGGTCGTCGTCGCGCAATGTTCGGGTCGGCATGGGCGCAATCGCCCTTCTCACCAACCTCGCGCTTCTCAACATCAAAGCATCGGCATCGAACGGCGACCTCGTCCGCGTCGCAGGAACTGGCCAAAGGGGAATCGCCGACGGTCGCTTCGACAGCGCTCAGTTCACTAACGGATGGGCCATCGAGACTGACTCCCTTGGCAACGTGTTCGTCGGTGATGGTTCAGCGGTGCGCAAAATCACCCCCGATGGGCAGGTAACGACCATCGCCGGATCGTCGACCCCGGGCTTCACCGACGGCACCGGACCAACAGCACGATTCGACGGAGCGCGCGGGCTGGCCGTCGACCGAGCCGGCAACGTGTTCGTGGCCGACGCCAGGAACCACGCAATCCGCAAGATCACCCCGGCCGGCGTGGTCACAACTGTCGCCGGCAACGGCGCAGCCGGCGCGGTGGACGGGCGGCGAGCTGAAGCACAATTCAACGAACCGACGGATATCGCACTCGACGCAACGAACAACGTGATCGTCGCCGACTCGCAGAATCGTTTGATCCGAAAGATTGATGCACGCGGCAACGTCGCCACACTTGCCGGTCCGGCCGGATTCAGCACGCCGGTTTCTCTCGCCATCGATACGAAGGGCAACATATTCGTTGCTGACTTCGATGGGGCCCTGAACCCGAGTCGGATCGCGAAGATCACGCCCGCCGGCGACGTTTCGACCCTGGCCGGCCCACAGACCTCTCAGGCGTACTTCCTCCCGTTCAACGTCGAAGTAGACGCGCAGGAAAACGTCATCGTCGCCGACACCTACAACAATAGGATTCTCTCCATCACGCAATCGGGAGCCATCACCGTTCTGGCCGGGGGCCCGCTGGCTGGCTATCGCGACAACAAAACGAGCAACGCGAAGTTCCATGGACCCGAAGGCCTGGCCAGCGGGCCAAACGGCGAACTGTTCGTTATGGACGGACAGAAGCCACTTGCGCCAGGATCTGAAACTCCCATCCTTTGGAAGATCTAACCCCCGAACTCGACAGCATCGAAGGTGGTGCGCCAAACTCCGTGTCGAGGGGGCATGATGGTCGAGCACGCAAGCGCCGCACAACGATGGAACGACGAAGGCTGGAGCGGCTCGCGCACCATTCGTGACCTCGTTGTCGTCGAGTATGCCGGGTCGATCGGTGGAGCATACGCAGCCAAACTGTTCGGCGACCTTGGCGCAACGGTTGTATATCTCGAGCCACCCTGTGGCTCACGCTTGCGGTCCGATCCCGCCAAATGGGCCGCGTGGGCAACTTCGCGCACGACCGCACCGATGGGAAGCGTCGAGGCGAATGCCTGGCTCGGCTGCGCCGACGTCATAATTGTGTCCTCCGATTCCGGTCCGCCTGAGCCCTCATCGACGGTCGTTCCCGAATCATCTGTACAACTACGAATTTCACCCTTCGGCGATTCAGGACCCTACGCGTCATGGGTATCGGCCGATATCGTGGATCAAGCAATCGGCGGACACCTTTACCTATCGGGATCGCCGGAACGAGAACCGATTTGCGGCCCCACCGGCCAAGCCGCCCTCGCCGCTGGAGTCTTCGGCGCGATTGGCGCAATGGCCGCCTTGCATGCCCGCGCCCGAAGCATCCAAGGGCGCGGACAGGTCGTGGAAGTTACACACCAGGAGGCGCTCGCGTCACTTCATCAGTTCACTGACGTTCGCTACACCCACACTGGCAACATCCTTCGACGGATGGGCAATCGTTACGCTGGCCCGGGGAGCCCGATCGGGATGTACAAGGCCGGCGACGGTTCCATTGCCCTGACCGTGGCTACCGCGGCGCACGGCGAGATCTTGCTGGCCCTGACCGGGCTCGATCACTTACTCGACCGTCCCGAGATCGAAACCATTACCGACCTCATGGTGAACAACGAGGTCTTCGAACCGGCGCTTGAAGGTTGGCTCGCCACGCAAACGGTGGCCGACACCGTTGAACTCTTTCAGTCTGCGCGCATAGCAGCAGGGCCAGTTTCCACGATGAGTCAAGTCGTTCGTGATCCTCACCTTGAGGAGCGAGCCTGGTGGCAGACCACGGAGGTCGACGGCAAACAGGTTCGCCTCCCCGGCCCGCCGTTTCGCATCGAAGGCATCCCGTGGTCCGCGACACCTGCGACACCGGCGACACCGCCGACACCTGCGACACCTGCGAAGGCGTCGACCCCTCCCGTGGCCGCCGCTCCGAGCCCGGGCCCCGACCTGAAGGGCGACCCTCGGCGGCCGCTCGACGGCTTGCGAGTGCTCGACCTGACTCGCGTTTGGGCCGGGCCGCTCGCCGCTCGAATCCTCAGTGAACTCGGCGCCGACGTCGTCATGGTCGAAGCGCCGTGGGCTCGCACGGCTCGAACCATGCCGAATTCCTACGTGCAGGCCAGTCACTTCTTTCCCAACGATGACCCGCTCCCCCATCCGTGGAACCGCCAAGGTTTTGTGAACAAGTTTGCGCTGACGAAACGTTCTCTGGGCCTCGACATGAATCGGCCCGAGGGGCGAGCCGTGATGGAGAAACTCTTGCCAAACGTGGATGTACTTATCGAAAATTACAGCCCTCGCGTGATGCCCAATCTCGGGTTTTCGGAGGCTCGCCTGCGAGAACTCAATCCAAAACTCCTCTACGTCACCATGCCAGGGTACGGACGGTCCGGACCGGCTACGGACTACTCCGCCTATGGCCCAGTTCTGGATTCACATGCCGGGCTCACCGCTCTGATGGGTTATCGCAACGTCGGGCCCTGGAAATGTGGCATCGCATGGCCTGATCCGGTGGCCGGTATTCACACTGCGTTTGCGGTCCTCGCTGCGCTTTGGGAGCGCCATGACGGCGGCCGAGGAACTACCATCGAGGTGCCGCAGTTCGAGACAGCCATTTCGATGATCGCCGACCGGCTTATTCGGGCTCAACTCGACGATGCCGAGCCGGCGGTACTTGGAAACCGCCACCCCACAGATGCCCCGCAAGGCGTGTACCCGGCTGCCGGGGAAGACTCGTGGCTCGCTATCTCCGCAACGACCGACGCAGCCTGGCAGTCACTCTGTACGCTTACGAATGCGCCGGCGACATGGTCGGGCTGGCCCGTGAGTGAACGATTTACGAACCACGACCAAATCGATGGCCATCTCGCGCAGTGGAGTTCGTTGCGACCACCCGCCGAATCGGCGTCACTGCTCCAGTCTGCGGGCGTCGCTGCGGCCCCCGTGGCCGACGCTGCTTTGCTGTACAGCGATCCGCACCTCGGCGCTCGTGGTTACTTCACCGACATCGAACACCCCGAAGCAGGCACCCATGCATGGGGCCCAACCTGTGCCGCTCGGTTGTCCGAAACTCCCGCCCAACTGGGAAGACCAGCACCGTGCCTCGGCCAGCACAACCACGAGGTTCTCGCTGAGTGGGCCGGCTTGGAGACGGCGGATATCGAAACGCTGATGGCCAAAGGTGTCGTTGCGGACCAGCCCCCGGGGTAGCAACTGCCCAGGCTATGAGGTCCGGGTCGGGAGGCCACGTGGTGTTCGCAGATCGGCGATACCGGTAAAGTTGGGAAACTTCGACATCGCAGCCCACAGGTGATCGCCGTAGGCGAACGGTTCAAACTGGGCCGCACCCGTCAGCGGGAGAGGTGCAATCACCGCATCGACGCGCGGTTCGAAGAAGAAGGGAATGGAATAACGAGTCACGTCCTGACTCACGACGCGGTGCGGTGTCGCCCGGATTCGTCCACCAGTCCAGCGCTCGAGTACGCCACCGAAGTTCACGACGACGTGGCCCTCCACGGGCGGAATATCTACCCATGTGCCATCGGGCATTTTGGCAGCGAGCCCACCCACACCGTGCTGACACAAAAGGGTGAGAAAGCCCGAGTCGACATGCTCACCACGCCGCGGCATCTTCGGATCGGCGGACTCCTCGATAGAGCGATCGGACGGCCGACGCTGGTACCGCATGATTCGCAAGGTGGAGATGCCGCGCGTGAACGCTGAGTCGAAGAACGTCTCGTCGAGTGTGAGCGTCCGAGCTACCGACCGCATGATGGCAGCGCCGACCTGCTCCATCGAGCGATAGTAGGGGCGAACCACATCGTGCCAGCCCGGCAGGGCGGCGACTGCGGGAAGCGGCGTGAAACCGAGCAGCGGATCCATATCGTCAGTTGACATATCAACATGAAAGGGCCCATGGGCGATATCGGAACCCATGTCGAAGATATCAACCGCAACGTCGGCACTTCGCGGGCTCCATCCCCGATAGACGTTTGCATTTCTCGGCTCGTAGAAGTGGCGCCACAACCGTCGTTGTTCGTCGTCGGCCAGTTCGAAAAGTCGCAGGAGTTCACTATGTGTACGTACGTCTGCGGGCACGAATATCGACGGGCCGGTGACGGACAAGAACCCCGACATCTCCGCCGCGGCGGCGATCGCAAAATCAGTGGCATCTCGCTCCGCGTTCGGCGCACCAAAGAGCGAGGAAATCTCGACCAGGGGTATCACGAATATCTCCTATCCCAACGCGTCGCGCAGTGATTCGACCGCCTTGACGTCCGCTCGGTACCACGCCCAGATCCCCCGCTTCTCCCGTTGGATGAGACCAGCTTCGGTGAGAATCTTCAGGTGGTGGCTGAGCGTCGGCTGCGATTTCCCGATCGGCTCGGCGAGATCGCACGCACACGCTTCACCATCGACAGCGTTAGCGATAAGGCTCAGCAAACGGACTCTCGCCGGGTCGGCGAGAGCCGCGAATCGTGCGGCCAGAACTACAGCATCAGCACCGGACACCAACTCGGTCCGCAGCGGCGCGCAACACAGCCGAGACGGCGTGCGCTCGATCTTGGCGACGAGACGGGTAGGAACTGGCATTGAATTCCTCGCAAACATTCACAAATACTTTCACCAGCAATTTCACAAACACATTGACAAACGTCGATGTGTTGGCCACACTGAATCCATCGACAAACGTCAATCTATCGGAGGTTCATCCCAATGTCACGTGTCCAACTTGCCCTCAACGTCGGCGACCTCGACGAAGCCATCGCTTTCTACTCAAGACTCTTCCAAACCGAACCGGCAAAAGTGCGCGAGGGGTACGCCAACTTTGCAATCACCGAACCACCTCTGAAGCTGGTTCTCATTGCTGGTGGCGGCGTGCCGGGCACCATGAACCATGTCGGCGTCGAAGTAGAAACCACCGCCGAAGTAGCGGCCGCAATTACACGAGCGCAGGGCAACGACCTTGGAACCGATGTACAGGAGAACACGTCGTGTTGCTACGCAGTGCAAGACAAGGTTTGGGTCCAGGGCCCCGACATCGCTTGGGAGATCTATACCGTGCTCGGCGACGCCCCGGATATGGCCTGCATGCCGACGGGTTGCAACACCACAACCGAATCCGAGCCCGTCGCTGTCGGCGTCACCACCGGAAACTGTTGCTAAAGAGGCCACGGGTGTCAGACTGAGGCCATGGTCCAACGACACCTCTTCGGAGCAACCGGTCACCTCAGCTCAAGACTTATCTTCGGCGCCGCCGCCCTCGGGGGTTGTCGCCAAGAAATTGCCGACCGGATCCTGAGCGAGGTGACCGCTGCCGGAATCAACCACATCGATACGGCAGCGGGGTACGGAGAGTCAGAGGTCAGGCTTGCCCCCTGGCTAAAGAGACACCGTGGAGAGGTGTATCTCGCCACCAAAACGGGGATCCGAGAAGGCTCGGGAGCGCGGGCCCAACTCGAAAGTTCGCTGACCCGTCTCGGCGTTGAATCCGTGGATCTCATTCAACTCCACAACCTTGTCGAGCCCGACGAATGGGAGCAGGCGTTTGCTCCCGACGGTGCCGTTGGCGCCCTCATCGCTGCTCGCGACGAGGGCCTCGTCCGTCACATTGGCGTGACCGGGCACGGCCTGCGCATCGCACACATGCACAAGCGCAGCCTCGAACGCTACGAATTCGACGCCGTGCTCCTGCCCTGGAATTATTCGCTCAGCACGATTGACGCCTATGCCCGAGACTTTGCTGAACTACGCGAACTCTGCGGCAGCCGAAACGTGGCCATGCAAACGATCAAGTCCGTCGCTCGCAGCCGATGGCCGGAAGGGGCAACCGCCCCCAAGTTCAGTTGGTACGAGCCGCTCAGCGACCCAGTGGCGATAGCGCATGCGGTGCGCTTCGTGCTTTCCGATTCGAACCTCTTCCTCAACACATCGAGTGATACTCGAACCCTTGCCGCCATCGTCGCCGTGGCGAACTCCTCCGAGTGGAACCTTCGTCCGACGGACGCTCAACTCAACGCCGACGTGGACTCACTCGGCATCACTCCCCTGTTTGACGGCGCCGAACTCGAACGAATCTAAGCAGGCCTACTATCTCTCATTTCGCTCGGCGATATCCGAGGGTGTCGGCTGCGGCAACAGACTTTGCCAGTGCCTCATCGCGACCGAACGCAAGCCCCTCGATGTCGACGCCCTCCGTCGACTTCTGTCCGTTGTAATAGCGCGCCAGCACGCCGTCGATGATGCACACGGTCTTCCAATGGTTGAAGGACACATAGAACCCGATCTGACTCAAGTCAATCCCGGTGCGCCTGGCGTAGCGGTCGAGCATCTCGTCGTCGCCCGGATAGCCCGGAGCCAGTGACGGTTTGACACCACGACGACTCGTTTCGCCCTTCTTCCCCCATGCATTGATTGCGTAAGCCAAATCGGCCATTGCATCGCCCAGGGTGGAGATTTCCCAATCGATTACAGCAACGACGCGACCCTTCGAGTTCGACACGACGTTGTGCAAACCGTAGTCACCATGGACAAGACGGGCCGGTCCCTGTTCCGGCGTGTTCGCGCAAAGATATGCGTGCAAACTATCGACTTCAGCCAGGTCGAGCGTTCTCGAAGCGTCCCACGAGGCTTTCCACCGCTTCAACTGTCGCGCAACGTACGCGTCGGGTCGTCCGAGATCGCCCAGCCCGATCTCGAAGGGGTCGAGCGCGTGCAGATCGGCGAGAACGTCGATGAAGTGAAATCCATGCTCGCGTCGCAATGGCTCCGGGATCCATTCCTCCACTTCGTCCGCGTGGTAGAGCGATCGCCCATCGGCGGCACTCATCACGTAGAAGTTGGCGCCCGTCACCGAGGGGTCGTCGCAAAAGGCCAGAGGCTGCGGTACCGGCACGGGAGTCGGCCAGAGGGCCGACATGACCTTGAACTCGCGGGCCATATCGTGCGCACTCGGCAGCAGCTCTCCCAGTGGCGGACGACGGAGCACAAACGCATTGCCTGCCGAATCGACCACCCGGTAGGTGAAGTTCGAGTGACCGCCAGCCAGTTTCGTCCACGTCAGCGGGGGCTGCATCGAGTCGATGCGTTCGCGCAACCAGGGCACGACCCGGTCAACGTCGAAACCCATAGGTCCGGCGATGTCTTGTTCAGCGCTCATTCGAGTAGTTGACCACGGAACCCCGACCCAATGCCAGGCGTCGCGATCCAGCCGTGCCCAGGAACTCCGTCGTACCCAGCAACTCCACCCGTCCGCGCGAGAATCTGGACTACGACGGGGCCACTAGCGTGAGAAGCCGCCATGGCCACAGCTGACACCACCGACGCCGCCGAAAAAGCGCCACGCTCAGCCATGCCGCGCGGGTTTTGGCCTATCTGGACGACGGTGCTCATCGATCTCATCGGATTCGGTATCGCCCTGCCGGTGCTTGGAATCTATGCCAAAGACAAGTTTGGCGCGTCCGGTCTGATGGTCGGACTCTTGATGGCGGCGTACTCGGCTGCACAGTTTGTCGCGGCGCCTCAGCTTGGCAAGTTGTCGGACCGGTTCGGCCGAAAACCAGTACTCGTGGTCGCAATTCTCGGCACCGCGTTTGCGGCTCTTATGACCGGGCTTGCGACGTCTCTGTGGCTTCTCGTGTTCTGGCGATTCGTGGACGGCATCACGGGCGGGACCTATGGCGTGGCCACCGCAGCCATTGCCGATATTGCTCCTCCACACCGTCGCTCCGCGCTCATTGGAATGCTCGGTGCTGCCTTCGGCATCGGCTTCACCATCGGACCAGCCATAGGCGCGCTTATGAGTCACTTCGGGGGTGCGCGCGCCCCCTTCTTTCTTCTCGCCGCCATGTCGCTGGTCAACGCCGTCGTTATGTATATCCGGGTCCCCGAAACGCGTCACCTTGCGGCGCAACAGGCCACCGAAATGCGAGCCGACGGTACCGATGCCGGACTTGCTACGACCTGGCGTGACGCAGGACTTCCCCTCCTATTCGGTGCCGGGTTCCTTACCTCTTTGGCGTTCAGCGCGTTCGAAAGCCATTTCTCCTCCTTCGGGCGAGACAATCTCGGCCTCACCCAGTCCAACGCAGGATGGGCGTTGGCAGTTGTTGGGATCGTCAGCTCCATCGTTCAAGGGGGGCTCATTGGCCGTGTTACGAGACGCTTCGGCGAGATGACGCCTGCCGTCTGGGGCACCTTCGTGACGGCCATCGGGTTAGCCCTTTTTGGTGCTTCATCGCGATGGTCGCTCCTCATTCCGGCACTCTTCATCGTCGCCGCCGGAACAGGATTCTCCAACCCTGCCCTCGCTGCCGAAACGGCAAACCGAATCAACCCCGAAACGCGAGGCAAGGTGCTCGGCGTCCAGCAATCGTGGACCGCGGGAGCGCGGGTCGTTGGCCCTCTCCTCGGCGGCATCGCGTTCGATCAGATCACCCACCGCTCCCCGTTCTACCTGGGTGCAGCGCTCTTCCTCGCCGCCGCCGCGCTCATCACACGATCAGCGCACCATGGCGCCCGTTCAACGGCCACCGTGGGAGCGCTCCCCATCAGGTAACTCAGCGCTTGTGAATCGTCGGCCCCTGGCCCGTTGTGCCACGGTTCATGCCGACCCAACCGCTGGGAGCCGTCTTCGTCATCGTCCCACCAAGTGGGCCACTGGCCATCAGCCCACCGTCAACGGTGATGGTCTCCCCGGTGATGAAACGACTCTCGTCACTCGCCAAGAACAACGCAGTCGCCGCGATGTCTTCGGGACGCCCACCGTCGGGCCACGGCTGAAGCGTCGACGCGATTTCATCGACCGGTGTGCGACGTCCCTGTTGAAGCAACGGAGTCGCAATGGCCCCCGGCGCAATTGCATTGACACGGATCCGGTCCGCGGCGAGTTCGAGCGACAGCGTCTTCGTCATGCTGATCACCGCAGCTTTGGCCGCCGAGTACGCCACGGGACCACTACCTCCAGTGATGCCGGCCACGGAGGCCGTGTTGACGATCGATCCGCCTTCCCCGTGTGCGCGCATAGAACGGACCGCATACTTCGCTCCGAGGAAGACACCGCGCACCAGCACGGCAAAGGTCTCGTCCCAGTCATCGGCGGTCAGATCGGTAACTGGACCGAACGCACCACCGATTCCGGCGTTGTTGAAAATCACATCCAGTCGTCCAAAGGATTCGACAGCGAGCTGAACCATGGCCGCCACGTCGTCTTCGATCGCCACGTTTACGCGAGTGGCGCGAAATCGATCCCCGTGACCCGACGCCGCAGTCTCAGCAATCAGCATCTCTCGATTCGCGGAGTTCAGGTCACCGACCACGACGGAGGCTCCCTCCGCAAGAAACATACGCGCGCTTGCCTTGCCGATACCGGAAGCTCCACCCGTTACAACGGCGACTTTGCCCGACAGTCGACCAGTCATTGTGATCCTTTCGCGGAGACAGACGCCAGCCCACGAGTGGCGTCAACGAGGTGATGGAGGACGTCGTGGAGAACATAGCGGCCGATGCTCAGCACGGTGAAATTGAACCCGTTCGCTCCCCAGCCTGGGCGTTGGCACAAATCATGGCGGAGCGATTCAAAGACTGCCGCAAAGCGCTCTCCGGCTCCCGAGACCACGGCGGCCGCCATCTCCGGTGTGCGGGCAGGAGTCGACTCGGCTGATTCATCAGGTACCCAATCCGAAAATTGCGGGCTGTCCTCGGTGAGCATCAGAAAGACTCGCTCCTGGAACACATCGAACATGTCAGCAATGTGGAATGCATACTCAACCGCTGACCACACCCCTGGCGCCGGGCTGACCGACAAATTGCTTCGAGAATCGTGGTCCTGGAGCAGCGCCACCCAGTCATCGATCGAGGTTCGCAAGGCGACGGCAAGGGCCTCGAGAGGCAATTCGTGCACATTGGCACCGCATTCCGCGCACTCGCGCTCCAGTACGACGGTCCAGTCGGTGCTCACCGCCGCCAATCATGGCAGAGCCGTCGCCGCGAAATACCCGGTTCGCCGATTGAGGAGATGGGAGACTCGCGGGCATGGGGAAAGCAACGTCGTTATGAAGCTCCCTGGTCCCCTGAGCGCGCTTCGCCACCGGAACTTCGCCATCTTCTGGTCGGCAGCAACGGTGTCCGACATCGGCACATGGATGCAAATGATCGCCGTCGGCGTACTGGTCGCAAAGATCACCGGCAAAGCATCAGCGACCGGTCTCGTCAGCATCATCGGCTTTGCGACGTCGGGTCTGCTGGCCCCACTCGGCGGTGTGCTCTCCGACCGGTTCGATCGGCGCAAGATGTTGCTCGGGGCATTGGCTTCTCAGGCGCTGACCACGACGGTGCTGGCACTTCACCTTCGTTCGAACCCCAGTGTTGCCTTCATGACCGTGCTGATATCTATGCAGGGCGCAGCTGGCGCAGTCGCCAACCCTGCCGCTCAGGCGCTCATACCGGCGATGGTGCCACGATCGGAGTTACTCAAGGCAATATCCCTCCTCACCGTGTGTTGGAACAGCGGCCGAATCTTCGGATCGTTGCTCGCCGCCGCCCTCGCTTCGTGGCTCGCTCCCTCTGCGGTGGTCGCCATCAATGCAGCTTCGTTCGTCATTTTGTTCTTCGGGGTCGCCTCGGCGCGCGGCGATTTCCGGGTTGCACGGCCGGAGGGTGGGTTGCGAACCACCTCGTTGCTCGAGGAGTTCGGAATTGGATGGCATGAACTCTGGAGGTCGCGGGGCTGCCGGTTCGCACTCGTCGCGTTCTTCGGCATCCAGATGACGATCGCGACCTGGGTCGGATTGATTCCGATCTACGCCCAGAACGTTCTCGGAAACTCGCCGGGACTGGCGAGTCGCCTCACTGCACTCCAGGGCTTCGGATCGATCATCGGCGCAACGGTTGCCGCTGGCCTGGTTGCTCGCTTTGGCCGCCCGCGAGCATTGTTCGGCGGATCGATAATATGCGTACTTGGTTTGCTCGGTTACTCTCGCGCCACGAGCCCCCATGTCGCATATCCGTTCGCCTTCATGTTGGGAGCAGGGGCGCTTGTCTACTTCGTGCTCTTCGGAGCATTGATGCAACGTGAGGCTCCCGAATTCGCGCGCGCCCGCATTATGTCGATTCAGCAATCAGTGATCGGAGTCAGCTACGGATTCGCCGTGGTCGTTGCCGGCCTGATCGGCGATCGTGTCGGCTTGCGTCTGGTGCTCTGCGCCGAAGCTGTCCTGTTCGCACTCTGCATTGCGATTGCCATCGGACCATTTCGTTCGTGGTTGCCCGTCCTCGCGAAAGGCGATGCTCCATCGCTTCGCTGGCAGCGGATCCTGGCCAAGAGCGACTAATGCGGCCGTTCGCGCTCAAAACGGAACGACGCACTCCCCGAGAGAGTCGGTAAACCACGCAAGAGTCAACGGGGGAATGTGCAGCCTATCGTCCCAGATCCCAACACCGGGAGTACCGAGAACGTCCAACGATCGACGAGACAGGCCGACCGCCTCAAAGACGGTAAGTGCAATGTCAACCTCGACTTCTGCCACATTGGCGACGCCAAGCAGCCGGCCCCTGCGGGGGTGGTACCTCCCAAACGCAAACACGCGCTGATCGTCGGTCTCCACGATCCAGACGTCACCACCCTGAACGAGTGCACCCGTCGCAGCCCGAGTTCGGAACACGTGGGTCAGGGCGGTCCGAATTTCGAACTCGACCGTGCCCGGCTCTTCTGATCGAGCGACCGCGTACCAATCCATACGTGGACGTTGCATCCACCGCGAATCGTCGGCATGCGCCGGGTCCTCAAGATAGGACAGGTCGTTGCACTGTCCGACCTCGTCGCCCATGTACAGAAGCGGCATACCAAACGACGCCGCAAGTCCGTACGCCAGCGAAATTCGGCGGATAGCCAAACGAATCGCCAGCCCATCGTCGGCGCGGACCGCCCGGCTCAGACCGGCGAGCGACGCCGTAGTCCCGCAGGTGCGTTCGTCGCCAGTTTCTTCGTTGACGCTGAACGCTGCCCCCTCCGCAAAGGAGCCGGGAAAGTCACCTCGGTAGAAGTCAGCGAGGAACGACCGATGCAGTGCCCCGCTGATACCGGCGGCGGCGGCGTCATCGTCGTCGATCGCCCAACCGATGTCGTCGTGGCAGCGAACGTACGTCGCCCACCCTGCGCCGCTCGGCGTGGGTGACAGCCGTTTCATCGACGTCTGCAACAAAATCGCATCGCGACTCGCCAACGCGCTCCAGATCAACACCATGAGCTGGTTGTGATAGGCCAGCTGACACTCGGCCCGTTCGCCCTGGTCACCGTGAGCACCCAAATAACCGGTGAGCTCGCGTGGCCCCACAATCGCCTCCGCCTTGAGGAGAACCCCGGGTGCGCCAAGTTGCGTGAACGAGCGCAGGAGCTGCGCAATGAGGTGGGCCTCGGGTTGGTTCTGGCAGTTGGTCCCGAGTCGTTTCCAGGTAAAGGCAACCGCGTCGAGGCGGAACACGTCAACACCGACATTGGCGAGATACAGAATCGCAGCGAGCATTTCGCCGAGCACTGCTGGGTTGCGGTAATTGAGATCCCACTGGTAGCTGTTGAAGGTGGTCCACACCCACGACTTGAGGTCATCGTCGTACGTAAAGTTGCCGGGCGCCATTTCTGGGAACACTTCGGGAAGCGACGCTTCCCACCGATCGGGCTCGGTCCGATCCGGAAACGCTATATAATAGGCACGCTTATCTTCGTCGCCGGCCCGAGCCGCCACGGCCCACTGATGCTCACGAGCCGTGTGATTCATGACCAGGTCGACGCAGAGGCTGATGCCCGATGATCGCAGCGACTCGGCCAGAACTTCCAGATCTCTGATCGTACCGAGGGCGGGGTCAACGTTGCGATAGTCGGCCACCGCAAACCCGCCGTCGTTCGGCTCGGGTCTCGGTTCGATCACGTTCATCAGGTGAAGATAGGTGACCCCGAGTTCCTCAAGGTAGGAAACCCGCGACTCAACATCACCTACGGTGGGGCCGAAACGCTCGCAGTATGCGACGTAGCCAAGTTGAACCGAATCTTGAAACCAGGTCGGCTCGACTTCGCGCACGGCATCAAGGCAGCGCAGCGACACCGGGCGATTTGCGGCCGCTGTCGCTGCCTGAACGCCAAACTCGACCACGAGATCATCGGCGCGGTCCGCGCCGTAGAGACGTGCGAGAGGCCCCCAACCGTCTTGAATCGCGCGCCGGGCACGGGCAAGGAATCGGGCCGACTCGATCGGGCCGAGGGAATCAAGGACGGCCTCTGACACCTTTGCGAAACGCGAGAGAAGGGTCTCTGTGTCAACGCGAGAAAGTTGTGCCGGGTGTTCGGTCAGGGGGTGGGAAAGAGTCATAGGACCCCTCTAGCGTTGCACGTGAGAAAGCGCTTTCCAAACCAGGGCCCTGAATTCAGCGAGACAAGCTCGCCGCCCCAGAAACAGCGCGGCTCGGGAGCGCATCTTCGCAACCGCAGCTGTCCATTGGTTCACCAACCAGTCCAGCGAGTTCTGAATCGACATCGGGCCGTCCGACCCGTTCCAACGCGATTCCCTCGTCGGTGCGGCCGAACATGACTCGAAGCGTCGTTTCAACGATGTCGTGGTCCCATTGCGTCCCGGCGTGCTGTCGCATGATCTCGGTGGCCTGCTCCCAACTCATGCCCTTGCGATACTGGCGCGAATGTCGCATCGCGTCGAAGGAGTCGCACACCGCGATAATGCGGGCCCCCAGGGGAATTTCTGCCCCCGACTTCGCGTCCGGATACCCTCGACCATCCATTCTTTCATGGTGACCACGCACGAACCGAGCCGCACCGACGAGCGACGGCACGGCCAAAAGCAACTTTTCACCGTCAGCGGGGTGACGCTTCACTACCTCGAACTCTTGATCGCTAAGTGCGCTTGGCTTCTTGAGAATCTCGTCGGGGACGTTCAGTTTTCCGATGTCGTGGAGAAGCGCGCCTAGACCCAGAAATCGAAGCTCGCGTTCGTTTAGGCCCATTGCAACCCCGACCGAAATCGCCGCTTCGGCGACTCGCACAACGTGATCTCGCGTGATCCGATCCTTTGATTCCAACGACCTCACAAATCGATGCACGGTCGGCGAGAGTCCTAGCTCCAACGCCGCCAATGGGTCGCGCGTAGCTACCGGAGCCAAGAGTTCTCGAACAGAAGTCTGGCTCCGATGGGAAAAGGCCAACGCGAAACATCCGGCGAAAACGCCGGTGATGTCAAGCAGGTGAACCAACCACCAACCAACGTTGAACGGCCGGTCCCCAGTCCACGCCAAGGAGGTCAGCCCAAGAAAGGCCATTGAAAACGAGGCCACGAGCGTCGAAGGGCGCTCGCTAATCCAAAACAGACGCAACTGTTGGTGCGACAGCACCGCAAGGGCGGCCGCACACACTGCGATCACCGCGATATTGAGCACCCCGGAACGGTCCGGCACGGTAAGGACGTTCGGCCAGACAAGGAACACGACCGCGGCGACAGTCGCGACCGACACCCAGCCAACGCACCATGCCCGCCAACACTTTCCGATGGCCCGACGAAAGGCACGGCCCGGAATCAAGAGTGGAGACATCGCGAAAACAGCGATCGGTAGGGCAAGATAGGCCGACGCCATGACTGCGTCGTTGTCTCCGTAGATGATTCCCGGCGCAGTGACTCCGTGCACGAGCGGCAAAATCGACATGATCAGGAGTCCTGAGGACAGGGTGCACCCTTCGGCGTTGTCATCACGCCACGCAATCGCAAACACGAAAACGGCAGCCACAATGCAAAGCGTGGCCGCGATCACCACAATGACGAAGAGGGCGAGGTTCGACTCCCACACCACTCGCCCGAGGGCGCCGCGGTTTGTAGCAAAGGTGATCAGCGCCAAGCCGACGACGAAGCCCAACCATTCAAGTTCAAGGGGCCTGGTTCGATGAATAAGAGGCAAAGCCACACCCCTCCGTCGGCCGGAACTGCACCAACCTTGAGGCCACGTGGTCTCTTGGGACCGTTGGCTCTCAGCTATCGCTCAGCAGCTGCCAGCCGCGGTCGCAATCCCCTGACCGAAGCGTTCCCCGGTCTCAGTTAGGACATCGACCACGGTGTTTGCGATAGTGGGGAAACTCAGGAGGCACCGATGGATACGAAGTCACCAATCGTTACAAAGCGAAGTTTTTGCCGCTTCTGCCATGCGGCGTGCCCCATAGAGGTCGAGGTCGACACCGACGCGAACCAGATCCTTGGCGTTCGCGGAGATAGCGCGGACCCGATTTTCGGCGCGTATACGTGTATCAAGGGTCGCCACCTCGGCGATCAGCATCACAATCCGGATCGACTCCGCCGAGCGTTGAAACGCAGTCCCGACGGCAGCTTCGTGGAGATGTCGACATCGGACGCACTCGACGAAATCGCCGAGAAATTGATGGCCATCATCAACCAGCACGGGCCCCGGGCAATGGCGTCCTATTGCGGCACGGCGACCTTCCAATACGCCGCCGCCCACCCCTTGATCAGAGCGTTTCACAAGGCGACCGGCTCGCCTTCGTTTTACACCTCGATCACGATCGACCAGCCGGCGAAGATGGTCACGCCCCTGCGCCTTGGATCGTGGGCCGCTGGTCCGCCACCGTGGTCGACGGCCGACGTCTCGCTCGTGGTCGGATCGAACATGGCCGTTTCCATGTTCGGTATCCCCGGCGGCCCGACCTTCGTGAACCCCTTGGCCTCGCTACGCGACGCCAAGAAACGAGGTCTGAAGCTGATCGTGATCGACCCGCGTCGGACGGAGACGGCCGCAATGGCCGACCTGCATCTCGCCGTGATTCCGGGCGAAGATCCAACCCTGCTCGGCGCCATGTTGAAGGTGATCCTCGACGAGGGCCGCATCGATGCGGAGTTCTGCGAGCAGTGGGTCACGGGTGTGCCCGAACTCCATGGCGCGCTCAACGGTTTTGACCTGGAGTGGGCGTCGGCGCGCTGCGGGGTGCCCGCAGAGCAGATTGTCGCTGCGGCGCGGCTGTTCGCTGACGGCCCCCGTGGGTATTCGATCTGCGGGACCGGGCCCAACATGGCACCGCACGGCACGCTCATGGAGCACCTCGTGGCGTGCTTCAACGTTCTCGGAGGACGTTTCCCGAGAGAAGGTGAAACCGTGCAGTGCCCGACTGGGATCCTCTCGCTCAACGAGCGTCCACGGGCTCCCAAAGCACAGGTGAATGGTCCGCGCCCTGAGGCTCTGACGGCAGGACCGAAGGCGCGGGTACGAAACCTTCACACGATCCTTGGGCAGGCCCCGACAGCGGCCCTGGCCGACGAGATCCTGTTGCCCGGCGAAGGTCAGATCCGTGCTCTCTTCACCGTCGGCGGGAACCCCGTTCTAGCGTGGCCCGATCAGCAGAACGTCATTGCCGCCCTACAAGACCTCGAACTCCACGTCGTGCTCGATATCCGCGTGTCGGCAACGGCGCGTCTCGCCGACTACATCCTCCCTTCGAAGCTATCGCTCGAACGACCCGACGTCCCCACAAACGTCGATCGCTGGTTCGAGGATCCCTACGTGATGTACACCCCTGTCATCATCGAGCCCGATCCGGAACTCGTTGACGAAGCCACCTTGTTCGTCGAACTGGCGAAACGAATGGGTTTGGCCTTGGACCTCCCCGGTGGCGCCGTGACGCCGGATATGAATCCGACCCCTGATGAGCTTTTGGAGCTCAGCTATCCGCACGCCAGGGTGCCATGGAATGAGTTGCGATCGGGTGAGGGCGGATCGTTGCAGCCTCACCTCACCTTGACCGTCGAGCCTGCGGACGCCGATGCGAGCGGCCGCTTTCAGGTTGCGCCCGAAGGCGTCGCCGACGAACTTCGAGGTATTCGAGCGTCATCGAACTCCTACGGATCACTCGACGGCTTCGATCCAGAGGTGTTCACCCACCGGATGGCATCTCGTCGCCTGAAGGGCGTGTTGAACTCGACGGGTCGTGAGCTGGAGGTACTTCGCGCCAAGGAATCGACATCGTATGCGCACATGCATCCGAGCGAACTCGCAAAACTCGGGATTGCCGATGGTGACCTCGTAGAAATCACATCCACACGGGCGACCCTACTTGTACCTGCAAAATCAGCGCCCGACGTTCGAGAAGGAACGGTCTCGATGGCCCATTCCTGGGGGGATCTTCCTGGCGACCTCGGACCAGGAGCACAACCTCGGGTGTTGGGCGATACGACCGGCCGGCTGAGCGATGCAAAGTCTGCTTACGATCCGATTACCGGTTTGCCGCTCATGAGCGCAATTCCGATTTACATCCGAGCAGTTCGCAATTCCTGATCCGACGGGATCGAGACGGCACTGCGAATCAGAGAGGGACGCCGACAACCGGCCAATTGGCGGCGATGCAAGCCGTTGGACAGTACCCCAAGTCCGTCATTCGAAGACGACGGCCCGGTGCCTCGGAGAGCTGCACCAAACAACCGTATTCTCCGAGAGACAGTCGTGTGCGGCATTTCAACGCTGGCGGAGAATCCCTTCAAGGCGCTGATTGTCGATGCCGATGACTGCACCGAATGAACGAACCGCGCCACCACGAGCCCCGAGGGCTGCTGCTGTCGTCATCGGCCGCGCTCAGCGCGGTCTTGCTGATCGGAGGAGGCGCCCTCACGTTTCAGCTGCAGAAGTCCGGTACGTTCTCGGCCATCGCGGCTACAGCCGTGATCATCACAATCGGCGTCGTTGCACTTGGTCTAACCGCCGGCGGATTTGTCTTGCAGCAGCGTCAGATCGCCGGTCGCTCAACCGATCTCCTGGCCGACATCGACGATGTCGTGATGATCGTTCAGGACGCATTCATTCGAGAAGCGGTCGGGCCGACGGCCAGTGTGCTGGGTCAAAGCAATGAGTCCATCGTTGGCCTCACCCTCGGCGAGGCCCTGCAGTCCGCAGAACTCGACCGTGTACACGTCGCGCTTGCGCATTGCGTCGGCTCACGCGACGTGGTGAGCGTCGTTTCGTCGCTACCGACGAGCCATGAAGGAACGCCCGCAACGCCCGACCACTTCGTCGATCTCCTCATTCGCGACCGCACGTCCGACCGAAGGTTCAACGCGTTCGTCATCACGGTCCGTGACGTTACCGGCCGAGCATTTGCCGAAAGCCAGTTGGTGTCGGCAGCTGCGGTCGACCCGCAGACGCAAATCCCGAACCGGGCCAGGTTCATCGAACTCGTCGACGCCGAAATACACCGCGCCCGACGGTCGGGCGATCACCTCACCGTGTTGAGCGTTGGCATCGATCGACACAAGACGATGATCGAAGGTTTTTCCGAAGCTGACGTTTCCGAGATCATGCAGGAGATGGCTCGTCGAATCCGAACGATGGTGCGGGTTGAAGACGCCGTAGGCCGCTCGACTGCGGATCAGTTCGCCGTGCTGCTCGGTGGCTTACAGCCGGCAATCGGACGGGCGTACGCAATCGACGTTGCCGACCGAATCGCAGCGGCCCTCAACCAGCCGTTCTACATAGCGGGAAGCAAATTGGAGGTTTCGGTGAGCGTCGGCGCTGCGCACCGCGCCCAGGGTGGCACGGAGATGTCACCAAAGGAGTTGCTCAGCGAGGCTGAGGAAAGCCTGCGCGGCGTGCGAGCAAACAGCAACCGGTGGCGAGATCCAAGTGATCCTGCCCAAACCCGTCCGACGGAAACCGCCGACTGACTTCAGCCTTCGTCAGCCTTCGTCAGCCTTCGTCGAGGTACTCTTTCAACTTCTGCGAACGCTGAGGGTGACGAAGCTTCGCCAATGTCTTCGTTTCGATTTGCCGGATCCGCTCTCGGGTGACGTTGAAGTCTTTCCCGACCTGCTCAAGTGTCTTCGGCTGACCGTTGACGAGACCAAAGCGTGCTCGAACCACCTCTTGCTCTCGGTCCGACAGGCCCTCCAGCGCAAGTTCGACGGCCTCGTTCAGGAGTTGGCGCATGGCGGCGTCAGCCGGTGCGATCGCCGAGGAGTCTTCGATGAAGTCGCCCAGGGTGGATCCGTCGTCTTCGCCAACGGGCGACTCAAGCGAGATCGGGTCGTAGGCCAGTCGCTGCATTTCGCGCACACGAGCCGGTGACATCTCGACGCGATCAGCGATTTCATCGACAGTCGGCTCTCGGCCCAATTCCTGGAGCATCTCGCGTTGGGTGCGAAGAACCTTTTGAATGATTTCGACCATATGGACAGGAATCCGAATCGTGCGTGCCTGATCGGCGATCGCCCGACTGATGGCCTGACGGATCCACCAGGTCGCGTAGGTGGAGAACTTGAAACCTTTGGTGTGGTCAAAACGCTCGACAGCACGCATCAGCCCGAGGTTGCCCTCCTGGATGAGATCGAGCAGCGTCATGCCCCGGCCCGTGTACCGCTTTGCAATCGACACGACCAAGCGGAGGTTTGCGCTTGTCAAGTCCGACTTCGCGCCTTCGCCGGCCACCTTTGTCAGTTCGAGTTCGCGGATCGTCCGGCGGCGCTCGACGGTATCGATCGATTCCAACGTGCCGTCGGCCGCCAACTCGGCCAATTTGAGTTCCGCCTGGATTCCGGCGGCGATCAAAATCGCCAGACGAACTTCGCCTTCGGCGTTGAGCAGCGCCACGCGTCCAATCTCGCGGAGGTACTGCCGGACTGGATCCGATGACGAACCTCCCCCACCGGAATATGCCGCGCGCAACTGGCTCGACGTCAAATCATCGCCAGCGCGTGGAAAGCCACCCCCCGTAGGCTCAGATGGCTCGCCTAGGTCAGGGTCTCGTCCTGGCGGTGTGCGTCCCATTCTGCAAGCCAGGGTACCAACTGTGCCAGGGCATCAAAACGTGAATGGGAATCGCGGAGGCCCAATTGCAGGTGTTTGAGGTTCCCGATTGCCGCCAATTCCTCGAGAGCGGCCTGATCTCGACGGGCGTCGATGGAGTCCACGACCCGGTCCACGGTGTTTGCAACCAAAAGCGCGAGGGCATCTTCAAAATCATCGGTCGCCGGGACATCAACGGCGAGTCGGCGAAAAAGCCCGGCAAGTTTTTGTTGTTGGGCCTCCTCGCAGGCATCAATCGCCCGATGAAGGTCGCCTTCGCGCTGAAACACGCAGACGATTTCATGAAGATCAGGATCGGAAAACAGAATCGGCATAATCCATCCGTGAACCCGGGTGGGGTCGGCGATCATCCATCGGACCGCCTCCTCCTCCGCTCGAGCCGATCGGGAGCGCACCGCCTCTGCGCGCAACGACGCCGAGCTGGCGCGCGGGGCGACACGGCCTCTCACCGCAGCGTTCACCGCACGCCTCGGTCCCTCGAACCCGGCCTGGCCAACCCTCCGCCGGTCATCCCAGTTCCGAGATGGGGGTGCTGTTCGATCGTCGTCGGACCAAGATTCGTAGTGTTCAGGGTAGGGCGGGGCTTCATCGGCCCATGGCGGAGTCGAAGGGCGCGTTGTCGCGTCATTTGAACCGCGCTGCTCGGGGCCTGTCGGCCGGCGTGAGGTAGTGCCGTCATGGCGACGGCCGCTGCCCGGCGATGGAGGAGGGGCGGCGGGCCGGGTCCCGTACGTTTCCAGAGTGGACAGCAGGTGAGATTCCGAGACCTGGCAGGTGGCGGCGACGTCACGCAGGTACTGCTCACGCACGATTGCGTTGGGGTGTTCCATCACCACGCTCGCCGCGCCTTCAAAGGCTCGTGAGCGGCCTTCGGGAGTCTTGAGGTTCGCCATCCGCAGCGCACGATCGACCCGAAACGCAAGGAAAGGTTTTGCGTTCGCCACGGCATCATGGAGAAGCTGCGGCTGCGTCCGTGCGAGGTCGGCCGGATCGGTTCCCTCCGGGAGGCTCACGACGAACAGGTCGATTTCGTATTTCTTCTCCCAGCCGTAAAACTTCTCGGCCGCGTTCTGCCCGGCGTTGTCAGCGTCGTAAGCCAACACAATGCGTCGGGCGTAGTTCTTCAGCATCGTGAAGTGGTCATCGGCCAGCGACGTTCCACACGTGGCAACAGCTCGGGCCAGACCCGCCGAATGGAACGCGATGACGTCGGTGTATCCCTCGCATACGATGACTTCGCCCGCGCTGATCACACCAGCCTTCGCCCAATTCAGTCCGTACAGCGTGCGGCTTTTCGAGTACAGCTTGGTTTCCGAGGAGTTTTTGTACTTCGGCCCGTCGTCGTCCGGGAGTTTGCGTCCCCCGAAGGCCACCGGGGCGCCTCCCTGATCAAAAATCGGGAAGAGAATCCGCTTTTGAAAAAAGTCGTTTACCTTTCCGATCTTGTTCAGATAGCCGAGACCAGTGTCGCGGGCGACATCGGTGGGCAAGCTCAAGGTCTTGCACAAGGTGTCCCATCCTGCGGGGGCGTAGCCAATCTTGAAACGTTCGATGAGCTCGCGGTCATAACCCCGACTCCGCAGATAGGCCCGCGCCGCACCGGCATCGGCCCCCGAGAGCAACCGCTCGTGATACCAGTCCACCGCTGATTCCATGGCATCAACAAGTTTTGAGCGACGTAGTCGGTCGCGCCCGGTTGCCTCATTGTCGTAGCGCAACGTGATGTTGGCCTTTGCGGCGAGACGTTCGATCGCCGCAGCAAAGTCCAGATGTTCGAGTTCGCGCACGAACGAGATCACGTCTCCCGACGCCAGGCACCCGTAGCAGTAGTAAACCCCCTTCTCCGGATTGATCGAAAAGCTTGGTGATTTCTCCGAGTGAAACGGGCACAGCCCCTGGTACTGCCGACCTGTTCGTTTGAGTGCAATGTGTTCCGACGCAAGCGCGACAAAGTCGGTAGCCGCACGCACACGCGAGATGTCTTCCTCCAAAATCCCCACTGCTGCCCCAACGGTTCCACGTACTTCGCCGAACATCACGGCGTTCGACGTGGCCCCGGCTCCAGTATGGCGTTTCCCTGTGACACCGTGAGCTTCCGTGTCCCTCCCAGCTCTGGTTTAATGGTGAGGCGTGCGCGACGTCACGGGCCCTCCGACGACAAGCGAGCATGCGCGACATGGCCTTACCGATTGCCCACACATGAATCTCCAGGAGGCCGCAGACCATATCGGCGTCCACTATCAAACGGCGTACCGTTGGGTTCGAGGTGGTGAGCTCGTCGCACGAAAAACGGGTCGAAGTTACGAGATAACCGCCGACGAGGTTCACCGTTTCAAGGAACTTCGTTCGACCCCGACCGATCCTCCGGCACAACTACGGATCCGATCGTGGGAATCGCTGCGTGTTCGGTTGATCGATGCACTTCTTGAGGGCGACGAGTTGGTTGCCCGACACACGACGAGCCGCTTATTCGACGGAGGTGTTTCCGCGGTCGACATTTGTGACACGTTGATCGCTCCGGCGTTGAACGAAATCGGAGCGCTTTGGCACCAGGGCCGAGAGTCGGTGGCTGTCGAGCACCGAGCCACGGAGATTTGCAGTCGCATTCTTGCGTCGCTGTATTCGCATCACCGTGGTCGCCCTCGCGGCATCGCAATCGTCTTGGGCGCGCCCGGCGACGCCCATGCGATGCCGGCGACGATGGCGGCCATTGCCCTACGCGAGGATCACTGGCAGGTTCACCATCTCGGCCCACACGTACCTGTCGGTGGGGTTATCGACCTGGCCCGCAAGGTCGGCGCCCACCTGGTGATCATCTCTTCGACCTTCGGTGAACAAACGGAACTCCAGGCATTTGCCGAGCACCTGCGCGCTGAGCATCTCCTAGTGTTCATCGGTGGAATCGACGGCACGACCCTTCGAGAACTCGTCGCCCTTGCCCGTGGATGTCGCAACACGGTAACCGGTCCGTGAGCGAAACGACGTCGATGGGCTAGACAGGGTCCATGGTCGATACGCTCGCTTGTCTCTCCACGCCCGAGGGCTGGCTCGGTTCTGACAACCAGTCCGGTATCCATCCGAAGGTGCTCGAGTCGCTTTCATCGGCGAACAGGGGGCCCGCAGTTGCCTATGGCGAGGACACGCTGACCCACCAGGCGATCGAGGCGTTCAGAGACAATTTCGGTGGCGACACAACCGTGCTCTTCACGTGGAACGGGACGGGGGCCAACGTGACCGCGTTGGCCTCGCTTCTCCCGCGATGGGGCGGCGTCCTCGCGGCGGGAGGAGCCCACATCGATGTGGACGAGGGGGGAGCCCCCGAGGCATTCCTCGGCGCAAAGATCACCACGATCCATACGCCCGACGCGAAACTACGGCCGGAACATATCGACGAAGCCATGATCGGTGCATTCGACCAACATCACGTGTGGCCTCAGGTCGTGTCCATCACCCAGTCCACCGAACTGGGCACGCTCTATTCAGTCGAGGAAGTTGCAAACATTTGCGACACAGCTCATAGGTACGGCTTACTGGTCCACATGGATGGGGCACGAATCGCAAACGCAACCGCGTCTCTCGGAGTATCCCTACGCGCGCATACTTTTGAAGTCGGGATAGACGCACTGTCGTTCGGCGGAACCAAGAACGGCATGGCCTACGGCGAAGCGGTGCTGCTCCGCCGGCCCGAGCATGCCCGAATCGGGACCATGGTGAGAAAACAGTCAACCCAGTTGGCATCAAAAATGAGATTCATAAGCGCACAGTTCATTGCGATGTTCCAAGACGACCTGTGGCTATCGTGTGCGCTCCATGCCAACGCCATGGCAACGCGCCTTCACAACGCAGTCGCCGACTGTCCTGGAGTAGTCCTTGAACGCCCAACGGTCGTGAACTCGCTGTTTCCCCGCATCCCCGCCCACGCAATCGATCCGTTGCAACGATGGTGTCCGCACTACACATGGAACGCCGGTCTCAACCAGGTTCGTTGGGTGACAAGTTTCGACACCACGGAAACCGACGTGGACCGATTCGCCGAGGGCGTTCGAGCAATATGTGCAACGAACGCCGATCCGAACTGCGACGGGAATGCCCGTGTTTAACGCACTCAGTTGGCTCGCGTTGGTCCTTGTTGGGTAGTTTCTCAATATGGCTACTCAGACTTCCGCTCGCATCCCCCATGTTGCGTACCTTCGCCTCGAGCCGTCGCCCCATCTGGTGGCCAACGAATGCACTGAATGCGGTGCCCGGTTCTTTGATCGGCGAAACGCGTGCGCGTCATGCTTCGCAAACTCGTTCAAAGAAGTCGAAATCTCCAACGATGGCATTCTTCGGAGCTTCACGATCGTCACGTTTGCCGCCCCGGGCGTGCCCGTTCCGTTCGTTGCCGGAATCGTGGAGTGCGGCGGAACAAGCGTCCGAGGCAACATCATCAACGTCGAGCCAAGTCCTGAGAAGATACGTGTCGGGATGCCGGTTCGGCTCAACACCTATTCACTGGGTTCCGATGACTCCGGAACCGAAGCGCTGAGCTACGGCTACGAACCGGCGTGAGCGCTCTTGCAGTACGCACCTTCCAAACCATCTGAAGCACTGGAGATCGATCATGGCCGTTGACGACATCTACATCCTGGGAATCAACATGACGAAGTTCGGGAAGCATCCCGACAAAGACGTTGTGGACCTGGCCTCCGAGGCGGCCATGGCAGCAATTGCTGATGGTGGCGTCTCGATGAAAGACATGGACATCCTCGCCGCGGGAAACCTGATGGGCCGAGGTGCAATCGCGCAGTCGATCCAGAAGCAAATCGGCCAAACCGGCATACCTGCCTACAACGTGTCCAATGCGTGCGCTACGGGTGCAACCGCCCTGCGGACCGTGATCATGAGCATCAAGGCTGGCGAGTCCAAAATGGGCCTTGCTGTTGGTGTCGAGAAGCTTGCGGGCGCAGGCCTTTTGGGTGCGGGAGGCGTTTCGAAATCAGTCAGCAAGGAATGGACGCCTGATGGTCGTTACGGTGCCGTGGCACCCGTCGACGGTCGAATCGGTACCGACGCGATGCCGGGGACGTTCGCCCAGGTCGGGATGGAATACGGCCACAAGTACAAAGGCGTCGATTTCGAACTCTTTGCTCGGATCAGCGAGAAGAATCACGGTCACTCCACCTTGAATCCGCTGGCGGCATACACAAAGGCCATGAGCCTCGACTCGATCATGAATGATGTCATGATCGCGTACCCGAACACCCGCTCAATGTGCTCCGCAAACTGCGACGGTGCTGCGGCTGCCGTTGTAGTCAGCGGTGAAGTGCTCAAGACGCTGTCGGCCTCGCAGCAAAAGCGTGCCATCCGGGTGCGGGCCTCGATCCTGACCAGTGACCCCTACCAGGAAGCCTGCCAGGTGCTCCCCGACGTCAACACCTTGACCAAACTCGCGGCGAAGCAGGCATACGAGCAGGCCGGGGTCGGACCCGAAGATCTTGACCTGGTCGAGCTTCACGATTGCTTCGCGACCGCCGAACTGGTGCACTACGACAACCTCGGCCTTTGTGGCGAAGGAGACGCGGTGGACTTTTTCAACTCCGGAGCACCGTTTCGGACTGGCCGGATGCCCGTCAACGTCTCCGGCGGTCTGCAGTCGAAAGGCCATCCGATTGCCGCAACCGGCATCGCGAATGTGTGGGAAGTTTGCCACCACCTGCGTCAAGAGGCCGGACCACGCCAAATCGAAGGCGCTCGTATCGGTCTTGCCCATGTCATCGGCCTTGCTTCGGCGTGCGGGATCCACATCCTCGAGTCCAGTGCGGTGTAACTGCGCGAGATGCGGGCGAGCGGTTGTGCTGTCGCCCGCAAAATTTTGAGAATTCGCTGAACAAGAATCCGGTCACGGGCGTACCAACAGCCAACACATCGGCCGTTCACGCGAATGCCGTCACCCATGCTGGAGGAACTTATGCGTCTCGCTTCACGTTCTAATCGCCGAATCGCCTCTTTGGCCATCGCCGTAGTTGCTCTGGGAGGTATTACTGCCCCGGCACGGGCCGCCGACGAGATAAAGCCATCGATTACCTTGACGGTTAAGGACTCCAAGCTTGGGCCGATCATCACCGATGACAAGGGCATGTCGCTGTATATGTATACCCCCGACTCGCACAATGTAAGTGTGTGTGAGGGCGGATGCTTGGCCGCGTGGCCACCGGTGATGCTGAAGTCCGGTGAGACACTCGGGAACGTGAAGTTGGAGGGTGGCCTTCGACGATCCCAGCTCGGTGTTGCCATGCGATTTGATGGTTCTCGTCATGTTACCTATGCCGGGTGGCCGCTGTACTACTGGGTTCGTGACAAGGCGCCCGGAGATGTAACCGGTCAGTGGGTCGGAAGCATCTGGTTCGTTCTCAGTCCGGCAGGACACCCGATGTCCACTCGAATTTCATAAGTCCACAGATAGTTTCATGGAAAGGGTGGGAGCGTGACATCGTCGTCTCGAACGCACAACAGCGAAGACACAGGGTTTCCCCGGCGGAGATTGCTCGTCATATTCGTTGCCCTCCTGATCGTGGCCGTCGGTGGTGCAATTGTCTACCTCCGATACTTCTACGGTGATGATGCTCCTCCCCCGTTTGAACTCTCAAGTGTCACCATCGGAGGAGCATTTGGATTTAGAAGGTTCGCCATCAAACGCAATCAACGACGCGTCGCCGCGGCTTCGCTGGGTCTCGCCGCATTGCTCGCCCTTGCTCCCGGTGCCTCTGCAGCAAAGGCGAAGCCCAAGGCCAAAGGTGCATGCACGAAAGCCGGTTCTCGGGCCACCGCCACTTCGGGCGTACTCCGGTGCACGAAGGTAGGGAAGAGGCTTGTGTGGGTCGTCGACGCCGCGACGACCAGCACGACTCCGGGCCTCGCTGGCGCAGCGGCTGGCGGGACCACGAAAGCATCGACTCGCGCTTCGAGTCCGGCGGTAGCGTCAACGAACGGACCGGAAGGTCTTTGGAAGACGTCCGCGGGATCCGCCGCTGGATACAGGGTCCGGGAACTCTTTGTCGGGGGTATCGCCAAGGTGGATGCAGTCGGACGGACGGAGGCGGTATCGGGCACCGTGAAACTTGTGCGGACCGGGTCAGCACTCACCGCTCAGGAAGTAAACGTGAAGGTGGACACGACCAAGATCACGAGCGACGAAAGCCGACGAGATGGTCGGATGCGCACGACCGGTCTCGAAACCGAAAAGTTCCCAACGGCTGCGTTTGTTGCATCAGGCCCGATCACGCTCCCCGACCAAGCGGAGAAAGGTGAAGCCGTCAAGCTAAACCTTCCGGGCAAACTCACGCTGCACGGTGTGACCCGCGATGTCGAGTTCGACACTGAGGCGCGCCTTCGGAGTGGGGTGCTGGAGGTCGTGGGCAGACTCGGCATCAAACTCCCGGATTACGGCATTGAGCCACCAGAAATCGTGGACTTCGTGAAGGCCGATGATGATGGGACCATCGAATTCAAGCTCGTCCTCGCAAAGGCATAGCGATTCCCCGCCGCCTGCGTCTTCCCACCGATCGTTCCGATACGATCACCACCGACTCCGGGGACTCGCGCGTCGCTGGGAAAATCGCATCGACGCACGAACACCTCCCGGCCCGCTCCATTGACGACCTGCGGGTGCTCTACGACCTCCATGGCAGCGAGATCTTCCGGTTTTGCCATCGACTCGTGGGCGACACCGGCCTCGCTGAGGAGGCAACACAGGAAACGTTCTTACGAGCCTGGCGGTCAGCGGATCGATGGGACCCCGAGACCGGGTCGGTTCGTACCTGGATGTACGCAATCGCTCGAAACGTCTGCATTGACTCCCTCCGATCACGAAGCCGCCGGTTTCCGCTTGAGGGTCGCTCCGTTCACGACGAGGATTTCGGTCGCGACCAATCGGCCTACGTTGAGTCAGGCTTTGATTCGATGATGTCGTCGTGGATGTTGGAAGAAGCGCTACGACGCATTACTCCTGAGCAACGAGATGCACTGGTGTTGACATACGTTCGAGATCGCCCCTATTCCGAGATTGCTTCCGTCCTGGGTATTCCCGAGGCGACGTTGCGGACTCGGGTCTTCTACGGCTTGAAATCATTGCGAGCTGTTCTCGAGGAGATGGGTTGGCATGAATAACAGCGGTCAAAACGTTGGCTCTGACGGAACCCCCAAGATGATTTGTGAGCATACGATAAGCCTCGGCGCGTACCTTCTGGGAGGTATGTCGGACAGCGACGCCCGCAAGATGCGGGGTCACCTCGACACATGCGAATTCTGCGCCTCGGAATTGCGGGTCCTTCGGCCGATCGCCGATCTCCTCGATTCAACGGAATTGGCGTCCTCGATCATCGGCGAGCGGCTGGAGCCAAGTCCCACCGTGCGGGATCGGATCTTCCATGCGGCGTCTCTTGAGTTGGCGAATGAACCCGCCGCCGCCCGAGGAAGCGATGAGGCCTTCCCTACACCGAGGCGTCTGCGCTCTCGCCGTACCAAGCAACTGGTGGCGGCCAGCGCGGTTGCATTTTCCCTTGGTGCGGGGTCTGTTCTCGGCGTGCAACGACTCGTCGCCGACGACAGTCCCGAGCAGCCAGGCGAACGAATCACCTTCGCAAAGGTGTCGCTCCCCGGCGTGCCGGCCGCTGTGCAGGCGGACCCGAAGACCAAGCCGAAGGGCTGGGTCTATATCGAGCAGCAAAACGCCGGAACGTACGCATGGCTCTATGTGAACGACTTCGAAGTCGGCAAGATCTACAAGTGGTGGTTCATCAAGAAGGATGGCTCGCGAGTCGGGCTGGGGTCGTTTCGATTCCCGAAGATCAAACCCGGCGAAGAGTGGCTTCGTTGCCCGGGGCATACCGCCATCGATCGATCCGAACTGGTTGCCGTCGGGGCTACAGACGAGGACGGCAACGACATTATCCGTCAGAACCTCCCCAAAGCCCCGAAGGTCGTAAAGACCTGACTTCCGCTAACGCCGTTTAATAAGTTCACGTACATCGTTTGCTGTAGCTCCGACAGGCACTCGTCGGGTAACCCAGGTCGCTCCTGCAGAAGACATCTCGTCGAAGGTTGCATCCGGCCCGATGCCCGCAGTGTCCGAAACAACAACATCGAATTCGTCAAGCGACCCTCGATGGGCATGGATCAGTTCGAGCAGCTCGCGAATTCTGTCGAGCTCCATTTCGATTGGGATGATCCCGTCGTAGGCGGCCGCCCGCAACGCTGGCCTCTTGGCGGCACCGCGAATTGCGAACCAAAACGGCGGACGGGGACGCTGTACTGGTAGCGGTCCAAAGGCCACGTCGTCGACCCGGAAATGGGTACCGGCGAAGTCGCTGTGGCCCGTAAGCAGGCCGTCGAGAATCGCCAGCCCCTCGTCTAGTCGATCCGCCCGAGTCTTCGGGGCGATCACCTCATTGAAACGCGAGAGTTCGCCGCCGGTGTCTACTCCCAATCCAAACCCCATCGTGAGCCGTCCTCGACTGAGATGATCAAGCGTTGTGATCTCACGCGCCAATTTGATCGGCCGCCGCCGAGTGATCGGCGTCACGAGCGGCCCGATTCGAATACGCGACGTCGCCATCGCGATAGCCGAGAGACAGATCCACGGGTCGGCAACGTCGACTACCTCCTCGCGGGGTCGAAGAACATGGTCCCACACGAAGACACCTTCCCATCCCGCTTCCTCCGCTTCGGCCGAGAGATCGGCGAGCAATCGTGGGTCGCAAAGCGGACCGAACGGCGGGAGATACAGCAGATGCTTCAAATCGTTAACCACCCAACAGTTCTACTCGTGATCGGTAGGATCGCCAGGCGCGCTCTGAGGAGACCACCATGACCGATGGCGATATCGGCGTACGTGCGTCCATATCGACCTCTTGAACAACTCGGCGGGTCCACCGACGTCCCTGTAACGATCGTGAAACCCGATTGTTCTGAGGAGCTGATGATCCGGTCGAACTCCCCCCACCGCTACGCCATGTTCATCAACAAGGTCGTGGCGCAAAGCCCTCGGGCATGACCCTTGCCGTATACCCGTGCGACGACGACCAATCCGACCTTTCGGCCGCTGCGGTATCTGACAAAAAGACAAACACGTCGTGCCCGGGTTGGTGACGACCAGGTTCGGCTCTAGGCGTTGGACTTCGCGCTTGCGCCAATGACGGCCTGTGCTGCTGCCAAGCGAGCGATCGGGATACGGAACGGCGAGCATGACACGTAGTCAAGTCCGGCGTTGTAGAAGAACTCGATGGACTCCGGGTCGCCACCGTGCTCGCCGCAGACGCCCAGCTTGAGTCCAGGCTTCGTTGAACGACCACGAGCAACCGAGTCGACAACCAGTGCACCGACACCGGACTGATCGATTGTCTCGAATGGATTGCGCTTCAGAAGACCCTGTTCCAGGTACGCAGTCATCATGCGTCCTTCGACATCGTCGCGACTGAATCCGAAGGTCATCTGCGTGAGGTCGTTGGTGCCGTAGGAGAAGAAGTCGGCCTCCTCCGCAATCTCGTCGGAGCGGACGGCGGCGCGAGGTGTTTCAACCATCGTTCCGATCGTGACGTCCAAACGCTTTGCGGCCTTCGGATCCATCTTCGACTTCGCTTCGGCAATCGCTTCTTCGCACCAGCCGCGGGCGACCGCAAGTTCCTCACGGGTAACGGTAAGCGGAATCATGACTTCGATGACGGGGTTGCCACCCTTCTTCACCCGAGCCGCGGCGGCTTCCATCAGCGCACGAACCTGCATCGCATAAAGACCCGGCTTCACCACGCCGAGACGTACGCCACGGGTGCCGATCATGGGGTTGAACTCATGCCACGCTTCGGCAGCCTCAAGGAGCTTCTCTTCCAGCTTCGTAAGCCCGCTTACGGCCCGCTTGATCTTCAACTCTTCGGTCGGAGGCAGGAACTCGTGAAGCGGCGGGTCGAGGAGACGAACCGTAACGGGGAGTCCGTCCATCTCGCGAAGGATGTCCTCGAAGTCTGCCTTTTGGGCCTTCCGGAGCTTTTCAAGCGCCACGGCCTCTTCCTTGGGTGTCTCAGCGAGGATCATTCCACGCACGATCGGCAAGCGATCTTCGGCAAGGAACATGTGCTCCGTGCGACAGAGGCCAATTCCTTCCGCCCCGAACCCGATGGCGTTCTTGGCATCGGGGCCGTTGTCGGCGTTGGCTCGAACCTTCAAGCCACGTACGGTCTTGGTTCCCTTCCGGATCTGGTCGGCCCAGCCCAAAATGGTGTGGAACTCCATGGGCGGTTCGCCCGACTCCATTTTGAGCTCACCGAGCATGACTTCGCCGCTCGCGCCATCGAGGGAGAGCATGTCGCCCTCGTTCACGCGTATGCCATCGACCTCGAAGTACTTGTCACTGGTGATTTTCACGGCTTCGGCACCGACGACCGCCGGGGTACCCCAACCACGAGCGACAACGGCGGCGTGGGACACGAGGCCACCGCGGGCGGTCAGGATGCCCTCGGCGACCGACATGCCGTGGACGTCTTCCGGAGAAGTTTCGTTCCGGACCAGGATGACCTTCTCGCCGCGATCAACCGCATCGACCGCCTGGTCTGCAGTGAAGTAGACCTTTCCAACGGCCGCTCCCGGCGACGCTCCGAGGCCCTTCGTGAGCACCGTCGCCGTGCCGGAGAACTGCGGGTGCAACACCTGATCGAGGGCATCGGCGTTTACTCGGAGGAGCGCCTCTTCCTTGGAGATCTTCCACTTCGTGGGGCCAGAAGGCTTCGTTGCCATTTCAACGGCCATACGAAGAGTCGCTGCGCCGGTTCGCTTCCCGACACGGGTCTGGAGCATCCAGAGCTTGCCTTGTTCGATCGTGAATTCGGTGTCGCACATGTCTTGGTAGTGGGCCTCGAGGCGATCGAAGATCGCCATGAGTTCGGTGTAGCACTTGGGGAAGGTTCGCTGCAGGTCGTCGAGCGATTCGGTGTTGCGGATTCCGGCAACGACATCTTCGCCCTGCGCGTTCGTGAGATAGTCGCCGTACGGCTTGTTCTCGCCGGTCGACGCATTCCGGGTGAAGCCGACGCCGGTGCCGCAGTTGTCATCGATGTTTCCGAAGACCATGGACTGCACGTTCACGGCGGTTCCCAGATCGTGGGCAATTCGTTCGCGCACTCGGTAGGTGATGGCTCGGGCACCGTTCCAGGACTTGAACACGGCTTCGATTGCACCCTTGAGCTGGACCTTTGGATCCTGCGGGAACTCGGCCTTTGTGGCCTTCTTTACGATCGCTTTGTAGTCGTCACAGAGTGCCTTCAGCGCCGCGGCAGGAATTGCGGCGTCGCTCGAAACCTTCGCCTTCGCCTTTGCCTTCTCGAAGGCGTGTTCGAATTGTGAACCCCCTACGTCAAGAACTATGCGCGCATACATTGCCAGAAAGCGACGGTAGGAGTCGTAGGCAAAACGCTCGTCGTTCATGACCTTGGCCAGGCCGACAACGGTCCTGTCGTTGAGTCCGAGGTTGAGGACGGTATCCATCATGCCCGGCATCGAGAATTTTGCGCCTGATCGAACCGAAACCAGGAGCGGGTTCTTGGGGTCACCGAGTTTACGTCCCATCTGGCCTTCTACCTTGGCAACCTGCGCAGCCACTTCGACATCGAGGCCCTTTGGCCAGCCGCCCTTCATGTACGCACGGCATGCATCGGTCGAAATCGTGAAGCCGGGAGGTACCGGAAGCTTCAGTACCGTGGTCATTTCAGCAAGGTTTGCACCCTTCCCGCCAAGCAGGTCCTTCAGCTTCATCGGCTGGACTTTGTGCTTGTGATCGAAGGAATACGCGAACGCGACTGCGGCGGTTGTTTTCGCGGCAGTTTTCTTGGCAGGTTTGGTGGCCATAACGGGCGCAAAGGATAGTCGGTGAATCCGCCTACCTGGGGCGTTTGCGCTGGGCTTCGGGCTCAAATCCCTGTGGACCCCAAAACTAGCCGAGGCGATCGCGGAGATAGTTGAGCAACGAATCAATCGAAATGCGCTCCTGGACCATCGAATCGCGCTCGCGGACCGTGACGGCACGATCGTTGATCGTCTCGAAGTCAACGGTCACACAGAACGGCGTGCCGACTTCATCTTGGCGTCGATAGCGTTTCCCGATGTTCTGCGTCTCGTCGTAGTCGCACATCAAGTGCGGCTGGAGAAGCTTCAACACTTCCTTCGCCGGCCCTTGCAGTTCGGGCTTTTTCGACAACGGGAGCACTGCGACTTTGTAGGGAGCGAGGCGCGGATGGAGACGCAGAACGGTGCGGGTTTCGCCGTTTACCTCTTCCTCGTCGTAGGCACTCAGGAGAAACGCCATCATGGCTCGTGTCGCGCCGGCGGCGGGCTCGATGCAGTGCGGCGTGTAGCGACCCGAGGCCTCGTCGAAGTATTCAAGTTTCACACCCGAATGCTCCGTGTGCTGTCGGAGATCGAAATCGCCACGGTTGGCAATTCCTTCCAACTCACCCCAGCCCCACGGAAACATGAACTCCACATCCGAGGTCCCCGACGAGTAATGCGATAGTTCATCTGCGTCGTGGGGTCGAATCTTGAGAGCGTCCTCGGAGATCCCTAAGCGCAGATACCAGTTATAGCGCTCGGCAATCCAGTATTCGTACCAGGTCTGCGACTCGGCCGGGGGTACGAAGAACTCGAGCTCCATCTGCTCGAACTCGCGTGTGCGGAACACGAAGTTCCCCGGGGTGATCTCGTTGCGAAAGCTTTTGCCAACCTGAGCAATACCGAACGGCGGCTTCTTGCGGCTCGTCTGCAAAACGTTGTTGAAGTTTACGAACATTCCCTGGGCCGTCTCAGGACGCAGATACACCTCGGCACCCGCGCCCTCCACGGGGCCGGCATGCGTCTTGAACATGAGGTTGAAGGATCGTGGCTCGGTGAACGTCCCCTTCTTCCCGCAATTCGGACACGTCGTGGGATCCACCAACTGGTCTTCTCGATGACGGGTCTTGCAGGCCGTACAGTCAACAAGCGGGTCGGTGAAATTCGCCAAATGTCCACTCGCTTCGAACACCTGGGGTGGAGCCATAATCGCCACATCGATCAGCACAACGTCGTCGCGCTCTTGCACCATCGAACGAATCCATTCGTTCTTCACATTGCGCAACATGAGGGCACCGAGGGGACCGTAGTCATACGTCGAACGGAACCCGCCGTAGATCTCCGCCGACGCGAACACGAACCCGCGGCGCTTGCAGAGACTAACGATGCGATCGAAAAGGTCAGGAAACTTCGGCGACATAAGCGAGCCAGGCTAGTGGGCCATCGGAGGTGGTTCGGGAACATTGGCATGATCTCGTCGACGGCGCTGGACTACTACCGTTGCGGTGTGGAGATTACGGTTTATCAAGCAGCGGGCGGTATGGCGTTTTTCGAGCGGCTCGTCGCCGCGTTTTACCGTGGCGTGGCGTCTGAACCGATCCTGTTGTCGCTCTATCCCGATCAGCTAGACCTGGGACCGGCCGCCGAGCGCCTGACGTTGTTTCTTGCCCAGTACTGGGGTGGACCCACGACCTACTCCGACCAGCGAGGTCATCCCCGACTGCGAATGCGGCACAACCCATACGTCATCGGAGTTCGCGAACGCGACCACTGGTTGAGCGCAATGCACGCCGCCCTCGACGAGATGGCGCCTCCCGAGTCGTTACGCGAACGCTTCGATGCCTACTTCGCCATGGCTGCAGAGTCGATGATCAACACGCCAGGATAGAAAGTTCGAGGGCCGGTATCGGCAATTCTCGCAGTTGCCTATTTCGCCGGACCACACAAGCTCAACAGGTATTGCCCGCCACCCTGTTCGATCTTCGTGGTGAACGCGACGTCGGGGACGAGTCGCGAGAGACGATCGAGCAGCCATGTTGACGCATCGTTCGCATCCGAACGATTGGCGCAGCGGGTCACGATCTCGCGTCCGCCTTTGGCCATAAGCCGCTCCGCCGACTTCAGAATCGGTGCCGGATCAAACAGGATCAGAGTGTCAGGCCACGCAATCACGGGCTTGATCGCACCCTTTTTCGTGTTGCAGGCACGATGCGCCAATCGCTCTTCGGCAACGGCTTTCTTCTTGCCATGCGTCGGTCTGGCCAGGGCATCACAGCGATCAAGACTCGGGCCGAGATCGTCGTTCACCGACGCGTCTGGGTCGACCGCCTGGTCACAGAGCCAGCACCGCCAACCATCTCGCTCCCCGACTTCTTCCAACGTGGCCATGGAAAGAACCTAATCCACGGAAGCGTCACCCTCCAAGCAGTTGCCCGACGGTGTGAATGACCAGCCCGGCGAGTCCTCCAACGATCGTGCCGTTGATCCGAATGAACTGGAGGTCACGTCCAATCTGGGTTTCGATGCGTTCAACAGTTTCGTCGGTATCCCAGCGCTCGACCGTGGACGTGATCAGATCGGCCACCTCGCGCCCGGACGATTCAACCATTCGCACGACGGACCGTTCGACGAACCGATCGATACGTGCACGTAGTTCCTCGTCCGTTCGGAGTCGCCCACCGAACTCTTCGACGCCTTTGAGGATTCGTTGGCGCAGGTCGCTCGACGGGTCGCGGGTCTGGCGAAGCAGCAAGGCTTTCAAATCGGTCCACGCCGCCTCGATCCATCCTCGAACCGCAGGGTGATCGAGAAGCTCAGCCTTTGAACGTTCACCTTCGGCAAGGAACACCGGATCGTGCTGCAAGTCGTGAACGAACTGATCAATTCGTCTATCTATTTCACCGCGCAGCGGATGGGTCGGGTCGCGTTGCAGGTCATCGATAAACCTCGCAAATCCTTCGAACATACGGGCGAAGACCCGTTCGTCAAGAGGGTCGGGAACCCACCACGGCGATTCTGTGGCGAACCGCTGGCGGAGCACCTCTCGGTTCGTACGGAGCCCGTCGCCGAGGCGGGCGAGAACTGCGGAGACGAGTTGCTCCTGTCGGCCGCCTTCTCGAACTGTGTCGAGCAGTCTGCCCAGGACGGGCGCGGCGCGAACTGTATCGAGGTGCTGACGGATCGTTGATTCGATCAGTCGTTGGACATCGTCGTCACGAAGCAACCCGGCACCGACGGTAATTCCACGGGCCACGGCATCGGAGGCAGTTTCGACGTTCGAAGATTGTGCCAACCATGTCCCGAGATGTTCGGCCGGCGCAGCGTCATGAACTCGCTCGGCGAGCACGCCAGGGGTGAGGAAGTTCGTTTGAACGAACTCCCCGAGTCCGCGTCCGATCTCATTCTTGCGTTCGGCGACGATCGCAGTGTGCGGAATCGGAAGTCCGAGCGGACGGCGAAAAAGAGCGGTAACCGCAAACCAGTCGGCCAATGCCCCGACCATTGCCGCCTCAGCAAATGCCCGAACGAAGCCCCATACCCCCGAGCTATCGGAGGCAGTCCGAACTACAAGGTAAAGCACCACCACGGCGACCAGCATCGCCGTTGCGAGTCGTCGCATCCGGACAAAGGCGGCGCGTGCGTCAACCACCGCCTTGACCCTCGCCATCTGCCGGTCAGGCCCGGTCCAGAAGGCGACCGGCCTTCAGTCGACGCTCAAGGTGATGCTCGAGCGAGGCCGTCGCGAGCCGCTCGACTTCATGGGTGGCAGAACTCACGGGCTCGGCGAGTGCCCCACGAAGTTCACCACCCAAAATCATGTGTAACAATTCATATGCTCGAATACTGATTCGGGTGCCGATCGTGCAGCTCTTGCAAGTGACCCCTCCCGCAATAGGGTCGAATCCGACCAGCTCGTCGGTCGAGCTACACCGAACGCACTCGTCGAGCAACGGCTCATATCCGGAATGGGCGAGCAACTTCCAAAAGAACGATGCGACAATCATGGAGGAATCGTTCTCGTTGAGCGAACGGAGTGCGCCACCAAGCATCCGATAGAGCCGCTCATCGGGCTGCCCTTCCTCGGCCATCAGATCTACCGCTTCGATCATCGCACTTGCGTGGGTAAGACGCTCGAGGTCCTCACGGATGGCCCGAAATTGTTCAATTGACTCAGCCTGGCTGACCGTTTGCAGCTCACCTCGACCTTCGAACAACAGCAGGGAGACATGCGACATCGGCTCAAGACGAGCGCCGACCCTGCTCTTCGTTTTCCGGATACCTTTCGCTACGGCACGGACCTTGCCGTGGGTGTCCGTAATGAGCGAGATAATTCGATCAGCCTCACCGAGTTTGTAGGTACGAAGAACGATCCCGTTGCAACGGTAGAGCGACATCGGGACCCCTTCTTCGAGTTAGTACGTACACGGACGAAATTGCCGGAATCAATCAGTTCGTCGGTTCTACACCACCAAAGCGCCGTTCGCGGCGCTGATATTCCCGAACCGCCTCGAACAGATCCTCACGACGGAAATCTGGCCAGAGGACGTCTGTGAATACGAGTTCGGAATACGCCAGTTGCCAAAGCAGAAAGTTGGAGGTGCGGAACTCCCCAGACGTCCGAACCATCAACTCGGGGTCTGGCATGTCGGGAGCGTAGAGATATGACGAAATCAACTTGTCATCGACGTCTTTGGCTCGTACGCCGTCGACGATCATTCGTTGAATGCCGTCCACGATTTCGGCTCGGCCGCCATAGTTGAAGGCGAAGCTCAGCGTCATCCGACGATTGCGCCGGGTCAAGGACTCGGCCTCTTCGATCTGGCGGATCAGCCGACGCGGAACCCTCCAATTGCGGCGCCCGATGAATCGCACCCGAACCCCGAGTTCATTCAACTCGTCGCGTCGTCGGACGAGGATGCCCTCGTTGAAGTTCATCAGGAATCGAACCTCATCGACCGGCCGCTTCCAGTTTTCGGTCGAGAACGCATACACCGTGAACCACTTCACGCCGAGGTCCAACGCCCCATTCACGGCATCGAACAGTGCTTCCTCGCCTGCCGCATGCCCTTCGGTGCGGGGAAGGCCACGACGCGAAGCCCAGCGGCCGTTCCCATCCATCACGGCACCGATATGCACGGGGATTCGTTTCGGGTCTACTCCCGCGGGCATGCCACTCATCACGTTGACCTTACCCGCGAGTAGATGGATTCCCAGGGAGATCGCTCGAAATGGCGGCGCGGCGCAGCGTTACGCAGCGCCCCATCCGGCCACAGGACTTCCCGGTGGAAGCGTGAGCGAAGCGCTCAGACCCGGATCGAATTGCAGGCTCGCGCCGCCTTGCCCGGTGAGTGAACGATACGCATCAAGATGGAGAAGCTTCGCATCGAGACCAGGCCCATAGCCCCACATGATCACCGGAGCGCTGCCCGCCCAGTACACGTTGCCGAGATCGACGAAGGAGCCGGATGCAGCGTGAACCGCATCCACCCGCACCGGGAAACTTCCGGCCGCCAGCGAGATGATGTTGTGGAAGACCCGGATGTTGCTCACCGGGCTGGCAACCGTCCTGGCGTAATACCCGAACGCAATTCCCGCGTCCGAGGCCCCAACCATTGTGTTGTTGCGGATGTCCCAATTCGATTCACCTTCGTTGGAGATGAGGATTGACCATCGACCCCCGATGAATCGATTTCCTTCGATCACCACGTTGATCGCCGAATTGGTGCCGAAGCTATGGATTGCGCCCGCCGCCGTGTTGAGGAAGGTGTTGTTGCGTATCGTCCATCCGTTCAATCGGCCGAGGCTTGAGCCCGAGCCGAGATAGATGCCGTGATCGAGCAGTTTGTCTTTTCCGTTGGAGTCAAAGAGATTGTTCTCGATGACGACGTTGCTGACGTTGCCCGTGCCTACGATCGCCCCATTGCCGTAACTGTCGTCGAAGCGGGTAATCGTCAGCCCGGAGAACACAATATTGGAGACGTTGTCGCGCAGCACAGCAAAGTGTCCGGAAACGTAGCCACCGTCGAGGACCGGCCGTTCACCGGGGTGGGCCAGGAATCGGACGTTTGAAACGTTCGTGAGGTCGACCCGTACGTCTGTGTGCGTACCACTGCGAAAATAGATCGTCTCGCCGCCGACCAAGGATGGAATCGTGCGCCTGGGGGCAGCCAGCGTTCCGGGGTTCGAGTCGGACCCAGACGGCGAGACCACAATTGTTCGTCCACCGGCGGGCGGCAACGTGGTTGTGGTCGTGGGCGGCGTCGATGTCGTGGTGGTGGTGGATGTGGTCGATGTGGTGGTGGTGGGCGGCGTCGTTGTCGTGGTGGTGGGCGGCGTCGTTGTCGTGGTAGAGGGCGGCGTCGTCGTCGGCGGCGTTGTGGTCGTCGCAACGGTGGTTGTCGGCCGGACGGTCGTCGACGCGAACGAGGTTGTCGTCGGGAACAGGGTCGTTGTCGGGAACAGGGTCGTCGTGGGTGCAACGGTGATCGGAGGGAGCGACGGCGGCACTGAGGTTGTCGCGAGTGCGGCCGATCCCCGTGACGGAACTCCGTTCGAAGTGCTGATCGCAGTTTCGGCAGCCGGAGATGGCGGAGGCGTAATAGGAAGCACCGGCCCGAATGCTTCGACCGGCACCACAGCCACGACAGCTATGGCCGGAAGGGACGAAACCAGGGGAGTCGCACCCGTGGATGTCAGCGCGGCGACGTCGTCGATCGGAAGCGCCGGTCCCGCACTCACGGAAAGCTGCGGTGGTATCTCGGGTCCAATGGCGGGGCTGTCAAGTGCAGGGACCGCGACGCTTACCGGGCGAGGCATGGATGGAGCGGCCGAACCAACCGTCGAAACCGCCGTCGCACGTGCGACGTTCGGTTTGGTCCGGGGTCGCCTGTGCACACACTGCAACCGCTTCACCCGGATGGACCGGGTCGTACCGTTTTTCGCTCGCACCGTTCGTCGTACCAGTACGACCTTCTTCTTGCCGACCCGATAGCCCTCGGCGACCGAATGATCAGGAATACGACATGTCGACGCGGTGGCATAGCGCGTGATTGCGACCGGTACTGCGACGGACGCAACGACGAGCGCCACAAGCGCGCCGAGGCCTCGCAGCCGAACGCCCACCCGGAGCCGATCAAAGAAGGCTCGACCACCAACCGCGCTCACCGGCCGTTCACGCGGGCCTTGCGATGGTACGCGGAACTCCGAGGATTTCTCTGCGGTCATGCCTCAAGCATCGCGCCGGTATTGGGATCCACGAAATTCGCCTGCCTTGAAAACTCAGTGTAGGGTCGCGACCCGCTTTCCCAAGGTCCCACAACCCGCCACGCAACGTGTACGAAAGACGTGGGGTCAAAAGCCAAGGAGACTCGAAATGGTCCCTGTTGCCACTACCGTAAAAGATCTTATGGATCTCGACTCGACCGCCACACGCATCTCGTCGGTGTTGGCTCGGGTCACCACCAACCTACCGGGGGGAGGTCAGACCCGCACCGGACAGGTGACGATGGCGACTGCGGTCCACATGTCCATACGAAGTCACCGTCATCTGGTGGTCGAGGCGGGGACCGGCACCGGAAAGTCCCTCGGCTATCTCGTGCCAGCGATCGCAACCGGTGCCAAGGTCGTCGTTTCAACCGCCACGAAGGCATTGCAGGATCAGCTCGCGCATAAAGACTTGCCCTTTCTGCACGATCATCTCGGGATCGACTTCACCTATGCGCTCCTCAAGGGTCGGAGCAATTACTTCTGTAAGCAGAAGGCGTCGGAGTTCAATCGAAGCGACGGCCAACTCGGCCTCGACGGGCTACGCGAAGACGGATGGGCATCGTCGGCGAAAGCAAACGAACGGATTTTTGAAGAGGTCACCCAAATGCTGGAGTGGGCCGAACGCACGTCGATCGGCGACCGAGCGGAACTGTCGTTTGAGCCGAGCGCTCCAGCGTGGTCGGCGGTGAGTGTCGCAGCCGGCGAATGTCCGGGGGCAACGAAGTGTCCCGTCGGCGAGGCATGTTTTGCCGAAAAGGCGCGGGCGATGGCTGCGACGTCAGATGTCGTGGTTGTCAACACGCACCTCTACGGCCAACACGTGCGATCGGGCGGGCACATCCTTCCCGAACACGATGTCGTCGTCTTCGATGAAGCACATGCAGTCGAAGACATCATCGCCGACTCCCTCGGTGTCGAGATCTCCGCAGGTCGATTTTCCTTCCTTGTGGGGCGAATGCGTCAGATCCTTGCGGATTTCGAAAAGTCCGTAGACCTTGTTGATGCTGGCACCCAACTCGACCGTGCGCTCGCGCCTTTCGCCGGTGAGCGCCTGGTGCAAGGCCCGGCCGCATATGAATCAATCCGAAACGCATTGACCATCGGTGTCACGCGGGTGAACAAGGCACTGGATCTCCTGAAAACGATTCCTGATGACGCCGCCGGAGGCGCTGGCCAGAAGAAGATCCGTGCCGTTCAGGCAGCATCGCAATTGGTCGATGACCTCAACACCGCATCAGAGTTGGGCACCGCCGCCGAGGCCGATACTGCCGACGAACGGGTTGCTTGGGTGGAGGCCGAGTCCAAAACCAGGGGCCCGGTTCTGCGCATTGCCCCGATCGAAGTCGGAGCTTCGCTTGCGAAGTCGATCTGGTCGGATACAACTGCGATTTTTACCTCGGCGACGATACCGTTGAATCTGGGTTCTCGTTTGGGTCTGGCCGCCGACAACACCGTGAGCATCAAGGTCGAATCGCCCTTCGACTACAGAACACAGAGCCTTCTCTATTGCGCCGTTCATCTTCCCGATCCCCGCAATGCCAAGTTCGAGGCCGAGTCGCACAAGGAACTGGAAAAGCTGCTGCGGGCCGCGGGAGGTCGGACGCTGGCGCTCTTCACAAGTTGGAAGGCGATGACTGCCGCAGCCGAAGCTATGCGCGCTTTGAAACCCGCCCTTCCTTTCCGTGTCCTGACTCAGTCCGAGCTCCCCAAACCAGCACTCACAAAAGCGTTCCGCGATGACGAGACCTCAGTTCTCTTCGCCACGATGGGTTTTTGGCAGGGAATCGATGTTCCGGGCCGAGCCCTCTCCCTGGTCGTGATTGACAAACTGCCGTTTTCCCGGCCCGACGAGCCTTTACTCGTCGCACGGCGCGAGAAGGTTGGCGATGCCGCATTTCGTCTCATTGATTTGCCTCGTGCGGCAATGATGTTGGCTCAGGGTTGCGGCCGACTCATCCGGACGTCGACCGACCGCGGCGTCGTCGCTGTCCTCGACTCTCGGCTCAACTCCGCAAAGAGCTACCGCAACGACCTTCTTGCCGCCCTCCCTCCAATGAGACGGACAAGAAGTTTCGACGAGGTGGCGGCGTTTCTCCACGAGATAACGTCATAGGAATGGCAGCTTTCAAGCCAGCGGCCGGGATTCGGCTCGCGCTCTGAAGTCCGGGCCGACTGACATACCCCCCGGGTAGGGTGGCAGCACGTTTCCCCAAGCCCATTTCGCAGACCAAGTTCGAAGGAGGTTGCCATGCATGGCAATCCTTCAATGCACGGGCCCGATTCGCTCCGCACTGCCCATCAAAGGGTCGATGCCGGCTTTCGGGTGATCACCCCTCACGACGCGCTTGATTCGCTCGATATCGTTCGGCCATCGGATTTTCAGGTCGGGGTGTTGGTCGTTTTCCTTGATGACGAACAACGACCAATGGCGGGAATCGCTATCGATGGAGCACCGTCGAACGAACTTTGCGCGGTTGGCGAGTCGATCGTGCGATGCCTGGCGGACCCACATGCAAACTCTGTCGTCCACGCGGTGGTCTTCGGAATCGTGAGAAATCGTCCGCGCACGTTCGACGCAGCAACCGACGAAGTTCAACCGGGCCGAGGTTCGGGATTGTATGTAGATTCCGACGAACTCAGTTCTTGGCAGGAATGCCAGCTTCTGTTGGCCAACCAGGGAATCGATCCGCTATTTCTGTTGGTGCTCGAACCGGACGGGTGGGCTTCGTTTCCGGAACGGTGATTCGATATCGCGTCCGCTTGAATCACACTTTGCGCTGGCTTCTCTGCTCCTCATCGGCGCCTGAAGTTCTCGCTTCGAATCGCATCTACCATTTTCGTCTGATGGATTCCTTACCGACGGTTGTGGACCGACGCGCTCGTCTGTGGTTGTTGACCCCAGCCTTGATCGTCGGAGTTCTCCAGCCGAGTCTCCCGGCACGTGCCCAATCCGAAACCACTGTTCCTCCCATAGTTGTGGTGGCAACCACTTCTGCTCCCACGACAACACTCACGACCTCGACGACTTCCGTTGCCACCGAGGTACCCATCGTGACGACAACTATCGCGACCGAGACCACGACTTCGGTCCCTCCGAGCCCCCAGCAATACGTCGGCTTTGCGGTCACGGCTCTTGAACGCTATGCGTACAAACGAAACACGGTGGACTGGCCAACCATCCGGGCGAAAGTCGAGTCAGCAAGTGCTGGTGCCCGAAGCTACTCCGACACCTACGGCGCCATCAACGACATGGTCCGCGCCCTCAACGACAGGCATTCGTCGTTTACCCGACCCGTTCAAGCAGCGAAACAAACCGCCGGGAAAGTCGAAAGCTATGGGTTCTTGGCCGGCTGGCCGAGCCGAACGGTCATAACCGTCGCACCCGGCGGTCCCGCCGATCTTGCCGGACTTCGAGTCGGAGATCGGATCGAAAAAATCGACGGGAAACTTCCCCGGTTCAACGGCTCGGTAATCGCCCTGCAGCGCGACCAAAGCGGACAGCTTCCGAGCATGATCACAATGACGTGGACCCGCAAGGGCGTCAAGAAGGCAATCACCAAGACGATGACTCTCGGCGAGGTCGCCACCGTGAGTATCCCGAAGTCTGTGACCGTTCCGCAGATTCCGGGGGTTAGCGCGCAATCGATCGGGAAGCTCGGGTATCTCGACGTTCCCGGGATTGTCGGCGAGCCCGACACCCTCGTCTCGTTTGCGAACCAGATCCAAAATCAAATACAGGAACTTGAAACCTCCAACGCTCGTTGTGGATGGATTATTGATCTCCGCCGAAATCGAGGTGGCTACATACATGCGATGCTCGCCGGACTTGGCCCGCTCGCCGATGGCGGATCAAGCGGCGGGATAATCGGCGGAAAAGTCAATGCCGACGGAAAGACCGAGACGTGGCGCTACGTCGACGGAACGTCGTTTACGAACGATCGAAAAGAAGTAAGCGCACAGATAAATGTTCGACTCCAAAATCCGGGTGTGCCCGTGGCGGTTCTGACCAGCAAGCTCACGGCGAGTGCGGGCGAAGCCGCGGCAATCGTGTTCCGGGGTAGGCCCGATTCCCGCTCATTCGGTGAGGCGACGACAGGAATCCCAACATACAATGTACGCATACGAATGCCCGATGGTGCGTTCCTCGACATCATGCAGGCAGTCGACGTCGACCGAACCGGCAAGGCATACGACGGACCGGTGTCTCCTGACGAAACTGTTCCGGTCGACTGGAACAACGTCGCAAACGCCAGCGACCCAGTTCTCGGAAGCGCTATCCGGTGGTTGAGCCAGACCGGGAGTTGCACGCGCTGATCGGCGCCCAGGTATCGTAACGTTCAGATCGGTGAGGCCTAGACCCGTGGGGGGTCAACCGACACTCGAACCCGCTCATTCGGCCGTTCGCACCGCGCCAGAGCAGTCGCCAGGACCTCAGGCGATGGGGCTCTCACCAGAAATGGACCGTCCGCTGGGCCGGCGACCTCGATGGTCTTTTCCAAGTTTTCCGGCGTTTCTCGGAGAGCGACGGCAAACGTTCCCGACCCCGGCCCGCTGACCTCGGCGAGAGCAACCGCCGGCGGCAGACGAAGTGCGCGTCTGCGAACAAGCTCATTGTCGGTGAATCTCGATGGATCACCAAGCACAATCGCCCGGATCACTTCATGGTCGGGCACGCGGGTTTGCACCAAAATCTTGCCCTGGCGCTGCCCATCACGGATGGTCGGTGAAACGAGTCGTGCTGCGCGAGCGAGAAGACCAAGTGTTTGTTCGCCGGCGCGATAGCGGGGCGCGAAGAGCTCAGAGTCGATCTCGAGGAAAACCACTGTGTCGGCCGATGGCACGCGGTGCAGGGCCGCTTCCGTGCCAATGAAAACCCGGGCGTTTTCGTCACGACTCAAACCGACCGCGCCCTCCGCAGTATCGATCGTGTCGCCAGTGAGCTCGCAGACCGGTCGCAACGCCAGGGCCTGGATTTCTTCGCGAGCTCGTGTGACGCCCATTCGCACGTTCTTGAAGGCTGCTCGTCCGCAGGCTGCACACAGCACCGGACGTCGGAGGTCGCATCGCTGGCAGCGAAACTCTCGATCGCCGTTCTCAGATTCGTCCAGAGCAAGCGCGCCGTCGCACGCCTCACAACGAGCCGGCGACGTGCATCCGACACAGACGCACAGCGAGGCTCGTCCCTTGCGATTCAGTATGCATACGACAACGTCATCGGAGCGCAAGATGGAGGCCACACGCTCGCTCAGCAGCCCTTGACGACCGGGCTCCGCCTCGCTGCGGTCGATGACCTCGACAAGCGGCCACCGAGAACGTTCGTACGAGCGAGACGGGGTGAACAACGGGTGTGTGGATGACGATCCCACAGACGGAACTGCGGAAACCAACAGCACCGGAACATCAAGCCGAGAACCTCGTTCGATTGCAACGTCACGAGCGTTCCAAGTTGGCATCTGTTCCTGCACGTAGACGTCATCGTGTTCATCAAGCACCACAATTGCCCCCGGTTGAGCAATGGGGGCCCAGGCCGCCGAGCGAGCGCCCACCACGACACAACTGCCCGTTGCGGCCCGCGCCCAATCGTCGGGCAGAAGGGCGTTGCGAACGCCGAGGCGCCGGAGTCGACGCGCAATCGTTGCCGCCTCAGCCAGCGACGGCGCAAGAACCAGAATCCCTCGCTCCCCTGCGTAACGAATCGCTTCCACAACGACACCGAACGTGTCGGCGGCGGGGGGCAGTCGAAGGATGCAGGGCCCACCATGGGCCAGTGCGCGACGAGCGACCGTGGCCACTTCGTCGCCGTCGGTGGCGATCGGCAAGAGTCCGAGCCCGATAGGACGCACCGGCGCAAACGCAGAAACGGCTCGGCTCGGAGAGGCCGTGCGAAGGAGGGATGCGGGACGACCCCACCACCGATGGGCCGCCCAGCGCGACAGGGCAAGAACTTCGCGAGGCGGTCCGAAACCAGTCACCTTGGTGATTTCCTTCAGTCGACCAAACTCGGCCGACGAAGTGACATCGAGGCCGGTGATCCAACCTCGAAGCTGTCGCCCATGCAGTGGGAAGCGAACGATGGACCCAAGCCGAACAGAAGCCGCACCCACCAGCCGATCCGGGAGGAGATAGTCAAACGTCTTGTTTATGCCTGGTTCGTCCGGAAGCACCCGCACAACGCGCCCGACTGAGGGGGATGGGAGGGAAGAAGCCGGAAGCGGACGCATTGATCATGAGGGTACCGGCCCGGTGCGACAGAACTCGTCACGCCCGCCAGGTCCGACCCGCTGGAGAATCAGCGGGCCGGACCAATAAAACGCGAGCGGAGTGATCCGCCCCTGATTGCGAACGAGGGTCAGCCCAGCGCGGCCTTGAACTCGGCAAGACGCGATGTCTGTTCCCACGTGAAGTCTGCGTCGGGACGACCGAAGTGGCCATAGGCAGCGGTGCGCTGGTAGATCGGGCGACGGAGATCGAGATCGCGCAGGATCGCTGCGGGACGAAGATCGAAGGTTGACTTCACGGCGTCTTCGATGTTGGCCGGGTCGACCGTATGTGTACCGAAGGTTTCCACCAACAGCGAAACGGGACGGGCCACGCCAATCGCGTAGGCCACCTGTACCTCACAGCGGGTTGCGGCGCCGGACGCGACCACGTGCTTGGCAACCCAACGAGCGGCATACGCTGCCGAACGGTCAACCTTCGACGGATCCTTGCCGGAGAAGGCACCGCCACCGTGGCGAGCCGTGCCACCGTAGGTGTCGACGATGATCTTGCGACCGGTGAGACCCGTATCGGCATGTGGTCCGCCCAAGACGAAGTTTCCAGTCGGGTTAGAAAGGAATCGGTAGTCGTTGCCGCCAAACTCGGCCGGGATGACCTGTTTCACGACCTCGTTGAGGAGGTCGTTGTGCAACTGGCGCTCCAGGTTCACGCCCGGAGCATGCTGCGTGGAGATCAACACGGTGTCGAGCCGCACCGGTCGACCCTCGACATAATCGAAGGTGACCTGGGTCTTGCCATCGGGACGAAGGTAGGCCAGCGTGCCGTTCTTGCGAACACGAGTGAGCTGCTCGGCCAGGCGGTGGGCTAGCCAGATCGGCAGCGGCATGAGGTCGGGCGTCTCGTCGCATGCGTAGCCGAACATCATTCCTTGGTCGCCTGCTCCCTGACCATCGAGATCGGCGTCTATGTCGTGACTCGTGCGAACTTCGTGGGCTTTGTCGACACCCATTGCTATGTCGGGAGACTGCTCGTCAATCGATGTAATGACACCGCAGGTGTTGCCGTCGAAGCCCTTATCGGCGTGGTCATAACCGATCCCGTTTACGGTCTTGCGAACGAGCTTTGGGATGTCCACGTACGCTGTGGTCGTGATTTCGCCAGCGACGACCACGAGACCGGTCGTGAGAAGCGTTTCGCAGGCCACGCGGGCCATGGGATCTTCGGTGAGAATTGCGTCGAGGATGGAGTCAGAAACCTGATCTGCCATCTTGTCGGGATGTCCTTCGGTGACTGATTCCGAGGTAAACGTCCAGTTGGCCATGAGAAAATGCAACCCCTTTTGGAGAGCCGCGCGGAGAAGGGAACCTCCGGCGGTGGTGATTGGATGTGGCCGGTCGAACCGTGCACCTCAGTGCGTTCAATACGGTGCTGTCCGGTGGCGAAAGCCGGAAAGGACTCTACCGCGCCGGGTGACCCTGCGAAAGCCTTTGACCAAGAATATTCACTCTGTGTGGTCGCAACTCGCTTTCCGTAGCGACACGTAGCGTACCCGGGCCCAGTAGAGTCGAATCCCTATGGAAACGGAAGCGTCATGACGTTGCCGCATGCCCGGGCGGAGCGCCATCGCCAGCAACATATGGGCTGGTTGCGCGCCACGGTCCTCGGGGCGAACGACGGACTCATTTCAACAGCGAGTCTTCTCATCGGCATCTCGGCCGCCGACGCCACCCGAGCCACGATTGTCAAAACCGGTTTCGCCGCGCTTGCTGCTGGTGCGCTCTCCATGGCCTCGGGTGAATACATCTCGGTGTCGGCGCAGTCCGATACCGAACGTGCCGACATTGCGAAAGAATCGAAAGAAATCGAGGAGCACGAGGAAGCCGAACTCCACGAGTTGGCGGCGATCTACCGAAGCCGTGGGCTGTCCACCGAGCTGGCAAACCAGGTCGCACGAGCAATGCATGACCACGATGCCCTCGGCGCACATCTCCGCGACGAACTTTCGATGACCGAAGACTCACGAGCCCGACCGATTCAGGCGTCAGTTGCATCGGCGGCAGCCTTCGCCGCCGGGGCCCTGATTGCTGCCCTCGCCGCGCTGGTCGGCTCAGGGAACCAGCGCATCGCTGTGATCGCGGTAACTACCCTGATCGCCCTTGGCCTGCTCGGGGTGATCGGGGCCCGCCTCGGCGGCGCGCATCTCGGCCGGGGCGCGTTGCGAGTATTGCTCGGCGGCTCGCTTGCCATGGGTGTCACGGCAATCATCGGTCAAATCATCGGCCAAGCCGTCTAGCGGACACGTTGAAACGTCGTCATTCAAACTACAGAGGTGCCCGTGTTTAGCGTCGGCCTCGACATGGGCGGCACGAAATGTGCCGGCATTTTGCTGAACGACGAAGGAGTCGTTGTCGCAACCAATCGCATCTCGACGCCTTCGGGGGCCGACAACGTGGTGAGCGCCCTCGTCGAAAGCGCAAGAGATCTCATTCGGCAATCGCCCTCACCAGTGCGCGCCATCGGGTGCGGTGTGCCGGGCCTCATAACCACCGCCGGAGTCTTGCGGTTCGCGCCGCACCTCTCGGGCGTCACCGAGCTCCCGTTACGGGCGATGCTTCGCGATGCGCTCGAACTGCCCGTTACGGTTGCGAATGACAACACCTGCGCAGCGTGGGGTGAGTATGCGCTCGATCGAAGCGCCAAGACCTTTCTCTACGTCGGGTTCGGCACCGGCGTGGGCGGGGGCGTCGTCTTGAACGGCAAGTTGCTTTACGGGTCGGCAGGCTTTTCCGGCGAAATCGGACACATGGTCGTCGAAGCATCGGGACCGAAGTGCGTCTGCGGACGCAGAGGATGCTGGGAGATCTATGCATCCGGTTCAGGTTTGGCTCGTCTCGCCCGATCGTCGGGGCTTGACCTCGATGGGCCAGGCGTACGATCACTCTTGCGTCAGGGTAGCCCTGCTGCTATTGCCGTCGTGGAGTCCTTGGCCCGCTGGGTCGCGATTGGCCTAACCAACCTCATTTTCTTGCTTGATCCAGACGTGATCGTGTTGGGCGGTGGCGCAATCGGCTTGCCAGAAGAAGCCCCGGAGTTGATCGACCCGATCCGACGCCACATCGCCCTCGAATTCGCCGGTTCGCAACATCATCGGGTAATTCCGACCATCCTCGGCGCGCGTCTTGGGCCTCTCGCCGGCGCCATCGGTGCAGCACAATTGGCTCTCGAAGACATCGGCTGACGGCACCGTTCAATTCTTAAGCGTTCGAGCAGCCAGCACCACTAGCGTGTCGGCCTAGACCATGAGTGCAACGATTCTGCTGCGTACGCTTACTGTTGGACACGATCCCGTAGTCCTCGCGACCAACGTCGATCTCACAATCGCACCAGGACACGTCATTGGACTCGTTGGCGCAAACGGCGCCGGAAAGACAACTCTGCTCCGGATGATTGCGGGCCTGAGCCTAGTGTCCACCGGGTCAATCACCTTCGCCCCGCCGAACGCATTGGTCGGTTACCTCCCACAGGAAGTCCAAGCCGGTTCCGAGAGTGGCAACGACGAAACCCTGCGTGACTTCGTGGGGCGACGAACCGGTGTTCACGAGGCCGAGGCAGCGATGAACACCGCCGCCGACGAACTCGCCCAGGGAATCACCGGCGCCGACGACCGCTACACTACGACACTCGACCGTTGGCTTTCCCTCGGTGGCGCTGACTTCGACTCACGTGTCGAGTCAGCAATGTCCGACGTCGGATTGCGAGTGGATTCCAACCGGCTCGTGAGCGAACTCTCGGGTGGCCAGGCGGCACGCCTCGGACTGGCGTCTCTGCTCCTCGCCCGCTTTGACGTCTTCTGTCTCGACGAGCCAACCAACAACCTTGACGCGGACGGGCTCGCGACACTCGAGCACTTCGTACGTACACAGAGGAATGCGGTCGTGCTCGTGAGCCATGACCGAACATTTCTCGAACGGGTCACCACCGACATCGTGGAACTCGACCCTATTGAGCGCCGAGCCGTCACGTACTCGGGGGGCTATCAAGCATATCTTGACGAACGCGAACTCCGACGCCGACACGAACGAGAAGCGTTCGAGGAGTACGAGTCCACCTATGGCGATCTTCTGTCACGCGCTCGCACTGTTCGTAACTGGACTTACGAAGGCCTCAAGGCAGCGAAGAAGAAAACGGACAACGACAAAATCGGCGCAAAGAAGCGAGCTGAATCAAGCGAAAAACAAGCGGCGAAGGCACGACGATTGGAGCGAGCGGCAGAGCGGATTGACGAAGTTGTCGAACCTCGCAAGGTGTGGGAGCTGCGCTACGAGATTGCTGCTGCGCAACGAAGTGGCCAGGTTGTGGCCAGCCTTCGTTCCGCAGTCGTCGAACGCGGCGAGTTTCGCATCGGGCCGATCGATTTAGACATTCACCGGGCCGACCGAATTGCCATTACCGGCCCCAACGGTGCGGGAAAGTCCACGCTTCTTGCGCTGCTGTTGGGCGAGCTCGCACCAACCTCGGGAATTGCCCACCTCGGCCACTCCGTCGAAATCGGGGTCCTCGATCAGCGGCGCACCCTTTTCGAGACCGATGACTCGCTTCTGAAAATCACCGAACAAGAGCTCCCGGCGCTTCTGCTTCCCGATCGTCGGACCCTCCTGGCGAAATTCGGCCTCGGCAGCAACGACGTTGATCGCCCTGCGCTGCTGCTCAGTCCCGGCGAGCGGACACGGGCGCAACTCGCGATTTTCCAAGCACGCGGCGTCAACCTGCTCGTTCTCGACGAGCCCACGAACCACCTCGACCTCCCGGCCATCGAGCAGCTCGAAGCGGCACTCGATCGCTATGGAGGAACGCTGATTCTTGTTACCCACGATCGTCAGATGCTCACTGCCGTGAAGCTGAACAGATTCGTCGATATAGCAGTGGGGCGCGTCACTCTCCGGTAGCTCGTTGGCGAGTTACACGCAAGTGTTTCCGATCGTCCATCTGACCGAAACGGCCTTGAAACATTCAACGGGTTACATTGCAGGATGGCAACCGGTCTTTCTCCCGTAAACGACGGTGCGCACGATACTTTGGTCACGGCATCGCAGGCTCGCGGTTTTGATACCGAACGAGTTCTGGTTCTGGCGCGTGCAGCACCACCCCTGTGGGTCGATATCGCAGTTGAGCAGCAGGTGAACGACATCGCGTTGCTCCTCCGACCACTCGGACCTGCAGAAGTCCGGGTCCGTGTGCAGCCTCCCCCCGAAGGGTCGAACGAGTGGGAGGTGACCGTCATCGCGGCCGACCGCCTCGGCCTGCTTTCGATAACCACATCGGTTCTCGCCTCGTTTCATCTCTCGGTAACACGCGCCCGGGTGGGGACGTGGCCCGGCGGACTTGCGTTGCAGCATCTGTGGGTCACCCCGAACCTGGTGACGTCGGTCGAGCCCCACTGGGGATCCATTGGACAGGCGCTGCAGTACTCCTTGGAACACAACGAGCTACGTCCGGGGGAAGGAATTGCGTTTTCCGCCGACTGGGTGAAAGAAGTTCGGCTCATCGATACGACCGGGGAAGGCGGCCAGAAACACGATCGCTTCCTTGTCGTGCTCAGCACCGATGATCGCAACGGCGTGTTGTCGGCGATCTCCTCACGTTTTGCTGAACTTGGCATGAATGTGATCTCGGCAGAGGTCAAGACGATCGACGGCATCGTTCACGACCTCTTCGTCGTCGAGGTTCGGGGCCCGTCAAGTAGGGTCGCCGAGCTCCTCGCCGCCTAGGCACCCTCCCATCCACGTTCGCGACGTCGGGTCATCGAGGAAGGCTGGCGAACACAAGTCCAACGCGCGGCAAACGCGGGGCGCCACCCCGAGGCTCCTGCTGCTTGCAAGACGCCATTTTCGTTGTCCGAATGCGAAACATCGGTCTGGTAGAGCAGGGCAGCCGTTTCGTATCAGACTGTATTCATGCCATCGGTGCTCACCATCTGCGGAAGTCTGCGTACGCAGTCGTTTCACAACCGACTGCTGACCTTCGCAGAGTCAGAACTCGATCGTCTCGGCGTGGCCACGCAACGCCTCAAGAATCTCCGTGACCTTCCGCGCTTCGACGAGGATCTCGACGACGACGAGCGCCGACCTGAGTTGGTGACCGATCTCCTTTCGAAGGTCGTCTCGGTCGATGCCGTTTTGCTTTCAACCCCGACCTACAACGGAAGTCTGCCGAGCGCCGTGAAGGATGTCATCGACTGGTGCAGCCGTCCGCTCGGTGCCGGCCCGATCCGCGGTCGAAAGATCGGCTTGATCGCGGCGTCGCCGGGGCCGCACGGCGGTGCTCCAGGACTTGAGTATCTGCAACGAGTGCTTCGCGCCCTCGGAGCCACCGTGATCAAACCCATCGTGGCACTCCCGGAAGTACATAACGCGTTCGGGGTAGACACGCTTTCGGCCGCAGTATCGAGGCATATTCTCGATGTCTCACGGTCAGTTGCGCTCGCCGCCAAGGGAGCTGAGGTCGTCGATGACCCGGTTCTGCAGCGTTTCGAGATCCGCACCGGCGGCCCGACTCCGGCGTTGCTCGGGTTTGTCGACTACCGCAGCATGGGCGATCGGATCGAACTCCCTCACACCGTTACGCAGCCAGAATTCGAAGGCCAGGGGGTTGCATCGGCACTGATCCGAGAGGTGCTCGATCGACTGCGAGCCGATGAGAAACAAGTAATCCCATCATGCTGGTTCGTTGCGAAATTCATCGAGAACAACGCGGAGTACCAATCCATGCTGTGAGCGCGCTCAGGAGATGACGACCGCAGCACACTGTCCTACAGTGCTCACCATGGCCGCCGAAAACCTCACCATCGATCTCAACGCCGATCTCGGGGAGTCCTATGGTAATTGGCGGATGGGCGACGACGCTGCCATGCTCGACATTGTCACGAGCGCGAACGTGGCGTGCGGCTTCCACGCAGGTGATGCCAAGACCATCCGCGAGACGGTTCGCCACGCGATAGATCGAGGAGTGGTCGTAGGCGCGCATGTGAGTTATCTCGACCTTGCCGGGTTCGGTCGACGCACGATCGACATCGAAGCCGATGCACTCGAAGCCGACATCCTGTATCAGGTCGCAGCGCTCGACGGCATCTGCCGAAGTGTCGGGACGAGCGTGCAATACGTGAAGGCACACGGTGCGCTGTATCACCGGATGAATAGCGATCCCGTACAAGCTGGTGCGGTCGTGCGTGGCGTGCAGGCTTACGATTCGTCGCTCCCCTTCCTCGGGGCACCCTCGATCGCCACCGGACACGTCGCGATTGCGGCTGGTGCTGTCGTGTTGAGCGAGGGCTTTGCCGATCGGGTCTACAACGACGACGGAGTCACTCTGATGCCGCGGACCCTGCCTGGTTCGGTCCTCCACGATCACGATCAGGTCGCGGCACAGGCCGTGCGCCTTGCCGAAAGTGGACGCTTTCGCTCGCTCTGCCTTCATGGCGACACTCCTGGAGCGGTTGCCCACGGCCGAGCCGCCCGCGAAGCACTGAGAGTTGCCGGGTTCACCCTTCGGTCGTTTGTGTAGCGGCGGCGGACGGTCCAGTGACTGCGTTTTCGTGGCGTCGATACGGCGAGGTTGGAGTTCTCCTGGAGTTTGTCGACTCCCCCCACGTGTTGTCCGCCTACCGACGTCTTCGGACGGTCTCACAGTTCGACGAGTGTGTCCCCGGCGCAACAACGATTTACGTCGAAATGGCCGGAACATCACCGAGCCTCGTTGCAGCGCTGGCACAACGTTGCGTGAACGACAGCAGCGACGACGCTCCCGCCACCACAGAAATACGTTCACATACTATTGACGTGCACTACGACGGCGCCGATCTCGCCGACGTCGCAGCGTTCACCGGATTGACCGTCGATGAGGTAGTGGGTGTGCACAGCACGGGTGTCTATACGGTCAGCTTCCTTGGCTTCTCGCGCGGCTTCGCCTACCTCGCTGGCCTCGACCCACGGATTGTCGTTCCGCGCCTGGCATCGCCGCGTACCTCGGTTCCGGCTGGTTCCGTCGCAATGGGCGCGGGATACACCGGCATCTATCCAATGTCATCACCCGGCGGTTGGCGACTTCTCGGAACCACGACCGCAGAATTGTTTGACCCATCGTCGGACCCGCCCAACGTCTTGTCGGTCGGCGATCAGGTTCGGTTCAATGCGATCTAGCTCGTCACTGATTCGGATCATCCGGGCAGGACCCTTTTCCACCCTCCAAGATGGCGGTCGGCGAGGACGGGGTCACCAAGGCGTCGCCCGTTCGGGGGCATTTGACCAGGCGTCATTTCGACTTGCGAACCGTTTGGTCGGCAACCACGAGACGGCGGCGGTGATCGAGATTCTCCTCGGACCGTTCGAGCTCGAAGCTCACGCAAGCATCGTTGTCGCCGCAACGGGGACCAACGCACCCTTGGATGTGCTCGAAGTCGGCGGACAAGTCCGCAGTGGACGGGATCGGGCCGCAGTCGCACTCCGCAGTGGCGAACGCCTGATCTTGGGATCACCGTCGATTGGTCTGCGCACCTATCTTTCGTTCCGTGGCGGACTCTTAGGCGAGCCCACGCTGGGCAGCTGTTCTTTCGATTCGCTCGGCAGGATCGGACCGGCGCCAATTGTTGACGGCGATGAGTTGCGCGTCGGCACCGTCTCGATGTCCGATCCGTGGTTCGAACCTTTGCCGGACCGATCCACCAACGATCCCGTGCTGCTTCCCTTGCGACTGGGGCCCCGTGAGGATTGGTTGGTTGGCGTTGATCCGGCTGCGTGCCTTTCGTGCTGCGTGTGGACCGTCGACGCGGCGAGCAATCGCACCGGTATTCGACTGAGCGGCACACCGCTCCCCCGCCGCCCGGGCGACTTGGCGAGCGAGGCCATGGTGCCGGGCGCCGTTCAGGTTCCTCCCAACGGGTTGCCGATCGTTCTCGGCCCTGACGGCGGCACAACCGGCGGATACCCTGTCGTGGGGGTCGTACCACAGCGCGGCATTGATCTGCTGGCCCAGCGTCGACCGGGCGAGCGCGTGCGCTTTCAGATCCTTCGTTGACGGACGACTTGGCCCGCCCCGCGACCTCAATCCACCCCCTCGACGATGCGGCCACCAGATCCTGCGCTGCAATGGCCTAGCCTTTTGGCGTGGTTCGTAGGAATTGGTCGATCGAGAGAAGCAGTGTGCACACGTGATTTCGGTAACGACCTCCACCGACGCGTCACTCATCGTTGATATGGTTCGCCGGGCCTGGATCGAGACGGTCGACCCCCGATCAAGTGGCCATCGATTCACCGTCGTCGACGCCCAACGACTCCTCGAGACTGGCACGGCGATCGTCGCAATCGATGACACCGGCGAAGCCCTCGGGTCACTGATCCTCGTTCCCGAATCCAACTCCAGCCTTGAACTCATGAAGCTGGCCGTTCCGACACATCGCGAACAGGGAATAGGCACGCTCCTTCTCGGCGCGGCCGCCCAATGGGCGCACAACTCAGGTGCTGACGAAATCGTTCTTGCAGTTTCGGCATTTCAGCCACAACTCACTCGTTACTATGCGCGCAGAGGATATGTGGTTCGGCCCGATCGCTCCTACGTGCATGCGCACCCCTCATCGCCTCAGCCAATCGTCATGACCCTTGATCTGCACGCAGACCAGCCGCCGGTCGATCCGATCGCAGATGCCGCCGTGGCGCTGCAGCATGGGCACCTTGTCGTCATTCCGACGGAAACGGTGTACGGACTTGGTGCTCTCGCCACCGATCCTGTCGCCGTTCGCCGAGTGTTCGCTACAAAGGGCCGACCGGTTGATCATCCACTGATTGTTCACCTGGCAAGTGCCCACGCGATGAGACACTGGGCGGTCAACATTCCTGATGAGGCATACAGGCTTGCCGACGCCTTTTGGCCCGGGCCGCTTACGCTGGTGCTGGAGAAACATCCCGACGTGTCGAATGAGGTGACCGGCGGACTGTCGACTGTGGCGATCCGCGTCCCCAACCATTGCGTCGCTCTGGCCATTCTCGGCCTTCTCCCCGATGGCGCAGGAATTGCCGCGCCATCGGCCAACCGTTTCGGAAAGGTCAGCCCGACTTCGGCGGCCGACGTCGCCGGCCTCGTTGCGTTCATGATCGATGGTGACGTCGTACTCGATGGCGGGCCAAGCCGTGTGGGTGTGGAATCAACGATCGTCGATCTGACGTCGGCGGTACCCACCATTCTGCGCCCCGGTGGAATCTCGGCCGAGCAGATCGAGTCGGTCCTCGACGGCCCCGTGGAACGCGTCGCCGCTGGACCGTCGCGCGCTCCAGGGATGCTGGCCGCGCACTACGCGCCGTCCGCTGGTGTCCGGCTGACCAACTCGGGGGACGCGGCAGACGTCGCCACAGCGCTCCTCGCCTCGGGCGTGCGGGTGGGCCTGCTTGCGCCGAACGAAATCACGGTGCCCGATGGCGTCGCTCGCCTTGAAGCACCCGCCATATATGACGGTGACAGTGTGGCACCTATTCTCTATGCACGCTTACGAGAGGCCGATACGCTCGGGCTCGACGTGCTCGTTGTGGTGGTACCTGATGAGCGCGGACTCGGGTGGGCGGTTGCCGATCGGTTGAGGCGGGCCGCCCACGGAACCACCGCCAGCTGACGCAAGGATCACCGGTCGTAGCTGATCCCGAAACTCAGCGTCCCAGGTGATCGGCGATCGACGTCAGCATGCCATTGACGAACTTGCCGGACTCCTCGGTCGAAAACGTCTTGGCCAACTCGACAGCTTCGTCAATCACGACCGCACGCGGCGTATCTCGATGATGATCGAGTTCCTCAATCGCGATGCAGAGCACCAGCCGATCGATCACCGGCATTCGCTCCGGTGGCCAGTCGGGGCGAGCGTATTGACGCAATAGATCAATCGAAGCTTCGTAATGCTCATCGACACCGAGGGCCAGCGCAGCGGCAAACGGGTCGGGCGGTAACGGAAGCGCGGCGAGGATTGTGGTGATCCGTGCCTCCTTGCATTCGGCCTCATAGACGAGTTCCAACGCTCGTTCTCGAGCGTCGCGACGAGACGTCGGCGGAGATTCGCTCACACGCGCGTCAGGTAGTCACCGGAGCGGGTGTCGACCTTCACCTTGTCACCCTGATTGACGAACAAGGGAACCTGAATCACGAGACCGGTCTCCAGCGTCGCCGGCTTCTTCGCACCCGAGACACGATCGCCCTGGACACCCGGGTCGCACTGCGTGATCACGAGTTCCACAGCGGCGGGCAGTTCGACGCCCACAATTTCGTCACCGAAGAACTTCATGTTGGCGTTGTCGTTTTCCTTCAGGTAGTTAATCGCATCGCCGAGTTGGGTCGGCGTCACTTCAAGTTGCTCATACGAGCTGTTGTCCATGAACACAAAGTCATCACCAGATTTGTAGAGGTACTGCATCTCGCGCTGCTCGATGAAGGCCTGCTCCATCTTTTCTCCGGCGTTGTAGGTCCGATCGATGACGGCACCGGTGCGCACATTACGCATCTTCGTACGAACGAATGCGCCACCCTTTCCTGGCTTCACGTGTTGGAAGTCGATGATCGTCATAAGGCCCTCGGGAATGTCGAGGGTGATGCCGTTTTTGAAATCGGAGGTGGACACAGGAGGCATTTGCAGACCTTGAAACCTTTTCGTACAAGCCAACGGCTGAGGCCAGTGGCAATTCGAGCCCGGATAGTCTACCCGCCGAACCGGCTGGCCTTCCAACCGTTGCTTCCCCGGTTCCGTATCAGGCGACCAGCTCGTAGGGCAGGCGGGTCAACATCACAGGCCCATTCGACGTGACGACCATGGAATCCTCGATACGAACCCCGGCGTCGCCGGGTATGTACACGCCTGGTTCCACGGTCGTGATGTCGCCTTCGGCCAAAACGCTTGTCGAGGTCCGGCCGAGGAACGGTTCTTCGTGAATCTGAAGACCGCTGCCGTGCCCGAGACCGGTCGTGAAATACTGCTCCCAACCAAACCCGTGAAGCACGTCACGGCACTTCGTGTCGACATCGACTCCCGCTATCCCCGGAGCAACCATGTCAACTCCGGCCGATTGAGTTTTGCGAACCGCGTCGAGGTGACGCTGCTGCGTCGTGGACGGCGCGCCGACACATACGGTACGGGTGGTGTCGGAGTGGTAACCGTCCACGAGGGCACCGAAATCACAGATCACGAGGTCGCCCCTTTCAATCGTGCGGTTTCCCGGTTCATGATGCGGTCGGCTCGCGTTCGGGCCGCTCGCGATTATCGAGGCGAAGCTCAGACCATCGGCCCCCATGTCGCGCATCGTCTGTTCCAACACGGCAGCAAAGCCTCGTTCTGTCGGTCGACCTCCCAACTGTGCCCACACTTCGCCAAAGGCACGATCGGCAATGACGCTCGCTCGGGCGAGACGCTGTAACTCGGCGACCGTTTTGGTTCGACGCAGGTTCTCGACCAAATCCTTCATGGGGACCAACTGCGCATCGACGACCTCGTCGTAGGTGTTGAGCTCGGCCCACGTGATGTGCGTGGCTTCGAGGCCGAGTCGGCTGATTTCATAAGTTCGCAATTCGGACGCGAGGAACTCATTCTGTGCCCGAACGGAAAATTCGACCTGAACGTCAGAGCCGCAATTGGCATTGCGTAGCTCATCGACTGCCCTCTCCGCGTAACGTCCATCTGTGACCAACACGGATCGGTCAGCGAAGAGGAGCACCTTGGCAGCGGAGCCCGTAAATCCCGTAAGTGCACGTATGTTTAAGAGGTTTGTCACAAGGAGTGCTTCGCAGCCATCTTTGTCCTCGGCCGCGCTGCGGATCGCATCATGAGCATCATGGAGTCGCTGGCTGACGTCCAACAAATCCAGCACCGCGCCCAGGTCGTGTCCCTTCGCAACCGCCTCGGTAACTTCGGCAAAGCTAAGCGCGCCCATAATGTCTCATCCGTTCTACTTCGCGAGGAGACGAGCCGCTGCGTCGACAGCCAACTCGTAGCCATGCCCGCCAAAGCCTTGGATCGATCCGTGAACGACTGGGGCGACGACGCTCTTGTGACGCCACGCTTCACGTGCGTGCGTGTTCGACAGATGCAGTTCGATCTTCACGCCGTCAAAGGCGGCCAGCGCATCGTGGAGCGCCCACGAATAATGGGTGAGTGCGCCAGCGTTGAGAACGATTGCGCCGACCCGACTGCGCGCCGCATGAATTGCGCCGACGAGATCACTCTCACTGTTCGACTGGAGATGTTCGAGCGTGAGGCCCCGAGACTCCGCAATGCGCCGGGCACGACCCATATGGTCCTCAAGCGTCGCAGTGCCGTAGACCTCGGGCTGGCGGGTGCCGAGAAGGTTCAGGTTGGGGCCTGAAAGGAACAAGATGATTGTCACCGTCGTAGCCTTCCATGTCGAGCACTCGGGCAACTGGCATGCTCAGCGGACAGCTGCAAATGATTCAAGTAGCACCCTGCGGTCGATCCCCGTTACCTGCTCGACCCCGTTGGGACCGTCAAGCACAAACGTCAACCCGTCGAGGGCCTTTTTGTCGCGTCCCATCAGCGCGAGAAGTTCGTCGTCCGATGCAGTGATGCCTACGGGAATGGTCATCGACAGGTCATATCTGGCGACGATGTTCCGATGCTCATCTACGCGGTCCGATGAGATTCGCCCCAGGCGATGCGCGACCTCGGCAGCATAAAGCAAGCCAACGGCCACCGCCTCGCCGTGCATCAGCTCAAATTCACCGGCGACCTCGAGAGCGTGCGCCAACGTGTGCCCGTAGTTCAATATGGCCCGCCGGCCGCCCTCGCGCTCGTCGGCAGCCACGACTTTTGCTTTGATCTCCACGCAACGGGCGACTCGCTCCTCCAACGAAAGCTCGTTGAATGAACCTCCCGCCACGATGGCGTCGAGAAAGTGGTACTTCGCCATCTCCCCGAGCCCGCTGCGAAGTTCGCGCGGTGGCATCGTTTCCAGAAGGGACAAATCGCAAAGTACGGCGCTCGGCTGCCAATATGCCCCAACCAGATTCTTGCCCTCGGGGAGATTGACGCCGGTTTTTCCTCCAATGGCGGCGTCGATCATGCCCAACAGCGTCGTCGATACGTAAATCACCGAAATCCCGCGGTGGTAGCACGACGCCGCGAAGCCTCCGACATCGGTGACCATGCCACCGCCCACGGCAATCACGACATCATTGCGATTCATACCCCAGTCGGCCCAGGCCCGGCACAGGCCTTCGATCGTGGAGAGGCTCTTCTCCTTCTCACCCGGTCCAATCACAAACCGACGATGCTCGATGCCGGGGTCAAGTGACGCCACGTTCGCACAGGCGTCAACGATCGCCTGCTGAGTCACGATTGCGGCGCGTTTGGCCTTCGGCACCGTGGCATGAACGACGCTGGCTAGGGCTTCTCGCGTACCGGCACCGACGTGGACGTCGTAGGCACGTCCCGCTTCCAAGGGCACCGATACGGTTTTCACCCCCCTATTCTGCCTCGCCGTTCCCACTTGCGGCGCGCACAGCGATACGTTTGGAGGGTCGTGCTCACCGAACTCGCTTCCCCTGCGGCCCTTTTTGCGGCCGCCATATTTTTGATCGCTGCTTCTGCCAAGCTGCAGAGCCGAAGCTCAACGCGCTCGGCCGTTGAAGGTTTTGGCCTACCCACCGTGGTTGCATTCCTGCTCGCCCCGGTTGAACTCATCACCGCCTTCGCACTGCTTCTTCGACCTCGAGTCGGAGCGTCGATCGCGATTGTGCTGCTGACGATGTTCACCACCGTCGTCGTTCGGACCCTTCGTCGGGGGATTTCGGTTCGGTGCGGGTGCTTCGGCGGGTCTGATCAGCGCCCGGTCGGCGTCGAGACCATCATCCGCAATGTGTTTCTTCTCGCACTGGTTCTCATCCCTCTTTCGACGCCCGGCACGATCATGCGCCCGACCCTGCCGGCCACGCTGGTCATCGGAACGGGAACGGTTTCGGCCATGCTGGTCATCGCAATCGTTCAACTCAGTCGAGACGTCGGTACGGTTTTCGGCCAACGGCTCTCGTCACGTGGTGAACCGTCATGAAGAGCGGTCTGTGGACTCTTTCCTACCTCGCCCTCTGGGTTACCGTCGTGATCCTCGGGATTGCGGTTGTGGCACTGCTTCGCCAGATCGGAGTATTACATGCGCGCTTAGCGCCCCTCGGAACCCATTTCGCCGGGGAAGGCCCCGAATTGAACTCGACTGCGCCGCCGGTCGGACTCGACTGGAATTCCTCACCACTCACCACGGTCTTGTTCACATCCACGACCTGCACCATCTGCCGCGAGCTCAAACCCAGCATCGACGCACTTCGCCGCCAGTACCGTGACGTTCGATTCGAAACGGTCGATGCGCACGAACACGCCGCCACCTTTTCGGCCTTTTCGGTTCGGTCGACGCCCTACGTTGTCACCGTGGACCGCCACGGCCTCGTTCGAGGGCGTGGGGTCGCGAACAGCATCGAACAAATCGAGCAACTCATGGCCGAATCCCTGTCCCCTGCCTCCGAGGCTGTCGAAACCGGGCACCCGATCACCAGGAGGAACGTATGAGCAGCATCGATCGGCTAACCGAATCAGTGGCTCGTTGGACGGCCAAACGGACAACCCGACGTTCCTTTCTCGCCAATGCCGGCCGCGTGGCGGTTGTCGCTGCGGCCGGGAGTGCCATTACTGCGGTGCTGGCCGACCAGGCACAGGCACGAGTGTGCGGGCAATCGGGTGTCTCGCCGAAGTGTCCGACCTACGACTGCCAGGCGCCAGGATTTTGGGGGTATTGCTGGTACGCGTCACCGGGTTGCTGCGCAAACGGCGGACTCAAGAAGATCTGCGACTGCTGCCTTGTGGGTTGGCCAAACGTCCAGGGGTACTGCCCGACCGGCTCCGCGGTGTACTGCGTCGTTGAAAGCTGTCTGGAAGATCCACGCGTGCAGTCGGTGCCACTCGACCGCTGGGTGAGCACAAATCCTGTTTCCGCGGGCGTGGAACGCTCGAAGCCTCGCCCTAGCGCGGATGTGGTCGTGATTGCGAACGCCACCGAAACGCTGGCGAGTGTGCTTGCAGTTTCCGTGGCCGGCGAGCTGAACGCCCCCATCCTCGGAATTGCCGCCGACGCACTGGGTGCAGAGGTGCTCGCCGAAATCACGCGGCTCGGCGCGAAACGAGTCGTGATCGCCGCACCCGGGATTGCGCCCGCGGCACTCGAAGCGATCAGCGCACTTACGACATCCGGACTAACCGTCGAGAACGCAAGCCCCACAGCCGCTCCCGGCGACTTCGCAGGCGCTTCGCTCGAGATCGCGCGTTGGGTCTTCGCGAGAACACAGCGCTTCGAGGTCGTCGTGATCGGGACCGATGGCGAGGCGGCTTCAATTGCACCGGCCGCCGCTGCGTTCGCGAAAGGACTCCGCGCTCCCCTCCTGGTCGGCGCCGATGCGGCCCGGGCGTTCGCTGCGGAGTTGGCGACGAAACTCTCCGTCACCGCGATTGGCACCTCGCTCCACAATGTCTTTCCCGACGCCATGCAGTACACCAAAGGAACACCTGCTGCGCTCTCTCGCGCTCTGGGCGACCGCGTGATCGAACGCGACACTGGATCTCTCTCCCTGGGCCTTGCGGCGACGATCGGCGGCGGCTTCGGGTACGTGGTTGCTACGAACAACATCGTCCTCATTCATGATCCCGGTCCAGTTCCCGACGATCTGCGCGATTGGATTGCGACGCGCCGTCGGCGATTCGTTCGAACAGAGATCTGCGCAAGTGCGCCCGGTGCCTTCGACAACGCCAACATCTACTTCCTGCAATCGGCGCTGAACGGATTCGACGCCCACCACCTCGTCGGTGGTGGAGGCGACGGCCTTCCTGTCTACGCACAGCCAATCGAGGAGCAAGCGATCGGCAGCGCCCGCGTGTCTGGCGCGCTGCCACCCCAAACGGCCCCCGCAAAATCGGTACGCCGATCACGAATTGAGGATCGGTACCCGGTTCCCACGGTCGTGATGCCGCCACCGACGTCGTGGCCCCCGGGCACAACCACCACGACGCTGCCTCCGGCATCGGCCGCCACACTCGCTCCGTTACGACCGGCTTCCACGGTCGCCGGCCCAGCGTCGGCTGGCACCCCAGGAACGTCCCCTGCTTCCAACTCGAACTCGTCGAACTCGACGAAGCCGACTGCCCCACCGACAACCAAGAGGCCGTCGAAGTCAACGCGGAAATGAAATGAGCGGGCTGGCTGGCGTTGCGCTGCTCGCATCTTTTCTCGCCGGGCTCCGGTCTCTCTGGTCACCTTGAGGCCTTTCGGTCGCCGAGACCGTACTGCCCTCCGTGCGAGGCGCCAAGAAGTACCTTACGATCGGCATTTTACTATCCTCACTTATGATTTCGGCGATCGCCAGCGGTCTGATTGTTCACGTGATCCTCCGAGGCGTTCCGAAGACGTACCGTTCCGCATTGCAGTGGACAGCCTTGGGGCTCACCGTTTCTCTGGAGGTTTTCGGTCTTCGGACGTTGGCGCTCCACCGCCAGGTTCCGCAGCGTTGGGGACATCGTTACGGGCCGGTTGCAGCCGCCGCGCGCTACGGACTGCGTATGGGTATTGGACCGGCAACGATTCTGACGTCGTGGTTTTGGTGGACAGGGGAAATAATCTCGGCGTTGGCGTCTGCTCAGGTGATCGTGTTGTGTTCTGCATTGTTCGCCGGGGCGAGATTCGCGACCATGTACGCACTTGCCTGGCGAAATCCCAGCGGCGTTGAAATGTCACATCGAATTCGACGTGTCGAGGCGTGGCGGCTTCGCTCACGGGTCGGATCGATTGCGCTGATGTTGATCGCAGCACTAGCTGTGATCTTGCAGCGATTCGCTTAGGAAGCGTCGCCTGCCACGACGAACAACGTGTCTTCATCGAAGGGTCGACCGAGCACGTCCACTCCTATCTCCGGAAACCCCCGCACCAGCGGACCGGGAACTGCAAGGGCCGGAAGGCCGCTGTTTGCGGCGAGCCAACAGTTTCCCGTGATCTGCTTCATTCCACGGCGACCGGGTGGCGCAATGGTCGTCGGATAGGCGATCGCGTCAAGATCATTTCTGTCTAGTAACTGGACTAGCTGGTTTCGTAAGCGCGCCTGTGAAGTCAACCGTGACAAGTACGCACCATCGGCAGGAAGGTTCCACGGAGTCTCGCCGCGTCGCCATCGAGTTCGTGCGGGCTCGAACTCGTCAGCAATAACCGATGCCCCTACCAAACCCGTCGATGCCACCTCGACAACTTCGTATCCACGGGCCTGCAGTACCGGCATCGGTGATTCGGGCGTGCGACTGGTGGCTCCAAAACCACGCAACACTCCGACCCGACGGCTGCGCACCCGGATCGGGGTGGGCTGCGCCGTCAAGGTAATGGGATCCAAAGGATCCTCGCCGGCAATAACGCGAAACAACAGTTGGAGATCCTTGAGGCTGCGGGCCAACGGACCCACCACATCCTGCGTTGGCGAGAGCGGCACGACACCTCGTCGGCTGACTGCGCCCGCCGTCGGCCGTAAACCAAAGATCGCATTCGCCGACGCGGGATAACGAATTGAACCGCACGTGTCGGTCCCCAAGGCCATATCGACCATCCCTGTCGCCACCGCCACGGCGCTGCCGCCGCTCGATCCCAAAGGCGACCGATTCGGGTCAAATGCGTTTCCGGTGGAGCCGAACTCGCTGACCGTCCTAGTGCCGCGAGCCCACGAATCCATGTTGGTCGCGCCGACAATGATTCCGCCGGCGGCCAAGATCTGAGTCACGACAAACGCGTCGACAACGGCAGTCTGCGTCGAACGATTGGGGCGGCGAACCCCGGCGGTCGCGGGGAGCGATTCGAGATCAATATTGGCCTTGACCGCAAGGGTCCTTCGATCAAGAACGCCAACGCTGCCACTCCCCACCTCCAGATCGAAATTGCGCGCCGTCGAGAGTGCAGCAGAGTTTCGTCCCGTGAACGCGCCGTATCGTTTGTCGTCGCGATCGATACGGGAAAAAGCGTCTCGGACGATCACCTCACGACTCGGTGGGTTTGTCGCCCGTGCGACGGGTTCGGTCCCGGGCACAATGGCCGTCGCAGTTGGCGAGAGGCTCGACATGGTTGCCCCGACGGACAACACGAACGCCAACAACGGGCGAGAACGCCCCGATCGCGCAACGCTGCCGGTCACCGAACCGCTATCCGCGAGCATTGGCGCTGCGCGTTGGCATCGGTGGCGCACACCTCGAATTCACCGGGCTTCAAGGTCCACCGGCCCTCGGTCTCGACAGCCCCCTTCGCGACCGGACCCACCGACGTCACGAAGAAGCGGTAGGGGGCCATCCCGCCGGTCGCTCGAAACCGCAATGCCTGTCGATCGATCGGGATCGACGGGTCGATGAGGTACTTGGTGCCGTTTCGGGGTTCTGTCAATGCAAGACCGGTCTTCGGCGTTGGAGCCGGCGTGGAGGTCGCCTCCTTCGAGATCGAACCTGAAAAGCTAGTCCAACGATAATCTGTGCGCATATCATCGCATTCGGTCGACACGCAGGACTGAAACTCCTCCACCGTTTCCGGTTGCGGGCCAAGGGGCTCCGGACGATCGATTCCGCTTCTTGGCGTCAACGAATCGTGCGCGGCAAGCATCACATCGTGGAACAGGGGCCCCGCTCCAGTAACCCCTGTGGCGTCACGCAGCGACGTCCGATCGAAGTTCCCCACCCATACGCCGACGGTGAAGTCCTTCGTGAAACCCACCACCCAGTTGTCATGGTAGTTCTGCGAAGTGCCCGTTTTGGCGGCCACGGGAAATGGAAAGCGCAGCACGCTGTTGCGGCCGAATCCGGACGAGCGGGCCTCGTTGTCACTCAGTACGTCGGTAACAAGGAACGCCGCGCCCGCCGACATCACGCGTCCTCGGACGCGAACGTCGTCTGGGTCTACGGGATCGTCGAAATCAAGCGTGTCGAGTTCGGCGTCGCCCTCTAGACCTTTCGCCGCAACGGAAACCCCACGGGAAGCGGACTCACTCATCGTCGCTTCGACCGGGCGGCCTCCCCTCGCGATCGCGGCGTAGGAGCGCGTGAGATCGAGCAAGTTCATTTCACCGGTGCCGAGAGCGAGGGAGAGCCCGTGTCGTGCGACACCGCCGTCGATGTGTACTCCACCGGCTTCGAGCGAATCGAGAAGTGCCTGCGGACCAACTTCGGCCAGCAACTTCACTGCGGGCACGTTGATCGACGATGCAAGTGCGCTCCGGAGTGTAATCAGCCCACGAAACTTCTGGTCGTAGTTCTGCGGCCGAAAGTCATCGGCGAACCCGGGGCGCGCAAACGGAGCATCATCAATCAGGTCAGCTGGCGACTTCCCCGCATCAAAGGCAAGCCCGTAGATGAACGGCTTGATCGTAGAACCTGTTTGCCGGCGCTGAAGCGGGCCGTTGATCATGCCTCCGTTCGAGATGTCTCCGTAACCCCCGCTGCCCTCCCATGCCCGAACGGCGCCGGTTCCATTGTCCAAGACAACCACGGCAACGTTGCTCACGGAGTTCACAGCCAGCAGCGAACGCCGGTGCCGGGCAATGCCCTGCACTTTCCTCTGCAGGTCGAGATCGAGCGTTGTTCTCATGACCTTCAAACCGCGGGTCGTCACGACGTTCATCGCCCATTTTGCGTCCGACCGAAGCATCTCCACCGCATGGGGTGCCGGGGAGCTAGCAACCGGGCGAAGCTCCACGACGATTGGTTCATGCATCGCTTGTTCATACACCCGTGTGGCCATCGACCCCCGAGCATGGAGTCGGCCCAGAATCCAGCGCTGACGCCCCACAGCCGCTTCGGGATCGCGCATTGGGTTAAAACGAGTCGGCCGTTGGGGGAGCGCCGCCAAGTATGCCGCCTGGGCCCAGGTGAGTTGCGACACGGTCGTATCGAAATAGAGCCGGGCTGCGTCGTCAGCTCCGACGATTCGACCACCATAGGGGGCTTCGGCCAGGAACGCCGAGAGAATTTGATCCTTTCCCAGCTTTCGATCGAGCCGAATTGCGTAGAGCATCTCACGCGCCTTGGCCCCAAACCCTTCGCTTCGGCCTGTCCGTCGCATTCGAAGCTTCACCAGCTGCTGGGTGAGTGTCGAGCCGCCCTGCACCATCGAGCGGGCACGAACATCGGCAAGGCCGGCTCGACCAATCGCCACAACGTCGATGCCCGGATGATTCGAAAACCGCTCGTCCTCCGCAGCTATCGTCGCCGCGGCAAGCTTCGAGCCCTGCGCAGCAAGCGACGCCACGCTGCGCCGCTGCGCAGCCGCTCGTGTCGAGTCGCGTAGCAGGCGCGACGACACGGGGTCGAGCGGACGTTCGTTGCGATCGAGAAGGACCAGAATCGGTGACTTTGCGTTCGGCCATGCAACCTCATTCGGGAGGGGACCGAAATAGGACCAGATGCCGAGCAGCCCAAAACTAAGCGCGCTGAACATAGTGAACCGACGAATCCTATGGAACCTTCTCCGGCCCTCCCCTCGGTTCATCGACGCAGGTCGATTCGACTACGCCGCTTGCTTCGGCGCAGAGATCTTGATGGTTGCGGCTCTTGTCCGTCCCATAACCTCCGAGTGGTACATCTCTTCGACCTGAGCGGGTGGGGCCACGAAAGTTCCCGGAGCTGTTGCGCGCGCCACGTAGGTGTACGTGAAGGCGCCGGGCTCGAGCCAGGTCGCAAACAACAGCACGCGATCGTCGCGGATCTCGGTGTGGTCGATACCTGCCTGCCACGAAGTCTTCGCGCTCAGCGTCGTTTGTGTGTCCTCACCATCGGCGGATTCGCCGCGGAGCTCTTCGCTCGATGTAGTCGTCAACTGGGCGTTCAGAGCTTCAAAGCCAGCGGGAAGCAAATCCTCAATAGCGACGTTGGACCGCTCCTGAGGCGACGAGATCCGGAGGGTCACGCGCACCAGATCGCCCGCCGTGAATGTTGTGGCCGGCGCAGTGCGCGTTCCCGCCTGCTTGCTGGCCTCGGCGGACCGGGCGGTAACCGGGTCGAACAGAGCATACGATCGTTCGATCGTGAATCCCTGATCGATCGCTACCAGGCGCTGCGGCGCGACGGCATACCGTAAGCGTGCCGACCAGTTGACTGCCCCGGTCCCGACAGCTTTTACAGCGAAGTCCTTGCCAGCCGCCCCTGCTTCGCTGATCGGCGTAGATTTCGACCGGACATCGAGTGATCGTCCGCTGAACGACTCGTCGACGAGCGTCTTCGTGCCGAGCGTGATCACGGTAGCGAGTTCGGGTGCCTGGGCCTCCGTTGCGGTGGCCACCTGGAGGAGGGCGTCGAGCGCCTCGCCGCTCTCCAATGTGTTTCCCCATGTTCCCTTCGTGCGAGCCGCAACCAGCCAGGTCGCCATCTTCGGGATCAGAGGGTGTTTCGGATCGACGCGGGTGAGAAGCGCAGCGAGGAGCGACGTGTCGCGGACGGAACGACCGGAGGTGTTCGACAGCAGGTATGACAATCCGGGCGATCCGTTGTAGTTCAGACCCGATTGGACAAAGGCCCGATCGTTTTCGATCCGAACCGATGCAAGCAGATCTGAAAAGAGCGTCGCTGTTCGCTCGCTCACCTCGCCCGCTTCCAACATGGCACGCAGCAGGTACACCTGCTCCTCGAACGGAAACTGATAGCGATCGCTATAGAGAGCATCGACCGACGCCGATTCCGGTTTCCCCTCGCGAGCGAGCGCGTACGCCGCCAACGATCGAACAGGGCCAAGGTCGAAGCCTTCCTCGGACGAGAACTCGTCGTCCGGGTTGGCAGCCATGCCTACGCTGGCCTGTAGCGATTTGGTAAGTCCACGGATCATTCCTGTTGGGACAGTGACCTTTGCCGCCTTCGCATCGCGAAGCAGAATCAACGTACGTGCACTTAGGTACGGATCTGCGTAATCGACACCAGGCCAGTACGAAAGGCCGCCACCCGTTGTTTGAAATGGACGAAGGAGACGCAGTTCGCGAGCAACGACTGACTTCAGGTCCTTCGGTACACCGGGCAGAGAGAACTGCTCGTTCAACTGCGACAGCTTCAACAAAACGCGAATACGAGATGTTCGTTGCTCAAGACAACCGTATGGATAGTCCACGAGATCGCGAATTGAGTTTTGCAGTCCGGCAAGACTCGACGTAGATACGGCAACATCGAGTCCGCCAACGCCAGGGAGCACATCGGCCGGCGTCGACACCCGTTCGGTCGGGGAAACACTTCCGGCCTTGCTCGCCGAAACAGATCCACTCGTCGCAACTACCGCAAGGCGCTGAGTAACGCTCACCGGGAAGGACCCCGCAACCTTGTCGGACGACTCGCCTGACGTGGCCCCGTTGACCCCGCCGGAAAAGACAAGGTTCGGGCGACCGGGTTTGTTGGCGCGGAACGCGAAGCGAACCTCTATCGGCTTGTCACCTACCGCCGGAACCGTAATCTCTGACGGACCGTTGAGCGCCAGACTGTCATCGCCGAGTGCCGCTCGAACCGTTACCGGTCCTACCGTGCCGGTTCGATTGAACACGACGACACCCGCCTCGAACGTGTCACCGATGTTGACGAATCGAGGCAGGGCAGGCTGCAACATCAGCGGCTTGCGCACCTCGACTTTCGATGTCCCAACGCCAAACTGGTCCGCGTCCGATGCCGCAACCGCGATGATGCGATAGGAGGTCAGCGATTCCGGAAGCCTCATGTCTACCGAGGCCGAACCGCTCGAGGAGACGGCGACCGCTCCCGCCCAAACAGCAAGCGTTCGGAAGTCTTGCCGGATGCCCTCGCCAATCGTGGAGCTTCCGCCGCCGCCCCCATCGGCAACGTCGCTCCCACTCTCATCTCCTTTGTCGTCGTCGGTGATCGACAAAAGGCGCATTCGCGAGTCGGCAGTATTCACGAGCAGGGCGCGTTCGGCATAGAACGTGGTCAGCAAATCAGGTTCGCTGTACCCGGTAAGGCGCAGAACTCCTTCGTCGACTGCCCACAGGGTTACTTCTGAGGCGGCACCGCTCCCCTTTGCATCGGTGACCTGCACATCGACCTTCGTGCTTGCACCGGGAAGAAAGGACGATTGTGGAGTGGAGGCTTTTACCTGCAACGTGCGATCCGCCGGTGGCACCGCGAGCGACACGGTCGTGCTCAGCACCTGCGGCTTCCCGTTCGCGATTTCACGCTGCTTGGGGTCTTTCGGAAGCGCCCCGAACAGCGTCACGGTGACGTAGATGTTCGGCGCCGAAGACTTGTCGATGGCCAACTCAACCGTGCTCGCCGAAGACGGCAACGTGATGCGTTTCGAGGACACCACCCCGGCTCGCTCGACGGTCAACATTCCTTCCGCCTTTTCCCACGGCGATTTTACGAGAATCACGGCACGATCGCCGGGTTGATAGGACGCTTTGTCGGCCACGAGCGAAACGACCGGCTCTTCGCCGGATCCCTCCCACGCCTGATACCCCGGGCCCGACGCATACATAGTCGTGCCTGATTCAATCCAATTTCCGCGATCGTCGGCTCCATGAACACGAATCTCGTAATAGCCCGACTTCGGGGGAGTGAGGTTTAGCGAGACCGCCTTGGCCTGAGTGAGGATTTGCCGCGTCTCAACCGTCGAGATCTTCCATCCGCCGATCTCGGCGACCGAGCCGTCAGCGTTCTGTCGATTGGCGTAATTCCAGTCCCAATGGACGAGTTCGACGGTTGCCTTCTTCCCTGCGATGGGCGTGCCCTCGGGCTTCACCGATACGATCTCAACCTTCGTCGCTTTGTTCGCTTCGGTCACGCCCTTGGTGCGCACGCCGAAGTAGAACTCACCTGGGTGGATGAGGATGCTGGTTCGATCAGCGAACGCCTGGCGACTCACGTCCTTCACGATCGACTCAACTTCCATTTCATATGCACGCGAACGAGTCTTGCTAATCGGAACTTGCTTCGAGACCATGAGGTGCCCAACGCTGTCGAGCGTAGTTTCGGTGCTCACGAAAACTTCACCCGAAAGGCCGTCACCACAGCCCGACAATTCCGGGTCGATACACGCAAAATCGAACGTGAAGTCCGAAAGGTCGCTGTTGGAGAACCGCGGTCCGCGGCCGTAGGTCCACCGGGCCGTGACGGAAGCGTCCGCTCCTGACATTGGTGCCCCGAACAGGTACCGGCCATCGGCGTCCGCACGTAGCTTGTCCCCTCGAACGACTTCCGGAGTGGTCGCGGTGATATCGACAACAAAGTCCGGCTTGCGATACGCCGCCACGAGGAACGCGGTTGACGCCGGACCGACCGTGATGAAGTACGTGCCCTGCGCTCCCGACAACGGGATCTTCACGGTGGTGTCGAAGGACCCCCGATCGCTCAACTCGACTTTCTTCTTCACGATCGTGAGTCCCTGGGGATCGCTCATCTCCAATTCCAGTTCAGCCCCTGTCGTCGGAAACGCCAAGCCTGCCGCAGTCTCGGTCCGCATAACGCCCTTGATGTGCGCCTCTTCACCCAACTTGTAGACGCCACGTTCTGCGAACAATGTGCCATTGCGCCGCTCGCCCCGTTCGATCGGCCATTCGCGATCAATCGCCGTCTTTAGGGGCGCATCAGAAATGTTGTCGTCGTAATAGGGGGCATCGTCCCCCCACGACCGCCACCTCGACTGCGCGTACGCCAGGTCACCCTTGGTCTCGACGACAGCCACGACTTCACAGACCTCACAGTCAGTCAACGACTTTCCCGGTGCGGTGACGAATCCCTCGGCGGACGTCTTTCCCAAGTAGAACGCCTTGTCGCTCGATCCGGCGTAAAGCGTGACGGACGCTCCCGAAACAGCCTTGCCGGTGTCGAGTGTGGTAACCGCGACGAACACGTTGGCGGGCGATGACTTCAACGTGATCCCAAGATTTGTGCGCTGAACGAGTGCGCTCCCCCATCCGAACCCGTCGACTCCCGTTCCCTCGCCCGCCTTCGTTGCCGCAGCAGCACGGCGAGTCACCTCATCGGCATCGGCCTTTGTCCATGGCTCGCCCTGAGAATCGAATCGGCTCATAGAGCGATACGTGCGCGGGCGCGCAGCAACGAGATACACACCGGTTTCGCCTTTCCTGCCCGCCGGAAGGACTTGATTCACTTCGGCATCAGCGGCACCGCTCAACGTTGCGACAGCGACTGTCTCCTTATTCAGATCGAGCGGTTTCGCCTTTGGAAAGCCGGCATAGGACCGAACAATCTCGACGATGTCCTTGCGGTTCAACTTTCGTTCGACTCGATCTATCTCCAGAACATTCCTTGTCCGAAGGCGGACACCGGCCGAATCGACGGGAAGAATTCGTTCGCCCGACCGAACGTGCGCGTAGGCGTCGGCACGACCGAACGAAACTGTGGTGATCGACTTGTAGCCCAGAGCGAATCCGGAGATCTGGTCGGTGACGTCCGGGTCAACCTCCACTTGATATGTATGCATAGGTTTTAAGGTCGCCCACCGCAGGCTCAACGGTTGGGTCCACGTAGACGGAACAACCCCTCCGTCGAGGTGCTCAAACGGCGCATAAATCTGGTCAGGCCTTTTGACGCCGTTCGTAATGTCCTTCACCCGTATCTTTGCGTCAGCGGAACCGGGCGACGGATTGAATCCGATGTTCTCCAACATCCACGACTGCGACGGGTTGCAACGGACTCGGCAACCCCGGGTAACGATCAATGGTGTCCGAAACGTCGGGAGGCGCCCCGACTTGTGTGCTGTCGACGCAACGTCACCTTCTCGGCTCCGTATGCCGGCGCCGAACTCAAGCCGAGCGACACCATCGCGGGGCGCACTCGTGACGGCGAATCGGTAACACAGGTCGATGGAACTCTCCGAGCATGGCACCGACGTGGGTGAAGCAAGGTTGGGAGACACTGACGCCAACACCTCGGGGCGCTTCCCCGCACTGTCCAGGTAATTCGTGAAGCCCGCAACACCCTTCGCGTCGACGGCCCGCATCAGTGCAAGGTCCGCCCCCACGGGAACGTAGCGTTTCGGCGAAACGTAGACCCGCCGAAACACCACCTTGGTTGCCGCCACGAGCGACGCCGCGTCAACCGCCTGGTCGCAAAACACCAGAAACACCGACTTGTCCATACCGCGCGACTCACATTTTACCGTTGGTGTCGTGAAGCTCAAGACATGGGGCCTTGCCAGTGCAGTACCGTCCAATGCCTTCACGCCCCAGAGAGTTGATTGCACTTTGGTTGACCGGGGAAGAGTCCTGTCCGGGGTAAAGATCAACATGCGCGTCGAAGCCCAACGAAACGACCCGGTGATTGCTGGTTTCAGCGACACAAGCGTCGCGGGGTCGAGATCGCGCGCCTCCGCCGTGAGGTCGACCACTGGCCGATCGAAGAGCCAGCGCAGTTCTGTTGAATCTGCGAGCGAACGCAACTCACCGGTCGGTGATGAAAAGACCACGGTCAGCGCAGCGTTTTGCGTCGGTGCGGCGAGCCGGTCATAGCTTGCGGCCGGTCGTGTGGTGGTCGGAGCTTTGCTTGTTCGCGAAGCACCTTGCGCCGTCGCCCCCGAGAATGGCCCGGCCGACCCCAACACCAGAATTGTCGACATGGCGACCCCAGCAAACTCGCGGCGCCCCGACAACACGCAGAACAACTTCCGACGGTTCATCTGTTCTCCTCGTGCCTGAGCATTGCGCTCAGACGTGAGGATTTTGTCAGGTGATTATGACCTTTTGTGCGCATCCCGTGTTCACGGACCGATTTTTTCCGCAGAGCGAGGTTTTCCGACGCTCAGGCGTCACATCGCCCAGTGGTTGGCCTCCAGCGACCGAACTCCCGCCCGAACACATTCCACGGTTTGGGCCGCCGATAGCTCATCCACATCGATCACAAAGTCGGCGGTTTGCGCGTAGAGGCCCGCTCGCTCCAAAACAAGAGTTCTGATCCGCGCTGCTGGATCACCCGCCAACATCGGACGCCCCGCGCCGGTCCCGTTGCGCACGATGAGCGTCTCCGCTGTCGCCCGCAGCCACACCACAATGGCCTGTTCCCGAAGTGCATGGCGATTCTCCGCTCGCACAACTGCTCCGCCACCCACCGAAATCACCTCGCCCGACGTCTCGCGCAACGCGTCGACCAGCAAGGCTGACTCTGCATCTCGAAACCACGATTCCCCATGAAGGGAAAACATGTCGGAAATCGACATGTTGTGATTCGACACGAGCCGAGCGTCGAGATCGACGACCGTTCGATCAAGCTGCGTAGCGAGAAGCCGCCCGACCGTTGTTTTCCCGCACCCCATCATGCCGATCAGTGCGAGGTGGCGATGCCGGAGCTGTCCGCTTCGATTCTCCTGGGAGGAACTCGCTGCGGTCACGTCAGCGAAGAGTTGAATGCAGAAAAGTTCCGCACGAACTCGGCGACGGAATCGCCACCGAATTTCCTCGCCGCTTCGTTGGCCAACACCAATGCCGTCATGGTTTCGGCGACCACCCCCAGCGCCGGCACGGCCGTGACATCGGTGCGCTCTTTGAACGAAACCGTGGCCTCCTTCGTCACCATGTCAACGGTGGCCAAGGTCGGCCGGTTCAAGGTTGCCAGCGGCTTCATCGCAACGCGTGCGACAAGAAGTTCACCCGTTGACATGCCGCCTTCGGTTCCGCCGGCCAGCGTTGTCTCGCGCCGGTATTCATTCGTTGTCGCGTCCCACAGGATTGGGTCGTGCGCCGCACTCCCCCGGCGTCGCGAAACTTCAAAGCCATCGCCGATCTCGACCCCCTTGACCGCCTGGATGCTCATCAGCGAGGCAGCGAGCAACGCATCGAGTTTGCGGTCCCAATGCACGTGGCTCCCCAAACCGATCGGCACGCCGTAGCCAAGAACCTCGACGATGCCCCCCAGGGAGTCGCCGTCTTTCGCCGCCGCCTTGATCTCTTCGATCATTTCGGCCTCCGCTGCGGCATCGAAACATCGCACGTCGGAATTGTCGACCTTCTCCAGATCAGACGGAGTCGGCCGAGCCGTCGACTTTGACCGAGCCGGACCCACCTGTACGACATGGGAGATGATTTGTGTGCCGATGGTAGCCAGCAACGACTTCGCCAACGTTCCGGCGGCACAGCGCGCCGCTGTCTCGCGCGCACTTGCGCGCTCCAGCACATCGCGGGCATCGACGAACCCGTACTTCTGCATGCCGGTCAAGTCGGCATGGCCCGGGCGGGGCTGGGTGAGTGGCTTTTCGGTTTGACCGGGTGCGGGACTCATTTCTCGGGTCCACTTTGGCCACTCCGTATTCGCAATGTGAATGCTGACCGGCGAACCCAGCGTTCGGCCATGGCGAACACCGCCCAGCAGCGTTACCTCATCTTGTTCAAATCGCATTCGAGGGCCACGACCAAAGCCGAGACGTCGACGTCCGAGCTCAGCTTGAATTTCATCAACGGTTATGGCCAGACCAGCGGGCAAACCCTCGACAATTACCGTCAGGGCCTGTCCGTGGGACTCGCCCGCAGTGAGGTAACGCAACACGGCGTCAAGTCTAGGACCCGCCGCCGGGGCTTCGAAGCCGAGCCGCCCTAGCGGGGCACAAATCCATCCGCCAAGGAGGGCCACAGCGAAAGCAGAAGCGTCCCCAACGCCAGATACGGACCGAACGCAATCGCCGTCTTCAGTCCGGCTTTGCGCAGCGCCATAAACACCAGGCCGCCGACGGAACCCAGAAGAAACCCGGAAAACATCCCTATGACAAGTTGACGCCACCCCAACCACCCAAGGAACATCCCGAGAAACAAACTGAGACGAGCGTCGCCCTGGCCCATTCCGTGCGGCGAAATCTCATGGAGCAACCAAATGAACGCAAAGGCCCCCAGCCCCCCGATCAACATCCATTGGAAGCGATCAAGCTGACCCTGGATGAGCGCGATGACGCTGAACACCACCAATGCTGCACCGGCCGCCGGATACACAAGCTTGGTTGAAATGAGATGCAGCCGCGCGTCGACCAGGACGACCGCCACGATGATGAAGCCGAGCAACAGATATGCCGGGAGCCACAGCGGGTCTTCGATTCGCCAGCCAACCAAAAACCCCATTGCGACCGTAGCCAGCTCAGACCATGCGGCCCAGGCTGGAACCGGATTCCGACACTTTGAACACAGCCCACGCAAAGCCGATCTGTTCACATACAAACCAATGCGGGCCGGTCGCAGACGCTGGTGACAGGTTCGACAGGCTGCCGACAACTCCGACTCATCGAACGGCTCCAGCAGCCGCGGCGCCCGTACCTCCTGGGCAATGAAGGAGCAGACAATGGCGCCAACACCGGCGCCAACAATTGCTCGCAATAGTGCCAAGCCCACGTACGAACTCGCGTCCTATTTCGAAGCGTCGCCAGGACGCGTCCGTCGGGCCAATTCAGCATCGGCGGCGGCGCGCATGACCCCGATCGGGGCAACCTCACCCGTCCACAGCAGAATCTGCCGCGCTGCCTGATGGATCAACATCGCGAGTCCATCGACCGTCGTGGCACCCACCTGAAGCGCTGCACGCAACAAGGGCGTCTCCAAGGGGTTGTAGATGAGGTCGTTGACAAATTGTCCGGCGTTGAGCCGTGCGGGGTCGAGCGGGACGGAGCGGTCTGCACCCATTCCCTGCGACGTGGCGTTAATCACGAGATCCATATCGCCAACTGCATCGAGGACGCCTACAGACGCGTTTGCTCCCGCCAACGAAACCGCACGTTCGGCACGATCTGGGCTGCGATTCACCACCACAATGCGGGCCCCGACCCGGCTCAACGCGAGGATGACGCTGCGACCTGCACCTCCGGCACCGATCACCATGCACGTTTTGTTCGTCGGGTCGAATCCCGCTTCACGAAGCGCGTCGACACAGCCACCACCGTCAGTGGACTCGGCACGAATCCGTCCGCGGTTGTTGACCAATGTGTTCGCGGCACCGAGCGCGCGTGCGTCGTCCGACGCCTCATCAGCGGCACGAAGAACCGCTTCCTTATGCGGCATGGTCACCGACAGACCCCGCAGCCCCAGGGTTCGACACGCAACGACAGCGTCACCGCCGTTGCCCGACGCCACTGGAAATGCAACGTACACCGCATCGAGGCCGAGCGCCCTGTAGGCAGCGTTTTGAATCGCCGGGGAAAGCGAGTGTTGGACCGGATCCCCGATAACGCCAAGGACGGTGGTTGCCCCCGTGATCGGCGAAGCCGACGTCACCGTACCCCTCGCTCCTTGGCGAGTTGAATGTTTCGCTTGTGTTCTTTGAAGCTCGTCGCAAACGAATGTGCACCTTCGGGAGTCGTCACGACGTAGTACAGCCAATCGCCCGGTTCAGGATTTAGCGCTGCTTCGATTGATGCCCGGCCGGGACTCGCGATCGGACCGGGCGGGAGACCCTTGTTGGTGTAGCTGTTGTAAGGGGTGTCCATTTTCAAATCTTCTAGAAGCAACCGGGTGGTGTTGTTGTTCATTGCATAGATGATGGTTGCGTCGATCTGCAGATACATGTTGGCCTTCAAGCGGTTGTAGATCACCCGCGCAATCTTTCCCCGATCAGAGTCGAGCTTTGCCTCGCGTTCGACCAGCGATGCGACAACCAACGTTTCATAGGGAGTCAATTCCACGCTGTCCGGCGACGACGCAAGGCCCAGACTGTCGGCCACCTGGTCGAAGTTCTCGACCATCCGTGTCGCCAAGATGGCTTCATCTTCCTCAAGGCCCACGACATAGGTATCAGGAAACAAATACCCTTCCAAACTCGAAACCTCGGCCGGTTGGTAAGCCGAACGTATCTTGTTGTCCCGAACGGCAGCCAGGAACTTCTCCGCAGTCCGGCCAGGAAGCTTTTCCGCGATCCGAGTCGCTACCTGCTCGATCCGAAACCCCTCGGGAATCGTCACCTTCTGCTGCTCAGGAACGCTCGGTCCGCTCTGCAACACGTCGAGAGTCGCAGCAAATGACGAGTTCTGACGGAACGTGTACTTCCCCGCCTCGAAGCCACCTTTCCCCTGAAGCTGGGTCCAGTAGCGGAAAACTTTCGCATTCCCGATGACCTTATTGGTATGGAGCAGCTTGGCAATTCCCGACGTCGAGGTGTTCGACGCGACGACGACTGCGACCTCGGGACCGGGCGGGCCAGAAGGATCCACCTGACGCTGGTACCACCGCACGCCATAGAGAACGCCGCCGGCGATAAAGGCAAGGGTGAGCAGAAATCCCAGGAACGCTCGCCCGCGTCGCGGCGGCGGAAACTCTTCGTCGACGTAGGCAACCTCGTTGCGCCGCCCAACACGCCGCGTTGGCGCGCTTGTCGGTCCCCCAGGATCTCCAGGGCCACCGCTATCGCCCGATGTCCGATCGAGATCAGGGTCGTCGTCGAAATCGTCAGGGGATGCAACCTTTTCGGGCGCCGCGGTCACTGACGCTCGTGACGGTCGGTCCGAGCGACGTTGTGGAGGCAGGTCGGGCGCCCCGTCTTCGGGGACGTCAAACGAGCCGGGGTTCACCGGGTCCGGTCCCGTTGGCTTCGGCAACGGCGCCCATGAACCGCTCAGGCCCCAATCGTCGGCGTTCGCTGCGTCGCTGGCGCCTTTTTCATTGTCGCCAGGAATCGGCGGATCGGAAGGTACATCGGTACTCATAAGTTTCGCCCTTTCTCCCCATCGAGCCAGTTCTGAAGCAAAACCGCCGCTGCCACCTTATCTACGATGGTGCGGCGTTTGGCGGCGTTCAGGTTTCTCTCTCGCAAATTCGCGTGGGCGGTCGTCGTCGTAAACCGCTCATCGTGTGCCACCACCGCTATGCCCCTGGGTTCGAAGCGCGCCTGCAACTGCACGAATTCTGTTCGAATGAGCTGGGCGGCCTTTCCTTCTGTACCGTTCAAGCTGAGGGGAAGCCCCACAACGATCGTGTCGGCTTCATACTCATCGACTATCTCCGCAATCGCCTTATGGTCCTCGACAACGGCGCCACGACGCAGCAACACCACGACAGGGCTGGCCAGGGTTCTCGTGGCATCGCTCGATGCGACACCAATTCGCTTACTCCCCAGATCAAGAGCGATCACTCGTCCCATGCAATGCAACTAATACGCGCGCTTATTGATTGACGCGCAGGCGTAAGGCGGCAAGCGCATCGTCGAGCATCTCCGGCCGCTTTCCACCGGCAATTGCTATATCGGCGCTCTTCCCCCCGCCTCCTCCAACGGCCTTCGCCGCATCAGCGATCAGGTCGCTGGCTGTTGTTCCAAGATCAGCAGTTACGGCCGCGACCAGCGTGACACCGCCCGAGACAGGGGCACTTCCGAGCACGACACCTAGGATTCCCGCCTGGTCCCGGATCGCCACAGCAAGATCTTTCAACCCGTCACGATCGAGGTCGTCGATGCGCTCGATCACAAAGCGGTTCACGGCCTTCACACTGAATTCTGCGGCTCGGCCCAATGCAGCAATTCGTTTCAGCTCAACAATCTGACGCTCCAACTCCTTGCGTTCCTCAACGAGCTTATCGACGCGCCCGGGGAGGTCTTCAGGTTTGACCCGAAGAGTGCCAGATGCTGCATCGAGAAGGGCTTCGTCGTGACGAAGCTTGGCGATCGTCTTCATTCCCGTGGTCGCTTCGATTCGCCGGACGTTCGAGCCGATTGATCCTTCGCTGACAATCTTGACGGCACCGATTTCGCCGACATTTCGGACGTGGGTTCCACCGCAGAATTCAAGACTTGGTCCGGCAAGCAGAATGCGTACTCGGTCACCGTACTTGTCACCGAAAAAGGCAATGGCACCCATTGCTTCGGCTTCGGCTTTGGTCTTTTCCTCGTTCAAAGCGCCCTTGCCGGTCAGCACAATCCCGTTGACGATGTCTTCAATCTTCGATGTTTGTTCGTCGGTGAGCGGATCAAAGTGAAAGAAGTCAAACCGAAGACGATCTGGTCCAACCAATGATCCCTGTTGCTTCACGTGGTCACCGAGCACTTCACGCAACGCGTGGTGAATGAGATGGGTGGCCGTGTGATTCTTTCGTGTGGCATCTCGACGGTCCACATTGATATGTGCACGGGCTTTCGTGTTTGGTTCGATAGCACCACTTACGATTCGGGCGCTGTGTCGAACGAGACCGGGGATGGCATAGGTGGTGTCCTCGACAAGTGCTTCGCCGTCGGACGTGACGATGGTACCGGTATCGCCAACCTGTCCGCCTGATTCGGCGTAAAACGGCGTCCGGTCCAGGAATATCTCCACGATGCCGTTTTCATCGGCCTCGACCACGGCCAGCACCGTGGCGTCGCTTGCTTCGGTCTCCGTGTACCCGATGAATTGCGTGGTGCCGTTGGCCTCCATCACTGCCCGGTACTGATCGGCAAGTGCCTCGGGTGTCTTGGCATTCTTTCGAGCAGCCTGCGCCATAGAAACCTGGTTCGCCATTGCGGCATCGAAGCCCGGCTGATCAACAGCCAGCCCGCGCTCCTCGGCGATCTCCTTGGTCAGTTCAAGGGGAAACCCGAACGTGTCGTGCAACTTGAATGCAACGCCACCGCGAAGCGACTCGCCTTTCGAGAGGCCGGCGAATTCGTCTTCCAGCATCGAGTTGCCCGTCTTCAGCGTCTGACGGAACTTGAACTCCTCGCGCTCGACGATGTCGATTATGCGGTCGCGCTTGTCGACTACGTCGGGATAGGCCTCCCCCATGACGCCGATGGCGACATCAACCATCTGGCCCATGATGTTCTTCTCGGTGCCAAGACGGTACGCGTGACGAATTGCTCGACGCAGAATCCGGCGAAGCACGTATCCGCGACCCTCGTTGCTCGGGAACACGCCGTCGCCGACCAGCATTGCTCCCGAACGGGCGTGCTCGGCGAGAATGCGCATGCTCAAATCGTCGGGCGACACATAGCTCTTGGTGTACGTGTGCCCGGTGAGGCTCGATGCCTTTTCGATGAGCGGGATCAGAAGATCGGTATCCCAAACCGCGTCGACGTTGCGAAGAATCGAGAGTGTGCGTTCGAGACCCATTCCCGTATCGATGCTGGGTTTGGGGAGGCGCTCGCGCGAACCATCGGCCGACTGGTCGTACTGCATGAACACGAGGTTCCAGAACTCCAAGAACCGGTGTTCGGCATCGGGGTTCAGCGGGCCACCGTCGGGACCAAACGACGGCCCCTTGTCGATGAAGATCTCCGAACACGGACCGCAGGGCCCGGTTTCGCCCATCTGCCAGAAATTGTCATTGTCACCAAGACGTTGAATCCGAGACTTGGGGAGCCCAGTGATGTCGAGCCACATCTCCTCGGCTTCATCGTCGGACTCGTGCACGGTCACCCAAAGCTTGTCCGGATCGAAGCCAAGCCATTCGGTGACGTACTCCCAGGCGAACGGAATTGCGTCGGCCTTGAAATAGTCGCCAAAGCTGAAGTTGCCGAGCATCTCGAAAAACACCAAGTGACGCATGGTGCGCCCGACGTCGTCGAGGTCGTTGTGCTTGCCGCCGGCCCGGGCGCACTTCTGACTGGTGACGGCCCGACGGTACGGCGCAGCTTCATCCCCGGTGAAGTACGGCTTGAAGGGAACCATCCCGGCCACGGTGAACAACACCGTGGGGTCGTGGGGAATCAACGACGCGGAGGCGACCTCGGTGTGGCCCTTCGACCCGAAGAAGTCAAGGTACGAGCGGCGCAACTCATCGGCGGTTTCAGGACGTTTCGGCATGACTGCCCCAGCTTAGGGGCGTGGACCCGTGACGCTGACCCTTTTTTCGTTCCCACGTGCGGTTCGCACGGAGTGCCCTTCAGCTGCAACACTCAAGCAGTGACCACTGCCCCCAAGCGCCGCCCTTTCTACGGGTGGGTCATCGTGGCGGCCTCGTGTTTTCAGCTCACCTTTTCCGCAGGGCTGGGGTTCTACGGACTTCCTGTGTATCTCCGTACCCTCCACAACGAGCGAGGATTCTCTGTCTCCTGGCTCTCCGGTGCGACCTCGATCTTCTGGGTCGCGTCGGGTATTTCCGGGATCGCGATCGCTCGATTGCTGGGCCGGTACGACCCGCGGATTTTCATCGCTGCTGGCGCACTCCTAGGTGCACTTAGCATCGCAGCACTTGGACACGTCACCAGACTTTGGCAGGTGTTCCTCGCCTATGCAGTATTCGGCACCGGATTCAGTCTCGCAGCCGTCATCGTTGTCAACACCGTCATCATGCGCTGGTTCCACCGTCGCCGCTCCGTCGCGCTCTCGATTGCGACGACGGGACTTTCTCTGGGAGGGGTCATTCTCACGCCGATCGCCACCTCGTTGCTCGGCAATCGAAGTCTTTCGTCGGCGTTCGTGATCATCGCCCTCATGTTCTTCTTTGGGGTGCTTGTGATCCCGTTGATCTTTCTTCGATCGACTCCCGCATCCAAAGGCACGTTCCCCGACGGCGACGTTCCAGACCACATCACAACAGGGGCGAACGCAACGCCGCCCGGAGTGCCTTACGACAACGCAGTTCACACGCCAGCCTTCTACGCAATCACCGCGGCATTTGCCTTTGGTCTGCTGGCCCAACTGGGTGGCATCTCCCAACTCGTGAACCTGGCTACGGAGCGGGCTGGAAGAGGGATCGGTGACCGAATCGTGATCGTTCTTGCGACCTGCAGCGTCGTCGGACGTCTTCTCGGGGGCGCATTTGTTCAACGCTCGTCGACTCGAAAATTTGCCCTGGCTGTTCTCGGCCTTCAGGGGTTCGGCCTTGTCTGTCTCAGCGTGGCGCAGACATCCATCACGATCTACCTCGCAACAATGGCGTTCGGGTTTGCCGTTGGCAACGTTTTGCTTCTCCATCCGCTGCTGATCGCCGAGGTATTCGGCGTGCGCGACTACGCCCGTATTTATGGCCGTTCCCAATTGTTCGTTGCAATGGGCAATGCCAGCGGACCCGCACTTGCCGGATGGCTTCGCGACCACGGCGGCGGGTACCGCACCTCGCTGCTTGTCACCGCTGCCCTGAGCGCCGTCGGGCTTACGATCTACTCACTGCGGGGAAAGGTCTCCGACGAACTCGTCGCTGCATCCAACGCCTCGGTCGCGTAGGGCCGCTTCGCGATGCCCGCGGTCGGGCCGGGCCGTGCGGTGCGGACCGACTCGAAACGACGTTTCAATGCAATTTCTCGATCGTGAGCAGCCCATCTTCCGGCCGCAATAGCGCGAGCGGCGCGATCCTTCGCTCCGTTGACAATCATGGCCGGATGTACGGCGGTCTTCGCGTCCTCAAGGGCATTGTGCACCGCTCGTTTCACTTTGCGCTTGGCCCACAACGAACCACTCGCGCCCATAACGGCGCCGGTCGACCACCAAATGATGCGCTTGAACATGTCGGCCAGTCTGCTTCACCGCTGAGCGGATCGGGCTCCAAGGTGGGTACTTGTCGGTCACCAAGTCGCTCTGGGAACCACTTGGTGACCAATTATCCCGTCTGCCGGACACCACAGCGGCACCCGGTGCAGTGCAGCGTGTCTCGGAAGCGGAGCGTCGAGTTCGACAAACGCGGAGCCTTTGCTCGACCAGCCAACTATGCGGTTGGATCCGTCGGGCGTTGCCTCGACTCCACCTCGAGAGCCTTTTGCTTCCGAACGGAACGCGCTGGCCGAGCCGACGCGAATCGACGGCGACTTTGTGTACGGGTCGGACGTACCAACTCCTTCGCCGCGCGTTTCGTCCCGCTCGCAAAAGCCGCAACCTTGACAATCGGGTTTGTGACTGCGCGGTACGCAAGCCTCGATGCCGCGTCGGCCGTTCCAGTGAGCGACGCCGCAACGTCGAGAAGCGCGTCGGCTTTCCGGTTCTCGCGATCGGCCTTCCGCAGCGCCGATCGCGTATCCGCAAGCAGGGGCACCGTCTGTTTTCGAAGCTCCGCCAACTCAGCGGCCTGCTCGGCGAGCAACTCCGAAAGCTTGTGAACCGATCGTCGCAATGAAGCAACCTGCACAACGAGCGCCACCACAACAACTCCCATCCCCACGGCGACATATCCGATTACCGACATGATTAAGACTCCTCAACTTCGTCCGGGGGTTGCACTATTTGTCCTCGGGACCGCATGCGATCAACGATCCGAGCCTCGTGCCCAAGCGTGGACGGTTCGTAATAGCGTCGCCCGACGAGGTCGTCGGGCAGATACTGAGCCGTGACATAGCCCTCGGGCGCATCATGGGGATACTGGTACCCGACGCCGTGACCGAGCTTCTTGGCACCTCCATAGTGCGCATCACGAAGGTGAATGGGCACCGCGCCGGCGGCACGCTCGTGGACGTCAGACATCGCGCCCCAGATGCCAAGTGCACTTCGATTTGACTTCGGCGCTGTGGCAAGATGAACCGTCGCCTGCCCGAGGTTCAACTGAGCCTCCGGCATTCCCACAAATTCAACAGCGTGTGCTGCGGCATTTGCGACGACCAAACTCATTGGATCGGCCATTCCAACATCTTCCGATGCAAAGATCACGAGCCGACGGGCGATGAAGCGGACGTCTTCGCCGGCGACCAGCATTCGGGCCAGCCAATAGAGTGCCGCGTTGGGGTCGCTCCCCCGCATCGATTTAATAAATGCACTTATGATGTCGTAGTGCTCGTCGGGCCCGTAGCGCAACACACGGGCATCGACCGCGGCCTCAGCGTCGGCGAGCGTCACCACGCCCTCCTCATGTTCCTCCGCCAGGGCGAGGGCGACCTCGAGTGAAGTAAGCAGCGAGCGCCCGTCACCGTCGGCCATCGCCACCAAATGATCAACTGCGGCCGGCTCGACGACGCGTTGTTCCACCACCAACGCTCGAGCAATCAGCGCTCTCAACGATGCGTCGGTGTGCGCCCGAAGGCGAAAGAGCGTGGAACGCGACAACAGCGGCCCGTTCACGCTGAAGCTCGGGTTCTCGGTTGTCGCTCCGATCAAAACGAGGGTGCCGTCCTCGACGCTTGGCAACAGCGCGTCTTGTTGTGCACGGTTGAATCGATGAATCTCGTCGAGAAACAGGATCGTTCCGCGTTGGTGAAACTTCGCTTGTTCGCGAGCGGTCTCTACCGCGTCACGCACGTCTTTGACGCCGGCTGTCACCGCCGACATCGAAATGAACTTCTTTGCGGTCGCTGCCGCCATCAATGAAGCCAGCGTTGTCTTCCCCGTGCCCGGCGGTCCCCACAAGATAACGCTCGACAATCGGTCGGCTTCGATCAGCCGACGAAGTGGACGGCCACGATCAAGGAGGTGCTCCTGCCCAACGACCTCATCAAGGTTGGTCGGACGCAAACGCGCAGCCAGGGGGGCCTGACGGGCGAGCCGTTCCTGAAGAGCCGAAGCAAAGAGGTCATCGACACCAGCCATTCCTCTATCTTGCTCCCAATTGTGGCCGATGCCGAAAGCCTGGTTCTCGTCCTTTGTCGTTCCGGAGCCCTATCGTGAGCGGCCATGCGATGGCTCATCCACGGAGAACGGAACCTTTACGAAAGTGATTGGGTGAATTTGGCGCTCACCGACGTCGAGATTCCAGAGACGGGGGAACACCCAGCGAAGCGCTTTGAACACCATGTCGTTCGGATGCCGACCCCGGCCACTGGCGTCGTCGTGTTCGACCGCGACCTCGGCGTGCTGCTCTTGTGGCGACATCGGTTCATCACCGACACGTGGGGTTGGGAGGTACCGGCCGGGCGCGTCGACCCGGGAGAAACCCCCGAGGAAGCCGCGGCTCGTGAGGTTCTCGAGGAAACGGGGTATCGGGCGACGGGACCGCTCCAGTACCTCCATAACTATGCGCCGGCGAGCGGCGTCGCCGACCATCGCTACTTCCTGTACGCATGTAACGGCGCCGAGTACGTCGGTACGCCGAGCGACCCAAGCGAATCAGAGCGAATCGAATGGGTGCGATTCGATCATCTCAAACACGAAATCGCCACTGGCCGGGTAGACAACGGTCTCACCCTTACCGCGTTGCTGTGGTGCTACAGCTTCGGGCTGTTCGACTGACCCCGACCTTCGCGTTATTCGGTGAATGCTCCGGGTTTGGGAGGAAGGAGAAGTCCATCCACAACCGCCTGGTCGACCAGAGCCAACGCGTAGTCGGTAAGGACCGAGTCGCGCTGCATCGTCCGTCGGATCAAGTTGCTCGTCATGTCGGCGGTGACCGAATGCAAGCTCCACGATCCACCGCCACTCTCTCGATTCAAAAGAATCGGCTGGAGGCGATCGATGGTTTTCGCGAAACGCGATTCGGGTGTCGCCTTCGATTCGAACTCATCCCACAGCGCTCGTAACTCTGCGCCCTGATCGGGCGGGAGCAACGCAAAGATGCGGTCCGCGGCAACCTGTTCATCGGTATCCTGCTGGGCCGCCACCGCGGCATCGTTCGTTGCGTAGACAAACACGTCGCCAGCGTCGATTTCCACGAGGTCGTGCACGAGGAGCATCATGACGACGCGGGCGATGTCAACGGGCTCAGTCGCGTACTCCGCAAAGACCAACGCAAACATAGCCAGGTGCCACGAGTGTTCAGCCGTATTCTCAGGGCGCGACGAGTCCGTGATCGGAGTTTGGCGAAGAACCGTCTTCAGACGGTCGATTTCCATCAAGAAGGCGACTTGCTGTTCCAGCCGGTCGGTGTTCGCTACAGCGTTCATTCAAAAGCTACTTCCACGATTCCATCCGAACCCCGGGTGGCAAAGGTTGCCACCGTTTCAGGCCACCGTTTGCCTGCAGGACGGTTCGCTCACAAACCCGAACCCAATTCACTCCGAACCCAAAACCGCTCTACGCCTTGGGTGGAAGCGTCTGCAGGCCCAGTTCGGTGAGGTGCTTTTCGACAATCGGCGTCGGTGAGCCGGTCATGGGGTCGAGACCAGACTGCGTTTTTGGAAACGCGATCACTTCGCGGATGTTTTCTTCACCGGCGAGGATCGCAGTGAGACGGTCGATACCAAACGCAAACCCGCCGTGCGGTGGGGCACCGAACTTGAACGGATTGAGGAAGAAGCCGAAACGCTTCTGTGATTCCTCCGGTGTAATCCCGAGAACCGAGAAAATCCGCTGTTGCAGTTCCGGCTTATGAATACGGATAGAGCCCGAACCCAACTCCCAGCCATTGAGCGTGAGATCGTACGCCTGGGAACGCACGGCGAACGGCTCAGTTTCCAACTTGTCGATATCGTCGACGTGGGGATGGGTGAATGGATGGTGTGCCGGAATTGGCCTGCCACCTTCAGACACGCCGTGGAACATGGGGAAGTCAACGATCCACAGGAACGAGAGTCCCTCATTGATAGGCGGCTTGGCGAGTTCGAGCCGCAGACTTCCAAGAACGGATCGAGCCAAGTCACGAGGACCCGATTGGAAGAACAACAAGTCGCCGGCCTCGGCGCCACATCGGGCGAGGACCCCCGCGAGTTCCTCCGCCGACATGAACTTTGCGACGGGGCCGTCAACCTCGCCGCCTTCTTTCACCTTGAACCAGGCCAGCCCCTTGGCCCCCCATTGCTTTGCGAGATCAGTCAATGTGTCGATGCGGTTGCGAGTCATCTCGGCCCCACCGGGTACCCGAATTGCTTTCACGCATTCGCTCTGAAACACCTTTGCCTCAGTGTTGGCAAAGAGATCGGTAAGTTCGACGAGTTTGAGCCCGAAACGGACATCGGGTTTGTCGGAGCCGTACTCCTCCATCGCCTCTGTCCACGTCATTTCAGGAATCGTGACCATCGGGCGTGCGCCCGTAACTGCTTCGGTCGCCGCCAGCACGGCTTCCGATATGCACTCGAGCACATCACTTTGGGTCACAAAACTCATTTCGGCATCGAGTTGTGCGAATTCGAACTGACGGTCAGCGCGCAGGTCTTCGTCGCGCAGGCATCGAGCGATCTGGAAGTACCGATCGGCCCCCGCCACCATCAGCAGCTGTTTGAACAACTGCGGGCTTTGCGGAAGGGCGTAAAAAGACCCGGGCGAGAGGCGCGAAGGAACGACAAATTCACGTGCTCCCTCGGGCGTGGACGGCATCAGCATCGGTGTTTCGATCTCGGTAAACCCTTGGGCATCCATCGAGTTTCGGATGGCTTGGTTCACGTTCGAACGAAGCTTCAGGTTCTTTTGCATCCGCTCGCGGCGCAAATCCAAATAACGATGCTTGAGACGCAGGTTCTCATCGACGTGCGGCCCTCCCTCGCGATCGGCGATCGGGAACACCGGTGGCTCGGCGATGTTGAGCACCTCCACCACGCAGTTCTTCAGCTCTACTTCGCCGGTGGCCAACTCTGAGTTGATCGTCTCCGTCGACCGGGCCGTGACGACGCCCGTTATCCGAATCACGTACTCCCTACGCAAATCCGCGGCACCATCGACCACGCATTGCAACAGCCCCGTGCGATCGCGAAGGTCGACAAAAGCGAGGTGTTCGCCGTGTTCGCGTCGATTCGCAACCCACCCGCACACGCTGACGGTACGGTCGACATCGGTCAGCCGGAGATCACCGCAGTAGTCCGTGCGCATACCACGCGCTCGGGCTGGGTTTGGGGTGCCGGTTTGCGAACTCACGATTTCAAAGCCTTCCAGATACTTCTACGAGAACAGATGGGGACTTTCAGCCTACTTCTAATGAAATAACCCGTTCGGACCTTAAGCAATCCGGTTCGTTCTCCGATATTCGGATAGATGCGGATAGGAACTGAGCCGTCGAGCGAGGATCCGGTTTCGTCGTTGCGCTATGCCCCCCTTCCCGAGCGCGGAGCTTCAGCGGTCGAACTCGCGATTTCCGCCCTTCTTTTGATCCCGTTGGTACTCGGTATTAGCGATTTCGGTCTGCTGTGGCAGAAGCGTCAAACGGTGACGAGCGCCGCGCGCTCCGGTGCCCGTATGGCGGCTTCGTCATGCCTGGTGGCTCCGAACAGCCCGTCTTCCGCGTGTGAGGGCGGCAACCGCGTCACCAACGACTATCGGACGCTTCTGTCGGCACGCGCCGTTTTCGGAAACGACATCGGTCAGGTCGAGCGATTGATCATCTACAAACCCACGAACGCGAATGGCTCCCCGTCCGCGGCCTGTCTTGGTGTTGATGTCACTGCACCGCCACCATATGGCGTCGACGATGAATGCAACGTGTTCAATCCAGCACAACTCAACGCAATCGACGGCGTGGACCTCGCCACAGCGGAGACGCTATATGGATGCGATCCGACCGGTTACGCGAAATTCTGGTGCCCAACCGATCGAGAACGAGCACTCTCGCTGGTGACCACCATCGGCGTGTACATCCGGCTGAAACACCCTCACGTCACGGGCTTCTTCGGCGACAGCGTCACCGTCGAGGACTACACCGTATTCAAACTTGAGCCCAACCTTGGCGTTCGCGACACTCCCGACGCGCTCCCCGAAGTTCCCGGGTCGACCACGACAACAACGACAACAACAACAACAACGACGACGACAACCACAACAACAACAACGACAACGCCCACAACGACGACGACAACAACTACAGCGCCCACGACGACAACGACAACGCCCCCTACGACGACGACAGCGACGACCTCGACGACGACTACCACGTCCCCTCCGACATCAACCACCACCACCACCACCACCACGACAACGCCGACCACCACCACGACGACGACAACGCCGACCACCACCACAACAACGACAACGCCGACCACCACCACCACCACCACCACAACAACAACCCGGCCCCCCACCACAACGACCAGGAGGCCGCCATGCTGCTGATCACGCAGCGGCCAAAGTGCGAATCGCAGCGCGAAGGCGGAGCGACGGTCGTTGAGGCTGCCCTTGTACTGCCGTTGTTCTTGGCCCTGATATTCGGGATCGTTGAGATCAGCCTGTTCTTGTATGACATCAACGCGATCCGAGCCGGATCTCGTCAGGGAGGTCGCATCGCCAGCGTTTCGGCCACCGACGCCTACGCCGACTTCAATGCCCTCATCGCCTCACGCCAGTCACTTGCCAACATGGCAAACAAGATCGACGGCGTGATCATCTTTCGGGCACCGACGGCCGCATCGCCAGTACCACCTGAATGCATTGCTGCTCTCGACGCGGATCTCACCACGCTGGCGCCGAAGGGCGTACCTGACAAATGCAACGTGTACAACGCATCTCAGTACTGGAACCTGGACCAACTCAACTTCGGGTTCGACGTCGGCTCGAACCCCGACCCCACGTTGTGGGATTCGAATTGGGCCCCTACCGGCCGCAACGACGCCATCACGGAAACTTCCAACGCCGACTTCGTCGGTATGTGGGTTCGGGTCGTCCACCACTCAGCAACCGGAATCATGCCGACGAAACCCTTGACAGCAACCTTTGTCTTCCAAATCGAGCCCCAGCGAGCACTGTGATGCGCCAGCCGTCCGCACCCTCGTCACGACAGCCCAATGAGGGCGGTTTCATCACGGTCACGACGGCGCTCATATTGACGTTCCTGCTACTTTGCGCTGCTTTGGCTCTCGATGTGTCCATCTGGTTTGCACGGGCCAACGAACTCCAGCGCGCCGCGGATGCCGCTGCCCTCGCCGGTGTCGTCAAGATGCCGGACCAACTCGCGGCCCAAAGCGCGGCCCTGGAGGTTGCGACGAAGAACCGAATCGACCCATTGCAGGTCACCGTCGAAACCATTCCTGCGTCACCACGCGAGATACGAGTTTCTGTAAGCGACCAAAAGGTCCGCTCATTTTTCGCAAAGTTCCTGACCGACGGCGTGGCGCTCACCAGATCCGCCACGGCGGAGTACGTGCCAAAAATCGAACTCGGATCGCGTCTCAACGCAATCGGGACCGGCAGCCTGATTGGCTGGGGTCCGGGCGGCACGACACAGAACTTCTGGCTCGCCATAAACGGCAAGTGCACGGCCCGCGAGGATGGTGATTTCTATGCCAGCGCCTTCGATGGGAACCGTTTGGCGGACGGCACCATCAAATGCGACAGCGTCAATGCCCTGAAGAACCTGGAGTATCGGACCGAGTCCGCAATCGAACCGGGCGCATTGAACCAGCCGAGTTACACCTACATCGTCGAGATCCCCTGTCCCACCGCACTCGTGGGTGGAGTCTGCACCAGCACCGTCGACGGGCGAATCGATATTTGGAACCCCTACTTCGACAACAGCAACAATCGAGCGGGTGGCGTGATTGATTCCAACGTGGTCGATAGCGACGTCAACCCGGCGTTGGCGGCCGCGGCCGGATTTGAAACACATTTCCGTATTCGCGACGCCTACGGTAGCCCCGTGCTCGACCCCTATGGCAGCCCGGTTCCCGTCGCTTCGTACGGTATATGCACGAACTGTGTTGCCACGAACGACCGGTGGCTGTCGATGTTCCAGGTAACGAAGGCCGGGAAGTATCGCATCGACGTCAGCACCGTGGGCGTGGCCGGTCAAGCGTACGGATCGAACGCGTTCGCATTGCGGGCATGGACCTATGACGCTGTCAAGAGTCCGGTCCCAACCCTGTGTGAGACTGGCGACTGCCCCACAATTGCCGGCCAGTCTTCGATGAGCGTGTACGCCAACGCGAGCGGCGGCAGCGCAGACTTGTACCTGGCCCGGTTGGCTCCCGCCCGGTATTACCGCGGCAAAAAGGTCCAGATTCTGCTGTTCGACCCCGGAGAAGGCGCACGCTCGATCCAGATTCTGCGACCTGACGCAACGCTGGGCTATCAGCCCATTTCTTTCCGCTATCGCACGACGAACCCGGGACTGTCCATGGGGGCTGACGCCACGAACACGCCGCTGTCGGACAACGGCGTCGCACTTTCGACGCCGGTCACCGAACTGATGGTCGACGATTCCGGAACGACACTTCTACCGGCGTCGCTGCGTGCTCCGTGGTGGACAACAAATCCGCCGGCCAACGACACCAAGTACAACGGCCGGCTCGTTTCGGTGGAGATACAGATACCCGCGACCTACGGATGCGTCGCCGACAAGATCCCCTGCGTGGAGGCGCCACTCCCTGCGGACGGATGGTGGAAGATCAGATACAACACCAATGCCGCCGCGGTCAGTGACCGAACAACCTGGTCGGTGCGCATGTTCGGCGACCCGGTTCACCTGACGAACCGATAGCGCCACGTAGCGATCTGCGGGGCCACTAAGGTGACGTCGCCGCAGTCCAAAACGATGGACGCCGAATTCCGACATGACGAACCGAACCAGATCCAGCACCAGTCGTCGTGACGGCATCACGACAATCGCTGATGTCGCTCGCAAAGCCGGGGTATCCGAAGCAACCGTAAGTCGGGCGATGCGCGACTTTCCGCAGGTTCGACCGGAACTACGAAACCGGGTCTTGGCTGCCGCGGCCGAACTCCACTACGTCGCCGACTCCAACGCTTCACGGTTGGCGTCTGGTAAAACCAGAACCATCGGCATCGTCGCACCACAGCTGACCACGTGGTATGTCAGCCAGATGTCGGCTGGTCTCGAAGATGTGCTCCACGCGGCGGGAAACGATCTCTTAATAAGTGCGCTCAGCACCCCCACCCGCCGTCAAGACCTTCGGGAAGGTCGCATTCGTTTTCGCCAACGCGTCGATGCCCTCGTTCTTGTCGACGCATTTGTCGGACACGACTGGGAACCACCGCCCACCGAGCCGCCGGTGATCGTCGTCGGCGAGCGGCTCGATTCGGGCCGCAGCCTCGGGATTGACGATGAACTCGGCGGTTTCTTGGCCGTTCACCACCTCGTCGAACTTGGTCATCGCCGGATTGGCATCATCGGCGGCGGTGCACCCGAAACCGACTTTTCTCCGGTTTCGAAATTTAGAACTGCGGGCGCCTGTCGAGCCCTGCAAACCTGCGGCGTGGAGCCGGCGATCAAACGCAACGGCAAGTTCACGATCGAAGGCGGCCGGGCCGCGGCCGTCACCATATTGGATATGCCCGACGAGAATCGGCCGACAGCAATCTTTTGTTTTTCCGACGAAATGGCGTTTGGCGCGATGCAGGCAATTCGCGAACGCGGGTGCTCCGTGCCGGCGGATGTCTCGATCGTCGGTTTCGACGATCACACCGTGTCGGAGAGCATCGGGCTCACGACAATCCGTCAGCCCGTCCGCGAACTCGGCCGCCGAGCTGCTGAGCGAGCGCTTTTGGCGAGCTCCGAGGAGCCATGCGGCAACGAGCATGAGCTCCTCCCCATCGAATTGATCGTGCGTGGCTCTACGGCACCAATTCGCTGACACGCGTCACCTGTTGTGACCTTCGACATACCAAGTCAGCTTGTGCTATTTTTCCCAGAAAGCGTTTTCACAACTTCCGGAGACGCATTCCTTAACCACCAAAGGGGAAACTGAATGAAATTCTCGAAAACCGCAGCGGCCGCAGTCGCGTTGGTCGTATTCGCTGGCAGCCCCGCGGCATTCGCCGCTAGCAAGCCAGCCAAAGCAAAGAGCCTTTTGAACGGCAAGATCGCCTGTAAGAACCAGTACAAGGGCAAGAAGGTCACTATCTTCTCTCCGAACGACACTGCAGGCGACATCAAGAACTTCGGTGCCGCTTGGGCTCCGTTTGAGAAGTGCACCGGCGTGAAGGTCACATGGGAAGGCACCAAGACCTTTGAAGCGGATGTGAAGCTCCGCCTCGCGGGCGGCAACGCCCCCGGCATCATCGACTTCCCACAGCCGGGACTCATGGCCGTTCAGGCCAAGGCCGGCAAGCTGATCGAGCTACCCGCCGACATCAAGGCCGACATCTCGAACAACATGCTCGGCGGCTGGCTCGACTACAGCTCCGTCGGCGGCAAGGTGTACGGCTACCCGTTCCGTCAGAACTTCAAGTCGTTTGTCTGGTACTCACCAAAGGCGTTCGCCGCCAAGGGCTACAAGGTTCCCACGTCGCTCGATGAGATGAAGACCCTCTCCGACAAGATCGTGACCGACGGCGGCACGCCTTGGTGTGCAGGTATCGAGTCCGGATCGGCGACGGGCTGGGTCGTCACCGACTGGGCCGAAGACATGATGCTGCGCACCACGACCCCTGCCAATTACGACAAGTGGGTCGACCACAGCCTGAAGTTCAACTCGCCCGAAGTGAAGACCGCATTCGATGCAGTCGGCTCGTACCTGAAGAACGAGAAGTACGTCGGCAACGTCAAGGCCATCGCCACCACGAAGTTCCAAGACGGCGGATTGCCGATCCTTGACGGCAAGTGTTACATGCACCGCCAGGCCAACTTCTACAAGTCAAACTGGCCGGCCGGCACCACCTTCGGCGACAGCGGCACGATCAACGCCTTCTACCTCCCGATGGCCAAAGCCTCCGATCCCAAGGCCATGCTCGGCGGTGGCGACATCAACGCTGCAACCAACAAGAAGCCCGAAACCATCGACACGATGCGTTACCTCGCCTCGGTCGACTGGGCCAACGCCACTGCGGCCAACATGGGTAACTTCTCACCCCGCAAGGACTACGACACCAACCTCCTGCCCGACAAGTTCGATCAGGTGTTCGCCAACATCGGCAAGAGCGCAGCAATCTTCCGCTTCGACGCTTCCGACCTGATGCCTGGCTCGGTTGGCGCCGGTTCCTTCTGGAAGGAAGCCACCTCGTGGATTACCGGCCAGAGCACCGACGACACCGTCGCCAACATCGACAAGAGCTGGCCAGCCGGCTGATTGACCACCGGGCGGGTGAAGCACTGAGGGAAGGGCCGCGAGCAATCGCGGCCCTTCCCGGTAATGTTGCACAAACGAGACAGCAATCACGAACATATCCAGTATCTGGGATAGGGGACAGCCAAGATGGGGCAACTGGTAAGTGCGTTGATCACCGTTGTGCTCGGCATCGGCGGATTTATCGGAGCGCTGTTAGCCCTCTACGGGTTGACCCTGGTGCTTCCGAAACGGTTCCGAGACAGCGGCCAGATCGCAGTGTTTCTCGGCCCGGCGATCGTCCTCATCGTGATCGGTCTCCTGGTGCCGGCGCTGCGAACGGCGTTCTTGAGTCTGTTCTCCGATCGCGAGAACAGCCACCCCTTCGGCGGCCTGGCCAACTACAAGTACATCTTCACCGACCAGAAGATGCTGCTGGCCCTTACCAACTCGGCGTTGTGGGTGATCCTCGGAGGAACAGCCAGCACCGTTCTTGGGCTCAGCATCGCCCGCTACCTCGACGGAGCCAAGGGTGAGAAAGTTGCGAAGTCGCTGATCTTCATTCCCCAGGCACTTTCGCTGGCCGGTGCCGGCATCATCTGGAAGTTCGTCTACGACGGACCGCCGTTCGCGTACGGTCTTTTGAACGCCATCACCAAGGTCATCCCCGGCCTCCCCGACAGTTTCGGCGGTGACGGTGAGCGAATCTGGCTCTTGGAAAGCGGAGCCAGGGTAAACACCTTCTTGCTCATCGTCATCCTGGTCTGGGTACAGACCGGATTCGCCACGGTCGTACTTTCAGCGGCGATCAAGGGCGTGCCTGAGACTCTCGCCGAAGCGGCAACTGTCGACGGGGCAACCAGTCGGCAGGTGTTCTACAAAGTCACGCTGCCCTACATAAGGCCCGCCATTCTCACCGTTCTCACCACGGGCACCATCGGAGCCCTAAAGGCGTTCGACATCATCCAGGCGACAACCGGCGGGAACTTCAACACCAGTACCGTCGCCAACGAGCAGTACATCAAATTCTTCCTTGAAGACCGTGACGGGCTGGCGTCGGCGCTCGCCGTGCTGCTCTTTGTGATCGTGCTTCCAATAGTCGTCCTCAATCAGCGGGGCCAGAAACGAGCAGCGGAGATGATGGGAGCATGAGCAACTTGACCGCCACCGCAACCGACGCAACCACGGAGTCGACGAGAGCTGCCAAGGTCTCACTCGGAAGCAGGCTCGCGGGCACACTTGGTACCCGGGCCGGACGCGCGTTCGTCTGGGCGCTTGCAATCCTGTGGACAGTCCCGACGTTTGGTCTCCTTCTTACTTCGTTCCGGCCCGAACGTCAGATCAAAACATCCGGTTGGTGGACCGCCTTAGCGAATCCGAAGTTCACTTTTGACAACTATTTCGCGGTTCTGGGCAGCCGATCTGGTATTGAGCTCGGTCGGTACCTGTCGAACTCCATCAAGATCGCTATCCCCGCCACCATCATCTCAGTGATGTTGGCCGCCATCGCGTCATACGCGCTGTCATGGATGGAGTTTCGCGGACGCGACTGGATTTATGTCTTCATCATCAGCTTGCTGGTAGTCCCGCTCCAAATGGCCATCATCCCCCTTCTGCGGTTGTTCAATCTCGGTGCACACGTCGGGTCCTTCACAATCGTTCCGGCATTGCATTTCCCAGCGATCGTGCAAACGTGGATCGCCCACGCATGTTTCGGCATGCCGTTCTGTTTGTTCATTCTGAAGAATTTCGTATCGTCGCTACCGCAGGAGCTCATCGAAGCGGGGAAAATCGACGGAGCCGGGCACATGACCATTTTTCGCCGAATCGTTCTTCCGTTGACGGTGCCATCAATTGCGTCGCTCGGAATCTTCCAATTTCTGTTCATCTGGAACGACTTCTTCGTCGGAAAGATCTTCGCCGGCGGAGGGGGGAATGCTCCGATTACAGCAAAGCTCGTAGAGGTGTCCGGAAACCGTGGCCAGGATTGGCATCTCCTCACTGCCGCCGCGTTCATTTCCGCAGTCGTCCCGCTGACCGTGTTCTTGTCGCTCCAGCGTTATTTCGTGAGGGGCCTGCTGGCGGGTTCCGTTAAAGGCTAAGTTGTCGTTACGCCAGGCGTGGCTCCGGGGTTCTCGCTGGTCCGCCGTCCGCCACCGGGCAACACCCGGTAGGCGTCGAACACACTGTCGATGTTTCGCACTGCCCTCAAGATCGCCTCTAGATGGGATGGATCAGCAAGTTCGAAGTCGAAGCGTTGATGAGCGACACGGTCGGCACCGGTGTGTGTCGTACAGCCGAGCACATTGACGTGATTATCGGAAAGCACTCGAGCGACATCGGCAAGGAGACGCGCCCGATCAAGTGCCTGCACCTCGACCGATACTACGTACACATTTTTTCTCGAGTCGACGCCTTGGTCCCAGTCGACTTCTATCGCTCGAGATCCCTCCCCCACCTGCAATGATCGCGAGTTCGCACAGTCAGCGCGATGCACCGATACCCCGCGGCCACGGGTAACAAAACCGATGATCTCGTCGCCGGGCACGGGTGTACAACAACGCGCAAGTCGGACCATTAGGTCATCGAGGCCCTCGACGTGGACGCCCGCAATATGGGCGAGCCCCCGCTGCGCTCGGCGCTCCGGACGGTTTCTGACTGACGGAGCGGGCAGCTGCTCTTCATGCTCACCGCCGCGCAGTTCACCGGCAAGACGACGGGCCACGGTTTCGGCGCCGACATTGTTTTCGCCGATCCCGAGATAGAGCTGTTCGAGATCATCGAACCCAAGGTCGGCAAGTACCGACAGCATCACCGGAGAGGACTGGATCTTCTGTACCGGCAGCGCCTCGCGACGTAGTGCTTTTACAAATTCTTCGCGACCGTTTTCGATTGCGTCGTCGCGTCGCTCTTTGGAGAACCACTGCCGGATCTTGTTGCGCGCTCGCGGCGTGACCACGATCTGGAGCCAATCGCGGCTCGGCTGAGCGGTCGCAACTTTCGATGTAATGATCTCAACGGACTCGCCAGAGCGAAGCGGTGCGTCGAGTGGGGAAAGACGACCATTCACTCGGGCACCGATACAACGGTGCCCGACATCGGTATGAATGGCGTAGGCAAAATCGATGGGCGTGGAGCGCACCGGAAGGGTCACCACCTTGCCCTTCGGCGTGAACACGAACACTTCGTCTTGGTCGAGATCGACCTTGATTGACTCCAGAAAGAGCTTCGGGTCGTCTGCATCGGGCTGCGCTTCGGCAAGGCGCTGCAACCAGGCCAAGTTCGAGGCGTCGAGCCGTGCAGCCGCTGCGTCAGGCTTGGCACCTTCTTTTCCGGAACGCTTCGCGTCTTTATATGCCCAGTGGGCGGCAATCCCGTATTCAGCGATCTGGTGCATTTCGCGTGTCCGGATCTGACACTCGATGTTTTTTCCGCCCGGCCCCACCACCGTGGTGTGGAGAGACTGATACAGATTGAACTTGGGCATGGCGATGTAATCCTTGAATCGCCCTTGGACTGGCTTGTACGACGCGTGAATGGTTCCCAACGCGGCGTAACAGTCCTTGATCGAACCCACGATGATACGTATACCTACCAAGTCGTGGATGTCGTCGAATTCCTTTCCTTTGGCGACCATGGTTTCGTAGATGGACCACAGGTGCTTTTCGCGGCCGGTAACGACAACGTCGTCGATGCCCAGCTCCGCGAGGCGCGCTTTTACCTCGTCAACCAGCGTGGTGAGATACGTCGTTTTCTGTGGTGAACGACTCTCGACGAGGCGTTGGAGTTCTTCGAATTTTCGAGGCTCAAGTTCGCGAAAGCTCAGCTCTTCGAGTTCGTGTTTTACCTCTCCGATGCCGAGTCGGTGAGCGAGAGGTGCATAGATGTCGAGCGTTTCCTGCGCTGTCCGACGGCGACGCCACCCATCAGCGACGGCATCGATCGTACGCATGTTGTGCAGGCGATCGGCAAGCTTGATAAGAAGTACACGTACGTCTTTCGCCATTGCCACGAGCATCTTTCGCATCGTGGCGGCCTGTTGTGCTTCCTTGGAGTCGAAATGAATTCGCTCGAGTTTGGTAACACCATCGACGATGGCCGCTACGTCGGAGCCGAACTGGGACGACAAGTCGTCCAGCGTCACACCCGTGTCTTCCACAGCGTCGTGCAGGATCGCGGCGGCAAGCGTGACGTCGTCGAGACCCAACTCAGCAAGCACACCCGCCACAGCTACGGGATGGGTGATGTAGGGGGCACCCGACTTTCGTCGTTGGTCTTTATGTGCCTCGGCAGCAAGTTCGAACGCTTGCGTGATTCTGAGTGTTGACGATTTGGGATGATGGCGCCGGAACTCAACAAGAACTGACTTGACCAGCAGCGGATCTCGCGGATCGAGCGTTTTGACTGCGTCTTCAGCAGCCAGAGCATCGATCTTGGCAACTCGAACTCGGGGACTCGCAGTGCGAGGGGGTACGACGGCCACCGGTGAATCACGAACCGAACCGCTCGCCATTTCGACCCGATCGAGGGCAGGCGCGATCGAAGCTTCGGCAGTGGCAATATCCATATGCGGGGTACTAGGTGTGTTCACGACGTCTCCCTTCGCTCTCATCGGCAGATGCGGGGTTCACATCAAGAGTTCTCTCTCCCAGGGTAGCGGGCCTCGCCGGATAGGCGATTGATCAGAACACCATGATCGACGTCGTCATCCCGTAATCCGCCAATGCGGCACGGCCGTTCAGAAATGACAGTTCGATCACAAAGGCCGAGCCCAGGCACCGCGCCCCGGAAAACGCAATCAGCGAAAGCGCAGCCATCGCAGTCCCACCGGTCGCGAGCACGTCATCGATCAGAAGCACGCGGTCCGATGTCGACAGTGAATCCACATGCATTTCCAGGGAATCGGTCCCGTATTCGAGGGCGTACTCTGCCCGATGCGTTGTCCACGGCAATTTGCCCGGCTTTCGGGCCAAGACAACCCCGCACCCCAGACGCTCGGCGACACCTGGCGCCAACAGAAAGCCCCGCGACTCGACACCGACGACCTTGCTGATCCCCATGCCCTCCCATGGTGCTGCGAGATCATCGAGGACCATCCGCAAACCTTCGCCGTCGCCGAGCAGGGGCGTGATGTCTTTGAACATGATTCCCGGCTTCGGAAAATCCGGGACGTCGCGTACCAATCGAGAATAGTCATTCACCGACCCAGCCTAGGAGTCGTATTCGATCGATGGGACAACCTGGACCGAATGACTCATTAACCGAGTTACGAAAACGGTCGATGAATTCACGTCGGCACCAGCGCGGAGCCACTGATCATCAACGAAGGTGGCCGCCGTGCCCGAACAGAAATTCTTCGACCCGACGAGCGGCGACGAGCTCGTTTCGGTCCATTGGGACTTCGGTTTGACGTCGGTCGATGTCGCGTCTGGCGGATCATTGCTCACCAAGATCAGCGACATCGCGCAACTTCGATCTACCGGTCTGGCCGGCTCTACCCCCGACGGTGGATCGCTCCTCGTCAAACTTGGGTTTGGCGACAAGTTCGAGATCTATCGCAACGGTGAAGAGCTACGGGCAAGCGACGTGAACGCTTTTGGCCACGCGCCAACACCGACGGGCACTGCTCTTGGTGACGCGAAGCTCTCGCTTGACGCGGCGGGGCGTCTGACACTGGACGGCAGACGCGTCGACGAACACGCCATGGGGATGATCCCGCAATCGCGACGTAGCCGCTCTTCGGCGGCCTCGTCGATCTCGACCGCCCGAGGTTGGTTGCTGTTCTTCTCCGTCATCCAGACGTTGTTCGCGCTTCTGTTCGGCTTCGTCGCAACTGCCGTCACGTCCATGACCGAATCCGATCTGGCCGTGACCGGTGATGATGCCGACTTCTTCACGCCGCTTCTGCGGATCATCCAAGGCATGATCATTGCGATGTTCGTCTTCTTCGCACTGTGCGCAATTGCTTCCTGGGTCCTCTGGAAGGTTGCGGGCGGACCTTCGCCTCGCAAGGCGTTCACGATTTCGAAATGGGTGGCCGTCGGGTACCTGGTCCTGACGGTCATCCGGACCATCTCAGGAATCGCCAGCGGAAACGTCCTCGGGGCAATTCTGGGGGCCGTGATTCCGGGCGCAATCGAGTTCGCCGCCTTCCAAGCGTTCCGAAAAGCACAAAGCGCGCTTGGCTGAAACCTGAGGTCGTTCACGCCCCTTGCGCTACTGGCGTTTACGTTCCCAGTGGTCGATTCTACGGGAAGGTCGACGGGGTGTCATATGTGGACATACCATACCGGGCGGAGGTCGGGAGTCGGTCCGAGTTTGTGTACAAACAGTTCTGCCATCGCTTGACCGGAGCGGTTCGCCGACAGCTCGCGCTGTGAAAAACTCTGCCCATGACAATCGAACGAATTGAACCGGGTCCGCGCATGAGCAAAGCCGTTGTCCACGGTGACACGGTGTACACCGCTGGCTTTGTCTCCTCCGACACGACGCTCGACGTCGCCGGTCAGACCGCGAACATCCTTGGCCAGATCGACGACGTGCTGGCTGCGGCGGGGTCCGACAAGGGCAAGATGTTGCGTGTCAACATCTGGCTTTGCGACATCTCGACCTTCGCGGAAATGAACAGCGCGTGGGACGCGTGGGTCCCCGCCGGTCAGACGCCGGGTCGTGCCACCGTCGAGTCGAAGCTCGCGACTCCAGAAATCTTGGTCGAGATCATGGTCATTGCTGCGCGCTAAGGCAGCAACGCAACGGGCACGTCGACCACCTTCGCTCGGAGGTACTCGCCCAAACCCTTAGCCTGGGCGTCCATCCGGGTGCTTGCGGCGACGCCTTCCTCGAGCAATCCATGGATCACGAAGTTCAGCGCCAAAAGGTTCGCCAGGTCGTAGCGGACGACCTTCAACGAGGCCGCCTCGGGAAGGAGCGCCTGGAGGCGCTGCGCAGTTAGAAACTCCCCCAGCCACTCATATGCATCTGCTGTCTTTGTCCATACGCCAATGTTTGCGTTTCCGCCCTTGTCGCCCGATCGCGCACCCATGACACGACCAAGCGCTGCCCGCCGGGTAGCTCCTCGGTCCTTCAGAGACGACCCAACCGCGCTTGGCACGACCGCCGCCGACTCCTCGCCGTAGGTCGCCTCAACGACGATGCGCTGACCTTCGAAGTGCACGATGCATGGCACCGCCGAACTTGGCACAAGGGCCGGCCAGTAAACACCGAAAGGGTGTCCCGGACCCGGGGCGCCGGTTCCGAACATTCCCGGATACGAAGCCAATGCCATCTCGACGCCGACGTTTGCGAACGACCGGCCGACTTTACGCTCGTCTCGATCCTTCACCGTGAACGAGAGGGTGGCAACGGCAGCCTCATTTGACGACGGGTCCTCGCGATCACTGCGCACGAGCCGAGTCGTGGCCTGCTCAAAAGACTCCGGTCCACCCGGTACCTGCGACCAGAACGTTCGACTGACCAGATCGGCCTTTGCTTCGATATCGAGCCCGGTGAGGCAGAAGGTCATGGAGTTGCGGTACCCACCGTCGAGATTGATGCAGACCTTCGTGGTCGCCGGCGGAGGCTGGCCCACGGCTCCGCTGACCAGAACCCGGTTCTCGCCCACTTGTTCAAGGCTGATGGTGTCGAAGTTTGTCGTGACATCGGGGTTCAGGTATCTCGTCGACTGGATCTCATAGAGAAGCTGGGCAGTGACCGTTCCGACGCTGACCAAACCGCCGGTCCCGTCGTGTTTCGTAATGATGCATGACCCGTCAGCGTGCATTTCAGCGAGCGGAAAACCGGGGCGTTCCAGACCTGGAACCTCTTGGAAGAAGGCGTAGTTCCCTCCGGTGGTCTGACAACCGCACTCGATGATGTGACCAGCCGCCACGGACCCGGCTAACGCATTCCAGTCGTCGCGGGCCCAACCGAAGTGCGCCGCCGCTGGACCGACCACCACGGCAGCGTCGGTCACGCGCCCCGTTACGACGACGTCGGCACCGCGCCTTAGTGCTTCGGCGATTCCCCAACCGCCCTGATACGCGTTCGCGGTTATTGGTGCGCGGTCCCCGAACGGTGCACCGGTATCGAAATTGGCGAAATCAATACCATCAGCGCGCATACCTTCCATGCGATCCAGGAGGTCATCTCCGTCGACGTACGCGATGCGGGGCTTGAGACCGAGGCGATCCGCCAGCGTGGTCAGGTCTTCGGCCAACCCTGCTGGATTCAATCCCCCCGCGTTGGACACCACTTTGATGCCTCGGTCCAAACAGGTGCCGAGCACCTGTTCCATCTGGGTGAGGAAGGTGCGGGCGTACCCGCCACCTGTCCCCTTACGCGATCTGGCCAGAATCAGCATCGTGAGCTCGGCGAGCCAGTCACCCGTCAACACATCGATAGGTCCCCCTTCGACCATTTCGCGCGCCGCACTTATCCTGTCGCCATAGAACCCAGAGCAGTTGGCCACTCGTAGTACCGACGAATTGCTGGTTTGAGATTCCATCGCTGCCGACAATGCCACAACCGCAGCCTTCTCTTCGAACCCGCTGCTTTGCGGCCCACCATGCAAAGGAGGCGCCGACCCTTTACGGCGGCGCCTTCTTCGAAGACGGAGAAATCCGAGGGCGGATTAGTTCCGGCGAGAGGAGCCCAGGATACGCAGCACGTTGATGTAGACCATCACGAGGCTGAGCAAGAGCTGGAAGGCGAGAAACCACTCGGCGGTGTCGTGGAGCGTTTGGCTCTGCTCCGCCTTCTCGATCCGGTCGAAGTCGATGAACAGGTAGGACAGGCCGATACCGAGACCGATGACACCAAAGATCATGCCTTTCGGGCCCAGCTCGTTGATTCCTGGCACGCTCAGCCCAAAGATCGAGAGCAGGTAGAGCGCGAACAGGGTGAGCCCTGCGATCGACGTCATTTGGACGAACTTGGGGGTGACCTTGACAACTCCCGTCCGGAAGACGAGGAGGCACCCGACGAACAGGAGGCTCGTTGCAACGATCGCCGTCGGCACAATTCCGCCACGGACGTTCGCATAGGACTTGGAAATGACCCCGAGAACGACGCCTTCAGCGAGTGCATAAATGGGGGCGGCGACCTTGGCGTAGTTGGGCTTGAACTGGCCGATGAGCATCGCTGCCATGGCCACCACGAACGACGGAGCAATCAGGCGACCGACCGACACATTGACGTCGACGGCGCGGTACGAAATCCCGCCGACCACGGCGGTAAGCAGGACCAGAAGGGCGAGTTTGTCGTAGACCCGATGCGATCGTAGGGACTTGATCCCCTCGAAAGACCGGCCACGTTTGAGAGCGGATTCCATGTTGAACATATTCATCACCTCGTAGAACCGAAGTGCCTCCGTTTCTATTCTGCTTCAGTTCTGGAGCTGAAGGAAGCTTCAGCCAATTCACCGACTTCTCGACACCGACGCGAGCTTCAACAACTCAGGAAGGCAACCTCTAACATCAGGACATGCCGCTTCCTGATCCTCACCCCTTCTACTCCGAAGAACACCGAGAGTTTCGAAAGGTGCTCGATCGTTTCGTGGCGAAGGAAATCACGCCATTTGTGAACGAGTGGGACGAGGCCGAAGAGTTCCCGGCCGAACTGTATGAAAAAGCTGCGGACGTAGGTGTACTCGGGGCGGGATTTCCTGAGGAGTACGGCGGCATCGGCACCGACGCGTTCCTTCGAATCATCATCCACCAGGCGCTTGCCCAGGCGGGAAGCGGCGGTGTGAGCGCGGGCGTCATCTCGAGCTACATCTCTATGCCCGTCGTCCTTCATCACGGGACCGAGGCACAGCGTCAGACCGTCCTTCCTGATGTATTGAGTGGCCGAAAGATTGCCGCACTGGCGATCACGGAGCCGAGCGGTGGGTCCGACGTTGCGAATATAACGACGACGGCCAAACGCGACGGCGACCACTACGTCATAAACGGGTCGAAAACCTTCATTACCAGTGGTATGCGCGCACACTGGTTTACGGTGGCCGTGCGCACCGGTGGGCCAGGCCGTGCAGGCCTCAGCGTTCTGCTCGTGCCGGGCGACACACCGGGTTTGAGCCGCACACCATTGAAGAAGATGGGATGGTGGGCCTCCGACACCGCAACGCTCTACTTCGACGATTGTCGAGTGCCCGTTACGAACCTGATCGGGGAGGCAGACGGCGGCTGGGGCCTCATCATGGGCAATTTCAACTACGAACGAATCGACCTCATCGCACAGTCACTGGCTTTCAGCCAGCTCTGCATCGATGAATCGATCGAATACGCGAAAGAGCGCGTGACGTTCGGCAAGCCTCTGATCAGCAACCAGGTAATCCGTCACAAGATCGTCGACATGAGCCGGAAGGTGAACTCGTGCCAGGCCTGGATGGAGCTATTGGCCTGGAAGCTCAATCAGGGGCTCAACCCGGCCGGCGAGATCGCACAGTGCAAGGTGGAGGCCACGACGACGTTCGAGTACTGCGCTCGTGAGGCGGTACAAATCTTTGGCGGGGCCGGATATCTTCGAGGGGCAACCGTTGAACGCCTGTATCGAGAGGTACGTGTGCAGGCTATCGGCGGCGGTTCCGAAGAGGTCATGCGAGATCTGGCTTCGAAACAACTCGGTATCTAGTTGCGCCTTCAGCGGCTCGGAGAACACGTTTGTGTTCCATGGCGCAACGGTCTCGGCACGACGCTTGAGGTGGCGGTCGGTCCTTTCATCGATCCAACCGATCCGAACTCGTGGCGGTGGCGGGTCAGCCTTGCGACGGTCCGCGCAGACGGGCCGTTTTCGACGTTTGCGAATGTCGACCGAACCCTGATCGTCGTCGACGGCGAGGGCATGCAACTTGTTGTGGGCCGGGTCCAGCGCAGTGCGCTCCCCTATCACCCCGTGGTGTTCCCGGGCGACGAATCGACCGCGGCGACGCTGCTCGGTGGACCGGTTCGCGATCTCAATGTGATGGTTCGCCGCGACTTCGCCACCGCATCCGTCGAGATCGTCAATGCGGCAGATGTGGAGCGCGCAGACATCGTCTTCGCACTCGGCGAAGCTACCGTCGGCCCATTCCTTCTCGACCGCTTCGATGCGGTCCTGGGTATTGATCACCACGTGATCACTCGCGGCCATCTCGCAATCATTCGCATCGACCTCCCCTGATTCGTGGGCCGGGTGCGGCCACAGTGTCAAAAAGCGGCCGCTGTCGAGCGAACCTCGACGAGCGAGGAGATCTCGCGAGCCGCCGCCACAACGGCCAGTCGAGCCCGCTCGAAACCAAACCGTTCCAACCGATAGGTCGGTCCAACCACGGACACGGCGGCAAGGACAATCCTTCCCGCCGGCCGCACCGGCGCAGAGATTGCGGTAACCCCGTCCTCGACCGCATCGTGACGAAGGACCGCCCCGTCCTTATCGACACGATTGCGCAACGCTGCGCCGACCGCGGTACGTCTCGTGTCGAGAGTGCGTCCAAGCCAACTCACGTGCCGGACGGCGTGACGGCTCTCCTCGATGGCGACATAGGTCGCGGTGGCGGCATCGACCGCTTCGGCGAGATACGCGGACTCTCCCGTCTGCCTGGCCAGGCACACAAGCACGGGTTGGGCAAGGCTGGCCAGCGTCGCGTAGTCGAACAACACTCGAGACAAGCGAAGCAACTCCGGCCCGGGAAACCAGTTCCCGTCGTCTCGCTGCACCGAAAAGCCGCTCATGGCAAGCGATCGGAGTTGACGCAATGCGGTGCTCGGGGTGAGGTCAGCAGCGCGCGCTGCGTCGGCGAGGGAGACGCCAACCGGGTGGTCGCCAAGAATCGAGACCAACTTCAGGCCCCGTTCTGTCGCTCGCGAAACCGACGCGTCCGGCCGCAGATTCTCGGGCTGCTTGGCCGCAGCCACCTCGATTGACACATTTCGAAGTATGGCATACCGTTTCATCTGATGAAAGATGCGGGTCGACATTCGAGGGGAACGATTCATGGATGAACGACACGCCGAGGCTCTCGTCATACACGGTCGCGGGATTCAGATAGACGACGTCGTGTCCGTGGCTCGCCGCCACCGCACCGCGGTGCTCAGCGCTGATGCCCGGCAGTCCATGACCGAATCCGCGGCATTGGTCGACGGGTTCGTGGCGATGGACCGTCCCGTTTACGGTGTCACGACGGGTTTCGGGTCCCTCGCCTCCACCGTCATTGCAGCAGAACGGAGCGCGGAGTTACAGGTGGCCCTCGTCCGGTCACATGCCACCGGTATGGGCGACACCATCGAACCAGAAGTCGTTCGGGCCATGTTGCTGCTGCGAGCGCGCAGCCTCGCCATGGCGTATTCGGGAGTCCGTCCCGAGTTGGTAGATCTCCAGCTAGCAATGTTGAAACACAACATCGTCCCAGTGGTCCGCGAATTCGGCTCCCTCGGTGCGAGCGGAGATCTTGCACCGCTCAGTCATTGCGCCCTCGCCATGATCGGGGAGGGCGAGGTGACCCGGCCGGACGGAACGGCCGGCCCGACCCTTCCCGCCCTCCAGGCGGCCGGTCTTACCCCAGCGATTCTCCGGGCCAAAGAAGGACTGGCGCTGATCAACGGTACGGATGGCATTCTCGCCATGCTCTGCCTCGCACTTCACGACCTCGCGTCGCTAATTCGTCTCGCCGACGTCACGGCGGCGATGACGGTAGAAGGTCTGCTGGCTACCGACCGGGCCTACGCAGACGAACTTCAGCAGCTGCGGCCGCAACACGGGCAAGCCATAAGTGCACGTAACTTACGACGCGTTCTCGCTGACTCACCGATTGTGGCCAGTCACCGCGATGGAGACTCGCGTGTTCAGGACGCGTATTCGATTCGATGCACCCCCCAAGTACATGGTGCAGCCCTCGATACTTTGGCCTACGCGCGCACGATCGCCGAACGTGAGCTCAACGCCGCAATCGACAACCCGATGATCCTGCCCGACGGCCGCGTCGAGTCGTGCGGCAACTTCCATGGCGCACCCGTTGCATTCGTTTCGGACTTTCTGGCCATCGCAATTGCCGAACTCTGCTCGATTGCCGAGCGCAGAACCGACCGAATGCTCGATGTCGCGCGGTCTCATGGCCTTCCACCCTTTCTGTCACCTGATGCCGGGGTGAACAGTGGACTCATGATCGCCCACTACACCCAGGTGGCAATTGCGCTCGATACGAAGCGAATTGCGGTGCCTGCATCAGTCGACTCGCTGCCGACGAGCGCAAACCAGGAGGACCATGTGTCGAATGGATGGGCAGCGGCCCGCAAGCTTCGAAAAGCCGTCGCGAATTTCGCCCGTGTCCTCGCCGTAGAGATGGTGTGCGCAGGAGCAGCGATCGACTTTCGAGCCCCACTCCGACCCGGTCCAGGCACGGGTGCTGCGCTCACGCGTTTGCGCTCCGCGGTCGCGGGTCCGGGACCCGATCGTTGGCTTTCGCCAGACCTGCGAGCGGCTGAGGCCCTCCTGCTCGACGGGTCCTTACTGGCTGCCGTTGAATCCGTTGTCGGTCCTCTGGAGGTTGCGTGATGTCGCTCGGTGCTCGCCCCGTTCGTGCCGCTCGTGGAAACGAGCTCAACTGCCTGGGTTGGCCCCAGGAAGCGGCCTATCGCATGATGCACAACAATCTCGATCCCGAGGTTGCAGAACGGCCCGACGATCTCGTCGTCTACGGCGGAACGGGACGAGCAGCACGGTCATGGGACGCCTTCGACGCGATGGCACGCACACTTAAGACCCTCAAAGCCGATGAGACTATGCTCGTTCAATCAGGCAAGCCGGTCGGCGTATTCCAGACCCACGAGTGGGCTCCTCGCGTGTTACTCGCCAACAGCAACCTCGTTCCCCAGTGGGGCACGTGGGAGGAGTTCCGCCGTCTCGAAGCCATGGGCCTCACGATGTATGGCCAAATGACCGCTGGCTCATGGATCTACATCGGCACGCAGGGAATTCTTCAGGGCACGTATGAGTGCTTTGCCGAGATTGCTCGACGTCGCTTCAACGGTTCGCTTGCCGGCACCATTACGTTGACGGCGGGGCTCGGCGGAATGGGGGGTGCCCAGCCCCTGTCGGTCACAATGAACGGCGGCGTCGCACTCTGTATAGATGTTGATGCCACGCGGGTCCAACGTCGACTACAGACCCGTTACCTCGACGAACTCGCCGATTCCCTCGACGACGCAATCGCTCGGTGCGAAGCCGCGAAGAAGGATCGAAGGCCGCTCTCGGTGGGTTTCATCGGCAACGCCGCACTCCTGTTTCCCAAGTTGCTCGACATTGGTTTCGGCGCCGACATTGTCACGGATCAGACTAGCGCCCACGATCCACTCAGTTATGTACCGACCGACCTGACTCCCGATGCGACAGCCGAGATGGCCCGTTCCGATCCCCAGGAACTGATCCGTCGGTCACGGCTTTCGATGGCTGCGCACTGTGCAGCAATGGTCGGGTTTCAGAAGGCGGGTGCTGAAGTGTTCGATTACGGAAATAGCCTTCGAACGGAGGCAGAGCTAGGTGGTTTCACCGACGCGTTCTCATATCCCGGATTCCTCCCTGCCTATATCCGGCCGCTGTTTTGTGAGGGCAAAGGACCATTTCGCTGGGTGGCCCTGAGCGGTGATCCGGCAGATATCGCCGCAACAGATCGGGCCGTCCTCGAGGAGTTTCCCGACGACGAAGGACTACATCGATGGATTGCACTCGCCCGTGAGCGCGTCGCATTTCAGGGACTCCCTGCTCGGATTTGCTGGCTCGGTTACGGTGAGCGAGCGCGCCTCGGCCTCCGTTTCAACGAGATGGTTCGGAGCGGAGAATTGCGAGCGCCGATTGTCATTGGCCGCGACCATCTCGACTCCGGCTCGGTTGCGTCGCCGTACCGAGAGACCGAGGCGATGCTCGACGGTTCCGACGCGATCGCTGACTGGCCCTTGCTCAATGCACTCGTGAACACGTCGAGCGGAGCGACCTGGGTCAGCATCCACCACGGAGGCGGAGTTGGTATCGGCCGCTCTATTCACGCTGGCATGGTTGCGCTGGCCGACGGCAGCGAACTTGCCGCACAAAAACTACAACGTGTACTGACGACTGACCCGGGAATGGGCGTCATCCGACACGCCGACGCGGGCTACGACCGCGCAAGCGAGGTTGCCACCGAACGTGGGGTGCGCATTCCTATGAAGGAGGGAAATCCCAATGGCGATTCGTGAGATATTGGCCGTTGGACATCCCCTGCTTCGCGAACGTTCACGCGTTCTTGCGGTCGATGAGCTCCTCACGCCGGAGATCCAAGATGTCATCGACGATCTCATCGACACAATGCGCCATGCAAACGGTGCAGGGATAGCTGCACCACAAATTGGGGAGCTCCTCCGGATCGCCACGATCGAGGTGAACGAGAACCCTCGGTACCCATACAAACCAAGAATCCCTCTGACGGTCGTTGTGAACCCGGTGATCACATTTCTCGACGATGAGCTCGTCGACATCAATGAGGGGTGTCTGTCGGTGCCAAATCTTCGTGGGACCGTCGCTCGTCACGTGAACATTCAGGTGCAGTGGCTCGATCGTTATGGCACCAAACACAACGAAGTAAAACGCGGACTAACTGCAGGCACCTACCAACACGAATGTGACCACCTCGACGGTTTGCTGTTTCTCGACCGGGTCACCGACACCACAACGCTCACTACGTGGGAGCAATTCGAACGGTTCCATCGAGACGCCTTCGTCGAGCGAATCACGAAATTCGTCGAGCGAGTCGGTTCATAGCCGATGACGACAGCGTCGTTTCTCTGCGACCTGGCCTGGTTGGGTGGACCATCAGCGACGCCAAACGTGTTGATCGACGTGGCCGATGGTCGAATTGCTGCAATCAGAACCGGCATTCGACATCACCCGAATGCAAACCACCTCACCGGGCTCACCCTTCCCGGCCTTGCAAACACCCATAGCCATGCTTTCCACCGAGCGCTGCGGTCACGAACTCATGGCGGGGAAGGTTCGTTTTGGACATGGCGCGACCAGATGTACAACTCCGTCGCTGCGCTGAATCCCGATACGTACTTCGAACTCGCAAGGGCAACCTACGGCGAGATGGTCTGCGCAGGCATCACGAGTGTCGGCGAGTTCCATTACCTGCACCACGGACCCGGAGGAGAGCCCTACGACGAGCCGAACGCAATGGGCGAAGCATTGATTGCCGCAGCAACCGCCGCGGGCATTCGTATTACCCTGCTCGACACGTGCTACCTGCAAGGTGGCTTCGACACCGAAGTGAACGAAACACAGCGTCGCTTCAGCGACGGCGATGCTGACACCTGGGCGCAACGGGTCCAGCTCCTTCGCCCGTCGGACATGGTCGGCATCGGAGCAGCGATTCACTCGGTACGAGCTCTGGACCGGCCATCGATGCGACTGGTGGCCGCTTGGGCCGACACAGCCAATGCGCCACTGCATGCGCACGTTTCAGAGCAACCGGTTGAGAACGAGCAATGCAACACAGCATACGGTGCGACACCGATGCAAGTGCTTGCCGAAGCTGGCGCGCTCAGCCAGCGGTTCACAGCCGTCCATGGAACCCACCTGACGACAAACGATGTGAGCTTACTTTCGACACACCGCTGTACCGTTTGCATATGCCCGACGACCGAACGCGATCTCGCCGATGGCATCGGACCTACTCGCGAGTTGCGCAGCACCGGGATCAACATGGCGTTGGGGAGCGATTCTCACGCCGTCATTGACGTATTTGAAGAAGCGCGCGCAACGGAAATGAACGAACGGGTTCGATCATTACGACGAGGCACCCACAAAGCCGCAGAGCTTCTGACCGCGGCCACCACAGCGGGCCATGCAGCGTTGGGATGGCACGACGCCGGAAAGATTGAAGTGGGAATGCGAGCCGATCTCGTAACGGTGGCGCTCGATTCGATCCGCACCGCTGGTTCCGACGCCGCAACAGCACTTGAGACTGCCGTGTTTGCCGCGTCCGCAGCCGATGTTCACCGGGTAGTCGTAGACGGACGCGTGATCGTTACCGACCACAACCATGTGGACTTCCATGTGCCCGCAGCTCTCACTGCATCGATTAAGGCAGCGTGGCGCGCATGAGCCTTGCCATCGACAACATCGCTCTCCTGGTTACGAACGATCCATCCATCGGCGAGGGCCCCCTGGGCCTGGTTCGGGGGGGACGGATCATCGTCGAATTGGGGGTCGTGGTCGCTGTTGAGCGCGTGACGGCAGCGAACCGCAATGTCGCGACTGACGAACGGATCGACGCGAAGGGCATGTGCGCCATCCCCGGCTTCGTCGACAGCCACAGCCACCTCGTGTTTGCCGGTGACCGTAGCGACGAGTTCGTGAGCCGAATGGCCGGTCGCCCGTACGCAGCAGGGGGAATCCGCACAACGGTGAACGCGACCCGATCAGCCTCCACTTCAGAGCTTCGATCAGCAACGATGGCCCGACGATTAGAAGCGTTCCGGGCCGGTATCACGACCATCGAGATCAAGTCAGGATACGGGTTGAACCCCATTGACGAAGCCCGCTGTCTAGCGTTGGCCCAGGAGTTCACCGAGGAGGCGACATTTCTCGGCGCGCACGTCGTCCCACAGGAGTTCGATGGGCGCACGGATAACTATGTGGACTTTGTATGTGGCGAGATGTTGGATGCTGCCGCACCGAACGCCCGTTGGGTCGACGCGTTTTGTGAGGTCGGCGCGTTCGACGCTGATCAATGCCGGGCGGTGCTCGAAGCAGGTCGCTCCAAGGGCCTCGGTCTGCGTCTTCATGCGAATCAGCTCGGGCACGGTCCAGGGATTGCACTCGCGGTTGAACTCGGATGCGCGTCGGCTGACCATTGCACGTATATGTCCGACAACGACATCGAAGCCCTTGCCGGAAGCGACACCGTCGCCACTTTTCTGCCGGCGACGGACTTTTCTACGCGCCAGCCGTACCCGAATGCCCGACGGGCGATCGACGCAGGGGTGAGCGTTGCCATCGCCACGAACTGCAATCCAGGCTCAAGCAACTCCACGTCAATCGGATTCTGTCTCGCCCTTGCCGTCCGCGATATGTACATGACCATCGAAGAGGCGCTCCAGGCCGCGACCATCGGGGGCGCGCGGGCGCTTCGTCGATCCGACATCGGCCAACTCCGACCCGGTTCGCGAGCTGACGTCGCGATCCTCAACGCTCCGAGCTATACCCATTTTGCGTACCGGCCGGGCGTTCCCCTCGTCGCACAAACGATTCGCAACGGCATTCCGGTGGTCTGAACCGGCCAAGGTCGGCTTCGTACCGTTGGAAAGCGGACAGCGAGGAAACCTTCGTCGCTCCCTGATGCTGCGCTCCTTGAGGCCGTGCCTCACCTCGTGATTCGAAACGGAGTTGTGGAGTACATCGGACCCGAAGTTCACGCGTAGGACTCGATGGTCCAAAGGTTGCGAACTGCAACGTCGTGAATCGCTACGGCGCGTGCCGCCGTCGAAGCTGCGCAACGAATCCCCAAAGGCCGTCGCCGATACAATCCAGCCATGGCCCGTCCCCCTGACCCCGCTCTGAAAGAGCGATTGCTTGACCAGGTGGTGGCATATCTTGCGACGAACGGCCTCGGACTGTTGTCGTTGCGTCCTCTCGCCGGCGCCCTCGAAACCAGCACCAATCGGCTGGTGCATCACTTCGGCACAAAGGAAGAACTCGTCGAGGCGGCGCTGGCCCGCGCCCTGG
>JANOYY010000028.1:0-7361 GCA_031429095.1 Acidimicrobiia bacterium | reverse complement strand
GCGATTGCGAAGGTGTCCAGGTCAGTGCCCATTGATCCTCCTGATCAGTGTTGGTAAGCACACTGATCATGGACGCCCTCGCGCGCAGGGTGGTGGACCCGCGCGGACCGCGCTCATCCCTTGGAATCAATCGTCTAGTGGAACGGAGGACCTCAACCACTCGATTAGCGTGATCGCGTGAGTTCGCAGGTTGACGTAAGCATTGTCCTCCCCGTCTATAACGAGTCGGGGCACATCGAAGCCGAGATCGAGCGAATCCGCACCTCGATGAAGGCATCACGGTTCTCCTACGAAATTGTGTTGGTCGACGACGGTTCGACCGACGCCACCCCGGCAAAGTTGGCAAAGTTGGCTGAGCTGGAGGGTGGGTCTGTCCGACTCATCACTCTGGCCCAGAACAAGGGCGCAGGGAATGCGCGTCGGGTCGGTACTCGTGCCGCGCATGGCGAGATCGTCGTGTGGTCAGACGCGGATATGAGCTATCCCAACGACAAGATCCCGCAACTCGTAGAGGACCTGGCTGGCTATGACCAGGTCGTAGGTGCACGTACAACTGAGGAGGGGACGCTCAAGTTTGCCCGAGTTCCTGCGAAGTGGTTCATTCGGAAGCTGGCATGCTACCTCACGCAAACTCACATTCCCGATCTCAACTCGGGCTTTCGTGCCTTCAAGCGCCAGGCCAGCCTGCCGTTCCTCCACCTCTTGCCCAACGGATTCTCCTGCGTGACCACACTGACGCTGTCGTTCCTGTCGAACGGTCTCAACGTGAAGTACGTTCCGATCGAGTACAAGACCCGTGCTGGTGAATCGAAGTTCCATTGGCGCAAAGACACGTATCGGTACATGCTCCAGGTCGTTCGTATGGTGATGTCGTACAACCCGCTGCGGGTGTTCATGCCGCTAGGTCTCACCGTGCTCTTCATCGCCCTTGGCAAGGGCATCTACGATCTCATCGCCCACGATTGGCGCATCACGGCGAACACGATTGTGGCCACTTTTACCGCATTGCAGCTATTGGCTATCGGGCTACTGGCCGATCTTGTGGTGCGGGTGACTGCACCACGACCGACCGATGTCGGATAGCCCCGCCACCACCGACACCCGCTCGCCCACGGGGTTCGATCGATTCCTCGCTCAGTGGGCGTCGCAGCTTGTAAGTGCACTTGTTTTCTTAGTTCTGGGGCTGTGGTGGCTTGCGTTCTACCCCGGCATCAGCACGGTCGATTCGAGTCAGAGCTGGGATCAGGCACAGGTTTGGGTCTTTCAGGATTGGCATCCCGTGTTTTACACGTGGCTTATCGCAATCCTCAGGCGGATCTGGGACACCCCGGCGATCGTGACCGGCACCCACATCGTGTCTTTGTCGATTGTATTGGGGAGTCTGCATCGACGCCTCCTGCGCGTGGGGGTGTCCGGCAAGACCGCGTTCGCTGCACCGATACTCATTGCCCTCTCTCCGCAGACCGGCTTCACCACGATGGCGATGTGGAAAGACATCCCGTTTGCAATCGCAGTTCTGTGGATGTTTTGCGAAGTGCTCGACATCGCCGCGGACTCGCAGCGCTACTTTGCCTCATGGACGCGTGTGGCACGTTTCGCCGCGGCGTTGACGATGGTGAACCTGTTGCGCCACAACGGCAAACTGCTCATCGCCGGGGTATTGCTGGCCGTCGTCATCACACAGCGAACGCACTGGCGGCGAATTCTGGTGACAACCGTGGCCGCAATGGTGGCGTACGTGATGGTCACTGGTCCTATGTACGCATACCTCAAGGCGTGGAAGTCACCGGTGATGTTCTCCTACACCACGTTTGTCCACGATATGGCGGCGATCGTGAACGAGCACGAGGCCGAGCTCCCACCTGCGGATCGCAACTTTCTCAACACGATTCTGCCGATCAACCGCTGGAAGGCACCGTCCTCCACGAACCCCAACGGGCTCTACTTCTGTCGTCAGGCCACGCCCCTGATCTTCCCGCCCGAGTTCTATCCGAAGATGCGGCTGAACCGGGAGGGCAAGGTCGTGTTGGCGTCGACGCTGCCGAAGGTGATCATGCAGAACTCGGAGTCCGTGTTCTTGGAGCAGCACCGTGGGGAGTTCCGAAAGATCTGGTTGCGGTCGATCAAGAAGTGGCCGGCGACGTTTCTGAACCACCGTTTCTGTGTTGGTTCGCTGGCATGGAGCCCGTGGCATCAGCGGGGCTTCGAGGTCTTCGAACCACCCGTGAAGAGCGGTGTGGCGACGCCAGCGTTGCAGGTGCGTCCTCGGTCTGCGGCACTCAACCGGTTCTTCGTGAAGACCGTTTTGCCGCCGTGGGACCGCAACGAACGCAGGTGGCTCACCTGGCGCGCCGTGACCTGGTGCTACGCAGCGTTTGCGATCGTCATTGGTGTCGCCATGCGTCGACGGGGGTGGCGCTTTCTGTTGGCGATGGCACCAGGATTTGCGGCCTGGTTCTCGGTGCTTACCTTCACACCGGGTCAGTCGGCGCGGTACATGTACCCGGCGTATCTGTGTGCATTGGCGACGCTGCCGCTGCTGTCACTGTTGTGGCGTGACCCGCGTCCGCCACGAGGCGTACGTGCCGTCGGCGCTTCCAACGGTGATAGCGCTGTCGATGCCTCCAACGGTGATATCGCCGTCGATGCTTCCAACGGTGATAACGCTGTCGATGCTTCCAACGGTGATAACGCCGTCGGCCCTTCTGACGGTGATAACGCTGTCGACAAGTCGGTCGGAGACACAGCGGTCTCTAACCCGGTCGCTACCGACAATCCGGCGTCCGACGACGAGTCGTGAAAGGGTTTCGGGCGCTGAGCGTCGTGCTCGCGGCGGCTGCGATGGCGCTGCTGGTACGAACGGGCTGGAGTGGTTGGAAGGAGCTGCGCGCCTCCGACACCTCGATTCGATTCGGGTGGCTCGCGTTGTCGGTGCTGTCTGCTGGTGCCGCCATGACGTGGATTGCGTTCACGTGGCGAAACGTGATGCGCGTGTGTGGTTGTGAGCTTCCGACGTCAACCACTATTGGTACGTACTATCTTGGCGAGATCGGTAAGTATGTTCCGGGAGCAATTTGGCCGGTTGTGGGGCGCGGGGAGATCGCGCGTCGCCAGCGAATCGCGCTGGGTCATGAAACGCCGCGAGGACAGATCTACGAGAGCGTCATCTTGTCACTGATGTACTTGTTTCTTGCCGGCCTGTTCGTGTCGGTTGTTGGTGTAGTCGGCTCAGGGTTCGCGGGTGGTTGGTCTCTGATGCTGTTGTTGATTGCCCCTCTCGGGGTGGGGGCGCTGCATCCCCCGATTGCCCATTGGGGCCTGGGACTCCTGCGACGCCTGACGAAGGGCCGGTTCACACCGCCAGTCGTCCCGGCCTTCTTCATAAGCATACGGATGATCCTGCTGTATACGCCAGCTTGGGTGTTCGTTGTTGCGTCGGCATGGGCGTCGGGGCGAGCGATCGGGCTCGGCCTTGGGTTGTATGCGCTGATCGCAGCGACATGCCTGGGGTGGGCCGCAGGCTTTGTGTTCATTCCCGCACCCGGCGGCCTCGGCCCACGAGAGTGGGTGTTCACTGCGATGCTCGGTTCTCAGATCCGCCCCGGCCAGGCTGCATTGTTTGCTGTGGCCAGTCGAGCGTCGTTCATCGTGGTTGATGCCTTCGGCGCCCTCGTCGGCTCGTGGGTTCTTCGCAGGACGTCGAGTCGGATGCGCAGCCCGACGTCTAGTCGACGTCGACGATGACGGGTTGGGCAGGTCAACCACCGGAGAGAACGACTCCTCGTTCACCGGCACCGGCGGAACCGGCACGAACCCCGTCGCCGTATACGCGTAACGATACCGAATGGCAGCATCAGTACAAGGCATGCGGGCAGGACTAACTTTCGCACTTGTCCACGCCCATCGTCGTCTCCACTGTCTCGTTGACTGAGATTCGCAAGCCATTGGCGGAACGCACGAAAACGTATCGCTTGTTCACCGTGGCGACCGCGTCGTTGAATCGGTCGTCGGCACAAACTTCACCACGGCGGGTACCCGGTAGTCATCGCCGACTGGTGCCGGCACCGACGACACAACCGACGACACACCCGGCTCGGCGATCAACGAAGCGGGCGCGAGCGTGACTGGCGCCTCGGTAGCAACCGCAGCCGTCGTAGTCTCCTCACGAATCGCCGCCGCGTTCGGTGCCCCGTCCTCACCCTTGGTGCACCCGGCCAAAAACGTCAGCGCTGCCCAATACTTAGGTTGACCAAATCATGGATTCGATACTTGACAAATCTCGGATCAATGAATTGACAAATCTGTGATTCCTCCGGAGATGGTCCAATGAGGCCAATTGTTCCCAGGATGGCGGAAGGCCTCATTCGCGAGGCTATGAACGACGCACGAGTGGTCGTGGTGAACGGACCTCGACAGTCGGGAAAGTCCACGTTGCTCGACCGAGTCGCTGGCGACTTCGGGGCCACTCGTCAATCGCTCGACGACATCGCAAATTTGCGCGCCGCCCGAAGCGATCCAGCGGGATTCATAAGCGAACACCACACGCCGATGTTCATAGACGAGGTCCAACGAGCGGGTGAACGCCTCGTGCTCAGTATCAAGGCCGAAGTCGACCGCCGACACCAGGCGTCAGGTCTTTACGTGCTCGCGGGTTCATCTCGTTTCTTGACCGTGCCTCATCTATCGGAGTCCCTGGCCGGACGCGTCCGAATCATCGATCTGTGCCCGTTGAGTCAGAGCGAGATCGCCGAAGTCCCGTCCACGTTCTTGGCCGCGGTCTTCGACGGGTAGAGGCAGCCCGCTTCCTCGTCTGCGAGGAGGCGACACGACGCCAAGTCATGGAACGAGTCGCTCGGGGCGGGTTTTTCTCCGCTGTGTGGTCCTCGAACGATCGTGCTCGGTCTGGTTCGCCGACTTGCCCGGACGTTGCTCGAAAGAGAACTCACCGAGTTGAGTCGCATCCGCCAAGCATCGGACTTGCCGCAATTGCTACGACTTCTCGCTGCCCAAAGCTCGCAAGAACTGAACATCACCGACCTCGCGCGCGATGCCAACCTGACTGTCGATTCTCTGCGCGCATACCTTGCTCTTTTCGAAACGATTTATCTACACTTCTCGGTGCGTGCATGGTCGACGAACCTCACCTCACGTCTTGTCCAACGGCCCAAAATTCATCTTGTCGACTCCGGTCTCGCAACAGATTTACTTGGGGTGTCCGCGGCGTCGCTCCCGGAGGTGACCTCACCCCAGGCCGGGCCGATCCTGGAGAGCTTTGTGGTGAGCGAGATAGTCCGACCGGTCGCGGGATCAGATCTCCGCGTGTCCCTCTACCACTATCGAGATCGCGAACAACGAGAAGTAGACCTGATACTCGAGTCCCGCGACGGGAGAGCCGTCGCCATCGATGTCAAAGCTGCCAAGTCTGTTGACGAGACCGACTTCAGACACATTCGCTACATCCGCGACCGACTTGGCGAGCGATTCATCTCGGGGATAGTGATGCACCTCGGCACACGACCGCTGGCGTTCGGTGAAAAACTAAGTACACTTCCTATATCTGCACTCTGGAGTTAGTCCACGTCGACGATGACGGGTTGAACCTCAACCACCGGAACACTCACCGCAAGCACCGGAGAGAACGACTCCTCGTTCACCGGCACCGGAGGAACCGGCACAAACCCCGTCGCCGTATACACGTGACGATACCGAACACGCAACTCAACATTCGCCGTACCGTTCTCCACAAACACCACCGAACACGAACGATCAGCAGTCCGCTCATTCGCCCCCGTCACCACCACACCCGAACCCAGACAGTTCATCACATCATCGCCAACCGACACCTCAAGACCAACCGGATACGCCGTCAGCGCCATCTGAAACGGACCCCGAACCACCGGCGGGCCAACAACCGGCACCCACGACGACGGATCCACAGCAAAATATGTACGCATACCAACAAGATAGCCACCCAAATTCGACGTCCTCACATCCTCAAGCCTCGGAGAAAACCTCGGCATCGGAACAGGCGTCACCAACAGATCCAAAACCTCCGGCGCCGACGGCAACTCAACCAACTGCGCCCGACCCACACCACCCGGACAATTCTGCACACAAAACTGACCATGAACCGTCGTCCCATCCGAACACGACTTCTCCGCCACCACAAACACCGGATCCATACGACCCTCGATAATCAGCCGCGAACTATCACCAGCAAACACACACCTACGCGCACGTACCTTCACACGCACCCCATCCCACCTCACCGACTCCCGATCCCCCCTCTTCTGCGCAGGAGCACCACCAAGCCCATAAGTGCCCCTACTCGCAATAGCCTTCGGCGGCGACGTCTTCGACGGCTTCCTGGGAGGCTGGCGGCGTGACAGGCCATTTGCTTGTGACTGGCCGAGAAGGGCCAGCGCCAACAAAATCGCTACGACCCTGCGCATTCGTCGACCCCCTCAGTCACTGCCGTGACCTCAACCATCGCAATCCGCCAGCCGCCAGCTGTCTGCCGAAGTTGATAGGTCTTGTGCAGCGTCGCGAGCAAATCGTTATCGAACACAAGGTCGCCGATTTTCGACTGCACGTACACACGCGAACCATCGACCTCGCAAACCAACACCGTTGCTGTGTCAGGCTCGGTTTCGATTGCCTTGATGACAACGCGGTCCGACTTAGAAGGCACGGTAACGTCATTGCGAGACTGCGCGACCGTCTCGACGAACTCGTCCAGAGCGCCACCGACCAAGGCCCTGCTTTGCTGATCCCTATCGCTGACGACAAGAAGCTGTAGCGCTCGATACTTCACGAAGAGCTCCGTCGCAGCAGCAAGCACCTCACGCTCGACGTCGGTATTCGGCACAAATTTCACCACGATGGGCACCCGGTAGTCCTCACCAACCGGTGTCGGCACCGAATCCACCCGCGCTACGGACGTCGTTGTCGAGGCCGTCGTAACCGGCACCGCGGTCGTGGGAGCTGGCACAGTCGTCGTTGCAACCGTTGTCTCCGCACGAATCGGCGCCGTGTTCGCCGTTCCCTCCTCGCTACCCGAACACCCCGCCAGGAGCATCCCCGCTACCAAGAGACCACCTCGCCACTGCATGTGGTCATTCTGATTCAGGATTCACCCCCGTGTCGAGGCCAAACACGCCTTTTGCGCGACTGTTTAGCCGCGGGCGTCGGCCGAGACGAGCGTCCACGGGAACGAAATCGACGCGGAACGCACCGAAAGATGGCGGGAAACGGTCGTGCGAAACGCCTTGCGGGTCCAATGCTGGATGTGGCCCGGGGTGTTTCCGAGGTCTTTGAGGTACGCGCCGCGGGCCAGGTTGGCCAAGCGCCAGGCCGGTTCC
>JANOYY010000027.1:0-2791 GCA_031429095.1 Acidimicrobiia bacterium | reverse complement strand
CACCTACCACCACAAACCCGTCAAGGCTACGCCCCGACCCCGCTTCGCGCGCCCACACCTCGCGACCACTCAACCCATTTTCGTCTCAGAGAGGGTGTGATTCTCTGGTCAGGGCGTCAAAGGGCGCATTTAGGGCGTGTCGCCAAGCCCGACGGGCGCCCTTTCTCAGCACGTTGTTACTGGAATGACCCTTTGAACTGGCGAAACGCCTTTCGGAGTGGAAGGGACGGGGGAATCGAACCCGCATCTTGTGGCTAAGTGTAGCCAGTCCTACCAGATCTGGCTACACTTAGGAACCATGGCCAGTCTCTCCGACGAGCGGATTCCACCCGTCTTCACGCTCGCCGAGGCGCGAGCGCTTGGCCACAGCGAACGACAGGTGTACGCCTGGCGAGACAACGGCGACATCGAAGTTCTCGGCCACGGGATCTATGCGAGACCAGGCATCGAAATGGATCACGACCTCATCGAAATCAGCGTGCGCGCACCCGAAGCGACGCTCTGTCTCACCTCAGGTCTCGCCCGTCACGACCTCATCGACGACATCCCATCTGCGATCGATCTAGCACTGCCGCGAGAGTATCGACAGCCCCGAACCGGCGCGCCAGCAAGGTGGCATCGCTTCGACGCATCCACCTTTTCCGTCGACAGAACTCAGATCGAGGTTGGCGCAGGGCGAACGCTTGGACTCTACGGTCCCAGGCGGTGCATCATCGACGCGTTTCGCCTTCGACACCTCTATGGCAACGATCAAGCCGTAGGAGCATTGCGACGCTGGCTCAAACTGAGGGGCTCACAACCCGCCGAACTCCTCACACTCGCGGGGCTATTCCCCGTCGTCGAACGGCCCCTACGCGAGGCGTTGGAGATCCTGCTGTGAGCACACCGAATCGTCAAACCGTTGCAGGGCAGGCGTACCTCGACCTCCGCAGCCTTGCCAAGAAGTCTGGCCGCCCGACGGAAGAACTCCTTGTACTTTACGCGCTCGAAGGATTTCTCGACCGTCTCTCTCAGTCGTCGCATCGCGATCAGTTCGTACTCAAAGGCGGCGTTCTACTCGCCGCCTACGACTCCCGAAGGGCAACCCGCGACATCGACTTCGTTGCGAGAGCAATACAGAACGACGCCGAGGAAGTGATGTCACTTGTCGAGGAGATCATGCGCCAACCCGTCGACGACGGAATCACCTTCAACGCAGGAACACTAAGTGCACAAACTATCCGTGAAGCCGATGAATACTCTGGCGTTCGCGTAACGGCAACCGCTTCGCTCGCCACCGCAACGCTGCACTTCCACCTGGACATCAATGTCGGCGATCCGATTTGGCCCGCACCATCGATCGTCTCGCTGCCACGATTGCTCAGTGACGAAACAATCCAAGTCCTCGGCTACCCGCTCGCAATGATCCTTGCCGAAAAGATCGTCACCGCTATGCAACGAGGCACGGCCAACACCCGGTGGCGTGACTTCGTCGATATCAACGCACTTCTCAGGCCCGGCCAATACGAAGGAAGCGAACTTCGAACAGCGGTCGAACGAGTTGCTCAACACCGAGAAGTCACCATCCGCCCGCTCGCCGAGACAGTCGCCGGCTATCCCGAAATCGCACAAAATCGATGGACCGCTTGGCGACGCAACCAACGCCTCGAATCCACAACTCCCGAATCGTTCAGCTCCCTCCTGCAACCAATCATCGAAGCGATCGACCTGCTGCTCAGTTGATCCCACAGCCGTCGGCTAGCCAAGTCGGCGAGGGCGTGACCAGGGCGTGAGGGCGCACAGAGGGCGTGTTTTTCCGGCCTTCAGCGGTCGTGAAAGGTCGTCAACGGCAGGACAAAAATGCCTCTGACCTGCACCAACATGTTCTGACCAGCCACAACGAAAACGACGCAAGAGGGTTCGACTCCCCCCACCTCCACCGTGTTTTGAAGACGTTTCCGCAGGTTAGCGAGGGCGTGACCTGCGGGCCTAAGCCTCCGCGACCCGGTTTTGACTCAGAATCGCAGCGGACACGTGTACTTCTCCGCCTCATGATGGACGGTGTGGTTCCGGTTCCTGGGCGACACTTTTGGGACAGTTCCGGTAGGTGGGCGACACCTGTTCCGGTTCCTGTCTGACACTTTTGGTGTTGGGGGTCCGCGTTCGGGCTGGTGCCACCTTCTTCGCTTGTAGCGATCCGTTGCTGCAAGTCCGAAGGAGGCCCGTCGTGTTGGTGGAGCTCAACGTCGTGGAACAACGCTTGAAAGCCGTGCTCGAGGTCTTGGACGGGGCCACGGTGGTCGATGTGGCCCGCCGGTATCTGGTCGGCCGTCAGACGGTGCATGAGTGGCTGAGACGTTACGCGGCTGACGGGTTGAAGGGCCTTGTCGATCACGGTTCGAAGCCGGTGTCGTGTCCGCACCAGATCGCTCCGGAGGTCGAAGCACGCATCGTGGAGTTGCATCGGGCGGAGCCGTTGCTTGGTCCGGACACGATCCTCAACCGGTTGCGTCGCGAGGGTGTGGGTCCGTTGCCGGGCCGGTCGTCGGTGTATCGGTGTCTGATCCGCCACAACCTGGTGATCCCGGAAGCACGTAAACGTCGGCGTGAGGATTACAAGCGGTGGGAACGCTCGAGGTCGATGGAACTGTGGCAGATGGACATTGTCGGCGGCGTCATGCTGGCCGGTGGTGGTGAGGCGAAGATCGTGTCCGGGATTGATGACCACTCGAGATTCATTATCAGCGCGCACGTGGTTCCGAGAGCGACAGCGCGGCCGACGTGTGACGGCTTGGAGAAAGCTATGCGCACC
>JANOYY010000026.1:0-41330 GCA_031429095.1 Acidimicrobiia bacterium | reverse complement strand
CAGAATCCGAACCGTGAATCAACTTGGTGTTGATGAGACCGTGTTTCAATCTGCAGGCCTTGGTCGTCGCCGCTCGTTCGTCACCGCAGTATCTGACATTGAGGCCCGCCGTGTTCTTGATGTGTTTGAGGGCCGTCAACGTGTTGACCTGGCCGAATGGCTCAATGAGCAAGGGGCGCGGTGGTGTGAGCAGGTCAAGGTTGTGGTCACTGATTTGCACGAACCGTTCCGTAAAGCCGCGACCGATGGGCTTCCTAACGCGGTGCTGGTCGCTGATCCGATGCATGTGGTGATGGCCGCGAATCGTTGCCCTGACAAGACCCGCCGGCGGGTGCAGAACGAAGAACTGTTGCATCGGGGTCGGGCCAGGGAACGATTGTCGCCAAGGTTGGCGAAACGTCTTGATGTGATGCTCGCGTTTGGTGACCCGAACGGTCAAGTGTATGAAGCATGGATGACCAAAGAACTCGTCCGGGATCTCTACACGCTGTGGGGAAAACCTGACGACGCAGCTCGTTGGATTGACTCACTCATCGAGGACTGTCAGGCATCGGCGGTCCCTGAAGTCAAAGGGCTCGGTCGTGTGTTGAAACAGTGGCGTGACCCGATCCTAAGTTGGCATACAACCGGTGCATCGAACGGCCCAGCAGAAGGACTCAATTCGATCATCAAGAAACTCAAACGCGTCGCGACCGGCTTTCGACGATTCGATCACTACAGAACCAGGATCCTCCTCGCAATCGGCGGCGTCAACTGGAACCTCCTCGACCCCGCCCGATTATGAAGAGCCACTTTTCTTGCGGTTCTGCATCAACCTTGATTGACGGCCACCGTCCTGAAATGGGTTGCCGACTCTGGTTGTGTGCCGCAAACTTGTTTTGTCCTCGGCCAGCGCTGAGGGAAGTGGGACGGGTTGCCAGCCGGAGGTTGTGGAACCCGTTTCGGCGCGTTAGGCCCGAAACGCGCGTCGGTGACTTGTGTGGATTCCTTCCGAGACGTCCGAAGGAGGGCTCGGACCTGTCGAACCGAAGTCGTTTGCGGGAAGGTCTGCGAGCCGCCAAACTGGAAGTTGTCCCGGGCAAGCGCGGGGGGAAGTGGACCCGGTTGCCAACCCTCTGGTTGGGGAGCCGGGTTCTGCGCTTTTTGGGCTGGGCCGCAAAATCTGGTTTACGAATGCGACGGACTGGGCCATAATTGACACGTCCGTTCCAGTAGGAGCGGAAAGTGCACCCGGTGGGCCCTCCGGACGGTGGGTAGCCGGGTGTTGCGCGTTACGGCACAATTCGCCGAACGTCGATCATCGGATCTGCCCGCCGACGCCAGTCGCCCCCAGCACCGTAAGCCCACAGAAGGCTATCGACGACCCACAGCAACGGCTCCTCGTGATTCGCTCGGTGATCGTAAACGGCGGTCACTCCAAGACCTCCAAGAACCTGACGATCGCGATGCAGCTGCATGTCATCTTGGCTATCAAACACCCAGATCGAAACGCCCAGAGCCGCAACGATTTCGGCACCGGCAACAAGCAACCGCGAACGAGCGTCGACTCGACTTGTGCCCGGTGGTCTGCGAAGTTCGAGAATCATGGTGCTCATCTCGATATCCGTAAGGACAGCAAGAATTTCCCGGCGTCGCCTGGGTGATTCCTTCGACATGTGTAGCCGCCTCTGACCGGGCAGCAACAGACCTCGCAAGGTCCGGCGTGCATCCTTCACCACGCCGGCAGGAACCAGCGTCAACCCAAACAGCACCCGGTCAGCACGCTCGGACTCGTCGCTGAACGCCCAACTCACTTGCCGTCCTCCAGCATTGCGCCGACCGAATCGGCAACGGCACGATCCGACGCCGCGAACGCATGGGCATACACACGCAACGTCATCGCAGCATTCGCATGACCCAAACGATCCGCCACGGTCTTGGTGTCGTGGCCCGCAGCGATTGCGGCCGAGGCTGACCAATGCCGGAGATCGTGCAAGCGCCACTTCACGTTGATGCCCGAATTCTCACGAGCGAGTCGCCAACAGTAGCCAATGCGATCAGGGTTCGGGGGCGTGTCACCAATCGTGAACATCCACGGGCCAAACTCCTCACGCTCCGCCCGCTCACGCTCAACAACAACCAACGTCGCCGCATCAAGGGTTAGCCGCCGCTGGTTCGCAGTCTTCGTTGGCGCATCAGCTAACGCCAGCTTTCCGCGACGGCGATCAATCTCAATCGCAGAATCAATCGTGAGCACACCGTCCGCCACGTCCGTCCACTGCAATGCAGCAAGCTCAGCTCGCCGGGCACCCGTAACAGCAGCGATCCGCAGCATCAACCCAACCTCAGAACCAATCGCATCACCGGCAGCTATCACCGCACGAATCTCCGAAGCGCTCATCACCCCACGCGCCGCAACCTTTCGCGAAGACAACTCCGCCAACGATGCAACGTTGCGCGTAATCCAACCCCACCGAACCGCCTGCGTCAAAGTCGCACGTAGCACCCCGTGAATGTTCCGAATCGAGACATCGGCCAATCCTTCATCTCGTAAGCGCGCATGCCATCGCTCGACGTCCTCGATCGTGAGTCGCGCGACTGACAACCGAGCGATGCGATCACCATTGATCCGCGCCACACGCGACAACTGATCACGACGCGATGCCGGCGCCCATGTTGCATCGTGCTTGCGCACCCACGCCTCCAACACATCCGACACCGAACGCCCGGCAGCACGACCCGACGGCGCAACCGTTAACTCAGCAGCAACCCGAAGCGCATCCTTCTTCGTGCCGTGGACAGTTCGCGAAACTTGCGTCGGCGCACCCGAGCCAGAGCGCCCCGTGAAGGCGCGCACTTCCCACACTCCAGGCTTGCGTTCGCGAATCGTCGCCACACTCGAAAGTGTAGCGACGATCTGTGACGGTAGGGATGGGAGTAGGGATGACTAGACGGACAGCCGCTGCGAGACAGACGAAAACTACTCAATCCTCATACCGGATATGGTCCGCGAGATGACGAGCTGCTGGATCTCCGACGTGCCTTCAAAGATCGTGTGAATCTTTGCATCGCGGTGCCAACGCTCCACCGGGTACTCACGGGTGTAGCCGTAACCACCGAGAATCTGGATCGCATCTTCGGTGACGCGCACGGCGGTCTCCGACGCTTTCCACTTGCTCATCGACCCTTCGGCGTTTTTGAAGCCACCGTTCTTGGCGAGCCATGCGGCGCGCCACACGAGCAAACGTGATGCATCGATCTCGGTGATCATGTTGGCGAGCTTGAACGCGATCGCCTGGTTCATGATAATTGGACGACCAAACGCCTTGCGCTCCTTGGCGTACTCCAACGAATATTCATAAGCAGCCCTAGCAATACCGATGGCCTGTGCACCAACCGACGGGCGGGTTGCTTCAAAGGTCGCCATGGCCGGCTGCTTCGTACCTGTGTGAAGCGTGCCGCCGATCTTCGACGCCTCGCGGGCTCGAGCAAGCTTCTCTTGAAGCTTGGCCGTGCCGCCAAGGAGGAACGAGCCGGGAATGCGAACATCGTCGAGCACAACCTCAGAGGTGTGCGACGCACGAATGCCGTGCTTCTTATACTTCTGGCCCATGGAAAGGCCCTTGGCTTCCTTCGGGACGATGAACGACGCCTGACCGCGACCCTTCAGAACGGGGTCGACCGCCGCGACAACAACGTGGATGTTGGCGATGCCACCGTTCGTGATCCACGCCTTGGTACCGTTGATGACCCATTCGTCCTTCTTCTCGTCGTACTCTGCGCGCGTACGAAGTGAGGAAACGTCGGAACCGGCGTCGGGTTCGGAAACACAGAACGCACCAAGCGCGGTCTTGTTGCCATCGGAGTAACACTGCGGGACCCACTCGAGCAGCTGCTCGGGCGTTCCGTTGCCAGCAATGCCAGCAACGGCGAGCGACGTGCCCATAATCGCCATGCCGATACCAGCGTCGCCCCAGAAGAGCTCTTCGATCGCCACCGGCATCGTGAGGCCAGTCGGGTCGTTGAAGGCATTCATGATGAACTCCCACCCATAGAGGCCGATCTTGGCTGCCTCCTCTACGACCGGCCAGGGAAACTCTTCGCGCTCGTCCCATTCTGAGGCGACCGGACGCACCACGCCCTCTGCGAAGTCATGCACCCACTTCTGGATCTGCAGCTGATCTTCGTCGAGGGAAAGCGAGAACATGTTGGGGAGCTCCTAGAGAAAGAGATGATTCCGAGCGTGTCTTCGACAACGCAGAATGCAAACTTTAGCAAGCACTCCGCAGTACGTGTCAGATTGGCCACCAAAGCGCATGTGACACGTAGGACCTGCGAACTCGGGCAATCAAATTTGTTGAAACCGCATAAAGCGGGGACTGGCACCTAAAGACGCCCCACCGGGCATCCGAAGTATGACCCGATGAGTCGCACACCAGAACAACCCGTGGGCAACAACGCCCGCGTTTCCCGAGGCACCTCCGGGAAAGGGGCCGGCGATTCACTCGAACGAGCACTGCAAACGCTTTCTCGTGACGGTACCGTTGCGGTATTCCACGTCGATGAGGACGGTGTCGTCCTTTGCGATCATGCGACAACGACTTCCATTGCGATCCTGTCGCGTACGGATGGATTCCCCCTCGACCCATCCGATCATCCACTTCAGCGTTTTCACAACAACAGCCCGTTGGTCCGCGAGCGCTACCGATTGCTGAACGATTCAGGCGAAGCGCGGACCATCGAACTCAGCGCGCAGCACCCGTTGTTCATCGCCGTCGACGTCACCGAGCCGACACAGCTCGTCGCCAAACTCCATACCCAGTCCGAGACTGACGAGTACACCGGTGCGTTGAACTACCGGGGCCTGATCGACCGGCTCACGAAATCGCTACACCGCGCCCGCCCCATCAACGATCGCGTTGCTGTTCTCGCCATAAGCCTTGATGGGTACCGGCTTCTTTCGGAATCACTGGCCAGCGACATCGAGCCAATGGTCGTTCGCGAGGTGGCCAAGCGTTTGAAGACGGTGACCCGCGAAGATGAACTCGTTGCCTATCTCGGCGGTGACCGGTTCATCGTGGTCATCCATCAGGTCGCGAACGAGCCGGATGCGATTTCGGCAGCAGAGCGTATTCGACGATCGGTGAACTCCCCGATCAAGTTCGGGCGTCGCGAGCTTCGTGTGTCGGCAAGTATCGGAGTCGCCTTCAACGGTCGGCGAAGCGAAAACGCAGCAGACATTCTGCGCAATGCGACCCTGGCATCACAGGCCGCCCGCCTCCAGGGTGAGAACGATTGGGCAGTGTTCGACGACGCAATGCGTTCCCGCTCGCTCAACAATATGCGCGCAGAGGATATGGTCGACAACGCCTTGCGATCAGATGCGTTCGCTGCGGAGTTTCAACCGATCGTCGCGGCGAAGAGCCGCACAATCCTGGGATTCGAGACGCTGGCCCGCATTCGGTCCAACGACGGTCTCAGCTTCTCGACAACGTCGTTTATCAGCGCGGCAGAACGCTCCGGACGAATCACACCTCTCGACCGTCGGGTTCTCGACCTCGCCGGCGATCAAGCCAAACGGCTCGAAAGCCTGCCCGGTAGCTACCGCGTAACGGTAAATATTTCGACGCACTCTGCGCTTCGCCCCGATCTGTACTCGATGATTACGGACTCCATAGAGGAACACCGGATCAATCCGAAGTCGATCGCTCTTGAATTACGAGAGGAAGCCTTCCTCGAAGCAGGAACCGCGACCAAGGCTGCCTTCTCCGAACTTGAGCACGATGGCGTGGCATTGCTTCTCGACGGATACGGTGCCGGACGAATCGGCATGAACTTCCTCGCCGAGTTCAGTCTCAAAGCGATCAAGCTCCATATGTCGTTCGTGCAGGGCGCAACGACCAGCAGCCGTGACCGCAGCGTCATCGCAGCAACCGTGGCCAACGCGCACGCCCTCGACATGGCGGTGATCGCCGCAGGGGTCGAAACGACCGAACAGGCTGCGATTTTGACCGACCTGGGATGCGATCAGTTACAGGGCTACGTCATCGGGCGACCGACCTCGGGCCACGACGCCGAAGCACTCGTACTCGGCTAGTCGCTCCAGAGCGCGCAAACCACCCGTCGAGAGACCGAACGAAAAAGTTTCGTCCAAGAATCGAAAGAAGGGCCCGGAGGCCCCTCTTTACTACTTGTTCACAACCGCCGAGGCGGTTGGTTCCCAATGCTTCTGATCAGTGATCAGACAGGACGGACGTTTGTCGCCTGCAAACCCTTCGGTCCTTGCTGGACCTCGAATTCAACACTTTCGCCTTCCTCCAACGTCCGATATCCGTTTTTTTGGATAGCGGAGTGGTGGACGAAGACATCGGGAGAACCATCGGGCTGCGAGAGAAACCCGAAGCCCTTCTCTGCATTAAACCATTTGACTGTTCCGGTCGCCATGAGGCGGCCCCTTCCGTGATTGACCTTGCGGTCGACTGCTATTACCGAAGGAACGCTGCTGCCGGGAACACATCGAAACCTTGCGGTTCCACTGCGATGGCTCTGACTCCCCTCGGGGCCTACGCTAACACTGCTTTGTGACCAGCGCTACGGGAGATCGCGAATGCGACCCTTAGGCACTCCGGCACCTGCGATAAACCTCGCACACTCAGCGATGAATCCGGGTTCCGGACTTCGTTGTTTCCACGGTCCAGCCGTCGCTCAGCAACTTCGAGCGCAGAGCGTCGGCCTTGGTGAAGTCTTTGCCCGCACGTGCTGCGTCGAGTTCGGCGGCCAATTCGTTCGCCTGCGACGTTTCGTCATCGTCGCCCGCCGCGGGAGAGCGCGCCAGCACACCAAGTGCACCGGCGAGTTCAAAAACATTTGCGGCAAGAAGCGCGCCTGTGGCGTCGTCGCCACTATCGAAGGACGTGTTTGCCCTCCGAATCGTTTCGAAAATCAATGCCATCGCACCGGGTGTGTCGAGGTCGTTGTCCATGCAGCGCGAGAACGACTCGATGATCTCCGGGTTGAGAGACGTCAGCGCTGAGCCTCGACCCGCGATCGTCGTAGGTGCACTTCCTATCCGGCGCGCCAACGAGTCGAATCGGCCCAGCGCCGACTCTGCCTCGCTCAACGTTTCAGCGCTTACCTCGATCGGTGACCGATAGTGAGAACGCAACACCAAAAACCGATACGCGCGCGGATCGACTTTGGTGAGGAGGTCGGTGAGCGATGTGAAGTTGCCGAGCGATTTCGACATCTTCACACCGCTGGCTTCCACGAAGCCGTTGTGAATCCAGTGGCGTGCGAACTCCTTGCCCCATGCAACGGCCTGTGCTCGCTCGTTTTCGTGATGGGGAAACGCGAGGTCGAGCCCACCGGAGTGCAGATCGAACCCCTCACCCAACAGATCCAGGCTCATCACAACGCACTCGGTATGCCACCCCGGACGTCCGGCGCCCCATGGCGAGTCCCAGTTCGGCGTGTCGCCGGGACCTTCGGCCTTCTTCCACAGCGCGAAGTCGATCGGCGAGCGCTTCTCGTCGTTCGTCTCGACGCGTCCGCTCGCTCCCGACTGCAGACTCTCGATCGATTGGCGGGCCAGCAACCCGTAGTCGGCAACGACCTTGGGCATGAAGTACACGCCGTCGGATGTTTCGTAGGCGCTCCCCCCGTCGATGAGCTCAGCAATCAGCGTGACCATTTTGTCGATGTACGCGGTCGCGTGAGGCTGATCGACGGGACGCAAAAGACCCATCGCGTCCATCGCCTTCCACCACTCCGCTTCATATCGTTCGCAGATCACGGATGCATCGACGCCCTCCGCCCGCGCCAAATTGACGATCTTTTCGTCGACGTCGGTGATGTTCTGGACGTGATGGACCTTCAGTCCCGTCCACTCCAGGTACCGGCGGAGCACGTCGTAGGTCAACGCGAATCGTCCGTGACCGAGGTGGGGAAGCCCGTATACGGTAGGCCCGCAGTTGTACATAGAGAACTCGCCCTCGCGACGCGGGGTGACCTCCAGTAGCTTGCCTTGAGCGGTGTCGTAGAGCTTCAGCACGCTGTAACGCTACTCACCCGGGGCCCCGGTTTCAGCGAATTGCGCTGGCCGGATAATGGCCGTTCACGGTTCGGCGCTGCGGAGCGGCTGCGTAAAAAGACTCAATGGCGCAGGCCTGCGGGCCCTATCCTGGAGGGCGTTATGACGACCTCCCTTCCAGATAAGCCAACCCTCGACGGTCTTGAGGCGAAGTGGGGCCACGTATGGGAAGCGAACGGCACCTACCGTTTTGACCGGACGGCGACGCGCGACCAGGTCTATTCCATCGACACGCCACCTCCGACGGTGAGCGGTTCGTTGCACGTCGGTCATGTGTTCAGCTACACCCACACCGACACGATCGCTCGATTTCAGCGCATGCGCGGCAAGAAGGTGTTTTATCCCATGGGTTGGGACGACAACGGCCTGCCCACCGAACGCCGCGTGCAGAACTACTTCGGTGTGTCCGGTGATGCGTCGTTGCCCTATGACCCGACGTGGAAACCGAAACACTGCGGCGACGCTCCCAAAGAGCGTGAGTCGATCAGCCGTAGAAACTTCATCGAGTTGTGTGAGCGACTCACGACGGAAGACGAAAAGGTGTTCGCGGCGCTATGGCGTCGCCTCGGGTTGTCGGTCGATTGGACGCAGACATATGCGACGATCGACAAGCACAGCCAGCGGGTAAGTCAACGTTCGTTCCTTCGAATGGTGAAACGCGATCAGGCGTATCAACTCGAAGCGCCGACGCTGTGGGACATCGATTTTCAGACCGCCGTCGCGCAGGCCGAGTTGGAGGATCGCGAGCAGCCCGGCGCGTATCACCGACTTGCCTTCCACGGTGCAGATGGCGAGGTGTTCATCGAAACAACTCGCCCCGAACTACTCGCGGCATGCGTTGCACTCGTTGCTCATCCCGACGACGAGCGGTACAAGCCGCTGTTCGACAAGACGGTCCGTACACCGCTGTTCGGTGTCGAGGTTCCGGTGAAGGCTCACCCACTCGCCCAGCCCGACAAGGGCTCGGGCCTTGCGATGATCTGTACGTTTGGCGACACCACCGACGTGACATGGTGGCGTGAGCTTCAGCTTCCGACGAGAGCCATCATCGGACGCAACGGTCGAATCCTCGCCGACGCTCCGGAGAGCGTCGATACGAAATCATACGCACACATAGCGGGTAAGACTGTGAATCAGGCTCAGACCATTGTCGTGGATCTGCTACGCGAATCCGGCGAACTGATCGGCGAACCGAAACCGATCACGCATCCGGTGAAGTTCTTCGAGAAGGGCGACCGTCCGCTCGAGATCGTGACCAGCCGTCAATGGTACGTGCGCACAGTAAATGACCGCCACACGTTGATCGCGCGTGGACGCGAGATCACGTGGCACCCGCCCTACATGCGTTCGCGTTTCGAGAACTGGGTTGAGGGCCTCAACGGTGACTGGTGCATTTCGCGTCAGCGCTTCTTCGGTGTGCCGTTCCCGATTTGGTATCGCATCGACGGGCACGGCGAGATCGATCACTCCGACGCGGGCCGCATATTGGCGTCTGAAGAGTCGTTACCCATCGATCCGCAGTCGCACACGCCTCCCGGCTTTACGGAGGATCAGCGAAACAAGCCCGGTGGATTCACCGGCGATCCCGACGTCATGGACACGTGGGCAACGTCGTCGGTCAGCCCGCAGATCGCCGGCCGCTGGGAGGACGACAACGACCTGTTCAACCGGGTGTTCCCGATGGACCTGCGCCCCCAGGGCCACGACATCATCCGCACGTGGTTGTTTTCGACCGTCGTGAAGAGCAACGCCGAACACGGTTGCGCACCGTGGATAAACGCGGCCATGAGCGGCTGGATTCTCGATCCGGACCGCAAGAAGATGTCGAAGTCCAAGGGCAACGTCGTCACGCCAATGGCGATGCTTGAGGAGAACGGGTCCGATGCAGTCCGCTACTGGGCGGCGTCGGCGCGACCCGGGGTCGACACTGCCTACGACACTGGCCAGATGAAGATTGGCCGCAAGCTGGCCATCAAGATCTTGAACGCGTCGAAGTTTGTGCTCGGAATTACCAACGGGGCGCCGACATCGCTCAACGAGGTCACCATGGCGGTCGATCGGGCCATGACGGCGCGCCTGTCGGCGCTCGTGGACGAAGCGACCGCGGCGTTCGACGGCTACGACTACGCCCGCGCACTGGAAAGAACCGAGTCGTTCTTTTGGGACTTCTGCGACAACTACGTCGAATTGGTCAAGGGCCGGGCGTACGGCGCTCAGGGGCCCGAGGCGGCCGCCAGTGCACATGCGACCCTTTCAGCGGTTCTGGAGACGCTCCAGCGGCTGTTCGCTCCGTTCCTGCCCTTCGTGACCGACGAGGTGTGGTCATGGTGGCGGAATGGATCGATTCACGCGCAGGCGTGGCCGACCGTCTCGGAGTTCCTGGTCGACGGCACCGCCGTTTCGGCTGATCTCGCGGTCTACGACGTTGCGATCGACGTACTGGGCTGGGTGCGCCGGGCAAAAACCGAAGCAAAGCGGTCCATGAAGACCGCAGTCACGTTGCTGGCCGTCACCGACACGCCGTCACGCCTTGCTGCGTTTGCCCAGGCGCAGGGCGACGTCCGTGAAGCCGGTGGCGTCGCTGAGGTGTCGATCAGCGAATCTGACGTGCCTTCCTACGTGGCCACGCTTGCGCCACCCGAGCCTGCGTAAATCTCATCGGTCCAACGGTGTAACCGGCACGCCTTCCCACCGAATTCCCGGGTGCGGATCGACGAAACAAACCGTTTGGGAATGCAAAAAGGGCCAGGCGAAACGCCTGGCCCTTTTCTAGAACGGAGGATGCGGGAGCTGGGTTACTTCGCAGCCTTGCGCTTGCGTGCAGCGGTCAGGGCCAGAGCACCGAGACCGATCATGCCAGCGGCAGCGATGACCATTGCGCTGGACTGAGCGCCGGTAAAGGCAACCTCTGCAGCAGCGACATTGGCAACGACTGCGGGTGCAGCGTTTTCGACCTGCAAGCCCTTCACTTCAACCTGCGGAACCGCAGCAGGTGCGGCGGCCGGAGCAGCAGCAGCAGGAGCGGCGGCCGGGGCAGCGGCGGCGGGAGCTGCTGCAACAGCAGCCGATACCGCAACGACGGGAGCAGCGGCCGGAGCAGGAGCTTCTACCTTGACCTCAGGCTTCGGGGTCTCAGGCTGAGGCTTTGGCGGCTGAGGCTTCGGGTCTTGTGGCTTCGGATCTTCCGGCTTGGGATCACACGGCACCGGCGGGTATTGACCGGTTGGCGTGAGCATCAGCTGGTCTGGATAGATCGAATCGGGACCCTCGGAGCCTCCGGCGTGAAAGTACCTGACGCTGGCTGCATTTCCGGTCAGTAGCACGGTCGTGCCGGACCAGCTGCCCGTAATCAAGTTATTCGGAAGATCGCCCGTAGCGGCAGTTGTTCCAACGGCACCGCCGCCCGCGTTGTAAAATACCGCATACCAACGCTCGTTGAGCTGGTCGGGAATCTGCGGGTGGGCGTCGTCTCGCGAGCCCTGAACCACGTTGTAGTTCCCGGCAGGGACCGACGTGGCGATCAACCCGCTGGCGGGATGCGAGACCACGGTGAGCTTCTCATCGAGAGTCTGCGGAGGTACGGCCACCGAAATCGGTGGGCCTCCCGCCCCAACAGGTCCGCACACGGCAGCGAGAGCTGCCGACGCCGGAAGCACCATCGAGGCCGCAACTACTGCGACGCCCGCCGGTACCATCATGATGTTCCATCGCATTGTTTTCATCAGCTTCCTCCGCATGAGCGTTCTCTCAGTTCTGAAGCGTACACGAACACTCCCAGTGACGCAATTCATTCTTTTCTCGCGGCCCGTGACTTCGGTCAAAAACCCCGTCGTAGTCGGCCGGAGAACACGATGATTCTAACTACTCAGGGGCCATTTCTGCCGAAATTGCGGTCGTACTCGCAAGCTTGAATTCGAATTCACTGCCCTTCAATTCGCCCGTAGTGTCTGCCGCTCTGAGAACCGCAGGTTCGCCTTGAGCGGATCGAACTGAAATCGCCACGTCGTCAGGACGCACGAGCGGTTGACTCCAGAAATCAACCTTGTACGTTGCACCAGCCAGCGGAACTTCCCCCGCAAGCTCGTACTCCAACGTGATTTCCTTCCCGGAGGGAACAATTATCCAACTGCTGAAGACGTTTCTTCCCAGTTCGGTCTGACGGGTGACCGGAAGTTTTGCGCCGCCGATCTTCGCACCCGTTACCTTCAACGGGGAGTACATGGAAACGTAAAGCCGGCTGTCTCCTCGAGCGACGGTGATGTCCGAAACGCTATTGCCGATGATGTAATCCGGAAGGCCTTGCTTGGGCGAATCGTTACGCAGAGTGACGATGGCGACCGATTTCACCTTGCCGCTCGAGAAATCGACCACTGACTCATAACGAATGCTGCGGTGGAGGAACCACTCAATCTTGTTCCCCGACGCATTGTTGACGACGAACCCAAAATTATCGTTCGTATTCTCGGGCACCGCGCCCGACATATGGAGCGACGACACATATGACTGTTCCGCCGGGTCGCGCATCCAAACCTGAAAATGCCGCATTCTGGCGGCGGGGCCGAGTTCCTTCCCGAGGATGCGTGGTCCGGCCAGCTTTGTATCGGTGATCTTGGTCCACACCGTCTGCGCGACTTGAGACAGCAGCTCGAGCCGTGCAGGGTCGGATCCACCTTTGTCGACGTAGGACCGGAAGAGGAGTACCTCGGCCGTGTTCTTCCCGTCAAGGGGCTCGGGCCACCCTGCAACGTTGATTGGACCCAGGACTCGTAGGAGGGCCTCCAGGGCTATTGGATCGACGCTGATGACGCCGTCGACTTTCGATCCGCCCGATTGCGGGTAGTGGTTGGCCATCGCCATTCCAACGGCCCGAAAGTCGGGACCCATGTTGATGTTTGACCAAATAATGCTGGCCCCGAACACGGAGTACCGCTCGATGAAGTCGGCGGGAGCGTCGAGCAAGCGACGTTCGACTGCGATTCCATTGGTCGTAAGTTCGGCCGACCGGCCAAATCTCGTCAATGAGAGTTTTCCGTCCACCGCCGTGATCTCACCGAAATTGCCAAGCACTCCGCCGCTTCCGCGCGCTTCAGCGGGCGTAACCACAGCGAGAAGGTAACGGCGCGGACCGTCGCCACCGAGCAATCTCGGGAGAAAGGTAAGCGCGCTGTCCAACGACGACAGGTCGCCGTCGAGCTTTTGGAGCTGCGGCGCAAAGCTCTCTAGACGTCGGACCAGGGGCGACACGATCCACGGGTCGTTCACGATTCGCCGCTGCGTGGAGATCGACTTTGAAAGTGGGCTTTGGATCGCATCGACGTCGCTTCTCAATCGAACCAGCGCCTTGGTATCAATGGCGCCGTTCACCGGTCGGAACCGATCAAGGTCAAGCGTATTGACGACTCGTTTCGACACCCGAGTGAGACGTCCGACCGATGAGGTCAAGTCGTCGACCGCCGCCAGGTTTCGCCCCAGGATTGGCACCGCACGCGCGGGGAAAGCCCAAGGAGCCCGAATCGATTTTCGCGCTCGGTCGAGGTTCCTCCTAGCGCCGTCGAGTTCGCCAACGACGAGGTCCGTTTTGAGGTCCTCGGCGGCAACCAATCCCGAGCGCGCCCCCGACACCGCTCGCTCGGCATAGGGGCGGGCATTGAAGAGGGCCAAGACACCGGCGATTACCGCAAGGCCCGCCACGGCGAAGAACACGATGCCAGTGCTGCGAATGGTTCTCCGGTTCCGTTTTGTGGTGGCCCCGTAGGCGCTGGATACGAGCACCACTGCGACGAGACCGGCGACCGCCGAGGGGAGTCGTTGCGGCAACGAGGTTGGGAGGTGGAGCAGGGACAACGCGACCAACGGCGCGATAGCTGCTTGCAGAAACCGTTCGCGCTGCGGGTAAATCCTCATCGCCACTGCGGCTCCCAGCGGAATCCCGCTAAGCGCTGCTATCGCCAGAGCATTGGATGCGTCGGTCGCCGTGCCAAAGAACGAAACAAAAGCAAGGGCAAACGTACAAAAGAGCAATGGGTTACGTTTCGCTCGGACCGTTGCTCCCGCCGTGATCGCAGCGAAAACACCGATGAGAATTGAGTCCGAGATCATCCAGGCCGTGGAACCGCCGCGGGTGGAGGCCATGGCCAACGCCCCCGACAGCACACCGACCATCGGCGTGACCCTCGGTCGAAGATGTCGGTGCTCCGTCGACGACTGTTTCAACAGAAACAATGCACTGGTGGCGAACCCGGCCCCGGCCGCTAATACAACAGCGGCATTCATCGTAGGAGTAAGCCGACGGATTCGGTGAGGCTTTGCGCGCGCATAAGGATTCTCCGGTGCCCGTTTAACGAGAGGTTGATTGGATCGGGTAAATCATCGGGGCCACCGTCGAGCCAAACGTCTTGAAGGTTACGTCCTTCGTGCAGCGCCGCGGCGTAATTGGCCACCGGCCCGCCGGATCGCGGTCCGAAAAGTGCGGCGCGTCTCGCGAGATCGATCAACGTAAAAGTTCGGGACCAGGCTTGGACGTGCAAACCAACACTTTGTCGCACGTGTTCATTCGTCATGCATACGATTAAATCGCTATCACGCACGTGGTCGTCAGCGAGTCGACGTGATCGATGCCCCGAAACTTCGAATCCCAACTCCTGCGCAATCGTGGTGGTTTTGGGGTCGCAAGAGCGCCCATCCACCGCCTGGGTCCCTGCCGACGCAACGACGACATCGGGGCAGAGGTTGGTTGAAGCGAACACGGCCTCACAAAAAGGCGACCTCGCCTGGTTTGCCGTGCAAACAAAAAGGATCTGATTCAAACCGATTCCACCGGTCCAAGTTGATCTCCCCGTAACCGATGGCGACTAGATTCGAAAGCGGCGAGAAAGAACCAGAACAATGGATGGCGGATAAGTAGTCCAGTGAGTGACATAACTACAATTGACAGCACCGAGGCCACCTCAAACGATCCCTTCCGCCAAGCACGACGCAAAAGACTCACCTGAAACCAGATCAGGGGTGCAACAGCTACTATTCCGCCCATTATCAGCACGTCAAGGAATACATTGTGTGCTTCGAGACCCCGCAACACGCCAACCTCCAAACGACTCCCGGGACCATAACCCACTATGGGCGACTTAAACGCCGTTCTCAGCGCCGCACCCCATAGGGCGGTACGACCGTTTCCGCCGCCCCCACCCTCTGATACGGCCGAGTCGATCCGGTTCTCAAAGCCACGATAAATACCGCTTAGGTTCCAAGCGAGAGCCCCAACTACCACTAGCATTCCGATTGCTGCAGACAGACGAACTTGTTTCGATCGAAACATGTTTCTACCTATTCGGATAACAACTATTCCGACCCCTGCTGCGAGGGCAAGCTGCGCCCCATCACTCTTGCTTGCCAGCAAAAGCGATAAGGATCCGGCTACGACTAACCAGCGGGTCCATCCTTGGAAGAGTTCCATCGAAAGCAACGGAATGGGTACAACTGTTAGCGCGATCTGGTTGGGGTTGCGTGCCCAACCAACAAATCGCGGTCCATAGTCCAAATAGATAGATCCGATACTCGGTCGACTCAAGCTAATTACTAAAAGTCCGTTTAACCCCACAACAAGGAGTATTACGACCAACCGAAAAATCGTTCTGACGGTTTCGACATGACCGAGCTCAAACCGATAGAAGCAGCAGACAAAAACGCCGACGAGCGATAGTTTCAGGGAATCCGACAGGAACCCGGTAGAAAGACCGGCGCCGCTTACTTCGGCCCAAAAACTGCCCATAGCCATCGAGAGGGCCCAAGTTCCCCAAAGAATTGTGACCCGGCGACTGATGACAACTCGCACCGGCGAAGCTCCGGCCAGCCACTCGAGGCTCCGAACAAACGCGTAAATCCCAATCAGAAGCTCGCCGGGGCCGAGCCCGCCGAAAAACCGAAACTGAGTCGCCGAGGACAACACACATCCGAAGATGAGAACCCACTGCATCGCTGACAGGCGTACGCGTGAAGTTCGACGGGGCGAGGGTCTAGCGGGAAGCGGGTTGGGGGACCTGGTCGCTGAACTTGGAAAGCTGGTTAGCAGAGTCGACACTCGAATCCATTCGCTGATGTTCGGGGAGTTGATCCGACAACCGGAATCAACCCTCCGGACCTACCTCTGGTCGTGATCTCTATCATCGGACTTGGAGGCGACGACTTTCTCATGTCCGCTGCTGTGTGCATCGACTTCGAAGGAATCCTCGGCAAGCACCGAAACGCCTCCCTTCGAAGGTACCGGGCTTTCTATATCCGATTCGATCTCGGCGGCACCGGATGTGCCGAATCTGGACGCGCTTTGCACTGTCAGTCCGACGATCGGCCGGACCTGTGGTTTGCCCAGCTTTCGACGGCTACGAGACCGAACGGACCGTGGTTCCGCGTATCCGTATCCGTAACCGTAACCGTAACCGTAACCACTCGACTTTTCGACTCCCGTAAGCACGACTCCGAGCACCGGTGCTTCGACTGCATCCAACAACTCAAGTGCTCGTGTCAACGCCCTCCTTCGAGTTCGCCCATTCAAGGTAGCCACCAGAATCCCGTCAACCAATCGAGACAGTTCGAGGGAATCCACGACGGGCAACACGGGCGGTGAGTCGACGATCACCAGGTCAAACCGTTTCCTCAGCGAAGCCAGGAGAACCGACATTCTGTTGCTACCCAGGAGTTCAGCCGGATTTGATGACTTCGGTCCGGCCGGCATTACGCCGAGTTCCTCCAATTCCAGAAACGACATGATTGTGTCCGGCGGACGATCGGTCCCGAGCAGAACACTGCTCAGACCCGCGGTTTCGTCGATGCCGAAGAAGGCGTGAAGTCGGGGATTTCGGAGATCGGCATCGACCAGGCAGACCCGGACTCCGCTGCGGGCAATCGTAACGGCGAGGTTTGCAGCTGTGGTCGATTTCGACTCCGCCGCGTCGCTGGAAGTTATGAGAAGGACCTGAACGTTCCGCTCGATTCCGGCGAACTGAACCGCAGATCGCAACGTCCGATAGGCCTCCGCGGTCGCCGAATTAGGTGCGCTGAAAGATTCCAAATCGGGGTTTTCGTTACGCAAATACGACTTCGATTTCGGGATGAGCCCAAGAATCGGGATACCAAGATTCATACGGTCGAGATCGTCTTTCGACGAAATTTTGTCATCGAGAAGCTCGACCGCCAGGGCAAGGCCAATTCCAACAATGACACCCAATATCAAACCGAGGGCAAGACTCCTCAAAGGTCTCGGTGAGCGAGGTGAATTCGATATCTCAGCCCTGTTAATTATTCGGGCTCCACCGGATCGCAACGTCGCATCGAGCCGGAAACCCTCGGACCGATTTCGAAGCACCGTTACCTGGTTGACGAGTGCGACTCGTGTCAAGTCCAATGTCTGGCGAGTGGAGGCCTGGGCGGCAGTTAGACCTGACAGCTTTCGCTCGATGCTCGATACCTGCTGTTCGAGCTCGACAACCCGCCCATCGAGTTCTTCGGCGGCGTTCAGCAGGTCACCGATGGATCCGGACTTTCGGTAGGCTATGTACTGCTCCGCAAAAGTGTTTGCAACCCGCGCTGCTCTGGACGCATCTCGATCTATGGCTACGATCCGGACGACGTCGGCATCGGGAGCCGCCGAGGCCGAGATTCCGTTAAATCCGCCCAACCGCTTGTTGGCCAGAGCAGCGACAGCGCGAGATTCAATAACCCGAACTTCAGTCGCAATGTTTCTCTGTGCATTGGACCCGCCAAGATTGTTGCGATTCTCCACTCCGGAGTTCGCTGATTCCGTTCCACGTGACTGCAAGAGAAGTTCGGCCGTCGAGCTGTACAGCGGAGCTTCCGAAGCTGCCTTTGCCAGGAGTCCGCCAACGATGACCACGATTGCACCAAGAATCCAAAGCGCCCGGGTCCGTACTATCTCGAACAGCCTCCGAAGGTCGACCTCATCCGAGCGACCCGAAACAAATCTCCGGCCCGGGGGACTCGCTTCAGTTTCTGGCTTCACGACATGAACCTAATTTCTTTGCTTCGAACCGAGGGTAGACGAATTGATTTTCGACTCAAAAGGATTCGAACTTGATCGTTTGATCCCTCCGGAAAATGTTACTCGCGCCACTGCCCGTCGCCTACGCTCCGGTCTTCTCCCGGAGACTTGAAGACCTTACACCCTTGACTGCACTATTACCATGGGTGCTTATGGTTCAATCACCGAAACATCCGTACCTCCGGCTCGTGGTCATCGGTCAGGGGTACGTTGGTCTTCCGCTCGCCATGCGGGCGGTCGAAGTCGGCCATCAGGTGGTGGGAATCGATCTCGACCAGAACCGGATTCAACGTTTGAACTCGGGGAATTCGTTCATCGAAGACATCGACAGCTCAGTCCTTCAAGCGGCGATCTCCGGCGGCCGCTATTGCGTATCTGACGACTTCGCCACGTCCAAAGATTTTGACGTGGCAGTCATAACGGTGCCGACCCCATTGAAGGAGTCTGTTCCCGACCTCGGATTCATCGAATCCGCGGCGGCTTCGCTCGCTCCCTACATCGGCCGGGGAGCTACGGTCGTACTTGAGTCCACGACATACCCGGGCACCACCCGCGAGCTTCTCGTACCAATTCTTGAGTCTGGTTCTGGACTCGTTGCGGGTCAAGATTTCCACGTTGGGTACTCGCCCGAACGAATCGACCCGGGCAACCAGGTGTGGACGTTTGTCACAACGCCAAAGGTGGTGTCTGGCCTGACAGAACTCTGCTTGAGGAAGATTTCAGACTTCTACGGCAGTCTGGTCAACCAGATAGTTCCCGTCAAAGGGTGTGAGGAAGCGGAATTGACAAAGCTGTTGGAAAACACGTTTCGTCACGTCAATATCGCATTGGTAAATGAGCTTGCCGTTTTCGCACGTGAGTTGGGTGTCGACCTCTGGGCTGCGATCGACGCTGCCTCGACCAAGCCATTCGGTTACATGCGCTTCACGCCAGGGCCAGGGGTCGGCGGACACTGTCTGCCGATCGATCCGAGCTACCTTTCCTGGCGAGTTCGGCAAAGTTTGGGAAAACCCTTCCGTTTCGTCGAACTAGCGAACGATGTGAACGAGCACATGCCGGAGTACGTGATCCGACGAGTCTTGTTGAATCTGAACCGGGTGAAAAAGACGGTGAATGGATCGAAAATCGTTGCGTTGGGTCTCGCGTACAAGCGCAACAGCGGCGATGCCCGAGAGACGCCTGCTATACCCATCATTAATGAACTGGCTCGCCTCGGTGCGGCGGTTACTGTCGTCGACCCGTTCGTAACGGAACTTCCGACAGCATTGAGTGACGTTGCCCTGCGACCACTGAGCGACTCGCTGATCACTGAGGCTGACCTCGTCCTCTTGCTCACCGATCACGACTGTTTCGATTTCGTGTCGATAGCAAGCATGTCTCAACGAGTTTTTGACACACGGAACCGTTTCGCTGAGGCACCCAACGTCGAATTGCTGTAACCGCCTTATCAGCCCCGAATCCCCTCGGCCTGGCTGATTCCGAGAACTTCTCGCAAGAAGGTTCGTTCCCACGCATCAAACGAGTAGTGGGCACTGACCGCTTCGTGGCCGGCATTTCCCAAACGGGCGCGCTCGGCAGACGACATCGTCAGCACTCCATGGAGAGCGTCACGCCAATCGCGTTCGCTCACTGGAGTTGGAGCGCCGAAACGTCGACAAACGTCCGCGCTTACTCCAATGGCCGTGCCGATCGCCGGTACCGCAGCGGCACCATACTGAAGCAACTTGTAAGCACACTTCCCGCGCTCAAAGTCCGTTTGTTCAAGGGGCATGATTCCCACATCAACCGAGCTGAGTTGTTCGTGCTGAGCCGTTAGGGACCACGGAATTCGCCGAGTCATTCCCGTCAACTGAGCCGGGAACGCGCCCGAGGCCGATTCCGCACCGATCACGACCAACTCGGCACCCATGCTGCGGTTGAGCTCAAGGAGCGGTCGCACAATCAGGTGAAGATAGCGTTCTGTGGACGCCGAGCCGATCCAGCCTACGGTCGGTACACCGCCGACCTCGAAATCAACCTTTCGTACATACGCCGATGGTTGAACGCACGATGGGACCACGACGACGTCGGGGCAATGCGCGCTCGCCCATTCGGCCAGGAAATCGTTTCCGGCAACCACCCGATCTGCTGCCTCGACAATTCGAGTCGTCTTTATCGGTGGTCGAAAGAGGTTCCCGAGGCGACCGGCGGCAGACTGCAGGTGAAGGGCATCGTCGAAATCAAAAATACCGAATTTTGCCGCTCTGAGCAGGCGTTCCTCGAGGGCTCCCCAGCCGAACGGACTGGCGTCTCGGTGGAGGAGCACGCGGTCAAGTCCGGAAATTTTCGAAAGGGAATGGTGTTTCATCAAATGGTGACCCAGTCGACGAAGATCCGCAAACGATCGATGAAGCGGTTCGTAGTCCGTGAAGATCACAGAGTCGACGTCGTTCACAACTCCGAGGTGGCGTAGCCAATCGAAGACGCGTACCCTCGCTCCACCAGCGGTTTGGCCGTACCTGGAAAAGGTTGTGAACTCGTTTTTGATCATCGTTCATCAGAAGTCAATGGTTCAGTCGCCGACCTGACGTCGTGAGACTGTAGTAGAAAAACCGGAACGGGCAGCGCTCTGCGAGCCGACCGATCTCGTATCATGGGGCTCCCATGCGACGGCGAAGTCCTAGAACAAAGGCTTGGGACGCATGGGTGCGAAACTCTGTCGCCGCCTCGAAGACCCGATGGGCTGTTGCCGTTTTCAGTCTCGGCGGTCTTGCTTTTTACGACTTCATGGGAGCCGTTGTCGGCGCGATCGTTCTGGCCATAATGTGGTCGGGCACCGTCGGAATCCGCACAACCGGAAGCCGGTTTCTCGTTGTTGCTTGGCTGGCTGCTTTTGCGGTTCGTTGTCTCACGGCAGTTATTCAGAGCGGTTATGAGCTGATACTTAAAAGACCTGAAGATCCGTTGCTTTACGAATCAGCCGGGGAGAAGCTTGCTGTCCTACCGACGGGGAAATGGCTCTCCGGACTACATGAGTATTCGGCAAGTACCCGCGGAATCATTGTCCTCCATGCTTTGGTAGCCCGTTTCGCCCCGGTCTTCCGGCTCGGCATCTATGTCGCGATGCTTTCTGTTGCCTGCAGCATGTTTTCGTTACTTCTCATGTATCAAAGTTTCGCATCCCAGCTTGGAAGGCGACGGTTCCAGGTCTTGGCGGCGGCCCTAGCCCTTAGCCCACCGTTCGTGTTTTGGACGTCGCAAAATACAAAGGAGGGTTTCGTGATGCTCGGGATAGCGCTTTTTGGGCGAGGAGTCATTGACCGCACGAAGTGGCATTGGATCGGTTTGGGGGTAGCGATATGTGCAGTGTTTCGGCCCTACGTCGGAGTTCTACTTGGGCTCACCGCATTCGTAGGCCTTGGTCTTCATTCCACCATGAAGCGCATCTCGGCACGGGGAAGGGGAGCAGGTTTTCTTTGGCCTATCTCTCTTGGCGCGGTCTTCCTCTTGATATCGAGCGTCATCGTCGTGAAGGGTGGTGCCGCCACCGGCCGCGAAGCGTACGTCGGGTCCGCCGTACTGGCCGGAGGGGGCTCGCTTGATCGAGGCGTCGGAGGCCTTGGGCCATCGAGCATCGTGCTTTCGGGCGTACGCGCTATCTTGACCCCCCCGCCGTGGTTCAAGCCAAGGTCCATGTTCGACATCATTTCCTACACCGAGGGTCTCGGAGTCGCATTCCTCCTAATAGTCGCCCTGACGCTCACCGTGCGGCACAAGTCGCAGACATCCGCCGCGATTCCCATCTTGGCGCTCTCGCTGTTCAGTTTATGTTTGATCTATGGCCTTGGAATCAACATTGGTACCACTCTCCGAATTCGGACGACATTCTATCCACTTATTGTATTCTTGCTGAGCGTTCTCTCAACGAAAGAATATAAACCAACGGAAGATGAGAAATCTCCGTTCGACCAAAATCAAGACGGTGAATCATAGTTTCGGCGACCTTTGTGACCTTCGGTCCAACACCATCGCAAAATGTTGGGTAACCGTAAATGGGAGCCACTGAAGTCCTCGGCCTGCTGGAAGGCGGAGGGCCAGGAGGCTTAATACCACCTGCAAGGCGAGCGACCCCGACACAATCGACACGAACGCGGAATTACGCAACTCGTCGCCTCGTGACCTCACCCGCAAATACAGATAGGTCGCTGCTGGCATCGAAGGAACAACAAAAAAGCTATGGCGAGCGAGTTGGAAAAATCGGGCCGGGAGTAATTCGGACAGTCGCTCGGTGCTGCCGAGAAGTAACACGACGACAATGCCGCACATGGCAATGCCGGTGAATCTCCAAGCCAGCCTCACGACCGACTCCATCGGCGGTGACGACCGCCCAGCGAGGCGAAGTGTTGCCGTGGGTGCTGCCACCACCACCGTGACCGATATGACCACCGTTAATACGAACGAGGCGACAGTCACTTCTCCTGTGGGCTGCCCGACAAAGGCCAGCCGCGCAATAAATGGTGCGACCTGAGTTACTCCGGCGAGGACGACGATTCTCCACCCGGGCAGATCGACGGAGCGGACCCGGGCGGCGCGAGCCGCTCCTCGCCCACACCATGCGGCCACGAACATTTGCATCGCTGGGCCGAGAAGGTAACCCAACAACAGTGGGTGAACTCCTTCCAGGCCAAAGATCAGCCAAACGGCTATCGAGAAAATACTTGAGACGACATTGCCAATAGTGACCTGCAGCAATTTGCCGTTCGACGCGGCATACGTCTGGGAAATGTGAAAAATCACGAGTGATGCGGCGACAAGCCCCGCAAACCCTACAAATGGCGCCACGGGATATGCAATCGCAGATACAACGACAACGCTGAGCACGATGTGCATATAACGAATTGCCGACCCCGACCCGTAGCTAAGGACGAGAACGAGGCCGAAGAACGCCGCAATAGTTGACCCCGTGGACAGGGCCAGAACGGCAGGATCGATCAGCGAGTTTCCCGCCGATCGCGCAACGATGAAGGAATCCCGAAGAAAGGTCGTGAGATATGCCACGACAACCAACGACGACAGGCCACCCAGTTCTCGGCGCGACGTGGAGTGGTGAAGGTCGTCTACCGATTTTTCGGTTGGCGTGCCAGGCATTTCGCTCCCCAAACTAGTCGTCGCTGTCACGCGCCGAGGGGAACCGGCGAAATCTAGATTCGAAGGCTCATATTCCCGGGAACAAGGTCAGCCCGCTGTATCGTCGTACGACTTGCTCTGCCGGGAGAAGGTCCCTCACCCGTCCAGAGGCGAACCACGTGATAAGTCCGACCAATGCCCATATAAAGACGATCGCTGGGTTCGGCGATGAATGGGAGCGCTTCGACCAGAGCGACCTCACTAAAGCGGAGTCGGAGGCGATCTTTGCTCAATATTTCTCCGTCTTTCCTTGGGATCAGCTTCCCCCGGACGCGACCGGTTTCGATGTGGGTTGCGGGAGCGGCCGATGGGCAGTTCACGTCGCACCAAGGATTGGATCCGGAACACTGCATTGCATCGACCCGAGCGTGGCGCTCGATGTAGCTCGAAAGAACCTCGCCGACCACCAGAACTGCGAGTTTCATGGCGAAGGGGTCTCGGAGATGTCGCTCGCCGCGCAGAGTATGGATTTCGGGTACTCGCTCGGTGTCTTGCACCACATTCCCGATACGGCAGCCGGAATCAGAGCGTGCGTGGAAAAACTCAAGCCCGGCGCACCATTTCTCGTGTATCTGTATTACGCGTTTGACAACCGACCGGCCTGGTTTCGGACGATATGGAAACTGTCCGACGCTGCTCGCCGCATTATTTCTCGCCTCCCCCATCGCGCCCGGTACGCAGTGTCACAGGTGATTGCATTCGGCGTTTACCTTCCCCTGTCACGCATTGCTGCACTTGGCGAGAGGCTGGGCCGCAACGTCGATTCCTTCCCGCTGTCCGCGTATCGAAACCGGAGCGTCTACGTGTTGCGCACCGACGCACTTGATAGGTTCGGAACGTCGTTGGAGCGTCGATTCACTCGTAACGAAATCGAGTCCATGATGGCGGCCGCAGGTCTGGAGCGGATCACGTTCCGAACCGAAGATACGCCGTTTTGGTGCGCCGTGGGTTACCGGACCGCCTAAGAGTGCGCGGACCTAGCCTTCGATCCGAGTTGCCCAAACCGTCATTCGGTCTGCGGTGCCGCGTCGCGCCTGTCTCACGGCAATCGGGAGGGCGGCCAGCGTCAATACATTGGAAGTGAGCGACCACACACGCTTGACCTTGGTGTTGAGGGGACGGGGCCAAATCGTAACTCGCACACTCTCGATGGTGGTTCGGAAAGTGACCTGATGGTGGATGGCATCGACTCGCCAACCGGCCCGGGCCAACGTTTCGGTGATAGTGGTCGGGCTGAAATGGTAGAGATGGTTCGGAACCTGCAACGCATGCCATCGCGCTCCAAATCGTCGAAACGAAGTCGACTCAACATTGGGAACCGAGATAGCCAATCGGCCGCCGGGCACGACCCATTTCGTTGCGTTGCGTAGCACCAGGTTCGGGTCTGACATATGTTCGACAACCATCCAACCAACGATGAGATCGAAACTTCCGGGGGCAAACGACATGTGCTCGGCCGGGCCAACCCGGACGTCATGCCCGCGCTGTCGCGCACCATTCGCGACATTTTCAGAGTACTCGACGCCGGTGACGGACCACCCCTTGGCTACCAGTTCGTCAAGAAAAGAGCCGTGGGAGCAACCAAGCTCGAGCGCCCGACCCGGCTGCTCGAAGTGGGGGATATCGCTGTCTTTCGACGGGGGGATGAAACGCCGAATCGTACGGCGAAGCGGCCCCCGTACCGTGGCTGAAACATAGGGTCCGTAGTCGTCGGGATAGTACGGTCCCAGTTCTTCCGGAGCGGGACGAGGGTGCGTGCGAAGCAGCGCACATTCGTTGCACTTCACGACGCGAAATCGTCCGGGAAGCCAATTGATGTAGTCACGGCTTACCAAGACTTCCGTCATCTCCAACGATCCACACAGACAAGGCCGCGACTCGCTGCCCACCACCTGGGCTTCCTCGATGTCTGATTGGTTCATGACAGGAATCATTTCGGTCTCACCTTTGGTCTCTGAACAACGGCACTGGAGGACCAATTCCTCAGTGAAATCGTCGCCAGCGCGGCGATCACGGAGTTTGCTGCGGTGAGGCACAGTACCGTCGAACGCGCCGTCGCAAACGCGGCGATCACGGGGGTCTGGGCCAGCAGCGTCGCCGCAAAGACCATTCGGATCCTGACCACTTGAGTCGGTCCCATCCTGATCTTCATTGCGCCCATCAGCGTTTCAGCAAGCACAAACGATGCGTATTGAAATGCCACCACAACGGCGAGGGTTGATACGCCATCCCAGCCCCTTCCGAATACGGCTTCGCCCCACGAACGCGGAAGCAGTCGAAGGAAAAGGCCGGTACCGGCGCAGGCCACACCACCGACCAAGAGCACGATGCCCAGCGTCCTGCGATTCACCCACGTCGCGCTGTTCCGGCGACGGGCCACGGTGAGGTAGCCGCCTCCGTGCGCAATCTGAATCCATGTGAACGGAATTGCGGCCGAACGAAACACACCAACTTCGGCGGAACCTCCCCGCGCCGCAAGAACACCAAGGAGGGCCAGTGAACTTCCGGTGAGCAGTGCCATGTCAAAGACGAGTCGAAACGCACCTTCGTGCGCGAGAGAGGACCGAAGCGAGCTCACGAAATGTCGAGGAGCCTGTCGAAGCACCGGTCGTAGTGAGGCGAGAGCGGCCGAGCCACCCCATGCCACAAGCATCGACGCTTCGCTCAATTCGCCGATGGCGCGCAATGCCACTATTGCAACGACGCCCCCGGTCGCCCACCAGAAGTCAATCACTACGGCCGTCTGCGGTTCAATTACTATGTATACATATCTAGCGATGTCCGCCATCGGAACAACCAAAGCACAAAACCCGATCGCTGCAGCCAAAGGGGTCGAGAGCCCCATGGCCATCGCGACGACGCTTCCCGCAACCCCGAACAAAACGCACGCGGCAATCCCCCCGCTCATCATCGTGCGCGCAACGTGATCGTCGGACTTTTGAACGCGGTTTCCGGAGATCATCGCCGACTCCCCCACCGCCGAGCGCAGGACCTGAGACAGAAACAGGATCGCCGAGTACACAAGCGAGAACCGACCGAAGGCTGAGGGGTCGAGGAACCGCGCACAGAGTAAAACGACGGCGAAGTTCCCAAGACTGGAAACGATTTGAGAAACCAGCGGGCCTGCAGTAATCGCGATCCTGCGAACTCGATTGACCGTCACGACGAAGTTACCCTATGTGCGCTTAGTATACGAACGAAACCACTCCACAGTGTCGACTATTCCTTCTTCGAAGTTCACTTTCGGGGTGTAGCCAAAGGCCTCGTGCGCTGCGGCGATAGCTGCGTGGGAGTCTCGAACATCTCCCGACCGCGGCTCGGCGAATACCGGATCAATCTTGGTTCCAAGAGCCGCGTTCAGCTGACCGAGCAAGTCAAGAAGTGAGAATCTTGAACCGCATGCAATATTGAACGCGCGACCGGCTACGAATTTGGCCTCAGCCAATGACGCGGCGATCACTGCCTCCACGTTGTTGGCTACATAGGTGAAGTCGCGAGTTTGCCCACCATCGCCGAACACCACCGGCGACTCACCCTTCATCAGGCAATCGATCCAGCGCGGAATGACCGCTGCATACTGACTGTCGGGCCGCTGCCGTGGCCCGTACACGTTGAAAAATCGGAGCGCTACAACCGACATCGCATAGACGTCGCAGAAGATCCGACCGTACTCTTCACCGGTTACCTTCGATAGGGCATAAGGCGAACGCGGAGAAAATGACATCCCTTCATGCTTGGGAAGGGTCGGGGTGTTCCCGTAAATACTGCTGGAGGACGCATAGACAACCCGATCGATGCCCGCATCACGAGCGGCAACAAGAACATTGAGAGTCCCGTCGACGTTGACGGCATTCGTACTAATCGGATCGGCAATCGATCGTGGCACCGAACCCAGTGCCCCCAAATGAACCACGTGCGTGCATCCAGTCATTGCGCGACGCACGGCCTCGAAATCACGGAGGTCCGCTTCGATCAGCTCAGCCGACGAGCCCTCCAGATTCGCAGCCGTTCCTGTCGAAAGATCGTCGAACACCACAACTTGGTCGCCTCGACAGACCAAGGCGTCTACAACGTGACTGCCGATGAATCCCGCTCCGCCCGTAACAAACCATTTCGTCATGATGTTCCTTCGTCGGGTTCGGCCCCAACCTGAACAGTAGACCCCGCAAACAACTCCGCCCACAAGGCCCACATTCGATCATTCGTGAACTCTGACCGCACCCGTTCGCGCGCATTCGCCCCCATACGAAGCGCCTCGTTGGGGTCCGTCACGAGCTGTTCAAGGGCCGCTTCCAACGATCGGCTATCGCGCACCTCAACCAAGAGACCCGTCTCGCCGTCGACCACGGAGTCGACGGCTCCAGTTGCTCGTGTCGTCACCGTCGGCACGGAAGCAGCCCCGGCTTCCAACACGACGTTCGGAAAACCTTCACGGTAGGTCGGCAGTGCAAGGACCTGAATTGCGGAGTAGAAGACGGTTTGGTCAGAGACGAAACCAAGCCAGTGAATTCGATCCCCCGCTTTGAGTTCGTCGAGCATCCAACCGGGAAGGGTGCCTGGGGCCTCGACGTCGCCGCCGACCAACAGGCGGACGCTGCGATGACGCAACCGCAATTGTTGAAACGCGGTGACCAATTCGACGATCCCCTTGTCGCGGGTGAGTCGACCCACAAATCCAATGACAAAGTCCTGCTCGGAGATTCCGTTTTCGGACCGAAGGGCTTGAGCGGACGCCTCCGACTCCGGGGTTCGAGCGAAGCGGACAGCATTCACGCCGTTACTCGAACCGGAGCCGAGGACGAGAAGTTTTTCTGGCGACGCGAGGCCGTCTCGAACCGCGACGTCGCGAAGACTTGGAGACACGCATACAACCGTATGGGAGCAGGCGCAAGCGAGCCGCTCCAGCAGTCGAAAAAACGATCGAGCGCGCCCTGTCGCTGTTTCATAACGCAAGCCTCGAAGAACGTAGATCCGGCGCGGGACGCGCATGACACGCGATGCCATCGATCCGATCAATCCCGCCTTCGGAGTGGAGTACACGGAAACATCGGGTTTGTGGAGCCGAAGAAGGCGAAAGCAATCGACAAGACCGCGAAGGTCCGGAATCAGGTCGATCTCGCGGGACCACGACACAACGTCTATCGGAACCGTCGTACTCGCTCTTGCCGCGTCGAGGTGGCGAGAACGACCCGTTACGACACGAATGGAGAACCCGCGTTTGGCCAAATAGTCAAGCTGTCCACGCAGTAGCGCCGCTATTGATTCCGGAGCGGTGACCATCATGAGAATTTTTGGGAGGTCAGGGGGGTTCACTTGCGGCGCAATTCTGCAAACAATAGCCGCGGAAGCAAGCGCGCGGGCCTCGATGAACGTTAAGTTGGAGCCATGTGTGGGATTGTCGGTGGCGTCGGGGTCGGAGACGACGGCTACGCAAAAGCGATCGAGGTACTACGTCACCGCGGCCCGGATGCGAATGACCGCAAAACCATAGGTTCGGCGACCTTTGGGCATACTCGGCTGGCGATCGTCGATCTTTCCGAGCGGGGCCGCCAGCCAATGACCACCAGCTCTGGCCGCACGACCGTTACGTACAACGGGGAGATGTACAACACAAACCAACTACGTGCCCGATTGGAATCTCGAAAGATCACCTTCCGGGGCCATAGCGATACCGAGGTGTTGGCGGAGTGCTGCGAAGCCTTTGGGGTGGAACAAACGCTTGCCTGGGCAGACGGCATGTTTGCGTTCGGTCTCTGGGACAACGAAACAAAGACGCTGACGTTGGCGCGCGATCGGTTCGGAGAAAAGCCGTTGTACTGGGCTCGAATCGGAGCCGGGCTGGTGTTCGCTTCGGAGCTCAAGGCACTTGTGCCCTTTCCCGGCTTCGACACCACCGTCGATATCGAAGCAGCGACCGCCTTTCGATCGTATGGGTACGTGCCGTACCCTCGGTCGATCTACCGCGGTACTTCCAAACTCGGCCCGGGTCAGCTGTTGCGTTTTCGACTCGGAGATGCATCGCCATCGATCACCACGTGGTGGGATGCCATCGAAAAAGCTGGAGCGGCGAGGGCGGGCGAGCGCATCACTGACCTCGAGGAAGCAAGCGACGAGGCCGAGAGTCTGCTCAGGAGAGTCGTTCAAAGCCGGCTGGTGGGTGACGTTGAGTGCGCGCTCTTTCTTTCCGGCGGGATCGACTCGACCATTGTGGCGATGTTCGCCAACGAGGGGAGAACGAACCCGCTTCGCACCTTTACCATCGGCCTCGCCGACGACGACGCAACCGAGGCGCCCGAAGCAGAGCGAACGGCGAAGTTTTTGGGAACCAACCACACATCGCACATCGTGACCGCTCGTGAAGCCCAGGAAATCATTACTGCGCTCCCCACCATGTTCGACGAGCCATTTGCCGACTCGTCACAAATTCCCACCCACCTTGTGTCGCGGCTCGCGGCAAAGACCGTCAAAGTCGCGCTGTCCGGAGACGGCGGCGACGAGTTATTAGGCGGCTACAACCGCTATGTGGTGGCCGACGGCCATCTAGGCAAGTTCCGGAGACTGCCATTTGGCGTTCGGTCGGTTGCGTCCAAGGCCTTACTTGCTACGCCAGTGTCTTCGATCGACAAGATGGGGTCGGTTCTCAAACGCGCTCGTTTTGCGCAGAGCTGGAAGGGTGGAGTTGGCGACCGAGCCCACAAGTTTGCCCGGGCGTTGAAGGCCCGGGACTCCGCCGATCTCTATCGAGAGTTGATCACCACCGGAGGTCCACTAGCGCCGTTGAACGCACCGTTGCCGGTTGGGGCGAATCAGGTCTTTTCTCTGCCCAGCCACATGCAGCCCAGCGAACGAATGATGCTGGCCGACACCGTGTCCTACTTGGTGGACGACATCTTGACGAAGGTTGACCGCGCCTCGATGTCGGTGTCGCTTGAGACGCGGGCACCGTTTCTGTCGCACGAACTCTTCAACTTTGTCTGGCGACTTGATCCCTCCCTGCGAGTCAACGGCGGCGAAGGCAAGATTGTCCTGAGATCTCTTCTTCGGCGACACCTGCCGAGCGAGCTGTGGGAACGTCCCAAAGCCGGATTTGGCGTTCCGATCGCCGAATGGCTTCGGGGGCCGCTGAGGCCGTGGGCGAACGATTTGCTTTCCAAGGCCAACGTGGAACGCACAGGAATCTTTCCGAGCAACGAAGTTACACAGTTGTGGGAACAACATCTTGGCGGAAAGCGAAACGTCCAGTACGAACTCTGGAACGTGCTGATGTTTCAGGCATGGGCCGACACCTGGAAGCGCTAGACGTTACGTCAGCTTACAAATATCGCTCGCCAACCGCCCGATCGCGAACGACCTTTCCGGGGACGCCTTTCACAATCACCTTGGATGGTGCGTCGCGAATGACGAGCGCACCCGCTCCGATGACTGCATGTTCACCTATTGTTACCCCGTGGCTGACAGTGGCACCGATTCCGATGTGCGTGAAGGCGCCGACGCGAACATCGCCACCCGTAGTAACCCCCGGGCCTGTACTTGCAAAGTCACCGAAATGATTGTCATGCGCGATCGACGAGCTGTTGTTCAAGATGACATGACACCCAATATGGACGGAGGGGTTTATTACGGAGCCAGCATTGATCACGGTGCCGCAACCAATCACAACTCGACGGCTGACTGCTGCCGTCGGGTCGATCACCGTAGCGAACTCAACGCTCGGATAACTCTCTAGCAGTCGGCCGACAACGAACGAACGTATCAAGTTGTCGCCGATTGCCACGACAACCTGAAGGCCCGGATGACTGGCGGCAATCGATTCAAGGATCAGCGCGGACCCCAACACCGGGAGGTCGTCCACAAGAGAACCGGCCGGGAACGCATCGTCGAGGAATCCAACGGGCTCGAAGGTGTCAGCGGTCAGCGCAGCATCGAGAACAACTCGCGCGTGACCACCACAACCGACGATAAGGAGAGGAATCACCGCTTAGTCCGCGGCCAACGACGCCGGGGGGCCCTCCACGCGGGTCTCATTCCCGGCGAACACCGGCATCGTCACGTGTCCTTCGGCCGTTACCCCTTCGCGTCGAATCACAGAAGTAACTGTACGTAACATGATCGAAAGATCTCCGACGAGGGAATGAGTATCCACGTAATCGGTGTCAAGTTTGAGGCGGTCTTCCCACGTCTGTGCATTGCGGCCGCTTACTTGCGCAAGGCCAGTAATTCCGGGTCGCACATCATGTCGTCGAGCTTGGTTCGGGGTGTAGATATCCAGATACTGCATCAGGAGCGGCCGCGGTCCCACCACGCTCATTTCACCGCGAAGCACGTTGAGGAACTCCGGTAGTTCGTCGAGGCTCGTCGAACGGAGAAACGAACCGAACGCGGTGAGTCGTTCTGCGTCGGATCCCAAACGGCCCGTCGAATCAGTGGCGTTCGTCATTGTCCGAAACTTGATGAGCTCGAACGGCACGCCATGGAGGCCGGGGCGCCGCTGCCGGAAAAGCACGGGCGAACCGAGCCGGGTGCGAACCAGGAGGGCGACAACGAGAAGTACCGGAGACAGCACCGTCAGCGCGATGAGCGCCACACACACGTCGAAGGTTCGCTTTGTTTTCGCCTTCACGTCCGGTTGAGGGCCTTTTTTACACTTTGAATGACAAACTCCTGGTCCGACTCCGTAAGCCCGGAGCCCGACGGCAGACACAGCCCGATCTCGAAGAGTCCGCTGCTCACTCCGTTCAAGAACGCCTTTCGCGACGAATAGACAGGCTGTTCATGCATTGGTTTCCACAGCGGACGGGCCTCAATGTCGCGATCGGAGAGCTCGCTACAGACCAGACGTGGCGACACCTCCAACGAGGGGTCCAGGGTGACGCACGTCAGCCAGTTGTTGGGGAACGCCTGGGGTGCGACCGGCGCGAACCCAACTTCGGGAATATCAGAGAAGCCATCGCGATACAGCGCGTTGATGCGGGTTTTATGGGCGATCCGATGGGGCAGCGTTTTCAGCTGACTCCTCCCGAGCGCAGCAAGCAAATTGCTCAACCGGTAGTTGTATCCAACTTCTTGATGCTCGTAGTGAATCTCGGGCTCACGGGCTTGGGTCGCCAAGTGTCGAATCCGTTCGATGTCGACGCAGTCGCCGACGACCATTCCGCCACCCGACGTCGTAATGATCTTGTTCCCGTTGAAGGAAAAAACACTCAGGCGACCGAACGACCCTGCAGGCTTCGACGCCCACCGCGCTCCAAGCGCTTCCGCGGCATCTTCGATGAGCACCGCGCCGTGCTGTTCACACAGTGGGACGATCGTGTCGTAGTCGCAGCACTGGCCATAGAGATCGACGGGAACGACCGCCTTGATCGGATTTCCACCAGCGGCTGCCCACCTGAATGCCTCGGCGAGGAGTTCGGGACACATGTTCCACGACTTGGCGTCGGAATCAATCAGGATCGGCTCTGCCCCGACATAGGCAATAGCATTCACCGTTGCGGCGAACGTGAGAGTAGAAACCGCCACACGATCGCCGTTTCCAATTCCGGCGGCAACCAACGACAAGTGGAGACCAGCCGTCCCACTGCTCAGCCCGACTGCGGCTTCTCTGCCCGTCAAAGAAACAAAGTCGGCCTCGAATCCGGAGAGAGCGGGGCCGACCGGGGCCAGCCAATTGCTGTCGAACGCCTCCAGGAGCGCGTTGCGGTCAGAATCGGTGGTACTGGGGGGGGACAGGTAGATCCGAGCCATTTTGTTCCTCACCTCCCGTAGAACCGTGCATCAATTGCAATTATCGGAGCGCACTACGAACAGCTTTACTGTAATTCGTTCTGGGCAGATTCACTAGCTCCAGTTGTCACTTGGACACAAAGCCTTGCAGGTGGACACAACGCCTTGCAGGCGGTCGACATGGCGAGGACCAAGTTGACCCGTGAATCAGATGGGTCAAGCTCGGAAAGATCGTCGATTCGCAGCGGTGGCACGGGAGAGTGAGAAATCAACGGATGAATCGGGCGTACATCAACCTCATCGTTACCGAAAAGATCTTCGTGCAGTTTCTCACCGGGACGCAGGCCTGTGTACACAATCTCGACATCGAGACGCCGCGCATGCTTGATGAGTCGCCGGGCGACCTCGTCGATCTTGACCGGTTCACCCATGTCGAGAACCAGGACTTCACCCTGTTCGCCAATTGCGCCAGCATTGATCACGAGCTGCACCGCTTCCGGGATCGTCATGAAGAACCGGGTGACGTCAGGATGGGTCACCGTAACGGGTCCACCTCGGTTGATCATGTCCTTGAATGCCGGGAGCATTGACCCCCGGCTGCCAAGGACATTGCCGAAGCGCACCGAAACATACGTTCCGGTCTGTACGGTCGATGCCTTCTGCGACGTGAGCCGTTCGGCCAATCGCTTCGAGTAGCCAAGCACACTCGTCGGATTTGCCGCTTTATCAGTCGAGATGTTCACGAATCGTTCGACGCCTACCGTTTCCGAGGCATCAAGCACGTTCTGCGTTCCCCAGACATTGCTCTTCAACGCCTCGCCGGGGTGCATCTCCAACAGGCTTAAGTGCTTGAGGGCTGCCGCATGAAAAACCACCTGCGGTTGGAACTCGGTAAATAGATTCTTGAGGTGTTGAACATCGCGAATGTCGTTCAACAACAAATTGGGGGAATCGAGAAGCGCCCGCCCCTCCATTGAAAGTTGCAACGAATGCAGCGCCGTTTCGTCGCGATCGAGCATCAGCAACTTCTCCGGGGCAAACCGGGCGATCTGACGGCAAAGCTCAGACCCTATCGATCCGCCGGCCCCCGTGACGAGAACCCGCTTGGCGGTGAGGTACTGCGCGATCGCTTCAACGTCGGTCTTGATCTCGTGGCGACCCATCAAGTCCACTTCGGTCAGGTCACGAATGTGTTGTGCTCCCGGAGTCTCTCCGAACAATTCACTCACCGGGGGAAGAAACTTCACCGTAAGTGCAAGGTCAGCTGCCCGATCGCTGAGCTGGGCAAGCAATTCCGGTGACGCGGAGGGCATCGCAATGAGAAGAACACGGGCGTCGTGGCGACGACACACCATTTCCATATCGAATTGTGTGCCTTCGACGCGGATGCGAGCGACTTCGTGACGTCGACGAGCCGGGTCATCGTCGAGAATCGCAACGGGAAGATACGGACTCGTGGGATTGCGCAGGAAGCTGCGCACCATCTCGGCACCCGCTTCACCGGCGCCGAACACGATCGTGGGGAGTGCCGACGTTGGGACCCGCCCGGACTCGAACATCTGGCGCCAGATATAACGAATTCCCGCCATCCCGACCAGGCCAATGAATCCGCCGCCGACAACCGACGAGAGTGGCACGAACCGGGGATCGGTATAGAAGGTCACGACAAACAGCGCCGCGGTGGTGATCATCGCAGTGCGAATGAGCGCTCCGACCTCATCGATGCTTCCGTAACGCCATCGCCGTCGGTAGATGCTGAGCGTGTAGCCGACCGAACTCTGTACAACAATCATGAAGCCGACAAGAAGCACCACCCGCGAAATGTCGAGTCCCCGGAACGAGAAGTCAAGCCGCAGGTAGGCGGCGAACAGCAGGGAGACCATCCAGACGGTGACGTCGAGCGCGGCACGAAGCGCGCCCGCAGAATCGTGCGGAATGGCCGGCACGACCCGGGCGGCAAGGCTCTTTTTCCACAGTTGCCTTCGCTGTTCCTGCACCACATTCCCATCGATACGCACTTCGTTACTTCGTTTGGACCATAAACAAGCAGCCTACGACGATCAGATTCGACATCTTGCCCAGGGGCCTGAAGGGTTCATGCCCGGCAATATCTCTTCTGCGATCAACTTACATGATGAACTGTCGTTCGTCACTAGGAGTGAATGTGAATTACTCACAGTGTTTACAGAACTCTTGATCGTCCAGGTACGGTGCGGGGCCGGATACTCACCGACACCGGCAAGGTTCTCGGTGGGCCGGAACGAATTCGCGCCACCGCGACCGAGCCTCGACCTCGCAGCAAGGATGCATCAACGTGCGCGAGGGCGGTGCGCGATCATTGAGCTATGGCGCAGACCAAAAAGGACACGGCACCCGACACGGCACCCGACACGGCCACGGCAACCGACCCCGCACCCGACACGGCCCTCGCACCCGACACGGCCCGGGGCCGTAGGCGAGGCGACACCTATCTCGTCACCGACGCCGAACGTGAAGCCTTCGGCCGTGACGGCTACGTGCACCTGCGCGGCGTGTTGTCCGAAGACGAGGTCCTCGAGATAGAACGGGTCTACGACGCCTTTTTGAGCGGCGAGATTCACGTCGTCGGCAAAGACTTCAACGACATGACCACCGGTGAGCACGGCACCGACGCGCGCAGCTATGCGGTCGTGAACATCATGCTTCCCCGCCGCTACTACCCGAACTGGCAGGGCAACGTGTTCGAAAGCCGAGCCCTCTCCATCGCCGAACAACTGTGCGGCGAGGGCATGAGCCTCGATTTCGACCAACTCCTGGCCAAGTCTCCCGGCCGCGAAGACGCCGTGTTCCACTGGCATCAGGACCAGGCCTATTGGATCGATACCGATGATCGCCGCACCGCTACGTGCTGGTTGGCCGTCGACGATTCCACAGAAGAGAACGGGTGCATGCAGTTTCTCGTGGGTAGCCACCTCGAGCCGGTGCGGCCCCACCATCCCCTCCACGGCGATCGTGGGAAGAGCCACACGCTTCTGACTGACCTCCGGCCGGGTGAGAAACCGACGCCGGTACCGATACAGCGCGGCGACATCACCGTGCACAACGAAGGCGTTCTGCACGGCTCCGGCGGAAACCGCAGCAAGACGTCGTATCGGCGCGCCTACATCGCCGCGATGCGTTCATCTGACACGGTGCGTCAAGAACGGGCACTCGGGTTCACTCATTCTCATAACGACGCTGATCAGGTCCTCAGCAAGGTCGAAGGCCTGCTCGCCGAGAACGCCTGAGGCTGGCGCTCAATGCAGTCCCCAAAGATGTCGAAGGATCGCCTGTGAATCGCAAGAAGGTCATGCTCGTATTCGGCACCCGACCCGAGGCAGTAAAAATGGCGCCCCTCGCGCAGGCGCTGCGGACCGTCGAATGGTGCCAACCAATCGTCGCCATCACGGCCCAACATCGCGAGATGCTCGACCAGGTCATGGAGCTCTTCGAGGTCAGCGCCGACTATGACCTCAACATGTTGACGCCCGGCCAGACCCTCAACGACGTCACCGTCAAGGCCCTCAATGGGCTGGGCCCAATCATCGAGACGGTGCAGCCCGACGCGGTCGTTGTCCAGGGCGACACCACGACGACGTTTGCCGGAGCGCTTGCCGCCTTCTATCGACAGGTCCCGGTCGTGCACATGGAGGCAGGTCTGCGGACCGACGACCCCTTTTCGCCGTTCCCCGAAGAAATCAACCGGCGGCTCACGACGCAGCTCTCCACCCTCCACCTTGCCGCGACCCCGACGAGTTGCGCGAACTTGGTACGAGACGGCATTGCCCGGGACAAAATCGTGGTCACCGGCAATACCGTGATCGACGCGCTGCATTGGGCCGTCGACCGAGCGCCGTCCTATGACAGCGAGGTCCTGGACCGCCTCGACGCAACCGGCCGCAAGATCTTGCTCGTCACTGCCCATCGGCGTGAGTCATGGGGCGAACCAATGCGCAACGTCGGTCTCGCACTCGCCGACTTGGCAGCAAAGTTCGCGGACCTGGAGATCGTGTTCCCGATCCACCGCAATCCCCTCGTGCGCGACGCGATCATGCCCACGATCGACGGACTGGCCAACGTCACGGTGCTCGAACCTCTGGCCTACGGTGCATTTTCGCGAATAATGGCACGTTCACATATTGTGCTGACCGATTCCGGCGGCGTGCAGGAAGAGGCACCGAGCCTCGGCAAACCCGTTCTGGTACTTCGTGAGACCACTGAGCGACCCGAGGCAGTGAAGGCCGGGACCGCGAAGTTGATCGGCACTGACAGGACACGCATCGTCGACGAGGTTTCAACGTTGCTCACCGACCCAACCGCCTTCGCAGCAATGGCAAATGCGGTGAACCCCTACGGTGATGGGAAAGCAAGTGAACGTACGATTGCCGCCATTGGGCATATGTTCGGCTTCAACGAACGCCCGACAGAGTTCGAAGGCTAGCGGTCGGGTTCGTAGGAACGTAAGCGCGTCTACAGCTTTAGGGAAATGGTGCCGTCGAGGTCGCGAACTTCGTAGACCAGCGTTTGTGTTCCAGCCGTTTCGCTTCCGGCGCCAAAGGTCACGGCACAGTTGATTTTGTCACCGACAACAGCGATCACGACCTTGGCAAGACCGCAGTTTATGTTGGCGGTTTCCTGATCCTTTTTGTCGAGCTGCGCCCTCGTGCCTGCCACGACCTTTCCAATGTCGATGATTGCCTTCGCCCGCGCCATAAGGAACGAGCCGCCGTTTTGGAAACCGCCGTCTCGAATCTCAACGTCGTAGGGAGCGGCGACGCCTTCGACCAACACGGTGCATCGAAAGACGGTCGGCTTCGAAGCGATTTTCTTCGACTTGACCTGCACGTTGGCCAAGGCCGTCGGGCATGTTGCCTTCCCGACCTTCAGCGTGGGCGACGCCTGTTGCTGCAATGCAGCAAGGCGGGTCTCGACTTCAGCCTTTACGTTTCCTTTTGCCACTTTCGGGCCACGGTTTGCGGGGAGTGAGGTGGTCGTCGTCGGAACCGACGTGGTTTTCTTGACTGCCGCACCTGCGACGTTCGTGCCCGCGATGCTCATACCCGCGATGTTCATACCGGAGCCGAAAAGCAAAAACACGATGGAACTCGCTGTTGTCACCGCGTGTGGGGTCTTCACCAACATGCTCGGAACGCTACCTCTGGATTTGCACCACGGAGCGCGCGAGTTCGCCCCAGACGGGCGAAAACGTCTCGTTCTCCGACGGTTTCAAAAAATCACATGGATGTAGTTCGGGAGCAGGAAACACTGCTTTGAGCACGCGGTGAAATCTTCGCCTAGTGTTACGTGTGCTTAGCGCCAGCTAATGCGCTCAGGTCTTCCCCGCCGAGCAATTCCTTCAACACAAATCTCCGGAGTCAGACACCCATGAGCGGTCAAGGTCCTGCTGCAACACCATCCATTCCAGGCTTCCTTATGTGGCGAGCCACCAACGCATGGCAGCGCGCTCAGCGCAGTGCGCTCGAGGCGTTCGGGCTCACCCATGTCCAGTTTGCGCTCCTCGCGACGCTTGCTGCCGACGATGCCAAGAAAGGCCTCTCGCAGGCCGAGATCAGCGCTCGATCGGGCGTCGATCCTATGACGACGTCGCAGGTCGTTCGCATTCTCGAGAGCCGCGACCTGGTCATCCGCACGGCGAGCCCCGATGATAAGCGAGCACAACGTGTCACGCTCAGCTCCAACGGTCGCTCGACCGTACGCAAGGCACAGCCGAAGGTCGAAAAGGCCGACGCCGCGTTCTTCGCCCGTGCAGGAAAGAACGCAACGGCGTTGACCTCCGCACTGCAGGCACTCGCCAGCACCGACTGAACAATCCTCATCAGAGAATTGAAACGGCCCGCCGAATCGGCGGGCCGTTTCGCGTTCGGTACCAAGTGCGCAGGTAATTTTCGTAGCGACAAACTATCGTCTGGGCAAGCCAGCGGCAGTCGGTGGTGATCAGCAAGTCGTGGAGCATCGAGAATGGACAGCAGCCCAGAGGACTCCGACGTCAATGGATCCCGACGTGGCCGCAGTTGGACGTTTTTGTCGAACCACGCACACGTACTTGTTTGCGTAGCCGAGCAACCCGACGCCCGGATTCGCGATATCGCTGGTCGCGTCGGAATTACGGAGCGCGCAGCGTCGAACATCGTCGCCGACCTAGAGCTTGATGGTTACATCACCCGTGAACGTCAGGGTCGAAACAACCATTACCGGCTCCATCGCGATCTCCCGTTGCGTCACCCGATCGAAAATCACCGCCTCATTGGCGACCTGCTTGCGCTTCTCACCAGCCGCTAACGACGAATCCATTCGACAACAGAAGTTGGTTTCTGGTATTTTTCTTCCATGGAACGCGAACGGATCGAAGCAGCAGCCGAGGCTTACCACCAGGCATTCATTCCCGACGGGCTGACGGCCGCCCCCACGCGGAGGCTCGTAGTTCTCACGTGCATGGACGCCCGACTCGATCTGTTTCGTCTGCTCGGGCTCGCGATCGGCGATTCACACATCCTGCGAAACGCTGGTGGACGGGCATCCGACGACGCCATCCGGTCAATGATCGTGTCGGCACACTGGCTAGGTACGCGGGAGTTCGTGGTCATACACCACACCGGCTGCGGCCTTCACGGTCCTTCGAATGAAGAGATCTGCGACCGTGTCGAATCGGCCACCGGCCATCGCCCCTCTATCGATTTTCTGCCCTTTCAGGACATCGAACGAAGCGTTGCTGAAGACGTCGCCCGAATCGACGCCTGCAACATGTTGCCCGACGACGCCATTGTCTGGGGAGCGATATACGACGTGCACACCGGTCAACTGACCACGGTCAATCAGCCGCACCGTCTCCATACGGTGGCCAACTGATCCGCCTTCACGACTGCGAAGCGCCCCGGGTGGTTGTTCCGGAAGGCGTCGGCAATACTTGCAGACGATGCTTGTCTCCGAACTCGACCTTCCGTACATCGACACCACCCAGATAACCGACCGAGAAGTCCTGCGTGCTGCACTCGATGAGGTTCGTGAGAAGAGCTGGCTCGCCAGAACTCCGATCGGCTATGCGGTCACTCGCCACGCCGATGTGACGGCCCTGCTTCGCGACAAGCGCTGGCACTCCGCTGTTCGATTGCTCAACAAGCTCAACGGTGTTCCCGAACGCGAGGACAGACCGCAGAGCGTTCTGGGTGCCGAAGGCGAGGATCACGCACGGTTACGCCGACTCGTTGCGCCAGCGTTCTCGCCTCGTTCCGCCGATCGGCTCCGACCCTTCATGCGTTCGGTACTGGGTGGTCTTGTCGATTCCGTCGACGCCGACGGCTCGTGTGAGTTCGTGTCGGCAATCTGCGAGCCATACCCGATTCCTATCATCTGCGAATTGCTCGGCGCACCCAAGAAAGACTGGCGCGATTTCAGTCGATGGGCGACTGACCTCTTGAAGGTGTTCAACGGCAATTGGGCCCAAGACGGTCCGGGCATCGAAAAGGCACGCGTCGAACTCGACGCCTATGTGCGCAAACTCATCACCGAACGTCGCACCGAACCTCGAGATGATCTGCTCACTGACCTTATTGCCGCCGAGGAATCGGGCGATCGGCTAAGCACCGACGAACTCGAGGTCATGGTCGAAGCCATCATCCTCGGTGGCACCGACACCACTCGCAACCAGCTTGCGTGCGCCGTCGCACTGTTCACGGGCTATCCCCAGCAATGGAAGATGTTGGCCGAGAAACCCGAACTCGCCATCGGTGCGGTCGAGGAAACGATGCGTTACCTCGGTGCCGTTCGAGCTACGGGCCGCTACGCAAGCGAAGAGATCGAATTCAACGGAGTTACGTTCCCAGAATGGACCGTTGTAATGACTTCCCTGGTCGGCGCCAACTTCGACAAGAGTGTTTTCGCTGAGCCCGAACGATTCGACATCACCCGAACGAGCGTCGGCCAACATCTCACCTTCGGTTCTGGAATGCACTTCTGCATGGGCTACTCACTCGCCAAGGCCGAACTCCAGGAGGCACTGCCGTTGCTCGCCCGGCGCTGGCCCAACCTGGCGCTGAACGGGCCAATCGAGTGGAAGCCCAACGGAGCGGGCATCTGGGGTCCTGAGCGTCTGCCCATTTCATTTTGAGTGCGACTCAGGGTGGGTCTGTCGCCGCCATTGTCGGCACTGTCGGTGTGGTCGGTACCGTCGGTGTGGTCGGTACCGTCGGTGTGGTCGGTACTGTCGGTGTGGTCGGTACTGTCGGTGTGGTCGGTACTGTCGGTGTGGTCGGTACCGTCGGTGTGGTCGGTGGTGGTCCGGCGGGATTG
>JANOYY010000025.1:0-68992 GCA_031429095.1 Acidimicrobiia bacterium | reverse complement strand
GCGCGAAGTCGGCCGGCTCGGGCCATCGCAGAACGCAGAGTTGGCCCAGCGGCTCTCGCCTTTGATCGATCGGGCAACGTCGTTTTTGCAAAACGGTCTCGATGCTGACCTCGATGGTGCTTCGGTTACTCCCCGAGATGCGGTGCTCGCCGCCTACGCTGCCGTCTTGGGTGCAGTCACTGAAGCCGAGGTTCTGCGCCAATTGGGGCAGCAACCATCGGCGCGCTTATTGGTTCGACGTCGACGAGAGCTCTTGCGTTACATCGCCGATCTCGTGGGAGTGACCCATCCATGAACCTAGAGCGACGCAAGCCCGCCGCGCCACCGTTGATCGGCGCCGTTGTCGGGATGCGCGTTGTCCATCGCGCTTCGCGAGTCAGCGGCACGATCACCAAAGTCATGCCCGACGGCGTCGTCGTGAAGACACCGACGGGGGAGCGATCGTTTCGCTATATGGACGCAGGATTCATCGCCAATGGTGCCGTCGTCACCTTGATGCGGCCGACGCCTGCGTCGCCAAAACAGGGCGGAGAGGTTCGGACCGCGAGCGGATCGTTCGAAGACCCGGCTGCGGGCGTTGCTCGGGTCGCCAGGGCAAGCCGCATCTGGGTCGAAGGGGTTCACGATGCCGAACTTCTCGAACGGGTGTGGGGCGACGACCTTCGCGCGCAAGGAATCGTTGTCGAGCGAACCGATGGCATCGACACCCTCGAGGAACGTGTGCGGGTGTTCGGACCCGGACCGACGAGGCGTCTCGGGATTCTCGTTGACCACCTCGTCACGGGATCGAAAGAACAACGAATTGCCGAACGGTTGGAGGAAACGTTCGGCCCGTTTGTTCGTGTGTGCGGAACGCCGTTCGTCGACGTCTGGCAGGCTGTGCGGCCCAAGACCGTCGGCATCAGGGCGTGGCCGACCGTGCCCCGTGGAGAGGACTGGAAAACCGGGATTGTGACGCGACTCGGCGCCCCGGAGCCGCGCTTGTTTTGGCGTCAGCTACTCGAACGCGTCAAGACATATGCGGACTTAGAGCCTGCCCTTGTCGGTGCCGTCGAGGAGCTTCTTGACCACCTTGGCTTGGCGGACTCCTGATACGTCAGGCCGTCGCCTTCAATGCACTCCGGATCGCACCGAGGGCGATTTCAATCTCATCGGCAGTGACGACAAGCGGCGGCATAAAGCGAATCACTTCGCCGTAGGTGCCCGCGTTCAACAACAGTAGGTTGCTCTCTTCGTGGGCATGCCTGATGATCTTGGCGGCGCGTTCGGGCGTATCGAATTCGATGCCGTTCATAAGGCCGAGGCCACGAACGTCAACGATGCCGCTGAACTCATTTTGCATCGTTCGTAGCCCTTCACGAAGTTGGTCGCCTCGAGCGACGACGTTGTCCATGAAGCCCGGTGTCGTCATGATTTCAATGGTGGCCAAAGATGCAGCGCAGCCGATTGCGCTTCCGCCGTATGTTCCGCCATGAGAACCGGCTGGCCATTTCGCCATGATCTCTTTCCGCGCTCCCAGGGCCGAGAAAGGGAACCCCGACGCGATGCCCTTGGCCATGCACAAGATGTCCGGTTCGACATCGTAATGCTCGACGGCGAACATCTTTCCAGTACGTCCGAAACCGGATTGCACTTCGTCAGCGATAAACAGAATTCCGTGCTGGCGGCAACGCTCAACAATGCCGAGGATGAATCGTTCGGGGGCAGGAATGTATCCGCCTTCGCCAAGCACCGGCTCCATGATGACAGCGGCCGTTTCTTCGGGTGCGGTTTGTGACTTCAGCAAGAAGTCGAATTGATATAGGCACTGATCAATGACGTCGTCGTGCTTGGAAGCGTCGATGCCCGCAAGGCGCGGGAAGGGCGTAGGAAAGATGCCAGACGGCAGCGGGGCATGCCCTGCTCGTGACGAGGTCCTCGACGTTGTCATGGCCATGGCCAAGTGCGTCCGGCCATGGAAGGACCCCTGGAACACGATGGTGTTCGGGCGTTTCGTCGCCTGTTTGGCGAGTTTGATGGACGCCTCCGTGATTTCCGCGCCGGAGTTCGAGTAGAAGAATGTGTCAATCGACGCCGGGGTGATGTCGTTGAGACGCTCGGCCAACGGTTCCAGGAGGTCGTGTGAGTAGCAGTTGACCTGGGCATGAATAAAGCGTCCGGCCTGCTTGGCGATAGCTTCAACAACTTTGGGGTGCGAGTGGCCGGTTGATGTCACGGCAATCCCGGCCGTGAAGTCGAGGTATTCCTTGCCGTCTGTGGTGAAAACCCAGGAGCCCAACCCGTGGGTGACCTGGAGGTCGGTGTATTTGTACCAGACCGGGGCGAGACGAGAAGCCATTGGGGGGTCCTCCTGGGTGGGGCTCTTTGCGAGGAGCGATACGACAAAGCCTAGGTCCTCGCGCCGTCGCCTGAGTCGAACGGAGCCTGACCGAAGGAATTCATCGGAATTGATGACCAGACAACGCAGCCAGTTGTCGTTGAAAAACGTGTAACTACGCACGGTGGTTGTCACGATGGAAAGGGCGCTATGCAGGTCGCTTTGAGAAGCAGACGACTTTTGCTTTCTTTGGCTGCGGTGTCCTTGGCGTTGTCGGTGGTGCCACAGGTCGCCTGGGCGAGTCCGAATGATCCCGTAGGCGACGAGCAAGCCTTTGTGGACGCGATAAACGAGACTCGCGCCGAGGTGAACCTGCCTCCGCTGATCGTCCACCCCGACCTGGTCGAGGTTGCCCGCAGCTGGTCTGACTCGATGCGCAAGGTGCATGTCGTGACAGCTCCCGCCGAGGGCAGCGGATGCACGATCTCGCACAACCCGAACCTGAAGTACATCCTCCCGAAGCAATGGGCAGGGCTCGGCGAAAACGTCGGTTGCGGAAATGCCGATTTGAGGACCATTCACCAAAAGTTTGTCGACAGTCCGCATCACTACGAGAACATCGTGAACCCGAAGTTCGACAAGGTCGGAATCGGCATCGTTTACGAGGGCGACATGATGTTCGTGACCGAGCAGTTCATGGACAGTCTCGAGATCAAAGACGTTCCGCGAACCCTGGCTCTGACAACTCCACCAAAAGGCGCCAAGGTGCTCTCGGCATCGGTGACGCCCGCGACGAAAACTCGTCGCCCAGTACCGACGAAGAAGAAGACAACGCCCAAAACCAAGACAAACGCTGCACGCGTGTAGGCGGGTGCGACGCCTTCTTCGCTGATCCGGTCGTCGGTCTTACTCCGCTAAGGTGTATGGCCGAGTCGGGCGATTGGCTCAGTTGGTAGAGCACCGCCTTCACACGGCGGGGGTCACAGGTTCGAGTCCTGTATCGCCCACGACATCAGCGTCCGAGCATTGAGGTGACGCAATGGTCGACATGACCCCGATGGTCCATGAGGAACGCAGAGCGCTTGCGGCGTTCCTTGCGCCCCTCTCCGAAGCGCAGTGGGAGCATGGGACCTGGTGCGACGGGTGGGACGTGAAGCATGTGGTGGGCCACCTCGTTTCTATGGCCGAGAGTTCGGCGTCTCGATCGTTGATCGGCCTTGCGTCAAGCGGATTTCGCGTCGAGCGGGCAATAGATACTGCAGCAAGGAAGTACGCCGCTGGAAGTGGTGAGGACGTCTTCGCCCGGTATCTGGCTGTGGTCAGGGCCAGGAAGGCCATCTCCGGCCCGGAGCACATTGCACTCGGCGAAATTATGGTGCACGGAGAAGACATCCGGCGTGGGCTCGGGAAAGAAGCCGCTCATCGTCCCGAGTCGCACCTCCGTGCGATCATCGACCACTACCGCAAGGTGGGCGCTCCGCTCGGCGCCAGACGCCGAGTTGCCGGTCTGCGGCTAGTCGCTACCGACATTGACTGGTCGGTCGGCGAAGGCCCGGAAGTTCGAGGACCGGTGATGTCGCTGATTTTGACAATGGTCGGCCGTCGGCGAGCGTTGGTCGATCTTGGTGGACCCGGAAAAAAGATCCTTGCCGATCGCTAGCCATCTTGGGTGGCGCAAAGTGCTTCGGGGCGTCAGTATGTCGTCATGGGAACTCGCAAAGTCATTCGAGGAGGGACTGTTGTCGATGGAACGGGCTCGCCTCGATTCATCGCCGATGTTTTGATCGACGGAGATCGCGTCGTTGCGATCGGAGAAGTGAGTCCGCGCCCCGACGATGACATTCTCGATGCCACTGGGTGCATCGTTGCCCCCGGATTCATTGATATCCACACGCACTACGACGCCCAAGTCTTTTGGGACCCGGCGCTGACCCCGTCGTGTTTCCACGGGGTCACCAGTGTTGTCGCCGGCAACTGTGGTTTTTCGATCGCGCCGGTCCGGCCAGGGGACTGTGCGCTGATCGCGGCGACTATGGAGAAGGTCGAAGACATGGATCCGGCAACGCTCATGGAGGGCGTGCCGTGGGAATTCGAATCGTTTGCTGAGTATCTCGACGCGGTGGCCACGCGCGGATGCGTGTTGAACTTCGGCTCCTACATTGGACACACGGCCCTGCGGCTCTACGCGATGGGGGAGAACGCGGTCGGGCGCACGGCGACAGATGAGGAGATCTCGGAGATGTCGTCCGCGGTCAGCAAGGCAATGGAGGCAGGCGCACTCGGTTTCGCTACGTCCTACGCCGTGACGCATCGCGGTGCGGATGGAAACCCGATTCCCTCGCGATACGCCGACCGACGCGAAATCGATGCGTTGGCTTCGGCCGTGGTCGCCTCCGGACGAGGTGTGGTGGGAATAAACGGTGGGGAAGGGCTGTCGTTTTCTGACTCGTACGACTTGTCAATCGAGCTCAACGCGCCGGTGACCTACACCGCTGTCCTCACGACGCCGACCGGCGCACACCTCAAAGCGATGGAGATTCACCGTGACGGGATCAGTAGGGGTGCAAACGTTTGGCCGCAGGTGAGCTGTCGTCCGCTGGCCTTCTCTATGCACCTCGTTGAACCGTTCACGCTCAACACAAGTCCAGTGTTCGCGGAGCTCATGCCCCTGAGTGAGGCTGACCGTAGGCGTGCATACGAATCACCCGAATGGCGCGAACGGGCAAAGCAAGCCTGGGTTGATGACCGGCGCATCGCGCCTCGTTGGGACACCTTCACCGTCATGGAGTCCGCAGATCCCGCCTTGGTCGGCGTCGGGATCGCGCCACTGGCTGAAAACCTGGGTGTGCATCCGCTCGATGCGCTGCTCGACGCCGCGCTGGCAGAACCCCATCTGAGGTCATTACGCGTGAAGGCCACACTTGCCAACGATGACAACGAAGGCATCGCCGGTTTGTTGCGTGAGGAACACGTCACACTCGGTCTGTCCGATGCCGGAGCCCATGTCGGCCAAATCTGCGACGCGCCGCTCCCGACGGACCTGCTCGGGAACTGGGTTCGGGACCGAGAGGTTCTCACCCTTGAGGAAGCGGTTCATCTCCTCACCGGAGTCCAAGCGGACCTGTTTCGCTTTGCCGACCGCGGCGTTCTTCGCACCGGGGCCTTCGCCGATGTCTGTGTATTCGATGCCGAAACAGTTGCGCCCGGCCCTCTTCGGCGGGTGCGCGACTTCCCGGCAAATGGTGAGCGTCTCACCGCAGACCAGCCACTGGGCGTGCGCCACGTCCTTGTGAACGGCACGGTTATCCGCCGAGATGAGACCTCACTCACGCTTGATGAAATCGGGCGCCCGGGGCAGATGCTCGTTGCCGGACCGAGAGCTCACTAGCGTTCGCCCATGGCCGATGATCGCAAGTACCACATCGGATTCGGGTCCAGCGATCTCGGCGGACGGGTTCCTGAGCTGGTTCTGCTATCGGGTGATCCACAGCGATCTGAGTTCATCGCTACCCAGCGGCTCACGAACTCGCGCCTGCTAAGTGAACATAGAGGATTGACGAGCTATGTAGCTATGCTTCCCAACGGGGTTGAAGTGCTTTGTTCGACCAGTGGGATGGGTGGTCCCTCGACATCGATCGTGATGAACGAACTTGCCCAGCTCGGAGCGCGAACCGTGATACGTGTTGGTACGACAGGTTCGCTGCAACCCTATGTCAACGTTGGGTCTGTGATCATCACCAACGCGGCACTTCGGCGACAAGGTGCAACACTCGATTTGGCACCGGTGGAGTTTCCCGCAGTGAGCGATCCCTTCGTCACGGTTGCGCTTGCCGATGCTGCGACAAGTCTGCGTGTGCCCTATCACGTAGGAATCACGGCATCGGTGGACACCTTTTTCGAGGGGCAGGAGCGCTCTGCAAGTTCGGCGAACCCGCACCTGTTGCGCCACCTGCAGGGGATCACCGAAGAATACCGCCACCTCGGTGTGTTGAACTACGAGATGGAATCGGCGACGGTGTTCACCTGCGCGAGCATCTATGGAATGCGTGCCGGTTGTGTCTGTGCGGTCATCGCGCAACGGACCGAGGGCGAGAACGTCGTCATGGAGGCAAAGGATGAAGCAATCGAACGAACGATTGCCGTGGCAATTGCCGCATCGGTGGCCCTGACCTCGGGCCGTCTCGCGTAGGTCGATCGATGGCCGGAATATGGAATGCCCTACGATCGTTGATCGGTGTGTCTCGTTGGCGAACACCCGCCGAGTTGGAGAGAGAATTGCTATGACAGACAAGACCATCACGATGTACTGGCGGCCAGGTTGTGGTTTCTGTGCCGCGCTGGAGCGTCAGATGGTGAAGCACGAACTCAACTTCGAGAAGCGAAACATCTGGGATGACTCCGAAGCCGCCGCATTTGTGCGTTCCGTTGCCCGAGGCAACGAGACGGTCCCGACGCTGGTCGTCGGAGAGTCGTCCATGGTGAACCCCAGCATCGATGAAGTCCTAACTGCGCTGGTCCGCTGAGTCTCACCCAGCCAAGCGAACCGTTCAGGGTTTGAGGGTGTCGACGGCTAGTGGGGCGAGGTCGAAGATGCTTCGCGGAACTGGCGAAAGCACTCTCGCACGTCGGCCACGAACAACTCGGGCTGTTCGAAGGCGGCGAAGTGACCGCCGCGTTGTTGCTCTGACCAGTGCACGATGTTTGGGAAGTTCGGCGCCATCCACTTCCGGACCGGCGCCACGATCTCTTTGGGATAACAGGCCACCCCCACGGGAACGTTGACAATGGCCCGGCGGCCACGTCCAAAGCTCTCCCAGTAGATTCGTGCCGAACTTGTGGCGCTGTTCGTCGCCCAGTACATCATCACGTTGTCGAGAAGTTCGTCGCGGGTCAGCACGTTCTCGGGGTGGCCGTCGCAATCAGTCCACGCCCAGAACTTTTCCAGAATCCACGCCGCCTGCCCGGAGGGTGAATCTGCAAGGCCGTACCCAACGGTCTGCGGCCTTGTTGACTGCTGCTTCGAGTACCCCGAATCCCACGCCTGGTAATACTCGGCGCCTTTCAGTGCCCGTTGTTCGGCCTCCGTGGGCTCACCGTCGACGATCGGTCTGCTCCCCATCGCCAAGGTGATGTGGATCGCGGTGCAGTGCTCAGGGTCGTGGGCGCCGATGTTGGTCGTGACTGCGGAACCCCAATCTCCTCCCTGCGCGAAGTAGCGGTCATAACCGAGGCGGCCCATGAGCGCTGCCCAGGCGGCTGCGATGCGCTCCACACCCCAGCCGGTGTTTGTGGGCTTCCCGGAGAACCCAAAGCCCGGCAACGACGGGCACACGACGTGAAATGCGTCGTCAGCACTGCCGCCAAATTTGGGCGGATCGACGAGCGGCTCGATGACCTTGTGGAATTCGACAATGGAGCCAGGCCATCCGTGCGTGATGATGATCGGCTTCGCGTTGGAATGGGGCGAGCGCTGATGAATGAAGTGGACATCGAGATCATCGATCGTGGTTATGTACTGATCGAAGCGGTTGAGTAAGGCCTCGCGGTCTCGCCAGTTGTACCCATCCGCCCAGTATGTGCACATATCTTTAACCCAGCTCAACGGGGTGCCCTGGCTCCAGTCGGAAACAAGCTCGGCGTCCGGCCACCGGGTGTTGTTCAACCGCCGGTGCAGGTCAGCTAGGTCATCGTCGGGAACGGTGATACGAAACGGGCGAATCGGTTCGGGAAATGCGATTTCGGACATAATCAGTACACCTATCGTGTTGCGATCTCGCCGGCGCGTGCTTCTCTGTTGTATCCGTCGGCGGCGGACCAGGTTGGCGTGCCGTTTACAACAACATGCTCGACGCCTACGCTGTGACGAATCCAACGGTGACCGTCGCCGGGGAAATCTTCGGACGCGATTTCGGGTCCTCGATCGATGGTTGCCCGGTCGAGCACGACGACGTCGGCGGCGTAGCCCTCTCGTAGCGCCCCTCGGTCTGGGATTCCCCAGATACCGGCCGGGTCTGAGGTGATTCGCTTCACCGCTTCTTCGAAACGCATGGCACCGGTTTCTCGAACGAACTTGGAGAATAGGTGGCCCGTGTCGCCGTAGGTCGAGAAAGAACCAACATGAGCCCCGGCGTCGCTGGCCCCTACGTGTACGTAAGGATGGGCGAGCAGCTCGCCAACTGCTTGGGCGTCGACGTGCCCGATGTCGGCCCGCACGAACCAGGTTCCCAGGTCTTCTTCAACAGCAAGGTCGATCAGGGTTTCGGCAGGTGTTGAATTTCGCTCGGTCGCAACATCACCCAGAGTGCGGCCGACGAGGTCCCGGTTGCTTTCCAGTGCGACCTCGCGGATCACGAAGTTTGCCGCGTTGAGACGCGAGCCGGGCATCGCAGCCAGAGTGTCGAGGCCCCCAATGAGCTGGGCACGGGTGCCGTGATCTTTCAGTGCAGCCAGCTTGTCGGCTTTTGAGGGCATTGAGAGAACCGACCACCAACCAGGGATCACGAGAAACATGATGCTGCGCTGCTCAAGCGTCCAACTGATGTCAATGGGGCGGGTCTGAACTTGCGGCCATACTCGAGCGCCACGAGCACACTCGCGTTCAACTGCGGCAAGAACCTGGAGAGGGCCGCTCGGCATCGCCGCGTTGTGGAACAGCGGCGAGAGCGTGGTTGGAATACCGTATCGCCGCGAAAGATCTCCCATCATCTCGATCCGAGAAATGGTGAGCTCCGTATCGAAGAACTCGTGCACGACCTGGAGCATCCGGTTCTTCTCGCCGAGAACCGAACACAGAGCCTCAAGCTCGCGGTGCTCTGACCAGCGGCACGGGACCGGCAACATGTCATCTTCGACATCGATGTACGACGTCGACAGGCCAACAGCACCGACGTCGAGGCACGCGCGCAAAAGGTCGCACATCAAGGCAATCTCTTGGGGGGTGGAGGGGCGGCGGATGTCATCGCCGAGAACGAACATACGAAGAACGGAATGGCCGACAAGTGGGGCGATGTTCAGCGAGACATCTCGGGCGACTTGTTCGATTAGCTCAGCGAATCCTTCTCCCCAACGCCAATCGACACCCAGTTCGAAGGCTGCGGCCGGCATTTCTTCGATCAGTCGAAACATTGCCGAGAAACGTTCGCGTTGCGAAGCCCGGACCGGTGCCATAGACAGTGAACAGTTCCCGGTGACGGCGGTGGTGATCCCATGCTCGATACACGGGAAGGCGTACGGATCAAACAACACCTGAGCATCGATGTGAGTGTGCGGGTCGATGAAACCTGGCGTGACGGTGCGGGCGGTGGCATCGATGGAGCGAACCGCATCGACGTCGGCCAACGAACGGCCCACGCTTACGATGCGTTTCCCAGAGATACCGACGTCGCCGACGTAGCCGGGCAAACCGCTCCCATCGACAATGGTGCCGTTACGAATCACTAGATCAAGCATGGGTAGCCTCTCGTTCAAGCCTGGGTTCCCTTATTGTCTCCCACATTCGCCCTTGGGACCAAGATGGTCCACGGCTGCCCGCAGAGTTCATCGAGAGATGTGATCGCGCTCGACGCGATGGCGCGGCCAAGAGCCTCGCTGGAGAACGTGACCGGGCGAATTGCGCCGTTAGGATATCGAATGCTGATTACGGCTTCGGCTGCGCCATCGTGACCGACACCGAGGACCGCCCCAACGATGGTGGCCTCGGGTGTTGTCTCAGTCGTCATGTCCGGGGTGCTCGTGCGTTTCTATCCCGGCAGGGGAAGCGGCGATTCAATGTAGACGATGTCGGTGCCAAGGAGGGGACCGGGGTCGCCATTCGCGCCGGGCTCATAGGACAGCGACCGCCGGGTGACGAGATGCAGATTCCACGAAAGAAGACGCATCGGCGCGCCTTCGTCGCGGGGAAAGAGTCGGTGGGCGATCATCGTCACCGATTCGCCAGGGTTGGGGAAAACGTATGCGCGCCTGGAGTACGGTGCGCTCCCTACGGGGTGGCCGGACATCCCACGATCGTAGGCTCGTGGTTCGTGGGTGTCTATTCTCCCTGTATGCCGCGTATGACTTCCGACGTTCTCGCTTCGTTCCTCCAACAACCCCACAACGGGGTCATCGCGACGTTACGAGCCGATGGGCGCCCGTATTCGGTCCCGATCTGGTGGATGTGGGAAGTTGACGAATCCTTGCCTGAGTTCGTAGCCGGTCGCCACCGCTATAGCAGGGGAGCCGTTTGGTTCACGGGTACAACTACAAGGGTGTGGTGCAAACAGTTGATGGCCGACGATAGGGCGTCACTCTGCATAGAATCGGGTCCGCCCATGATTGGCCACGTCGGGTTCGACGGGCCGTGTGAAGCGTTGTTCTCGGGTGACTTCGATATCTGGCCGATTACCCGCTCCCTCGTAGAGAAATACGTCGGCCAGGCAAACGTGGAAAATGATAGGGCGGTCGAAGCGTTTTACTCCAACATGCTCATGGAACCACGAATGCTTTTTCGCATGCGACCTTCCGTCATTCGCGCGATCGACATGCGGGTTTATCGGGGTAAGCGCGATGACCAGTTGCACCAAAGCCAGTTGCACCAAAGCCAGCGATCGGGCCAGCGCTCTGGTCAGTGATCAAGATCGATCACTGACCAGGTGCGCCGGTGTTACGCCGAGATGAGCTCCAGAACTTCCGCTTCGTCGATGGCGCCGGCCCAACTTGCGACCACCTGGCCGTCTTTTACCAAGAGCGCAGCCGGCTGACCAGGTACCCCGTAGAGCTGCCAGGATTTTGCGTTCTTGTCCCACAGCATTTTGACGGTGGTCATCTTGTGGCGGATCATGAAAGATTTCGCGAGCGCGAGCGAGTCGTGCGCGCCCAGACCAACGACGGTGAGGGTCTTTGCGTTCTGTCGAGCAAACTGCTCGACTCCAGGGGCCTCCCGGTTACAAGCGCTTCAAAGTGGCGCCCAAAACCAGATGAGCGTCGGTTTCTTTCCGCTGGCCAACGAGGCCAACTTGAAGGGCTTGCCGGTCTTGATATCGGTGACCGTGACTGCCGGAAATGCTGGGGTGTCGGTCTTGGCTTTTGTCTGGAGGCGAGTCGATGCTGCCGTTGCGGCAGTCGGCCCGAGCGTCAGGGTCGCCGCGGCGAGCGCTGTAATGCCGACGCCCGCCGCCAGACGGGATAGGGACTTCATAGTTCTCCTTCGGTTGAGGCTTGGGGAATGTGGTGTTTCCGGGAGGCCAGAACGCTGGCGACGACAACGGCGATCACGAGCGCAAGGACAAGTGTGAGAGCACTTGCGGGAACATCGGCAACCCAGTTCTGCAACTTCGCGGAGACCGAGAATGCGCCATCGATCACACCGTTCGTTGTGTCTTTGTTTTTGACGATCGTTTGGTACTCGTACCAGCCGTACCACGAGACGTACAAACCGGCCAGGAGCAGCAGCACTCCGGAAACTCTGTTCACGTAGGGAAGGATTCGCTTCAATCCCTTGATAAACGTCTGCTGCGCCAGGGCGGCGGCTATCGACACCACGAGAAGCACCATTCCCATGCCCGAAGCGAACGCCAGATATACAAGCATTGCCCTGAAGATCGATTCTTCTCGGAACGCGGAGGCCACAGTGCCAAGAAAACCGGCGAATCCACAGGACAGCGAGATCACTGCATAGGAAAGTCCGTACACGTACATTGATTTAAGGGACGAGCCCTGCTGCGAGCGTCCTACCTTGAGGAACGAGAGTTTCGGCTCGAACCCGCGAATCATGGCAACAGCGAGCAGCACCAACACGACTCCGACGCCCATGGAGATGTAGGGCGTTGCCTTCGTGACAGAACCACGAAGACTTGTGGCGACAATTCCGAGAAAGCCGAAGACCGTTACGAACCCGAGGGTAACGACTGTGCCGACCAGTGAGGCCTTGGCGAGGCGTTCGGGCGTTGACTTCGGTTTCTCCTGCGACGTGGAACCAACGAAGTAGGAGACGTACGCGGGGAGCATGGCAAATCCGCATGGGTTGAATGCAGTGATGACGCCCGTGGTGAGCGCAAGAGCAATCGCGCCTCCACCGGTGTTGAATCCCTGTGCCATCTATCCAGTGTCGTCCGATTCTCGCTTGAAGGAAAGCTTTTGGCCTCAGGGGGCGCTCAGCGAACGATGTTCACCACCCATTGGTTCAACCGAATGCGTTTACGGTTAACCAGGTCATAACAAAGTGGCACCCCGCACCTATTACGACAAAGCCGTGCCACACCTCGTGATACCCAAAATCGAGCGTCGGATTCGGGCGACGCAACCAGAGCAGGACTGCGCCGACCATGTACGCAATCGCCCCGGCGAGGAGGAAAAACGTTCCGGAATTCGTGAGCGCGGGAATGAGTTTTGGCAGTGCGATGAGTGCAAACCAACCGATCGCAAGGTAAAGAACACCACCGACGCGCCGAAAACGTCGCAGTCGCGTCATCTTGAGCGCAACGCCAGCCAATGCGCCGCCCCACACCACGGTGAGGACTGGCACGCTCCAGTTCCGAGGCAGCGCGAGCCAGCACACGGGGGTGTAGGAACCGGCAATCAATACGTAAATCATCGAGTGGTCCAGCCAGCGCATCCACGAACGGATGCCGGCGGTCCCAGAAAGGCGGTTGTACAGGCTGCTGGTAAAAAAGAGTCCGACGACACTCAGCCCGTATATCGCGCAGGCGACCCGGGCACCGCCAGAACCAGCCCCCAGGACCAACGCGAGTGCAGCTGGGATGGAGACAAAGAATGCAACCTGATGAAGGCGCCCTCGGTACCGGGGCTTGTAGGCCTCGTAGGCCATCGGGTCGTCGACAACCGGAATTGGCTTGGGGACGACGGACCGCATGGCCCGTCCATCGTACCGGGGTGTTCTTCATCATGGGTGCATCGGAGTCAGGCATGCTGGTGCAATGCTGCATGCCGACGTGAGAGGACTGGGAACTCGCGTTGTCCTATTGCACGGCTTCACCCAGAACAGTCGCTGCTGGGGCGATTTTGGTGAATTCGTCGCCCAGCATCACGAAACGGTTCTTGTTGACCTTCCGGGTCATGGCGAGTCACGCCACGACGAGGCGAGTTTGCAGGAGTCCGCAGCTCTGGCTGGCGAAGTCGGAGGTTGCGGCACCTATGTCGGGTACTCCCTTGGCGGACGCATCGCCCTGCACGTGGCCTTGCAGAACCCGGAATTGGTTGAGCGCATGGTGCTTATTGGCGCCACCGCGGGCCTTCGGACACCCGAAGAACGCGCCGAACGCGTCGCGGCCGACGACGCGCTCGCCCAGGGGATCGAAACGAACGGACTCGACGCCTTTTTGACAATGTGGTTGTCGCAGCCGTTGTTTGCCGGACTCGGGGAACAGGCCGCTGTCTTCGCGGCGCGTCGAACGAATCGGAGCGAGGCAATGGCCGAGAGCCTGCGGTCGGTGGGGACTGGTCATCAGGCCAATCTGTGGCCCGACCTTTCCGATATTTTGTGTCCGACGCTCGTCGTAACCGGGGCGAACGACGAAAAGTTCACCTTGCTCGGACGCGAGCTGAGGCGTTCCATTGGTAAGCGCGCTGAGCTTGTCACCGTCAACGACTCGGGTCACTCCGTGCATCTCGAACACCCGAACGAAACCTGGGCTGTTGTGCACGAATGGCTCAATCGCGTACAACCAGATGGAAACCAGTAGGGTCAAACGCCGATGTCGGGGAACTATTTCACGAAGCTTCGAACGCGCGTGTCCGAGGCGCGCAACGCGGCGGTCCGTTCGGGATGGGACCGGGTCCAGCAGTGGGGAGCCGTTGGGCACCAGAGCGAGCACGCCAAGCGATACGGAGCGTTTGGCACGGGCTCCTATGTCGCCTTTCCCTGGAACACCATCTATGGCGAGCGTTGGATGCGTATCGGCAGCAACACGTATGTGGGTCCGGGTGCCACGCTGTCGGTCGGGATTCACGCCGACCAAGTTCCGATTTCGGATCCTGTGCTCGTTATCGGTGACCGGTGCCTGATCAACAAAGGCACAGCGATCGTTGCCCATTTCTCGATCGTGATCGAGGACGACGTGTGGACCGGGCACAACTGTTACGTCACGGATCAAAACCATGGCTACGAGGACTTGACGCGCCCGATCGGCGCGCAGTCAATGCCGGAGCAACCCGTGCGTATCGGTCGTGGTTCATGGCTCGGGTCCGGCGTGACCGTGTTGCCTGGTGCGACGATCGGTGAACATGTCGTTGTGGCTGCCGGTTCGGTGGTCACCGGCGACCTTCCGGCCAACTGCGTCGCCGGGGGAGTGCCAGCGCGCATCATTCGCTATCACGACGGACAGGACTGGGTGCGAGCCGAACGGGCACGGGACACAGTCTGAACAAATAGCAACCGAACGGCAAACTCGAATCTTCTTGCGCATCATCTCGACGTCCTGGAGGGGGTCGCCATGATCGAGCGCTCGCTATTCGAGCGGCGACGGCCGACGGCGTTATGTGCACCTCGTCCGAGCAGTGCTTACCGATCTGGTTCCGGGTGAACCTCTCGGTCCCAGCAAGGCACTCTTCGTGTGCTCCGCGAACTCCGCACGCAGCCAGCTCCCGATCCAGTGGCCGACGGCTCCAAAGCCGCCTTTGACAGAGCGCGACGCTGCCGACGGAGAGCTGAAAGGCATCCTCGGGTACGAGGACCGACCGCTCGTGTCGGCTGACTACACCAACGACACCCGCTCGGGCATTGTCGACGGTCCATCGACAATGGTTGTCGACACCACGATGGTGAAAGTCCTGATCCGGTACGACAACGAGATTGGCTACGTATGGCGAATTTCGGAACTCGCATCGCTGATCGCCTCGTCACTTGAAGCTCGCTAGGGGCGGAATGAAGCTCCGCAACTACACGTTGGTCACGCTGGGCTATTGGGCGTTACGCATGCTCGTGCTCCTCCATTTTCACGACCTGAAATATTCTCCAGTCTCGATTGCGTTCCTGTTTCTTGCCTATGAGTTCATAGGGATCGTTACGAACTTGCTCGGTGGATGGGTGGGCTCTCGAACCGGAATCAACTGCACGCTCATCGTCGGCCTGGGAAGGCAGATCGTGGCGCTAGGCGCGCTTACTTTCCATCGAGATTTTGGCAGGAGTGGGTGTCGGTCGCGTTTGTCATGACCGCCCAAGCGCTTTCTGGTGTTGCAAAAGACCTTACAAAATGAGTTCGAAAAGCGCCGTAAAGGCACTCGCCGGAAACGGTGACGGCGCCCTGTTCCGGCTGGTCGCCATTCTTACCGGTTCGAAGAACGCGCTGAAGGGCGTCGGCTTCTTCCTTGGCGCAGCGTTGTTGTCGTGGCTGGGCTATCGGTCCGCGTTGGTGTCGATGGCCGCGATGCTCGGCCTCGTTCTCGTAGCTCTAATCGGGCTTCTCGACGAGGAGATCGGAAAGTCGAAGACGAAGACACCGTTACGATCGATCCTCTCCAAGTCCGACGCGATCAACCGGCTTTCCGCAGCACGGTTCTTCGACGAGATCCGCGCTGCGCAACAGTGGGCATTGCTGCTGGTGATTGTCGCGGGAGCGATCGCGCTTGCCGTGGGTCTCCACGCCGGAACCACTACGGCGGTCATCTCTACCTCGGGGGTGGACTGAGCGCCGCCCTGTGGGCCTTGGCAGTGTTCGTTGGACTGACGTGGTTCCTGACGTTGCGTTTGCCGGGGCTTGCGAGTCAAGATGGCGAACGCGCCTCAACCCTCCGGGAGAGGGCGGCGCTCGCCAGCGACTGATCGTGAATCAATTGCTTCGACGAGTGCATCGACGAGCCGGTGCGTCCATGCGATCAGACCGTACGTCCGAGCCATGGTGGCGGCGTGTGGCGTGAGCCCTCGAACCCGGGGCGGCAGTTCGAGTTGGACGCCGCCCAAGGGCGGGACGTTCACGGGGTTGTCAGGGTGCATGCCGCGGAGCTCGTTGGGGATTGCCTCAAGATCGTGGATCGCCTCGAATTCGGGCAGGTGTTTCCCGAGCGACAGCGCCACGTGCGCGGCCAGCGGTCGATTCGTCCCGCCCAAGAGCATCGACGTCCAAAAACCCTGCCGGCCATAACCGTGCAGCGCAATGACGGTATTGACATGTCCGAGGAACGTATCGAGTTGCACCGATTCGGAGCGCAAGACCTTTGATGACGAAATGTGTTCGCGGACCGGATGAGCCTGCGTCACGGTGTAGACCGACGATCCGGTCCGGTCGGCCACGATTTGTGCGATGTCGTCGGTAACTCGTTCGAGGTTTCCGCCATGAAAGGCCATTATCCCGAAGCTCGAGCGAAGCTGGGAGTGTTCGATCACGCCCGGGGTGGCGAGCAGTTCGGAGAAGCGCACGAACCTCGAGAGTATCGGCTCGCCGCCGTTGCGTCGGGCCTAACCGATTTTCCCTGGAAAGCCGAGGTCGGCTAAACCTGATGGTCAGATTTAGTTACCCGGAGGAAACCCTGATGAGCACTGCTGTTTCTATCGATGCCGATGCAGAGTTGGTCTCGAAACTGACCGACCAGCTCTTGGCCGAGTTTCCTCGCGCGACCACTGACCCAGCAACATTCCTGGGTGCGCAGTTTGACAAAGGTCTGGCGTGGGTTCATTTCGACGTTGGATTCGGTGGACTTGCCATGGCTCCGAAAGCGCAGTCGGTAATCGACGCAAAACTGCGCGCCGCCGGAGCCCCGAGCCCAGTAGGGCGCAACCCGATTGGTCACGGGATGGGTGCGCCGACAATCCATTCATGGGGTTCACCGGAGCAACGGTCGCGTTATCTGCGGCCGCTCTTCACGGGCGAAGAGGTCTGGTGCCAGCTGTTCTCGGAGCCTGGCGCGGGTTCTGATGTTGCTGGCCTAGCGACTAAAGCCATCAAGGATGGTGACGAGTGGATCGTCAACGGCCAGAAAGTCTGGACGACCGTTGCTCATTTGGCGAAGTGGGGAATGTTGGTCGCCCGCACCGACCCCGATGCCGAAAAGCACAAGGGACTGACCTATTTCGTGGTGGACATGAAGGGTCCTGGTGTCGAGGTTCGCCCGCTGCGCCAGATGACCGGAGACGCTGAGTTCAACGAGGTGTACTTCACCGATGCTCGTGTGCCTGATATCGAACGGCTCGGTGATCGAGGAGACGGCTGGCGAGTTGCTCTGACGACGCTCATGAACGAGCGTGTTTCCATTGGCGGTGCGATTGCACCACGTGGCAGCGGTCCAATCGGTCAAGCCGTTGATGCCTATCGGAAGGACCCTGATCCTTCGAAGCTCGATCAGCTGATGTCGCTGTGGTGTCGTGCCGAAACCGGTCGACTCACCAACCTTCGGGCATCAGCCAACCGAAAGGTCGGAAACCCCGGTCCTGAGGGCTCAACCGCAAAACTGGCGATGGCCGAACTTAATAAGCAGATTTACGAATTTGCCGTAGGGCTGATGGGACCGTCGGGCATGCTCTACAGCGACTACAACCATCGTGGTGCGGGCACCGGAATGTTTACCAACGATGTTCAACGGTCCTTCCTCCGTTCGCGTGCCAACTCGATCGAAGGCGGAACAAGCGAAGTGATGCGCAACATTCTCGGGGAGCGGGTGCTGGGTCTACCCGGCGATGTGCGCGTCGACAAGGGTCGCAGCTGGCTCGAAGTTCCTCGTAACTAAGCGCGCTGATGAGCCTGAGCCTGGCGGAGGCAGGTCCCGCCGGAACCACTCAGCCGTGCCCGGGAATCTTGTTGAACGGTCCGGCGTCGGCGCGGGGCTCCTTGGGCAGACCGAGAATTTGTTCGCCGACGATGCCGCGCTGTACCTGCGATGTACCCGCGTAAATCGTGCCCGCCCGAGCATTGAAGAACACGCCGACCCAGTTCGCGCTGTCGTTTGGTGCTCCCGGGCCGTCGGCGCGGAACGCGCCGTGAGGACCACGTCCCGTGGGTGTGAGCGCCATAGGACCCAAGATGTCGATGGCGAGTTCGGTGAGCTCCTGGTGGTATTCACTCCAGAACAGCTTGCCGATCGAGGCATCGGCTCCGGGTTGGCGTCCGTTCAGAAATGCGGTGAGTGCCTTGTAGCCCAGGAAGCGCATGATTTCGACCTTGGTGTGCGCTTTGGCGAGGCGCTGGCGAATGATCGGGTCCGAAACTGCACCGGTCTGCGTTGCCAAATCGACCAGTCGATCGAGTTCGGTTCGGAAGCCGATTGCGCTGACCGCGGCCCCAGCCCCGCGTTCATTTCCAAGGAGTGCCATCGCTACGGCCCACCCGCCATGGATTTCGCCGACAACGTTTTCCTTTGGACATCGTGCGTCGGTGAAGAACACCTCGTTGAATTCGCTCTCGCCCGACATCATCTTGATGGGCCGTACCTCGACACCGGGCTGGCGCATATCGACGAGAAGGAAGGTGATTCCCTTGTGCTTTAACTCCTCGGGCGCGGTGCGAGCGAGAACGAAGATGTGGTTTGCGAGGTGACCTGCCGAGGTCCAAATCTTTTGGCCGTTGATGACGAACTCGTCACCGTCTAGCACGGCGCGACATCCGAGGTTGCCGAGGTCACTTCCGGCTGACGGCTCGGAGTAGCCCTGACACCAACGGTGCTCTCCGGAAAGAACCTTCGGCAGCCAGTAGCGCTTCTGTTCCTCCGAACCCCACTTCAACATGGTGTTGCCGAGCATGGCGATGCCGAACCCGTCGTTGGGGCCGCCGGTCGGAACGCCAGCACGGGCAAACTCTTCGGCGAGGACAACACTTTCGATAGCCGTGAGACCAGCTCCGCCGTAGTCCTTCGGCCACGTCACAGCGAGGTAGCCGTTGTCAGCCAGGATGGTTCGCCATGATTCCGTGAATTCAGCGGCCTCGCGATGATCGAGGGCACCGATCCCTTTCCAGTCGCCAGGGAGGCTTGCGGTCAGGAAGGAGCGAACCTTGCTGCGGTAGACATCGGCCTCGGGTGGGTACGTGAGATCCATGGTGCGAAGACTAGAAGGGAGAGGCGCCCGACCGCCAAGTCACAAGCGATCGCCGCCGATTAAGACCTCCTTACATAACGTATTGGTGGAGGGTGCCATCTGTTTCGATGACGAACGCGTCGCTATCCGGGGCGTCGCTTCCGTCGTGTCCGTCGTGTCCGTCGTGTCCGTCTTCGTCGTCGACGCGTGCCGTCGACGGGGCGTTCAGGGCGAGTCGCGCACTGCGCAGACTGGCGCTGGCCGATGGTCTTGCCACCGTCGCGACCGGGCTTCCCTCTCCACGACTTGCCGTGCTTAGTGCAAGTCGGAGTTCGTTCCTGTGCACGAGCACGGTCGTTTCGACGTTCTCTGGACGGACCCGAAGCACTGCTCGGCCGACCGGTGAAAGCGCCACACCGAGAGCAATCGAGACATCGTCGAATTGCTCGTTGCTGAGCCGCTCGATGAGTTCATCGGCGGCACCGACCAATGCGAGCATCGGGTCGCCGGTTTCGCAGAGTTCAGCCTCGGCGAGGGCGTGGAGCTCGTGGAGAGCGAGTGCTGCTCGGCCCACCGATCCTGCCAGGTGAATCTCGACGCCGATGGCGAAGATGATTCCTGATGCACACGGAACACTCCGGCGAAGCGGAATCACCGAAGCAATCGGCGCCGGGGTGGAGGCGTCCCGGGCGTGCGCCACGTTCATGCGAACTTCGGTTGGTCGCTTCCTCGCGTTGATTGTCATGCTGGGTGCTTCGACGCCGAATACGGCCAACAAAACCACCTAAAGTGGTGAAAAGTTCACGCAGTGTCGATTATCTGAAAGATCTCGGCGGTCCGGCCGGCTGGGAGGCCATTTTGCGTGGCAAGTGTTTCGTTCCATGCCCGAATTCGAACCGAAAGGCCATCGGGATCCTGGTGCTGGCTCACATGGCACCGCAGGGCCTCGATCTTTCGATCGAACTGGGCCGTGGTGTCGACGGCGTGTGTCGGGCCCGGTCCGCCTCCCATCAACCACACCTGACGCGTCGCGTGGGGTTCGAACCCCTCCTCGATGAGTTCGGTGAACGTGAAAGGGTTTCGGGCGTCGGGGTACACCGCGCACATTGTCGCCTCACCGACCGCGAGGTGATCGGGGTGGCTTGTGTAGATGCGCTCGAAGTTTCGGATCGGCGACTGCGCAAGCACGATGTCGGGTCGAAATCGCCGGATTTCTCGACTGATATCCATTCGAAGTTCGAGTGTGGCGGCAACCCGACCATCGGGATAGCCGAGAAATCGAAGGTCCCGGACCCCAATTGCTTCACCCGCCGCCGTCTGTTCGCGTTGTCGAATCCCTGCGATTTCGTGGCGGGGCACGGTGGGGTCGAATCCACCGGCGTCGCCATCGGTGACGATGCAGTAGCCGACCTCGATGCCCTGGTCGGTCCAGCCGGCGATCGTGCCCGCAGCGCCGAAATCGACGTCGTCAGGGTGGGCCGTGACGACCAGGACTCTCTGAAATTCGATCGGTGCTGGCATATGGTCGAGGGTACTTCGCGTACTCCGGATGTCCGAAACGCGATGGTTCATGGAGTTTGGGCCGACACCTGTGCGTCGAGCGCTGCGGTGAACCGTTGGACTGCCGTCGCCAACTGCGCGGGGGCGAGTGTCGAATAAGAGAAGCGCATTGCGCTCGACGGCACTTGATCGATGGTGAACGCGCTTCCCGGCACGAAGGCGACGCCGTGCGCTATCGCCCTTGCCAAGAACTCCGTGGCATTCGAAACCTCTGGCACTTCGGCCCACAGGAACATGCCACCCTCCGGACGAGCGAAGGTGACGCGCCCACCTAACTGATCGTCGAGTGCGTCGCCAAGCGCGTGGCAGCGGTCACGATACATCGGCACGATTCGTGCCTTTTGCCGCTCAAGCCATCCTGGTTGGGAAACCACCGTGGCGAGTAATTGCTGACCGAAGGTCTGAGTGTGGAGATCGGCTGCCTGCTTCGCCTTGGCACACATTGCGATAAGCGCAGGGGGCCCAATCATCCAGCCGACCCGAAATCCCGGAGCCACGATCTTCGAGAACGTTGAGAGGTGTACGACTCGGTCGCTCATCGACGCCAACGGCGCAACGAAATCTCCGGCAAATCGTATGGCACCATACGGATCGTCTTCTACGATGATGAACCCGTACTGATCCGCAAGCCGGGCGAGATGATGTCGACGATCGAGGGAAAGGGTCGCGCCCGAAGGGTTGTGGAAGTTCGCCACGACGTAGACGAGCTTCGGACGAAGGCCAGCTTGTAAGCGCGCTTCGAATACCGCCGTGTCGAGTCCATCGGTGTCGCCGGGAACTGCTTCGAACACGGGCTCGAAGAGTTCCATCGATTGGATTGCGCCTAGGTACGCGGGCGTCTGCATTACAACAACGTCGCCCGGATCAATCAACACCTTGGCGAGAAGGTCGAGTGCCTGTTGTGACCCGTGGGTCACTAGGATCTCGCCTTCGACGGCAACCGTCCTGCCGAATGACTGTTCGGCCCAGCCGCTGATCCATTGCCGCAGAGCAAGCACACCCTCGGTCGCCGAATACTGAACCATCGACGCGCCGAACTCGCCGAGCAGCCGATCGGCCTCGCGGCGTAACTCCTCCATCGGAAAGGAGTCGGGGGTCGGGAGGCCTCCCGCCAACGACAAAATGTCGGGCTGGTCGGTGAGTTTGAGCAGGTCCCGAATCGCCGATGACCGCAGCCGTTTTGTGCGTTTGGCGAACGGGATCGATCCGGAGTCAAGCGGAGAGTTCATCCCCTCGGGTTTACACCAACTTGTGGTTGTTGGGCGTGGAGGCCTATATGCATAGCAGGACGGTAGCGAACTATTCCGCCGCTCCGCAGTGACGACGTAGGCGCGCAGAAGGGTCAGTTGCGCTCGCTGAAACCGTCGAGATCTTCGAATCGGTCTACGTTGCGAAGTGCAGGAAACACGACCCACCACACGAGGACCACGACCAGGGTGAGGATTCCGCCACTTACGATCGATGTGACGGTGCCGAAATGATGGGCGACTTCTCCTGATTCGAACGCGCCCAATTCGTTTGATGCGCCAATGAACACCGCCTCGACGGCAAGGACGCGGCCTCGTTCGGCGGCCGGCGTCACCATTGGTACAAGAGTCGAGCGCACGAACACGCTTATCGAATCGGCGCCGCTCAATACGAAGATGGCGATCGCCGAGATCCAAATGGAGCGAGAAAACCCAAGGAGAATGGTGGCAAGTCCAAAGACACCAACAGCGAGTAGCAATGTCTGGCCGACTTGGCGCCGCAGCGGACGAGCCGTCAGTGCAAACGTGACGACTGTTGCGCCAACTCCGCCGACCGCTCTGAGTGCACCGACCGTGTCAGCTCCACCACCGAGGAGTTCTTTCGCAATCGCCGGCAACAGGGCAACGGCCCCCCCGAAAAGTACGGCAAAGAGGTCGAGGGCAATTGCTCCAAACAGGATTGGTTGCCTCCAGATGGAAGCCAATCCCTGAAAGGCGGCGCGAAACGTGGGCTTGTCGCCAGCCTCGTCCGAGATATCCATATGAGCCAAGCCGATTTCCGGCGGGATCAGCAACGCGCTCACGGCCGAGGCAGCGAGCAGAGTCGCTCCGACACCATATGCAAATCGAGGTGACACGCTGTAGGCCGCCGATCCGAGAAGTGGACCGGCAATCGCCGAAATCTGCCATGTTGATGAACTCAAGGCGATCACTCGGGCCAGTTGCCCGGCAGGTGCAGCGGCCGGAACAAGCGCCCGCATCGCCGGACTCACGCAGGACCGGCCTATTCCCATTACGACGGTCAGGGCAAGGAAGGCGGCGGCCGTTCGAAGTCGGTCATAACTAAGACTTGCGAGTCCGATCACGGCCACGATTTCGATAAGCACACCTATGACGATCACGCGCCGCCGGTCGAAGCGATCGGCGATGGACCCCGACAGGAACACGAGGACGACCGACGGAATGAACTCTGCAAGGCCCAGAAGGCCGAGGTCGCGTTTGCTGTCGGTAATCGCAAAGACATGGATGGCGAGTCCCGTTGCGAGCGCCACCCAGCCGATTGATGATGTCAGCAGCGTCAGGAACACGGTCCACACGGAGCGCTGTCGAAGCAAACTTTGGATCGACGCCGGTTGCGGCGACTCCGACGAGTCGTTCGCCACGTTCGCCCTACCAGCGCTGTTGAATAGTCATCCGAGCACCGTACTTCGGCGGAGCGCTACCACCGTGCTGCACAAGCAGCACGGTGCGCCCTCGGTGCGGCCGATACGGCTCAAGGAGTTCCAGCATCTCGTTGTCGGATCCCCGTGGACGCCCGGCGAGATTCCAACTAACCCAGTTCTTCAGGTGATAGTCGCCGACAGAGACGGCATCGGCGTCGCCGAGCGCACGAATACCGACTTCGGCGATTGTCCACTCGCCAACTCCCGGCAGGGCACCCAGACGCCTGCGAGCATCGTGGATGGACATGTCGATCGTCTCCTCGATACGGCGAGCATAGAACGCGCACCTACGAATTGTGTCAGCGCGTTTGCGTTCGATGTTGCAACGCATGAATGCGTGAGCCGGTGTTCCCGCAATGACTTTCGGATCGAGAGGAAGAAGAAGTCGCGGGCCTTCGGGAGGCGACGGCGCCAGCTCCGACAACGTGTGATGGAGGTAGGAAAAGGACTCGCGTGCTTCGATTCCGGTGACCTTTTGTTCGATGATTGCCGGAACCAATGCTTCCCACACTGCGTCGGTCCGGGGGATACGCAATCCGCGCACCCGCTGCCGGAGGGTGCCGAGAAGCCCCGTCGGATCAAAGTCGCTGTCGTCGTCGTTCATCCCGATTAGTGACGGCAGTTGGTCAGCGAGCCAGGTCGCTCCTGGTCCCCACGACCGCATTTCGATGTGGGTGCGGGTCTGAATGAGATGTTGCACGCCCGGTCCATCTGGCGTGCGCGTCGCGCGCCAGATGCCGCCCGGTTCAACCGTCATGGTCGGATCACGCCGACCGCGCCACAACGACCCCAGCGTCAGGCGAAGATCGACGGGTCGCTCCGGCCGATACGACCGAGTGACTAAGGACGCGGGCACGAAGAGCCGAATCGGTCAGGGGCGGTCAATCAGCAAGCCGCTGCCGCGTAGGTGCGCAATTTCGTTCATGGAACGGACACTTCTGGGTCCCGACGTCGATGCCATGATCCGATGGATGCTGGTGTAATCGGGCTGGAAGAACGCGCGGCTGCTGATGCCGAGGACGTGGGCAAGGTAGCTATTGATGACTCCACCGTGACATGTCACCACGACTCGTTGACGTGGGTGACGCGCAATGATCTCTTCGAAGCCGTCAACCACGCTGCGATGGAACAGTTCCTGATCGAGATCGCTCGTCCATTCGCCCCGCATCATTGCTTGCCAGGCTCCGAGATTCGTGGCCTTCAGCTCCTCGATCGGGATGTACTGATGGCTGTTTCGATCCCACTCCGCCACACCGTCGTGAATGGCGACCTCAAGCCCTAATCGTGCCGCAAGCGGCGCGGCCGTTTGACGAGCTCGCTGTAGAGGGGAGGAGTAGATAGCATCGACATTCTCCTTCACCAAATAGTCGGCGAGAAGATCGGACTGTTGCAGTCCGCTCGGATCGAGGGGTGGGTCGGCCGGCGTTCCGTCGTGTCGTATGACTTTTTCCGGGAGACCGTGTCGGACGATGAGCAGTTCCATAGCCCACGCGAGCCTAGGGCGCAGGTGTGGGTTGCGAAGAATCGGCTCTAACTCGTTACTTCGAGTCCTTCGGCCCACGACGCTCGCTGAGACAGCAGCGGTCGAAGCTTCATGAGCGAGCGAATCTTGGACACACCGAGCGCCCCGATCAGTCGATCGTTGCGCCGGTAGAGCGCCAGCCAGGACCCTTCGGCGAGCGAACCTTCTACTACGCGGACTTCCTCGAAGCCCGTGGATCGTCCGAGGAACTGAATCTTCTTCCCAAACTGATCACTCCAGAAGTACGGGACAGGAGTGAAGGGTTCTCGAGCCCCGAGAAGGGTCGCTGCAGCGTGCGAGGCGCTTTCGACGGCGTTGGTCCAGTGCTCGACCCGCATTTCTTCGTCAAAAAGTTCGTTCGGGAAGCGGACAATGTCACCAACCGCCACCACGTTCTCGAAGACGTCGGGTGATCCGGCCCGGCGCACGCGCAGGGTCGCGTCTGAACACACGCCGTCGGCAATGTCGAACGAGTCGCCGCTAAGCCACTCAGTGCACGGTTGTACCCCGACCCCCGTAACGACCACGTCGGCCCCAAAAGTCCGGCCGTCGCAAAGGTGGACGCGGTCGCGCTCAATGCGATCGACGTCAACACCGAGTTGTAAGTCCACTTCATTCTTAAGGTGAAGCTCTGCGCAGGCGAGTCCCATTTCAGTACCCAGTTGACGGGCCAAGGGCACAGGGGCTGTTTCGAGCACTGTGACGGAGCAGCCGAGGTTGCGGGCAGTCGATGCCACTTCGGCGCCGATGAATCCGGCCCCGATTACGACGATCCGAGTGCCAGCGAGGAGCAGCGCCCGAATCTGTTCGCAGTCCTGGCGAGTTCTCAGGCTGAAAACATTGGGGTGCTCAACAGGAAACGTAAGTGGGCGTGGTTTCGTGCCAGTGGCGATGACAAGTGCCTCGGCCTCGATTGTTTCATCGTTGTCGAGATCTATCTTGATGCGTCGCCCGTCGACATCTACCTTGGTTGCTCGAACGCCAAGGTGGAGGTCGATCCGATCGTTCTCGTATGACTCGGCGCTACGAAGCAACAAGCGTTCCTCGTCGAACTGTCCTGCGAGAAACTGCTTGGACAACGGTGGCCGGTCGTAGGGCAGGTCCCGTTCAGCGCCGACCAGTGAAATGGCACCCTCGAAGCCGCCGGCGCGCAAAGCATCGGCAGTGCGGACACCGGCTAACGAAGCTCCGGCAATGATGACAGAGCGCATCGGGTCGATGTCAGGAGCTGTCAGGAGAGTGTGATTGCCTGTGTCGGGCAAAGCCGTGCTGCCTCTTGTGCCGCAGCGTGGCGATCTGGACTCGGTTCGTCAACCAAAATGTAGAGGAAGCCGTCGTCGCGCACCTCGAAAAGATCTGGTGCGGCGCTCATGCAGAGCGCGTTGGACTGACAGCGGTCGAAATCGACGTTGATTTTCATAGGGTCAATCCTTTTGCCACGATCGGGGTCAGGCGGGTGATTTCGGGGCGGCCGTCGAGAAGCGGTGCAAGCAGAGGGCCATTCGCTTTCATGACCTCGCTCGAACCGTGGGCAACGAGTGCCTCTTTGTCGGTGTACAGCTCAAAGAACCAGATCGTCACCTCGTCCCCCTTGTCGACATTGAGGGAATACACCTCAGTGCCGACCTCGCTTTCTATGGCAGCAACCTGCTTGGAGAGAATCTCTACCGCAGCATCGCGGCTCCCTTCTTTACAGGTCAGCTTCGCAACAAGTGCAATCTTCGACATGGCGTCTCCTCGGTTCGGCGGATTTTCGACGTTGCATCAAACCGTAGTTGGTGCGGGTTGTTCTTCACGACTTGAGTCCGGACGGATCGAAGTGCTGACAGGATGGGGACATGAGCGATCGACCAGTCACCTTCAGTACCGGCTTGCCGCAAACGATTCTCGACGCGGAACCAGACGACGCCCTCGCCGCGCTGCGACAGGCTCTTGATGTCGCTGACATTGACGAGCGTAGAGCTGCAATCTCACGTGTCGTCGCTCAGTGGCCGAGGTTCCTCGACGGATGGGCTCAGCTTGGACGCCTCGGACGAGACCCCATCGAGCGATACGCGGCGCATCGCGTCGGATATCACCGCGGTCTGGACCGACTCCGCGGAAGTGGTTGGCGCGGTTCTGGTTACGTCCGCTGGGACCACCCGACCAACCGCGGATTTCTCCGGGCGGTCGAAGGCCTCTTCGCCGCGGCTACCGAGATCGGTGAAACGGATGAAATCGAGCGATGCGACATTTTTCTCCATCAGCTTGACCCCAACTGGGATCGTCGAACGGATGGCGACTGACCGGGGTCAGCTGGAACAACGTCGCTCTGAAACCACGTTCTCCCTGAAGTCAGAAAAACACGAAAGGTCGGAATGTCAACAGATGATTCGTTGAACCTGCGAGAGGAACTCGCGCTTGCCGCCCAGCTCGTCGATTTGGCGGATGTGATCACGATGCATCACTTTCAGGCGTCGGGACTGGTGATTGAGACGAAGCCTGACCGAACGGAGGTCACGATTGCCGATCGTTCCACGGAACAGGCGATCCGCGATCACCTCGCCCTTCATCGTTGCACCCATGGCGTGCTGGGAGAGGAGCACGGTGCCACCGATGCCGACGCTCGGTGTCGATGGATTATCGACCCCATAGACGGAACATCGAACTACGTTCGCGGGGTGCCGTTGTGGGCAACGTTGATCGGACTCGAAGTTGACGGCGAAATAGTCCTGGGGATGGTTTCGGCGCCTGCACTCGCGCGGCGCTGGTGGGCCGCGCGAGGTTTGGGTGCGTTCGCAAACGGAACGCAAATACATTCTTCGCGGATTTCTGAACTGGCCAATGCGTCGCTGTCCTACAGCGAAGGGCCCTGGGAAGGAATAGGCATGCGGTCGGGAATTGATTCGCTTCGGCGAAGCGTCACCAAAGAGCGTGCTTTTGGGGACTTCTGGCAGCACATGCTCGTTGCCGAGGGCGCCGTCGACATTGCGGCTGAAGCGATCGTGTCGCTGTGGGACCTCGCCGCAATCAAGATCATTGTCGAGGAATCTGGAGGGCGTTTCACTGATCTTTCCGGCGTCGCCCGCGCCGACGGCGGTTGCGCCCTGAGCACCAATGCGATATTGCACGAACAAGCGTTGACGATGTTGCGCGGCACGCCGACACAGTGAGGATGCACTAGGCCAATGCCGAGCGGATCGGAGTCGATTACGGCAGTGGTTCTTGCTGGTGGCGCAAGTCGGCGGATGGGAACACCGAAGGCCCAACTGGTCCTGAACGGTTCCACACTGCTGCGCCGCGTCTGCACCGCAGCCGTTGAATCTGGCGTGAGCGACTGTGTGGTCGTCGGAGGTCAGCCCGGGTGGGCCGACTCACATGCCATTGGGGTAGCGACGCGGTGGACCCCTGACAAGTATCCCGGAGACGGTCCCCTGGGGGGCGTCGTGACCGCGCTTGGCGAGGTGACGACGGAATGGATGTTGGTCTTGAGCTGCGATTTGGTGTCTGTGCAGGCCGCTGCCCTGCGCACCATGATTTCGTTCGCTGACGACGGGATCGATGCAGTCGTGCCGCTCGGGCATCGCCGGGAGGTGTTGCATGCGCTTTACCGGACGGAGGCGATCCGGCCGGTCACCGGTCGATTCCTGGCCGGAGCGCGCAACATGGCGGCGGTGTTGGACGGTATCCGAGTTCGAGAGATTCCCGTTCCCTCGACGGGGGTCTTGGCACGTTCGACACGCGACGTCGACACACCGGAGGAGTTCAACGAAGTAGTGACCGAAGAGTAGTTTGGTGCCCATGACTGCCCCTGTTCCCAATATCGGGGTTCACGAACTAGCGGAAGCGATGCGCGAAGGTGCGCCGTTGATTGATGTACGTGAACTCCATGAATTCGAGGAGGTACGGGCGGACAGCGCCCGACTGATCCCGCTGGCGGATGTTTCGGGTCGGCTCTCGGAGTTTCCCAACGACAGAACCTTCTTCGTTATCTGTCACCTGGGAGGGCGAAGCCTGCGAGCCGCCGCGTTCTTGCGTCAGAACGGACTCGACGCAGTCAATGTCGACGGTGGCACCGATGCTTGGGTAGCAGCAGGGCTCCCAACACAGAGCGGTCCGGCGGGAGCGTGAGTCAATCGAACCCCGAAAGCATCTCTCCAGTTTGGGTCGATACCCCCGCCCGGCTCGACGTCGCAATTCGCGCTTTGCTGCACGAACCCGCCTACGCCATCGACACAGAATTCTTGCGCGAGCGGACCTACTACCCACGACTCGCCCTCGTCCAGATTGCGTGGCCGGGCAACGCAGTCTTGATCGACCCGCTCGCGTTGGATCTTTCGCCCATGCGAGAGCTTTTGGAGAGCGACTCCCTGGCTGTACTCCATGCGGCCGATCAAGACCTTGAAGTCTTGGAGTTTGCGTGCGGAGCCCTGCCGAACAAGATCTTCGACACTCAGATCGCAGCCGGCTTTCTTGGCTTCTCGAGCCCCTCGCTTTTGACGCTTGCCGAACGGATTTTGACGGTCCGCCTGTCGAAAGGCGATCGGCTGACCGATTGGACCCAGCGGCCATTGACGGCCGCCCAACTGAGCTACGCAGCGTCAGATGTACTTTATCTGTTGGAACTCCACGAAAAACTTCTCGCCGAACTGGAGAGTTCCGGGCGCACGCTGTGGGCGGAGGCGGAGTACGAGTTGCTGCGAATCCGTCCGCGCGGTATTCCACATGCTGATCGTGCGTGGTGGAAATTGAAAGATGGTCGAGTCTTGCGAGGCAAGGATCGACTGTACGCACAGGAGTTGTGCAAGTGGCGTGAGGAGCGGGCACGAACCGACGACAAGCCGGTTCGATTTGTGCTGCCGGATCTCGCGGTCGTTTCCGTCGCTCAAGCCAAACCGAAGACCTTTGATGACTTAAGTCGCCTTCGCGGGATGGACGGTCGCTACTTGAAGGGCGGTGCCGGTGGCGAAGTGCTCGACGCCGTAGCACGGGCCGCTGAGCTTCCGAGTTCGGCGCTGGTACAACCCGAACCAGAGGAATTCGACCGCAAGCTACGGCCTGCGCTCACGCTTGTTTCGGCGTGGGTCGCGCAACTCGCCCACGATGCCCGGATAGACCCTGCTCTTCTCGCCACTCGATCGGATCTCGTCCATTTTCTGCGTGACGACGGCTCAAGTCGCCTTGCTCAGGGGTGGCGTCACGAAATGGTCGGTTCGGCGATCGCTGCTTTGGTGGGGGGCGACGCGGCCCTGGCTTTCGAGGCGTCGGGCGTGCTGCGGCTCGAAAAGCGCTCCGGCTCGGCACTTTCTGATGCGGTCGTCAAACCGTCGGCAACCTGGGTACTTGATTCGCCGGACCACCGCAGTGACGACGACTTGTGACAAACTAAATGGCCCTAGGTCACGTCGCCCCCGACGGATCGTACGATGGTTGCCAGATCTCAGTAAACGCCGGAAATGCACTTCGCATTTTCTGGCCTGAAATTTCGGGAGGCTCCCGCCTCCCAACATTTGCTTCCCCCAGCAAGGAGACCCTTATGTCCACTGTCCGATTTGCTGTAGTACGTCTCTGCGTCACGACAGCCGTACTCGCCTCGGGCGTGCTCGGAACGCGAGCAGTTGCCTCCGCCCAGTCGACCAAGACCGTTCCTGTCACAAAGGGCGCGCCGGCGCCTTCGTGCACTCCTGGCCAAGTCACGACGGTCGCGGCGATGAACAACACCCGCTACGGAGCGGCAATCAACGTGTACCGAGAGCCCTCGACGGCGTCACAGCTTCTGGCCTCTCTGGGAGTTGGTCTTGAGATCAAGGGAGCGGTGGTCTTTACCGTGATTCGTACCGAAGGCGACTGGCTCCACGTGAACGTTCCTGTTCGCCCGAATGGCACAACGGGATGGATAAAGAAGTCCGACGTCCACACGTTTCAGCATCGGTATGCGATTCGAATCAGCCGTGCGGCTCGCAAGATGGTGGTATGCAACGCGGGCCGGGTCATCCAGACCGAAGTTGTGGCCATTGGGCAGTCGATATATCCAACTCCTACGGGTACGTTCTTCACCGCAGACCTCGTGAAGCCAAAAGCAGGCTCCGGCGGCGCGTATGGTCCGTTCGCATATGGACTCTCCGCCTTCTCAGAGTCCCCGGAGCTTGAGGACTGGAACGGGGGCGACGGTCGCGTTGCGATACATGGGACGAATGCGCCGAAACTTCTCGGCCAGGCAGTGAGTCACGGCTGTATCCGAGTCTCCAACACGGGCATCACCAAAATGAAGAACACACTGCCGCTCGGCGTCCCCGTCGAGGTGATGTAGGCGCGATTTAGCGCTACGCATGCTCCGCGCCGCTGAGAATCTGAACGCGTTTCGCGCGTTCCAGAATTCGTAAGCGCGAATACAACTCGTCACGCTCGGTGTAGCAACCGCGTAAATGGCGGCGTCCGGCCACAGCAAACGCGCCCCGAGCGTGAAGTACTCGGCGATTGTCAAACACCATGCAGTCGCCGGGATCGAGTCTGAACTGCAGCGAGAAGCGCTCCTCGAACGACAAAGCGAAAATGTATCGGTATGCCTCGTAGGCAAGCTCGACCTGATCAAAGGCAATGTTGGTCAGCGGCGCGCGTAGCCAGTTGCCGAGGCGCACTTCGTTCAGTTCGCCGGTCTTATCGGTCACCAAAATGGGTGAGACAAATCGGTAATCCGAGGTTTTGGAGCGGTTGGCCCAGTTCCATGCGGTGGTGGTGAGGACGTCGTAATAGTCGGGTCGTGTCCTCTGAACCTCTTCCGCAAGGCGAAAACCGTCGACCAAAATGCTGTGGCCACCTTCGGCCTCATTGACGAGACAGTGGAGAAACTGAAGACCCGGCTGATATTCGCGGGTGGGAAGATCGACGTGAGGGGGGAGGGGGAGCGAGGTGTTTGCGTTTGTGATGGGATCAGGTTCCGCCACGACATCCCACAGGAGGCCAAAATTCGTGTCCCGTATCGGGCCAATGCGTCGGGCGAGCAATTCCACGCCTTCACTGTTCGTGGGGACATTTCGAACGAGCGAGCAACCATATGTGGCGAGGGCCGTCAGCCATTGGTTGAGGGCTTCATCAGTGGAAACGATGGACGGTCCGTCAAACGTCGGAGGGAGCCCGAGGCCGGTGTCCCAGGTAATCCTTTCGGGGAGCGAGTCGGTCGGCACGCACTCGCTATAGGAATGGCGTCGCAGCCAGCCCGAGTCGAAATGGCTTCGATGATCATCGGGCCACGTCACCTCCAAGACGCCTTGTTCGAGGGCTGCTCGGTTTGGGGCAATATCGGAGGACACTCCCAAGAGCTCAAAGGTCTGTTCCCGGGTGACCCGGTGAACACAGAGCTCACACGGGCAGTTATCGCGAAGCCAAATGTGGTGAAAGCGTGCCGAAAATCCGTCTTGCCATCGCAAACTCAGCCATCGCGGGGTCTGTTCGATCCCGCTCAGTTCACTGGGGACGAGGTAGGAGTCGAAATCACCGGTCGCAGCGCGTCGCATGCAGCGATTCAACCATCGTATTGCCCGGGGAGCCGCATTGTGGTGCTCGCTTTGTCGACGCTGGGACTCCAGGGGATCACACTGGGCGCGTCGCCTTGGAAGGATCGGAGAGGGGCTTCTAGAGTGCGGACGTGTCCTCATCTCAATCGGCAATCATTGCGGGTGCTTTCGAGCATCCGGGTCGGCATCTGCCCGACAAAACTCTTCCGCAAATCCACGCCGAGGTCGCTGTCGGGGCATTGGAGGACGCGGGGCTTTCGATGAGTGACGTCGACGCCTACTTCTGCGCCGGTGACGCGCCAGGATTCGGCGGAATTTCGATGGCCGATTATCTCGGGCTCTCCGCTCGTTATATCGACTCGACGGAGATCGGTGGTGCCGCGTACCTGGCCCACGTCGGCCACGCGGCGGCCGCAATCGCCCACGGAAAGATTCACGTAGCGCTGATTACCCTTGCGGGGAAGCCACGTACCGGTGGTGGGGCTCCGGGCCAAAGTGGCGGTGGGAGCTCCGCTCCGGAAGGTGCCTTCGAAAACAGCTACGGGTCCACCGTACCGAACATGTATGCGATGGCAGCCCAGCGTCATATGTACGAATACGGAACTACCGGCGAGCAGCTCGCGATGATCAAGGTTGCGGCATCGGCCCATGCCAAGCACAACCCGAATGCCTTTTTGAAAGACGAGGTCAGCATCGAGGAGGTGTTGGCCTCGCCGATGGTCGCTGATCCACTTCATCGACTCGATTGTTGCGTCATTACCGATGGCGGTGGAGCGGTGGTGGTGGTGAGCTCCGATGTAGCCCGGTCGCTCACCAGGGCAGACCGCAACGTCAAGGTTCTTGGCTCCGGGGAGGCGGTGAAGCACAGCAACAACGGGCGAATCGATCTCACACATACCGGTGCGGTCTGGTCAGGACCGAAAGCCTTCGAGGAAGCTGGTGTTACGCGCGCCGATATTCAGTACGCATCGATCTATGACAGCTTCACCATTACAGTGCTGCAGGCCATCGAGGACCTCGGCTTCTGCCCGAAGGGGGAAGGTGGCAAGTTTGTGGCCGAGGGAAATCTCCTTGCGCCGCACGGGCGGCTGCCGTTCAATACCGACGGCGGCGGACTCTCCAGCAATCACCCAGCCAATCGAGGTGGCATGACAAAGATCATCGAAGCGGTCCGCCAGCTTCGCGGTGAAGCCCACCCCGCCGTGCAAGTTCGGAACTGCGAGCTTGCCCTCGCCCACGGCACGGGCGGTAATATCGCCACCCGGTCAGGCGCAGCAACCCTGATCTTGGGAAGGTCATGATGTCGAGCGGTTTGCCAGTTCGTAAGGTCGAAGCCAACATCGACACACAGGAGTTTTGGAACGCCACGGCTCGGGGAAAGTTGCTGCTTCGTAAGTGCACTGAGTGTTTGGTAATTATCTGGTACCCGCGGCCTTACTGCCCACAGTGTCAGTCGTTCGAAACGTCCTGGATCGAGTCATCCGGGCGTGGAGTCATCTACAGCTTTTCCATTACGCGCAAGGGACAGGGCGCATGGGCTGACAAAGCCCCGTACGTCGTTGCCTATGTTGAATTGGAGGAGGGTCCTCGGGTCCTGACCAACGTGGTCGCTCCGAACGTCGATGATGTTCATATAGGTATGGCGGTCCAGGTCATCTTCGACGACACCGGCGAAGGTATGGCTATCTACCGCTTTGCGCCCGCGTGAGCCCGATGATGCACGTATCGGGCACAATTTCGACCAAGTCGTTGTTTCGGCCCGGGACAACGCTCGGCAGGTGAAATGGTTCTCCACTCGTTTGTCCAGTACGGCGGCGGCCCTCTCCGTTCCCCGCTAGAGGAAGCCCGGCGTCGTCTATTCCTGGGTTGACGCGCCTTTCGCGTCGATCAGACCGCCGCCATCAAGGACCAGGGTCTGGCCGGTGACCCATGTCGCCCCTGCGGCGAAGTACAACGCTGCTTCGCCGATGTCATCAGGTTCGCCGAGGCGCTTGAGCGGGTACGTCTGTGCCACGGCGGCGCCCTTGCCGTCTTCCCAAAGGTACTTCGCAAAGTCGGTCTTGATAAGTCCAGGCGCAAGGCAGTTCACACGAACCGTGGGCGCGAGTTCATATGCGAGCTGACGGGTAAGGTGCATCAGCGCGCATTTGAACACGTCGTACACACCCAGCGCGGGGCTGGTGAGGAGGCCTCCAACGCTGGAGATATTAATGATCGCCCCGCCGTGTTCCTTCATGTAGGTATGCCACGCGGCCTGTGTCCACACCAAAGGGCCACGAAGGTTCACCTCTTCGGTCTTCGCCCATCGAGGGATGTCCACATCGATCACAGGCCCTGCGTAGGGATTCGTAGCTGCGTTATTCACGAGAACGTCGACGGCGCCGAATCGAGCGATGGCCGCGTCCACGCAACGCTGGGCGTCTTCGGCTTTTCCAACATTGCCGGCCTCGAACGCAAGGTTTTCCTCGGGCACACCGGCGGCAACCAATTCTGCGACCGCCGCTTCGAGCCCATCGAGCTTCCGAGACACCAAGAGCAATTTCGCACCCGATGTCGCGAACCGATGGGCGATTCCGAGGCCAATGCCGCGCGAACCGCCGGTAATAAGTGCAACCTTGCCGTCGAGGGATCCTGAAATGCTCATGGCTGAACCGTAGCGCTTCAGCGTGTGAGCACGTCAAGTCGCCGCCGAATGCCCCTCACGGTCCTGCCAGGTACAGACGCAAACCTCGTTGCCATCGGCGTCGGCGAGTACCCAAAAGGCCCTCGCGAACTCGTCGGTCAGTAACGTGCCGCCCGCCGCAAGGGCAGAATCGATCCGACTCGATGCTTCATCGTGCGCCACGATCACATCGAAATGAATCCGGTTGCGTTGCGTCCGCGCGATGCCCATATCCTGGAACCACACGGACGGCCCGATTCGAAGCGGGTCCATCAACGACCCGTCGGCAGCGACTTGATATCCCAAAACCGCTTTCCAGAACGGACGGATACGATCCGCATCGTTGGTGTCGATAGCGAATTCGACGATTTCGGATGCACGCGGTTGCGAGGTTGCGCCCGCTCTATCGGCGAGCTGCGAGAAGACCCGGGCGACGTCGATGTCGAGGGTCGTGAGACCGCCGGTGGCATGAGTCGTCAAGGAGACTCGCACTGTGCCCGGATAGCGAATCTCGATATCAGGGTGATGATCCGCCGCGTCGGCGGCGTCGGCAAAGGCCGTGGCCAATGCAGCCGCGGTCGCAAAGTTCGCAGTGGCGAACACAGCTCGAATCGAGTTGATGTTGACGCGCCAGTCGTCGAGACCCAGCCCGGCAAACTCAGCTGGTGTGACGGAAGCGTATTTCATCGCGGTGACTATGCCCGGACGTCGAGGACAAGTTTGCCGACGACTTCTTTGGCAAGAATTCGACGATGTGCTTCGCCGGCTTCACTTAACGGCAGGACTTCGTCGATGGCGATGGTGATGTTCCCGGAAGCGAGGCCGGCGAACAGCTCGTCGAGCGCGGCAGTTCGTTCATCAGGTTTCAAAAGAAGTCCGGTGTAGCCCATCAGCGTGATGCCGTTTCGGTAGAGGTTTCGCATCTGGAGGGTGACGTCGACTCCCGCGGAGGTGCCGTAGCTCACGAGCCGTCCAAACGGTGCCATGACGCTGATCGCTGCGCCGGAAAACGTGCCACCCAAGCCATCGATAACCACACTTACCTTCCGATCGCCGATCGCTGCGACGAGAGCGTTGCCGTCTGCGGCGACGATGACCTCTGCACCCGTTGCCTCCACGGCTCCGGCCTTGGAAGCCGATGAGGTTTGTCCGAGAACCGTCGCCCCGATATTTCGAGCGAGCTGCGCTGCCACGCTTCCGACGCCCCCACTCGCCCCAAGGACAAGGACAACATCCTCAGCGGTCGTTTTGGCGAGGACCCGAACCGTTTGGTACGCCGTGACGCCGGCGATACCCATCGATGCCGCCTGGCCAGGTTGCGCCCCCGTCGGAATCGGAACCCAAGCGGTAAGTGGAACGGCAATTGATTCCGCGTAGGTTCCCTGTCGTGCGATTCCGACACCAGCACCGCTGACGATTCCAAGCGTGCCCTTTGCGTCGGTCCCAAGGCCCTCAGCTCCTGGCGTGTGCGGGAGCTTGGTGATCGCTGCGAAGTTTCCCTGACAAGCCCAAACGTCAAGCGGATTGATTGCGGCATGGGTCAGATTCACCACCAGTTCGCCAGCTGCAGCACTTGGCGCAAGGACTTCGCGCACGGTGAGAGGACCGTTGAACTCGTCAATCTGAATTGCTCGCATCGACCGATCGTAGAGCCGTTTCGACGCCTCGAGTGCGGTGCCGGTTACTACTGTGGTCGCAATGGATTCTTCGGGCATTGTCGATTTGGTTCAACGTGCCTTTGCGATCGATGTGAGCGCCGTCAAGGCTCTCGCTGGAGAACTTGATCTGAACTTTCATCTCGAAGCGAACGATGGCGCGAGCTATCTCCTGAAGATCCATCGTGTTGGAGCCGACGAGGCGGAACTTCAGATGCAAGATTTGCTGCTGCGCTTTGTTGCGGGTCGCGGATGTGTTTCACCAGACCTAATCGCGTCAGTGGTCTTGGACTCAGCTGACGCGCCCTTGTCGGGTCTGATTGCACGCTTGCTTTCGTGGATAGATGGGGGACTGTGGTCAGACCAGAACCACCACGACGAAGCGGCGCTGTTCTCTTTGGGCGCCAAGGTCGCCCAACTCGACGCTGCCCTGAATGGATTTGACCATGTGAGCCTTGATCGAAGGCATCGATGGAACATGCAACAGGTCGCCTACTTACGAACCCCCGCAGATCAATGGGCAGCACGAACCTTGGCGCACTTCGAGTCGTCGGTGCTGTCACGCCTGGACGCCCTCGGCTCGCAGGCCATTCACAACGACGCAAACGACAACAACATCGTGATCGACACCAACGGAATCGTCCATGCGTTGATCGACTTTGGCGATGTCGTGCGCGGCCCACGAATCATCGGACTTGGTGTTGCGGTGGCGTATGCGATGTTGGGCCAACGCGATCCGCTCGCCGCGGCCTGCGCGGTGGTATCGGGCTATCACGACGAGTGCCCGTTGCTGCCTGAAGAACTGTCCGTTCTCGATGATCTGGTTCGGACCCGGCTGGCGATGAGCATTGCCAACGCCGAAGAACAGCTGGAAGAACATCTCGACAACGCGGCGTACCTCACGATTAGTCAAGCTCCGATCCGAGAACTCGTCGAACTCCTCTCCCACATAGAAGGCCCGTTGGCGCATGCATCGTATCGAAATGCTTGTGGGTTCGTACCGGTCGCGGCCCAGCGGGAGGTGGAGCGGTTCTTTGCGTCGGCGCAGTTTGATCCGGCTCCAATCGTCGACATCGATCTCAGCAATGCGCCCGTGCTCGACTGGAGCGTCGACAAGGTAGGCACAAGTCAACTTCCGAGTGACGGAATCGCCATCGGCCGGTACCGCGAGGACCGGGCGGTCTATGACGCCGATGATTTTGCGACGCCGTTCGGTGAGCGTCGGACGTTGCACCTTGCGATCGATGTGTTCGTTCCAGCGCGATCTTCGGTGCACGCACCCCTCGACGCCATAGTGCGCGCCGCCGACATTCGAGGTGACCGAGGCGATTACGGAGGTGTGATCATCCTAGAGCACGTGACCCCGGTCGGAGTTGCGTTCTGGCTCCTCATCGGACACTTGAGCCATGCCTGTATTGCCGACCTGAAGGTAGGGCAAAACGTCGCTCGCGGCGAGGTCGTTGGAGTCGTCGGCATGAAACATGAGAACGGCGGGTGGCCGCCGCACCTTCATGCCCAGCTTTATACCGACCTCCTCGGGAAAACGACCGATATTGCGGGGGTCGCCCGGCGTAGCGAACTCGATGTTCGAGAGTCGATCTCGCCGAACCCGGCACCCCTTTTGGTGGGCGTGGATCCGGTCGCGGCACAGGTGCCGGTTTCGCGTTCCAATGCGGCCATCGCCCGGCGCCGTCGGCTAAATGTTTCGACCTCACTCTCACTGAGCTACCGCCAACCAATCCACATGGTTCGCGGCGAGGGGGCGTCGCTCATCGACGCGGAAGGGAACCGCTGGCTAGATCTTGTGAACAACGTGGCCCACGTTGGCCATGAACATCCCCGAGTCGTACGCGCGCTGCAGGACCAGGCCGGTAAGCTCAACACCAACACGAGGTATCTGCACCCGAACATCGTCGAGTACGCCGAACGTATGCGCGCGTTGTTTCCCGATCCCCTCAGCGTCATGTTCTTTACAAACTCGGGAAGCGAGGCCAATGATCTGGCGTTGCGTCTTGCGCGAACTGCAACGGGCCGGGAATCGGTGCTCACCATGGACTGGGGCTACCACGGGAACCTGAACTCGCTGATCGAGATAAGCCCCTACAAGTTCAATCGGAAAGGGGGGAACGGTCCGTCGGAACGCATCCGTATCTGCGAGCTCCCGGACCCCTACCGAGGCCGCTTTGGGAACGACGGGGCAGCATACGCCGTCGACGTCCAACGTCGGGCCGAGGATCTGGCATCAGCGGGCCGACCTCCGGCGGCTTTCATTCATGAATCGATTTCAGGTTGCGGGGGACAGGTGGACCTGGCCACGGGCTATCTCGCTGCAGCCTACGAACACGCTCGCTCCGCTGGTGCAGTGGTGGTCGCCGACGAGGTTCAGTGTGGGATGGGTCGAGTCGGTACTCATATGTGGGCATTTGAATCCCATGGCGTTGTCCCCGACATCGTGACGCTTGGCAAACCGGTGGGAAATGGTCATCCCCTCGGCATCGTCGTGACGACTCCACAGATAGCGCGCCAGTTCCGAAACGGCATGGAGTACTTCAACACGTTTGCCGGAAATCCAGTCTCGTGCGCCGTCGGTGTTGCCGTGCTCGACGTCATGCGCGATCAGCGGTTAATGGGGCATGCTGCTTCGGTGGGTGCCGGCTTGCGAGCCCAACTCGTGAAGCTGATGGATCGTCACAGTGTGATTGGCGACGTTCGGGGTCGGGGTTTGTTTCTCGGTGTCGATCTCGTGACCGATCGCGAAACGAAAGCACCAGCAAGCGTGCTTAGTGCGTCGGTTCTTGAGGGCATGAAGCGGCGTGGAATCCTCCTCTCCAGCGACGGTCCCCACGACAACGTCCTCAAGATAAAGCCCCCAATGGTGATATCGGGCGGCGAGTGTCGGCGTGTTGTCGAGGCACTTGATGAGTGCCTCCACGAATTTGGCTAGGTCAGCTTCAGCCGTGCGTTTGAAGGGGTGGGCCGGTACAGTAAGGCCATGACCGACGTTGCGCCGTATACCCACCCGGCGATTGCGTCGGCGATTCTGAAGCCATGCGTTTCGCCCGCGAACTACTTCATGGTGGATAATCACCGGATCTTCCAGGGCTACTACTTCTGGGACTGCATTGGCCTCGACAGCACTTCACGCGAGAAGTTCCGTGGCCACGAGTACTTCGATCACACCGAAGAATTCAGCGCGAAGTACGACCAGGCGGGCTTTGACGCCGACTACAAGAGCGAGCCGCTGGAGCACTACATCGGTCTCATCAACGAGTTCCTCGCAAAGCGCCAGTCGTAATGACGGCAAATCTCGCTGGCGAGAGTGCAGAACTTCTCCAAACGCTGATTCGCAACGAATGTGTCAACGACGGCACCCCCGACTCGGGCGGGGAGCGTCGCAATGCTGATGTCCTCGCCACCTACTTAGAAGGTGCCGGTCTCGAGGTCCAGCGATTCACGTCCCATGGTGATCGAACATCGGTGGTCGCACGATTGCAGGGGACGGATCCTTCTGCGCCCACGATCTGTCTGATGGGCCACACCGATGTGGTTCCTGTGAACCGTGCCGGTTGGGATCGAGATCCCTTTGGGGGTGAAATCGTTGATGGAGAAGTTTGGGGGCGCGGCGCGCTCGACATGCTGTGTCTGACGTCGTCCATGGCGGTTGCGGTCAAGGAAATGATGCGCCGAAATGTCCGCCCCCTCGGCGACATCATCTACTTCGGTGTGGCCGACGAAGAAGCGGGTTCCGTCCATGGAGCGAAATGGATGATCGATCACCACTGGGACGCAATCGAGTGCGACTACGTCCTGACCGAACTAGGCGGCTTTCGGCTGGGGGACAAGACAACGGTTGGAATGGTGGCTTCGGAGAAGGGCGTGGCGTGGCGCAAGCTCACGGTGAACGGCACCCCCGGGCACGGATCCGTGCCGTATAAGTCTGACAACGCGCTTGTGAAGGCGGCCGAAGTGGTTCGGCGCATCTCATCGTACGTGCCTGAAGCCCGCCTCGACGAGCGTTGGGGGCGGCAGGTGCAGTCCAGCGGGTTGTCGGAAGAGATTCAATGCAAACTTGTCGATCCGGCGGCCGTCGAAGAGGCGATTGCCTCCCTTCCGGCCCGAGTGGCAAGCTCGCTTCACTCGTCGTGCCACACAACCTTTTCTTGCAACGTTGCCCACGCGGGACAGAAGACCAATGTCATTCCGGATCGCGTCGAGTTGGAGATCGATGGTCGAACCCTGCCCGGGGTGAGTGGTGCCGACGCAACTGCGTTGCTTCGCGAAGCGATCGGTGATCTCATCGACGACGTTGAGATTGGGGATCTCCTTGACTATGAGGCGTCGGCATCGAGCACCGCAACACCAATGTGGGATGCGTTAGGTGCGCATACCAAAGGCGTGTACCCGGAGAGTGATCTACAGGCGACCATGATGGTTGGCTTCACCGATTCTCGGCTCTTCCGGGCGAGAGGTGTCGTTGCCTATGGGACGGGCCTTTTCAGCCCCGAGATTGATCCTGCAGCGGTTGGTTCGCGTTTCCATGGACATAACGAGCGTATCGATGTCGCTTCGCTCGGTTTGTGCGCAGACCTTTTCCTGAACGTCGCCCAGGCCGACCTCCGGCGGTAACCGGTTGTTGGCGGCCTGACTGTGTGAGCAGGGGCGGGTTGGTGACGTTCGGCCGACGTATTTCGTCCGCTGATGGATGACCACATCCTCGTCAAGAAAGTACGCAGTCACGTACTCATCTCTCGCCAGGTCTACGAGTTGTTCGGCCCGTAGCTGTCAAGGAGTTGCTTCGACGTCCAACGGCGAAGAACAAGATGAGTCGATCCATAAAGCCACACGCCTCCGCTACCACGATGACTCATACACATTGTTCGGTTTTCGACACAAATTCGGTCAGCAAGAAGCGCCAAACCGGCCCCCAAAGACAGCCAACCTGGCGCTTTCCTTAGCATTTTGCACACGTTTTGGGTGAGTTGGTCGCGAAAGTGCCCCGAGTTGGTCGCGTGGGCGGCGGCTACGCGGCGAGCATCGCGAGGCTTTCAATGCTAGGTCCACTTACTAGGCGTCGTTCCAGGGCGTTGCTCAGCAAGCGTTGTCGTTTCGGGCTCGTCGACTTTCGCTACTGGCGCACCCCGAGCGCTGAGGCGGCTTGCTCGAGTGCAGCGAGGTGCTCATCGACGTTCGTGAAGCCCTGAGCCATGGTGTTCACCGAAACGTGGGTCGCGCCGCCCTCATGCCAGCGCTGGACGTCTCGCTGCAGTTTGTCCGGATCTGCTGACCATGGCACCTGTCCTTCCATCCCGATCGACTTCGGGTCACGTCCGGCGGCTACCGCTGCGGCATCGATGGTCAATTTTGCCCGGGCCAACTTTTCCCCCGGTGGGGTCATCGGGAACCAACCGTCACCGGTGCGCCCGATACGTTCGTACGCGGCCCGAGATCGCCCACCGAACCAGACCGGAATCGGACGTTGGATGGGCCGGGGCGCAAGACCAGCACCGGTTATCTTCTCGTAGGTCCCGTCGAAGGTAACGACGGGCTCATTCCAAAGTGCACGCATGATTTCGACTTGTTCGTCGAGACGTTTGCCCCGGTTGTGAAACTCCTTGTCGAGCGCTTCGTACTCGACTTCATTCCAACCCACGCCAACACCAAGACGAAAGCGACCCTTCGTCAAGAGGTCCACTTCGATTGCTTGTTTCGCAACGAGGGCAGTTTGGCGTTGGGGAAGGATAAAGACCTCGCTCACGAGCTCGACATCGGCCACTGCGGCTAGGAATCCGAAGAGGACGAACGGCTCATGAAAGGTTGTGTTCACGTCGTAGGGACCCATCCACGGCTTGTGGATCTCCGGGTCGGCACCCAGCACGTGGTCGTACACCCCGATGTGAGTGAAGCCCAACTCGTTCACTTTCTCGCCGTAGGCCCGGACCGCACCGACGTCGCCGCCCAGTTCCGTCTGAGGGAAGATCGTGCCGATTCGAAGTGCGCTCGCAGCCATGCCCTCGGTTTAGTCCACCGGAACGAGAAGCACCACTCGACGCTTGCCTCGGACCCGCTCATCTTTCGACCGGCGCCACGACTGCACGATTGCCAGCTCAACGCGTTCCCAAGTCCTTTGACCGTGTGGGTCTCGACCGCCGGTTAGTTGTGATGGCAGCTCACAGCCAGACTCCCTCGAGTTCTTCGAGGCAGACCTCGAAGAAGTGTTCCCTGAACCCAAGGAGCCGAACTTCGGCTTGCGTGCACTAGGTGGTGCCCTAGGGTTGTCGTATGCGCGCAAACGACCGACCGGTTCTCGGCTTCCTGCATACGGCCGATGTGCACGTGGAAACATTCGACCTGTTGGTGGCCGAGTCTGGACACGAGGTCGAGACAGTGCATCTCGTTCAGCCGGAACTCCTCGAACTTGCCCGCGCTGACGGGGCCGAGCACGAGGTAGTCCGTACACGTACGGAAGCGGCGCTTGCCGTACTGGCCGGTCTGACTCCACGATTCATCGTGTGCACGTGCTCGACCATCGGAAGTTTGGCTGAATCGGTCACCAGCCCTGTGCCGGTGCTGCGGGTGGATCGACCCATGGCGAAGCTCGCGGTGCGCACGGGAGCAAACATCGCAGTCGTGGCTGCACTCGAGAGCACGATCGAGCCGACGCTTTCCTTGTTGCGTGAGGTCATTGCGGCGTCGGGGTACAGTCCGGCTCTGGCGTCGCTCCCGTGCTTGCACGTATGGCCACTGTTTGAGGCGGGTCGTTCAGCGGATTATTCGCGTTCGGTGGCGGACCACGTGAACTCGATTGGCCCCCAGTTCGACGTCGTCGTGCTCGCACAGGCGTCCATGCTCGGAGCGCTGCCGATGGCCACGAGACCAGGTGTGCTCGCCTCGCCCGTTGTCGCGGTCGAGTACGCACTTCGAAGGCTCGGTAGTGCGTAGCTCAGAGTCGGTATTGAGCCCAGCGGGCGACGTTGGCGAGGATCGGTTCGGGGTGCTCATAGGACTTCCCTGACCCCGGTTTCGCGAGAGTTTGAACTCTCGGTCGCTCCGATCGCGATCACGAAACCACCCGCTTGGCGTCGAGACTCAGCCGCTGACGACGAGACCCGAAAATCCCGACGCGGTCACCGCACCAGTCGAGTCAATCGAGACCTCGCCGATCTCCGCGCCGAGATGGATCCCTCGCACCCGCAGCGTCTCACCAAGACCGAGGGCCGGTCGAATACGGACCGTTCCGGCAGGCACATCCGGGTCAAGTCCAAGCGCGGAACGTAGAAGGAGTAGCGGAGCGCCCGCGCTCCAGGCCTGCGGCGAGCACGCTGCAGGATACGGGAGCGGAGCCCCGTCGGCCGCTGTGTCCAAACCGCCGTAGAGCTCAGGGAGCCGCCAGTCGAAGCGTTCCGCCGCGTCGAGCAAGCCATTCTTGAGGGTCACAAACGGGTCGCGCAAACCATGGCGTGCCAACCCCGCAGCAACGATCGCGGAGTCGTGGGCCCACACCGCACCCAGGTGATAGCCGAGCGGGTTGTACGCGCGCTCATGAGATCCAAGGGTCCGGATCCCCCACGACGTACGCAGGTCGTCGGCCATGACGCGCTGCGCAATTCGTTCGACAAGAGGGGGAGGCAGGATTCCCGACCAGAGGCATTGCCCCATGTTCGATGTCGCAACGCAGAGGGGGCTTCCTTGTGCGTCGATCGCAAGTGCGATGAGATTTTGATCCGCCATCCAGAACTTCCCAATGAACGCTGTTGAAAGCGTCGCTGCCTCTTCCTCGTACGAACGTGCCGCGGAATCACCTTCGCCGAGATCGCGTTCGAGACGCGCCAAGCCGTGCAATGCCTCGAACACATACGCCTGGGCCTCGGCGACGGCAAGGGATCCACTGGCGAGGGATCCATCGGCGTGAACCATGCAATCGCCGGAGTCCTTCCAACCCTGGTTTCCCAGTCCTTGCGGATCCGGTGTGTACCAAACGAACGGGCCGTGGTTCTCACCGTCGAAACTCCGTGCGTCCTCAAGACACCAGCGAATGGCGTTTCGTGCTGCAGGTAACAAACGGCGTATTCGATCGATGGGGGCGCCCCATCGGTACGCCTCGGCAAGAAGCATGACGAACAGGGGGCTTGCGTCGACGGAGCCGTAGTAGGTCTGGCCTGCTTCGATTCCGAACACCTGAGGTTTCCCGACCCGACGTTCGTGGAGGATTTTTCCCGGCGCCTCACGCGTGCGGGAGTTCGTTTCGGTGCCTTGCAGCAAGGCGAGCGAATCGAGGATGTCTAGCGCGAGATCGGTGCCGAGGGGAAGTGATTCCCAGCCGGTGATAAGCGAATCCCGGCCGAAGAGCGCTTGGTACCACGGTGCTCCAGCACCGACAAAACGAAGTCCACGTTCCGGGAGATCGATTATCAACGCATCGATATCAGCGACCGCGGAGGCGACCGCCGGCTTCCATCGACGGTCCGTCGCCTCGATTTCGAGCGGGTTGGGGGTTTGCGCAGGCAAGGACGCCCTCGGAATTGGATTCGGAGCTTGAACAGTCCACGACGTAGTCCAAACTTGCCCGATCTGAATTTCGGCCTTCCAGATGATGTGGAGCGATGGCCCGTCGATAGAAATTGCAGCATCGTCGGCGACCGTTATCACGGCAAAGGGATCTGGACCGCGCGCACTTGTCGCCCGATTCGGCGCATCTATCACCCAGGGCAACGATCTCGTTGGTGCGTGACCGGACTTGAGACCCAGAATCGACGCGGCGTCGGACTCGAGGACTACGGCAAGTTCGACCGTCCTCGTCGGCCCGAACGAATGAATCTCAATCTCCTCGCTCACTGAACCATCGACGACGGTCCGACGTCGGACGAGAAGCGCCTGCGCGTTGCGGTACTCATCGAGGGCGCCAAGCGAAGCGATCCGATCAGTTGATGCACCAGTGCGATTTGATGCAAGCATTGGCGGCTCGGTCCCGTCGATGCGTACCGACAGCATGCTGACGAGTCGTTCGTCGCGATAGAAGATGCCGAGCAGGGCGTTCGAACGGATCTCCCCGGGGCGCGACGAAAGCGCAACCGTCGTACCACGAACCAACGTTGTCGTATCGCTCGGGGCGAGGTTCTCAAACGGGGAAGTTGTCATCACGACCAGTTGTAGTTGATGGGAAGAGCGTCCTCAGCCCTTTACGGCACCAGACGCGAGACCCTGACGGAAATGCTTCTGGAACACAAAGAACATGATCGCCATCGGGATCGTCGTGAGCATCGCGCCAGAGAGCATCGTGGCCCACGGGGTCGATGTGCCGAACTCGCCTTGCAACGACGCGAGTCCAACAGGAAGGGTCCGGAGTTGCGGAGCCGCCGGAGTTGCGATCAGCACCTTTACGAACTCGTTCCATACGCCGTTGGTGCGAAGGATAAGCAAGGTGAGCACTCCCGGCGCGGCCATCGGGAGGATCACCGTGCGGAAGGTCATGAACCGCGAAGCACCATCGATCGCCGCCGATTCCTCCATCTCCTTCGGGATCTGCTCCATGAACTGCTTCATGACCAAAATGTCTGCGATGTCAAAGAGCAGAGGGACGATGATTCCCCAGTACGAGTTCAAAATGTTGAGCTGCTTCATCATGATGAACTGAGGGATGATCAGCACGATCCCCGGTATTCCCATCAGGATCACCATGAGGAAGAACACGAGCCGCTGCCCGCGGAACTTCATGCGTGACAGCGCGTACCCGGCCATGGATGCAATCACGATTCGACCGGACACGACGACGACCGTCACGAACACGGAGTTGATCATCCACCGCGGGAAGTCGACGCTGTCTTTGTTGAGTCCCTTGAGTCCCTGCAAACTCGGACTGCCGAGGGCCCTGCTGAAGCTGAAACTCATCGGGTTTTTGGAGATGTCCGCGTCGGTCTTGAACATGCTGATGACCGAGAGGACGAAGGGGGAGACGTAGGCGAGTGCCCCTGCCACCAAGACCGCATAGAGGAGTGTTTTGATGGCCAGGCGTTTGCGCTTCGCTCGCTTTTGCTCTACGTCCCACGGGTCGATTCCGATCGCCGGGTTGGACACTGCCTTCATCAGTCGTACCCCTTGTCGTTTACCAGGATGCGTTGTAGGAACGTGAATGTGGCAATGATCAAGCACAGGAGCACTGCGAGGGCAGCGGCCAGCCCAGCCTGTCCGTTCTTGAAGGACTGGAAGTAGATCCAGAATGCTGGTGTGATCGTCGACTTGTCAGGCCCGCCGAAGCTCATTGCAAAAATCTGGTCGAAGACCTGCCATGTTCCGACCAGACCGAGGACCAGAACTAAGTACACTTGGGGTCGAAGCATCGGGAGCGTGATGTATCGCATGCGTTTCCATCCCGTCGCCCCGTCGAGTGTCGCTGCCTCGTCGAGGGACTCCGGAACGTTCTGGAGCCCGCCGAGGAAGATCAGCATGAGCGTGCCGCTTGTCGTCCAGATGACGCTCGACATGATCGCCGACATCGCAACACTCGGGCCCGCAAACCAGTCCCACCATGTCAGGCCGAAGAACGACCCTTTCATGAATCCGGGTGGTTTGTCGACGCCGAACACGCCGAGGAGATTGTGGAACGTTCCGCGTGAGTTCCCGAACCAGTTGACCTTCTTGCCAGGGAAGATCGCGTTCGCCAGTCCGTCGACCTGAAATATGAATTTGAAGATCAGCGACACGGCGATTGAGCTCGTGATCGACGGGAAGAAGAACGCGAGGCGAAAGAAGTTGCGGCCCTTGAGGAACTTCTGATGGACAACAACGGCGAGCACGAACGCCACAAAGGTCTGGACCGGCACCACGAAGATCACGTAGTAGAAGTTGTTCTTCAGCGACAGTGCGAAGTCGGACCGGCGCAGTGAATCGTCGACGATCAATGTCTTGTAGTTGTCCAACCCCACGGATACAGCCTTCTGGGGCGGTGTGATGCCGCTCCAGTCGGTGAAACTGACCCAGATCGCCATGAAGATCGGGATCACGGTGAAGACCATGAGTCCGAGCACGAAGGGGGCGAGAAACATCCATCCGGTACGCGTGTCGTGCGCGAACAGCTCGGTCGATCGAGTGCGTCGAGAACGGGTGATGGCCCTCTTCGGGCGCAGCGTGCCTGCCATGTGTTGTCCGGTCGGGTCGGTGTGGCGAAAACTGCGAACGGGTCACCGATGCGTGTTTTGCATCGGTGACCCTGTACTCCTAACGAAAAGGGTCAGCCCTTCAAGACGCTGTTTCCGGCCTTGTCGACGTTGGCCGCGTAGTCGTCGAATGACTTCTCACCGCTGAAGACCGCTTTGAGTCCCTTGTTGAACTCGCCCTGAACGTCGCCGAAGCCCGGGACGAATTGAAACTTGCGGGCATAGGAGGCTCCGTCGACGAACGGCTTGAGCTCGGGTCGCGGCGACAGCCACTTGGCCGCTACGGATGAGTGGGCCGGCATTACATTGAACGCGTTGGTCCACTTCAGCGAGCCCTCAGCGTTCGTCAAGAAGTCGACAAGCTTCCAAGCAGCTGCTTGGTTCTTCGAGTTCTTGTTCACCCCGTAACAGACGGTGAAGGCGAAGGTCCCCTTGCCGCTCGGACCGGCCGGGAGCTCGGCGAAACCGACGTTTACTGCGGGGAAGTCCTTCTTCATGTAGCCGACGATCCAGTTGCCTTCGATCACCATGGCGGCCTTGCCCTTACCGAGTGCCTCGCCACCCCATCCGGCGCCGATCTCGTCTGGTGCCTGGAGCGACTTCGCTTTGTACATGTCGGAAAGCAGGGTGAACGCCTGTTTGTTAGCCGGGCTGCTCACGGTCATTTTGCTGATTTTGTCGTCGGTCATCGCGCCACCGGCTTGGAACATGAATACGCCGACCCGCGGGTACTCGAAGCCCATCGACAAGCCGGTCACGCCGTCGGCGGTCAGTTTGGCTGATGCAGCCTTCAACTCGTCCCATGTCTTTGGAGGCGTCACACCCTTTGCGGCCAGAAGGTCTTTGTTGTAGACGAGCGCCAGAGTGGAGAAATCCTTGGGTGGGCACACGAGTTTGCCTTCGGAAGTTGAGAAGACGCTGCGCAACGAGGGGTAGATGTCGTTGGGGTTCGTCAACACGCCGGTGGGGACGGGAGCGAGCGCTCCGGCCTTCAAGAGGTCAGGCATCTTGAACGAGTCGACATAGAACACGTCGGGACCGGCTCCTGATGCGAGGGCCGCTTGGAGCGCAGCGTCGTATTCCTTCTGGGGGTTGAAAGCTGCCTTGGCTCCGGTCTTCTTGTTGAATTCCCCTACCAAGCCGGTGAGTGCATTGTCCTCCTCGGGCGAGCTGGTCCAGCCGTAAATACTCAGCTTCTTATTCTTCAACGAAACGGGTTTCTTGGTGGCCGCAGTTGCTGCCGGAACGGTTACTGCGACCGCAACCAGTGCGGCGATCGCGATGCGTGAATTTCGACGGTTAGGTGTCACGGTTCTCCTTGGGGCGTCGCCCGCGGATACGTACGCGGGCGTGTGGGTGGGTTGGGTAGTCGGGTGGGTCCCGGTGTCTTGGTTCGGTGTCTCGGGTCTGAGGTCTTGGTTCGGGTCTGATGTCTTGGTTCGGTGTCTTGGTTCGGTGTCTTGTGTCTTGGTTCGGTGTCTTGGGTCTTGGTTCGGTGTCTCGGGTTATCCGGTCCGGCGGACGATCAGCTCCGGTTGGAGCAACACACCCTGAGGTTCGGAGTTCGGGTCGGCGAACTGCACCGCGAGAAGGTCAGCGATCGTTTTCGCGACTGCGGTGATCGGCTGACGGATCGTGGTGAGGCCACCACCCGCATAGGCAGCAACGGGGGAGTCATCGAAGCCGATAACCGCGGCATCGCGACCAGGCACGAGTCCGCGGACCTCGAGCTCGCCGAGCACAGTCAGCGCCTGCAGGTCGGACATTGAAACCCATGCGGTGGGCGCGTCAGGTCCGTCGAGGAGATCGGCGATGGCGTTACGGTCGACAGCGGCATCGTCACGAAGTGACACAACGTGAAAGTCAGCGCCGGGTATCCCCGCCGCCGCAATTGCGGAGCGCACGCCCTGTTCGCGTTCGTGGTTCACTACGCCGGCGGTACGGGGCCCGAGCCAGGCAAAGCGTCGATGGCCGTTGGCGAGAAGGTGTTCGATCGCGAGCCGCGTACCGGCGCGACCGTCGACGTCGACCCAGGAGTGTTCGTGAGTGCCCCAGGTGCGCCCGAAGCTTACGAACGGCATACGACGCTCGAGGAGGGGACCGGGACGGCGGTCGCCTTCTTCGGTTCCGGAGAACACGACTCCGTCCGCAGCCGATTGAGCGGAAAGCTCCCAATACTTGGCGATCTCCCCGTCGAGGTCCTCGGACGCGAACAACAGAATGTGGCAGCCGATCGCCTCCACCGCTTCGGTAAGTTCATGCAGGAAGGTGTCCATGACGCTGTTGAGGTGCCCTGCGACTGGCGGGATTCGGTAGGCGATGGCACGCGACGTACCGGTGCGCAGGTTGCGAGCGTGATGATTCGCCCGGTAGCCGAGGGTATTGATGGCGAGGCGGACTCGTTCGATGGTCTCGGGACGTACCCGCTGGGGCGCATTCAACACGTTGGAGACGGTTTGACGGCTCACTCCGGCGTGGCGCCCGACGTCGTCGATTGTAGGGGTGGCATGCGCGAAACGCTCCGGCCGGCCAGGGACCTGAAGGTATCCGATCGGCGTTGAGGTAGCACTGGTCCGCGTTTTGTCGTCCATTCTCCCCGCCTTAAAGTGTAAATTTGAACGTTCATTTGAACGTTCATATTCCGACCATATAGGAACGGTGATCCTGTGTCAATCGTCACGTGACCTGGCCATTCTCCGGCGGCCCGCTGGCCTGGAACGAATCATGCGCTATCAGGTGGGCGCAAAAGCTTCCCGAAAGAGGGAACTCCCACGTCCTACCCACGTCCTACCCACGTCCTACCCACGCCGGTCCGGCCGCAAGTTGGTGCCACCGTGCCTGGTTGTGCGCCACAGCGACGCGCCGCAGCGCCAACCGGGCGCTGTAGTGCCAACCTTGAAAATGGACCTCTGGCTTGCGGGTATGCGCTAGGGCTCAAGCTTCGAGAACCGGTTCCGGACTCGTAACGCGACTACGAAGCCGATGCAGGTCAGGGTGAACGCCAGCGTTGCGGCGGCGCGAAAACCAGCCGCGATTGCCTCTCGCGTCGGGGCTGACAGTGCGGCGTCTTTACCTTTTAGCAGACGCTGTACCGGTTCAACGCTGCCAAGTCGTCGGCTGACGACGAAAAGAATGATCGCGCCGGTGCTTGCGGTTCCGACCGTGACGCCGAAGTTGCGCAAAAACTGATGGGCGGCGGAAACGCGGCCCATTTCCTCTGACGGAGCGACTCGCTGGAGCAGCGACAGGGTGGCGTTCGTAATGGAGCCGATGCCGAAACCCTGGACAAACGATAGAGAGAAGATAAGTGCCACCGGCGTAGCGGTGCCAAACGTCATGGCCAACGAGAGCGAAGGAAGCGCGATCACGAACCCAGCAACCATCACCGTGGTGTTCTTCACCCGATCGAGCAGGCGGCTAACGATCTGGCTGCCCAACGTCCAGCCGATCGCAAGAAAGGCCACTGCGAACGCGGACACGGTGGTCCCCTTTCCGAGGGCACCCTGAACGTAAACGGGAATAAATGCGTCGATTGAAACAGGTCCGGCAAAGAACGCAAACGGAACAAGGTTCAAGAGGCCGAACGGGAACGACGCGAAGTGTCGACGGGCGAGAACCGGGGATTCCGCTCGCCCGGAGTGCACCCAATAGACCCCCATCAGGACCGCGCCCGCTCCGACCAAAACAGCGGACCACCACCTCAGTTCGGAGAGTCCGATCAGCATCACCGAAACAAACAGACCGAGTATGGTGACGCCGCGTCGGTCCACCGTCATTTCATGGCGGGAAAACTGGTCAGTGCCCATACGATTCCATCCAACGATCGCCGCGATGGCAACAAGGGGAACGGAGACGAAGAAGATCCCTCGCCAACTGACCACGTTGAGCATGAACGCCGCAGCAGCAGGACCGGCGAGGGCCATGACGCCCCATACGGTCGAGTTCGCGGCAAACGCGCGCGAGCGAAGCTCGGGAGGATACGTAATTCCTACGTTGGAGATCGTGACCGCCATCACCAATCCGCCGCCGACTCCTTGCACAATACGAGCGGCAATGAGAACCTCCAGGGTCGGCGCAATCGCGCAGAGAAGGCTGCCGAGGAAGAACACAGCAATCGTGAATCGGAAAACGAGACGAACGCCCAGGGCGTCGATTGCGGGGCCTGCGATGAGCAGCGCCAGGGTCGACGTGAGCGCAAACGACGTGAGTACCCAGGGGAGGCGGCTAACCCCCAGGTCGGCGCCAATACGAGGTAGCGCGGCGGCAACGGCCATTCCATCGAATGCTGCCAACGCCAAGAGCGTAAGCGCGCTTAGGGTGATGGAGAGATACTGCGAAGAGAAGACAGAAAGCTTCTGCGACGTGTCCGGCGCTACCGCGCTACTCATGAGCACCGGTGGTAAGGCGCCAGACGCGTCACGTGCGACATGGTTAGAGATACTGCGGAAGCTGCGCTGCAATCTCTTCGGGAGTGGTGGGCGGCGCGAAACGAGCGACTACCGTGCCGGATCGATCGACAAGGAACTTTTCAAAGTTCCAACCGATATCGGCCCCACCGGTTTGTTCCTTCAACCAGGCGAACAGCTCACAAGCGTCGGCGCCGTTGACCTCAGTTTTCGAGAACATTGGGAACGTGACGCCATAGGTGGTCGTCGCAAACTCCCACACCTCTGCATCAGTGCCAGGCTCCTGAGCACCGAATTGGTTGCAGGGGAAGGCGAGGACGTGGAAACCCTGGGCCGTGTTCTCGTCGTGCAACGTACGCAGACCTGCATACTGGGGGGTAAGGCCTCAACGGCTGGCGACGTTCACGATCAGGCAAACCTGATCTCGATACGTCTCAAATGGCACGGTTTCCCCGGTGATTGATTTCATCGTGAAGTCAGTAAAAGCTGTCATAGATTCACGGTAGCCGACCGGCTCCGAGGCGAAGCGCGGCGTCTGCCCCTAGGCACGACAGCGCAACGGCTTGCCGCCGTTGTAAGCGATCATGTCGCCGATTGCGTGTGTGAGGTCCATGGGTGCGCCCGGCGCCGCGCCACGCAGCTCGAAAAGCGCCCGGTGAAGGTTGCCCACGATGCGTTCGGAATCGCTAAGCCCGGAGAACTCGCCGAGATCTGCCGACATGGCCGCCTCAAGAGCGCTGACGCCGGCGCGGTCTGTCTCGATCGCCAGGTCTTGTACGAACGCGTAGTACCGATCAAGCGTGTCGAGGACGGAAAGGTCGCATACCGGGCCATGGCCGGGCACAACAACGTCGGCGTCGAATTGGCGGAGCCGTTGAACGGCAACCCGAGCACCCGATACCGAACCCATAACAACGAACGGGGTTCCGCCGTTGAAGATCAGATCACCGGTGTAGAGAACCTTTCGCTCCGGAATCCAGATCACCACATCGTTGGTTGTGTGGGCCGACGTGCCTATGTAGTGGAGCTCCATCTTCAAATCGCCGGCCCAGACGTTGACATGGTCAGAGAACGTGATCATTGGGGCAGCGAGTCGGAGGTCACCCCAGTCGGGCGTCTCCCACACTCCGTTGTAGTGCTGGATTCCGGTTTCCAACAGTGCCGACCGGGTGTTTTCGTGGCCGACGATCGTGGCCGGGTGCGTGAGATAGTTGCCGTGCGTGTGATCGCCGTGATGGTGCGTATTAATAAGTGTACGAAGGGGTGCAGTTGTCACACCATGCACGGTGGACAGGAACGCTTTGGTCCGCTTTTCGGTCGCACAGGTATCGATTGCGACGACGCCATCGGACGCCGTCACGAATCCGCAGTTGTTGATCCACCACGTGCCGTCGGGCTGAATATATGCGAACACACCATCGCTGACCTCGTGAAGCTGTGGGGGATCGACGGGGTCGTGATCGTGGCCGTTCCCGCTCATTGAGGCACCGCGTAGTGGACTCCGGGAATGCCATCCTTCATGGCTTCGATCCATTCCGGCCGAGGAACGAGACCTTCGTAGCCTCCGGGGACTCTTGGCTTGTCCACGTTCCATTCGTGATGAATCGGCATCAACTGCTGTGCGCCGTTGACGGCATTGGTGCCACCGTCGACCAGAAAGTCCAAGCCGGTGACATAACTGGATGCATCGGAGGCCAAGAACATTACGGGCGCCACAATTTCGGGTATCTCACCGACCCGACGCATCGGCGTTCGACTCGCGATCCACTTCGTCATCCCCATCCCTTCAAGAGCGGCACGGGTCATTTCTGTCACGATGAACCCGGGCGACACCGCATTAACGCGAACACCTCGGTCGGCCCACTCCGTGCCCAACTGCTTCGTGAGGTTCAGCAACCCGCCTTTCGCCGCGGCATAGGGGGCAAGGTTGGTGTCGCTGCCGCCGCTGGCCATGATCGAGCAGATGTTGATGATGGAGCCGGACTTCCTCTCCAACATGTGCCTGCCACATTCGCGCGCGAACAGGAATGCTCCAACGAGGTCAACCGCGATGATCCGATTGAATGACTCGAGGTCGAACTGTTCCGGGGCAAGGCCACGCATGTCGGAGATTCCTGCGTTGTTCACGAGGGCGTCGATCTTTCCGTGTTCTGCGAGACCTGTGGACACGACGCGTTGTACATCGGCCTCGACTGAAACGTCGCCCGCTACGACGGTGACTTTCGGCGAGCCTGCCTTCCGGCAGGCGTCGGCGACCGCATCTAAGAGTTCGGCCGATCGAGCCGTGAGAATGAGTTCACCTCCAGCTTTGGCGAAGCCGAGGGCGAAAGCCTCTCCGAGGCCATAACTCGCCCCCGTGATCAGAATTGTCTTACCGCTGAAGTCGAAAGTAACCATCTGCGAAGCGTACAGATCGCGCTCCGCGTAAACACATCAGCCGATCTCGAACTGCCCGGCGCCGAACGTCGTCGCTCCAATGGCGCACATCGACACCAGCAGCATCGCGAGAGGTGTCATCCAGCGTCTTGGGAGACGTTCGATGCACAGGGCGAGTGCAGTCGCAAATGGGAAGCACGTCATCAGGTAGCGGGCGGCGCCGATCGTATGGGGTGGGTTCTGGCGTGCCAACAACAGGTGCATAGCCATCACGCCCCATACCAACAAATGTTCTCCGAGCCGGAGGCGTCGTCGTTGTGAGATCGAAACCGCAGCGGCTAAGAACAGTCCTCCCAGCGCTAATATTTTGCCGATCGTGAGGTAGCTCTGGAATGACGCAAGGTCTTTCCAGATCGCCCACCAGGGCCACTCGAGACCTCGGGCATATGCCTTTTGGGCGGCAAGGCCACCGGTGCCGCCGAAGCGGTGATTTGCCCACAACATGAACCCGCCCGATGCAAGCGCAGGCAGCGCGCACGTGACGAGCACTGTTGCAATACGCATCCGAGACTGACGTCGGGGTCGCCCAGGGAAGGACCCCGAGTGCACTTTTGCGGCATCGGAGCGTTGTTGGAGGAACTCGACGAACATGGCGCCTGCAAGTACGAAGCCGACGTTGCGAGTCAGACCCACGAGGAGGGCGGGAAGGGCAGCGTGGACCCAGCGTTCCTGGCGCACGAAGGTCCACGTGAGAACGAGGAGCAAGAGCGCGAGCGACTCCGTATAGACCGCGCCCCACACGGCGCTAAACGGCATGAATGCGGTGATGGCACAGGTCAACCGGGCGGACCGGGTCCCATGGGACGACTCGACGAGGCGAAACAAAACGGGGAGAGCGATGGCAAAGCACACCGTTGACAGCGCAATCCCGAACACCGCTCGGTGCACTGGGTTCGCGCCAGCGAGCTTCAACAGGTTTGGGTAGAGCGGATAGAACACGCTGGTGAAGTCCTCGTAGCCCGAGCCGGAGACCTTGAGGTACCACCGGCCGTCGAAGAATGTCCACGGTGATACGAGCGAGCCACCAGCCCCGGGTCCGGCGTCGGCCAACGCGAACGGAATGATCCCGCGTCGACCCCGAAGTACGAAGAAGATGTTGACCAACCGCGACGCAAAGAACACGGTGACCAGATACCGAAGCGTGGCTGTCGACATTCCCCACCGACGACGCCCACGCTGCGCCACGATCCCCGAGGGCCGTCCGGAGGCGACTATCCCCGGGTCACGGTCTGTTTCGAGAACGGTCACCAACGAGTGATCGGCCAAAACGCCGTCGGCCTTGACTGCGTCGCGGCCGGACGCGAATGTGGGGCGCCGAAGCGCCCCACGCGAGTTCACAGAGTGAGTCGAACTCAGTAGATCTCGAAGAGGCCCGCTGCGCCCATGCCGCCACCGATACACATCGTGACGACGCCGTACTTGGAACCACGACGCTTGCCTTCTTGAAGGATGTGGCCGCTCAGGCGGGTTCCGGTCATGCCGAACGGGTGACCAATGGCGATTGAGCCCCCGTTGACATTGTACTTCTCGGGATCGATGCCCAGGCGGTCGCGGGCATAGAGGCACTGACTCGCAAAGGCCTCGTTGAGCTCCCAAATGTCGATGTCGTCGACCTTGAGACCGTGACGCTCCAGTAGGCGCGGGACGGCGAAGACCGGGCCGATGCCCATTTCATCGGGTTCGCATCCCGCCACAGCCCAGCCACGGAACGCGCCCATCGGCGTGAGGCCACGGCGCTCGGCCTCTTTGGCCTCCATGACGACAACAGCGGCGGCGCCATCGGAGAGCTGGCTGGCGTTGCCCGCGGTGATGTACTTGCCGGGACCCTTGACCGGGCCCAACTTGGCCAGGCCTTCGATGGTTGTATCGGGACGGTTGCACTCGTCGCGGTCCACCACGTAGTCAACAATGCTCTCCTCCTTCGTTTCCTTGTTGACCAGCATCATCTTGGTCTTCATGGGAACGATCTCGTCTTCGAAGAGGCCGGCCTCCTGGGCCTTGGCCATGCGCTGCTGGGAGATGAGCGAGAACTCGTCTTGCGACTCGCGACTGACCTTGTAGCGCTCGGCGACGATGTCGGCGGTGTCGATCATGGCCATATAGATGTCGGGGTGCTTGTCCGTCAGGTCCGTGTCGAACATGTACTTCGACGGTGTTCCACCGGGAACGCTGATCGATTCAACGCCACCGGCGACCATGACGTCGACGCCGTCTTGCACGATGGCATTGGCAGCGAGCGCGATTGAGTTGAGGCCCGACGAGCAGAAGCGGTTGATGGAAGCGCCGGAGGTCGTGATCGGAAGGCCAGCCAAGAGCGCGGCGTTTCGAGCGACGTTGTTGTTGAGGTGGCCGACGTTGCCGAAGTACACGTCTTCGACCGCTTCGGGTTCGACGCCCGCTTTGGCTACTGCGTGCTTGACGGCGTGGGCTGCCATGGAGACGGGGGCGGTGATGTTGAATCCGCCGCGAGCGGCCTTGGCCAGCCCGGTTCGGGCGTAGGAGACGATGACTGCTTCGCGCATGTTGACCTGCTTTCAGTGTTCGGTTCGAAGTGCGTCGTTCATTCCTAGTACAGACCGGAGGGCCAATTCGAGTTCTCGAGCTTCGAAAGTGACACAGCACGGGTTCGTGTCGACTGGGTGGTCCTTGCTACCTTTGCCGACCATGAGCGCAAACCGCATGCCTGCACTTTCACTCGCCGCCTCTCCCGGGAAGCGAAAGACGGTGATCGAAGCTGCGGTCGAGGCAGAACGTCTCGGGTTCTCCGGTGTGTATTGCCCGAGTTTTGGCGATGCCCTCGGACTGTGCCTTTCCGTCGCGCACAGCACGGCAACAATTGGTATCGGCACCGCGATCCAGCCGATCTACTTTCAGCATCCAAATCAGCTCGCGACGCAGGCAGCTCACCTTCACGAGATGAGCGGTGGAAGGTTTCACCTCGGGATCGGGGTCAGCCACGCGCCAGTCCTCGATCGGATGAAGGTCGAAACGCACAAACCGCTCAGCGATATGCGCGCCTACGTTGCGTCGCTTCGAGCAGCCGAAAAACAAGTTGGGGCTCTGCCGCCGATTGTCCTGGCCACCATGCGACAGAAGATGCTGGACCTCGCAATCGAGACGGCCGATGGTGCAATCTGGGCCAACGCAGCGCGAAGCGCAATGGGTCCGCAACTGGCCACTATCCCAGCCGAAAAATCGAACTTCTTCGTTGGCGACATGATCCCAACTGTTATCGACGAGGACAGCGCTGCCGCAGCTGCCGTATGCCGCAAGACGTTGACGATGTACGTCAGCTTGCCGAACTACCGCAACTACTGGCATGACAACGGATTTGCCGAAGAAATGGACGCGATTGGCGCTGCGCTCGAACGTGGCGACCGGGAGGCGCTCCCGGGGTTGATGACCGAACGATGGTTGAAGGAGGTTGTCCTTTATGGGTCGGCGACCGAGGTCCGCGACGGAATCGAAAAATGGTTCGACGCTGGAGTCACGACACCGATCATCGTGGCGAGCTCCACGACTGGTGGTCAGGCCAAGGCACTGTCAGAACTGTTCGCCCTCTACGCCTAAGGGCACCACATGTCTGACCCAATGACATCGGTACCGGCTCAATGCGACGACATCACCGTCGAATGGCTCAATGCCAACCTCCCAACTGGGATCGGGAAGGTTTCGAGTCTTCGTATCGAAAACCTCGGTGCGGGCGTCGGGATCCTCGGTGAGGTGGCGCGACTCCACCTCGCCTATGCCGAGGGCGAAAAGGGCCCCGCGACGATGGTTGCGAAATGCCAATCGATGGCGGCGGAGAACGTATTCATCGCCACGCTGATGGGTTTCTATCAACGTGAGGTGAACTTCTATCGTCAGATCGCGAACAACGTGCCCATGCGGGTGCCGACGCCCTACATCGTGGCCGCGGACCCGACCGGCGCGCCGTTCGTGCTCGTGATGGAGGAGATCGTGGGGTCGCGGTGCCCGAATCAGATCGAGGGCATCACGGTTAGAGACGCCGAGAACATCATCGACACAGTTGCGTCGTTGCACGCCAGATTCTGGAACACCGACGCCTTGTTTGCGCTCGATTGGCTTCCGCCGATGAACAACCCTTTGTATAAAGGTGCCAAGGATCTTGCGATCGCGAAGTGGGATGGGTTCCAGGAGCGATTCGCTGCGAAGGTTGATCCGAAGTTGCTCGACACGATCGGAAGGTTAATTCCGAAATACCCGGACCTCCTTGATTGGTGGATCGAGCAAGGGCATCCCACGTTCACACACACCGATTGTCGCGCCGAGAACTATCTCTTCGGGGGTTCGTCCGGTGAATCGACGATCACCATGATCGACTTCCAACTCTGCACCCGACATGTCGGTGCGTGGGACATCGCAAATCTGTTGGCGGGGTCGTTGACACCCCAGACGCGTCGAGTGAACGAAACAGCCTTGGTGGAGCGCTATCACCGCAACATCGTGCAGGCTGGCATCGAGGGATACGACCTCGACACGTGCTGGCGTCACTACCGAGCGTCGCTGCTCCAGCAGGCATTTGCATCGGTCGTGGTGAGCGACCTCGACCCGAGCAACGAACGCGGCGCCGATCTTTTGGAGCAACTCTTCCTTCGCCCCTGGCTCGCCGCTGCAGATCACGACGTCGAGTCCTTCCTCAGCGAGTTCTAGCGGTACGGCTACGAAATGTAGGAATACCTAGAATCGAGAACAAGGTATAGATACTTACGAGGCCCTCCATACGACCCCGGGCGATGCGATGGTTGAAGCCAGACCCAGTTCCCGAAGAAGTGATCGGGCGAATTATTGATGCCGGTGTCCGCGCGCCAACGGGTGGCAGTGCACAGGACTCGCGTTTGTCTGACGGTCACTGACCCTGTTCGTAAGCCGCTCGAAAAAAAGGTGGTGCTCCACAATCCATGGGAGAGTGCTCCGTCGTATCGTGCACCACCCCCGAAGCAGTTCTAGATTTGGGGGCGTGCCCACCCTCACCCTTCAAGAAATTTATAGGCTCGCATATGAAGCGCTTCGCCGTTGCGGCGCATCGGACCGCCAGGCCACACCGACGGCGGAGTCAATTGCTGACGCCGAAGCTGAGGGCATCCCCAACGTTGGACTCCGCTACCTCCCGACCTATTGCGAGCATCTGCTTTGCGAGAAGGTGGTGGGGAGTGCTGTACCAACGGTCACTTCCGTGGAGGGCGCGATCACGAAGGTCAACGCTGGCAACGGTTTCAGTCACCCTGCGTTCGTGATCGGCCGGGAGCAGTTGGTAAGGCTGGCCAGGGCGAACGGCATCGCCGCCATGGTGATATCGCATTCCTACTCCGCAGGAGTACTTGGCTGGTTTGTCGATGCCCTCGCCCGCCAAGGATTGATCGGATTTTGTTTCGCAAACTCCTCGTCGTTGGTTGCGCCCGTCGGGGGCCTACGTCCGTTCTTCGGGACGAACCCGATGGCCTTCGCGATTCCGCGAGCCAACAGCGAGCCGGTGGTTTTGGACCTCTCGACGAGCGCAACGGCATGGGTAAATGTGAACGAGGCCGCCCAATCCGGTCGTCCGATCCCGCCGGAATGGGCCCAAGACTCGGACGGGAACCCAACAACCGACGCCGCAGCGGGTCTTGCCGGGTCGATCCGGCCGCTTGGCGGAGCGAAAGGCTTTGCGCTCGGTCTCATGGTTGAGGTGCTCGCTGCAGGACTCAGCGGGGGATCGTGGTCGTTTGAGTCGTCCTCGTTCGGCGACAATGAGGGCGGTCCCCCCGATGTCGGCCAACTCTTGATTGCGATCTCTCCGGCAATAGCAGACTCCCAAGGTGGCGGCTTTGGGACTCGATTGGAAGCGCTGATCGAAGCACTCCTCAACGAAGGCGATGATGTCCGACTTCCGGGGGATCGGCGTCTCGCATTCCGCAAGGATGCGACGAAAAACGGCATCGAAGTGCCCGATGATCTCATTGCACTTATCTCATCAATGGGGGTGAGGCGTTGACCGAGATCTGCGCGCATATGAATGTCGACAGGCGGGCAATGGAGCACGATTCGTTCTACCGTTTCGTCGCGCTGGAAGACCCGCCGACGACCGCGGAGATGATCGAGCAGTGGTGTTACGAGGCTGGCGTACTCGGCACGGTCCTCGTGGCCCGTGAAGGAATCAACGCAATGCTTTGCGGAACACCGGGCGCAATGGCCCGGGTGCGGGCACTGTTCGCGTCCGACGATCGATTCGCTGACCTGTTCATTAAGACCACCACCTGCACGGAGCAGGTGTTCTCGCGACGCAAGGTGAAAGTGAAGGCGGAACTGGTTCCGCTGCGAATTGATGGAATCGACGCAACCGAGGGCGGCGGACGTGCCGTGAGCCCGTCGGAATGGCGGTCGCTGTTGGATCGTCCCGACGTCGTCGTCCTCGACAACCGAAACTCCTTCGAGTTTGGTGTCGGGCATTTCCGCAACGCCCGAGATCCGGGCGTGAACGACTACACCAACTTTTCGAGCTATGTCGAGGAACACCTTCTCGAGTGGGAAGGTAAGACCATCGCCATGTATTGCACCGGGGGAATCCGTTGCGAGAAGACGGCCGCGTGGTTGGCGCAACGCGATATCGAAGTTCTGCACCTTGAGGGTGGAATAGTGAATTTCTTCCAAACTGTGGAAAACCCGGCCCAGGACTACGAAGGCGACTGCTTCGTGTTTGACACCAGGCGGTCCATCTCCCCACCTCCCGCCCAGTAGCGTCGACGCCGTGAATTCGAAAGAACATGTCCTTCGTCTGGCCCTCGTCGAAAAAGAGCTGCGACTGATGCCCGACGCCCAACTCGAAGAACTGGTCGCCGCGTGCCCAGACGAGGCAAAGCGTTGGTTTATCGGCCTGAGCGGTTCCGATGACGAAAACCTGAACATCGATGGTCTACGAGGGGCATTGAAGCGGGGCCGAATGAAGGGCCTGCCCGATCGGGCGTGTGCAACCATGACCGATGCATGCCTGCACGACTGCATAGAGGCATTAGGTGAGAAAGCGGACCTCCCTTCAGAAGCCGACCTGATGGCGGTGACTCCGGCTCTCGCCCAAAAACATGGCGTGTCGACGACGCGTCTGATGCTGGCCGCTGCAGCATTGGCCGAAGCTCCGGCTGCCAACGCAATCGTCAAGGTGTTGAAAAACGACCCTTCGCTGATCGTTTCGGCATAGCCATGGCGAAGGTTGCGTTCCTGGGCCTGGGAGTCATGGGATTCCCGATGGCTCGCCACCTCGCGACTTCCGGTCACGAAGTCACGGTGTACAACCGCACAGAATCGAAGGCCGTCGACTGGTGCAAAGCCAATAGTGGTCGTCGTGCGTCGACGCCGGCCGCAGCAGCACACGGGCAAGATGCGGTCTTCTTGTGTGTCGGCAACGACGACGACGTGCGAGCCGTCGTGCTCGGACCGGACGGCGCACTCGGGGCAATGACCCCGGGCGCGGTACTCATCGACAACACCACCGCATCTGCCGAAGTGGCTCGCGAGATCGCCACGGCGACTGAAGAAGTTGGTGTGCATTTCGTCGATGCTCCCGTTTCCGGAGGGCAGGCGGGCGCAGAGAACGGCCAGTTGACCGTGATGTGCGGCGGCACCGCCGATGCCTACGCATTGGCCGAACCCCTGATCGCAGCGTTTGCGAAGGCGTGTCGTCACATGGGGCCGACCGGTTCGGGACAGCTCACCAAAATGGTGAATCAGATCTGTATTGCGGGCCTGGTGCAGGCGCTCTCCGAAGGAATTCACTTCGCGCAGAAATCCGGGCTCGATGTCAACGAAGTCATCGGTGCCATCAGTCAGGGTGCGGCGTCGTCGTGGCAGCTGATGAACCGAGGCTCCACGATGGGCGAGGGAAAATTCGACTTCGGCTTCGCGGTGGAGCTGATGCGCAAGGACTTGGGTATTTGCCTCGATGAAGCCAAGCGAAATGGGGCGCACCTGCCGGTGACCCAGATCGTGGACCAGTTCTACGGTGAAGTCATCGAGATAGGCGGTCGACGGTGGGATACCTCGAGCCTGATTGTGCGCCTCGATCGAGCTTGATCGCCGCGCAACCCTGAGAACCCCGGCTTGTTTCAGGGGCACTTCAGGTCATTGGCCGCGCCGTTCCAAAAGGTCACGTAGTGTCGCGCCTGCGAGACCAGGCTGGTTGCGCAGGGAGGTTTCCAAAATGATCAGTTCACTTATAGGATTTGTTATTGTCGCATTCATTGCGGGCGTCATTGCGCGAGCGCTCGTCCCCGGAAAGGACGCAATGTCGTGGGGACAGACAATCCTGCTCGGTGGCGTCGGCAGCTTCGTGGGAGGCTTTCTTGGCCGTTTGATCGGGAGCGACTCGTCCAACGGGGTGGTTCAGCGGGCCGGAATCATCGGCTCCGTGATAGGTGCCGTCATCGTGTTGATTCTGTACAAGAAGTATGGAAAGAGCATTGGTCAGGGCAAGCGCTGAACGTCAAAATCGCGCTAGTCACCGTGGGTCTCGTCGACCGACCGGATGCGGGCGGCGAGCATGTCCAGGGCCGGCTCGTTGTAGCCGCCGTGCGGAATGATGACATCCGCGTACCGTTTGGATGGCTCGATGAAGTTGAGGTGACTCGGTCGTACGGTGTCGAGATACTGGGCGATCACGGACTCTGGTGAGCGCCCACGTTCACGGACGTCGCGTTCGAGCCGTCGTATGAAACGGACGTCGGCGTCGGCGTCGACAAACACTTTCAGGTCCATGTTCTCGCGCAACGAGCGCTCGAACAACACGAGGATTCCTTCGACGACGATGATCGGTGCCGGTCGAACGGTCATCGTCACCGAGGATCGGGCGTGATTGGCAAAGTCATACACCGGAACACTGATTATCTGCCCGGCGACCAGGGCTCGAATGTGGGAGTTCAGCAATTCCCAATCAAATGCGTCGGGGTGGTCATAGTTGACCTTGGCCCGTTCTTCGACGGTGAGATGGGCGTGATCGCAGTAGTACGAGTCGAGGGCCACGACCGAAACTTTTTGGTGTCCCACCGTGGCGATCACGCGATCGGCCACGGTACTTTTTCCCGATCCGGTGCCGCCGGCGACACCAATGACAAACGGTCGAGTCTTTTCCATCGCGGTCGAAACCCTAGCTGTGGGACACAGCCCTAGCTGTCGGACAGAAGGTAGGCGTCCTCGACCCGCGATGGCTCGGGGCGATCGAGACGGCGCAGATCGCTGTAGAAGGCAAGTACGAAAGTGATCACCGAGCCGATAAGAAGAACAACAAGCACGCCTCGGCTTCCGCCGATCATGTCCATCATCCATCCACCCCAGAGCGACGCAAGCGGCACGAATCCGCCGAACGACATAAACCAGAGTGCCATCACCGGTGCTCGTGTCCGAGGCGTCAGGTGTTCCTGGGCAATGGTGAGCAACGCGGTTGGGGTGCCGAAATAGCAGCAACCAAGTCCGAAGCCCACGGGAAATGCAAGTGCGGGCGAGCGGACGAATCCAAAGAGCGCTATGAAGAACGAGAACCCGAGAAGCATCGGCTTGGTGAGTCGGCGTTTGTCGACGTGAGCGAACACCGTGCCCATGGAAAGCGCGCTTAGCAATGACCCAAAGCCCCATGTGGCGTAAAGCAGCGAGTAGGTGGTGCTTTTGCCATCGACCCCGAACGCTCGGACCGAGATGGTTTGAAACTGACCGATGAACACCAAGGCGAACAGTGACATGAGTGCCATCGTGATCAGTGCGCGCCGAAGGACTGCGTTCCCCCGGACCACGTTGATCCCCTCCGTGAGTACACGAATCCCGTTCGGAGTGTCCTTGGTCGGCGGAGGCGCGCTGGCCACAGCGATTCCCTGTAACACGATGATGAGGACGCCGAAGCTGGCGGCATTGATCAAAAATGCGCCCGACGGCGTGAGACCAGAGAACCGAACGAGCAGGCCGTAGATCACCGGGCCGAGAACTCTCGACCCGTTGATCTGCGTGCTGTTGAGTGCGATGGCGCCGCCGATGTTTTCGATGCCGGCCAAATCAGGAAGGATTGCCTGGTAGTTCGGTGCGTAGAGCGACCCGGCGCACCCCCCAATGGCCACACCGACGAGCACCATCGTCTTCGACGGATGCAGCTGGGCGGCTACCAATGCCAAGAAGAGGGCCGAGAGGACTTGAATCACCTGCAGCGTCTGCATCAGTGCCTTGCGGTTCGAAACGCGATTCGACAGAGCGCCTCCGGGAATCGCAACGAGGAGCTGTGGTCCGAGTTGGGCAAAGATCACCAGGCCCACAAAGCGGGCGGAGTTCCCAGAGAGTTTGTAAACGAACGGACCGAGAACAACGGTTTGCATCCATGACCCGACGTTGGAGGCAAATCCCGCGTAGTACAGCCGACGAAACGGTCGGTTTTCGAGGGCCGCACGAGCGGTACCTGGGGTAGCGGGCATGGGGCGTCCATCGTTGCACCGTTGTTCGGAAATACACCAGTTGATTGCGAGCAATGACTCGGGTTTTTGTCACACGAAAGAATTCGGGACGAACGCACCCCGGCCCGATCCGATCGCTGCAAGACTCATCGGGTCATGTCCGAAGAAGTACGACTCAGCCAATACAGCCACGGCGCGGGTTGAGCATGCAAGCTCGGTCCGTCCGAGTTGGCGCAGGTTCTGCGCCGTGTGCCGATCGCAAGCCACCCCGACCTGCTAGTCGGGACCGCAACTGGAGACGACGCCGCAGTTTGGCGCGTCGATGCGGCGCGGGCCTTCGTATCGACGGTCGATTTCTTCACGCCTCTCGTCGACGACGCCTACACCTGGGGTGCCATCGGCTCCGCAAACTCGGTCAGCGACGTGTACGCCATGGGAGGCCGCCCGATGCTGGCCCTCAACATCGCGGCGTGGCCTCGCGACCAGTTGCCCTTTGAGTTGCTGGGCGACGTTCTCGCCGGAGCAAGTGATCTCGCGGAACGCGGTGGCTGGGTTATCGGCGGCGGGCACACGATCGATGGTCCTGAACCGATGTTTGGCCAATCCGTTCTCGGTGAGGTGATGATCGATCAGATCATGACCAACGATCGGGGTCGTGCGGGCGACGTGTTGGTGCTCACGAAAGCCCTCGGTACGGGCACCATCACTACTGCTCTCAAGCGTTGCACTGCCGACGAGGTCAAGCATGGCTGGCTCCGGCCGGCGGTCGAGGCTGCAGTGGCATCAATGACGCGCCTCAACGCCACGGCGTCGACGGCTGCCGTGCGGGTTGGGGTTCGAGCAGCCACGGACATCACCGGATTCGGGCTTTCTGGACACCTCCACAAAATGGCCTTGGCCAGCGGCGTCGAGGCTCGCCTTTCCATCGAGGCGATTCCGATTCTTCCGCTTACCCAGGAAATACTCGCCAAGGGATTCGTGCCGGGCGGGACCGGCCGCAACCTCGAGTTCGTGACCGGCTCGCTTGTCCTCGAGACGCCGAGGGTCGACGCACACCGACTGTTGGCGGACCCGCAAACGTCGGGTGGACTGCTCCTTTGTGTTCGTGCGGATCGAGTCGATGAACTGTGTTCGGAGCTTCGCGACAGCGGTGATCATGGCGCTGTGATCGGCGAGTTGGTGGTTGGCACGCCGGGCCGCGTCGTTGTCCGATAATCCGCCATCCTTTCGTCGAGCGACCGGGCGGTTCTTTGCCGCAGTCCAGTTCATGACTCGGCTGCCAACTCCAAGATGGACGCCGCATGGATCCGCGGATTTGGGGGCGTCGGCCGCTCTTTTCCCGCTGGTTGGTGTCCTCGTCGGGGGAGCCGCCGCCGGCATTGTCTGGGTGCTCCGCTCGCTGCTCCAGTTCCCAGCAACGGTCGGCGCGATTGGCGCGGTCGCCACGTCGATCCTGTTGACGGGCTTCCTGCACGAGGATGGGTTGGCCGACGTCTGCGATGGCGTGGGTGGAGCGACGGCCGAAAAGCGTCGCGAAATCATGCGTGATAGTCGGATCGGGGCATTCGGTGCAACCGGTCTTGCGGTGGTCGTTGGCAGTGAGCTTTCGCTGCTTGGATCAATGTCAGTCGAGCGAGCGATTCTCGCATTGATAAGTGCGCATGTGCTAGGCCGTTTTGCTTCCGTGTTCCTCATTCGTATCGGCAGACAGGCTTCTGGCGACGCGTCGCTCGCCGAGCCCTACCTTGAAGGTGTCGACAACAGAGTTCTTGCAGTATCTGCACTTACCGCTTTGTCGGTCCTGATCCTTTCCTCCAACCCACTTTGGGGGCTCGGGATGGCAGTGGCGTCGATTGTGGTTGTCGTCGGTTCGAACGGTTTGTTCCGTCGCATGTTCGGCGGCATAACGGGGGACTGCCTGGGTGCCGTGATCAAGGTCGTTCAGATCATGACACTGTGTGCTCTGGCGCACCCGAACTTCCCAACGCCCTTCTGGAGGTAGTGCCCTACAACTCCCTGGCCCAGGGAGGGTTTGCCCCGGCTCGCGAACAGGTAACTGCTGCGGCGCGTGAGGCGAAGGAAACCGACTCCCGGACCCGCTCGTGGTCCATCGTCGCTACCGCGTCTCGGCTCAGGACTTTCTTCGTAACCAACGAGTGGAGAAGCGCCGCATTGAAGGTGTCGCCGGCTCCAATCGTGTCGACCACATCAACAGTTTCAGCGGGTAACTCAAAGCGGCCGGAGCTATGAAAGACCGTCACGCCTTCGCCTCCACGAGTCACACAGAGCAACACGGGACCGGACGCAAACAGCTTTGCGGCCTGCTCCTCACCAGATGTGTCGGGCCAAAGCGAAAGAAGATCGGCGTCGCTGATTTTGACGACGTCTGAGATACCTACCAATTCTTCGATCCGGGTCCGGTAATGATCGACATCGGATATGGCGATCAGACGAACGTTTGGATCGAGCGCGATCAGACGATGTCCGATTTCGCGTTTTGCCAGCGCGCACAATGCCGTACCCACCGGTTCGAGCGCAAGCGCCAGCGTTCCGAAATGGAGCACGGCAACACTGTCTTCCAGCGTCGGGAGCGATGAGACGGTGAGGCCCACATCCGCCGTTCCTTTGGTATAGAAGGAGTAATCGGCGTTGCCCGCCTCACCAATAGTTGCCACGGCAAGCATGGTCGGATCTTTTGTTTCAGCGACATATCGAAGATCGACGGCACTCGTGGTCATATGTGTACGGAGAGCCTGCCCAAACTGGTCGATGCTGATGCGCCCCAGAAATCCGGTCGGCGTTCCAAGCCGGCCGAGTGCAACCGCTGTGTTGCAGGGACCACCTCCTTCATGGCCGACGTAGTGCAGCGACTTGTCATGAGGGCCGTGGGTCAAATCGATCAAGGCTTCGCCGCAGACTACGACCACTGGTTTTGGGAGGTTCACCCCACGATTGTTGCACTCGCCGGCAATAAACCGGTCCAGCGCAGGAGTACAGACAACGAGCGAGCGCCTAGTGTCGAGACCGTGACGCATGACCCGACCGTTGCGCCAGCGGGAATTCCGAAAACGGATACATCAGCACACATCTTGCTCTGTGTGGGTCCTCGTTGCACCGAACGCGGCGCCCGCAGGATATTCGAGGAAGTCTGGGAAACCCTCGACGCCGACTCGATTGCCTACTACCGGTCGGGCGGGAGCGTGCGACTTACCGAAACTGGGTGCCTCGGCGCCTGTGACTTCGGGCCAACGGTTGCATGTTACGGATCGACCGGGCGTCACGATTGCGACGGTGAACTCCTATCCCAAACGTGGCGGGTGAGAATGGACACCGAACGGATCGTCGCGCTGGCCCGGTCCGTCCATCAGCAAAGCTGCGCCCAGTCCTCCAGCGGGAGGGGTAGCGTTTCGCCATGAGTACTTCTGAAATCGCGACCGAGATTCTTGACGTCGACCTGGTGAAGTACGAGAAGGGAGATGCTGCGACCAAGCGAGCGATCGTCGATGGTGTCATGCGCAGTCTTCGGACCGGATTTGTGTACGTCGGACACGACGTCTCGGCCGACCTGCTCGACGAGGCCTACGCAATGCTTCAGGAGTTCTACGCCCTGCCACCTGGGGTCAAGCAGAGCTTCAACGCCCCCGGCACCCATGGACAAACGGGGTACACGGGACTGCTCGTCGAAACGGCGGCGATTGCGGACAAACCCGATTGGAAAGAGATGCTCAACTGGGGTCGCGAGATT
>JANOYY010000024.1:0-1594 GCA_031429095.1 Acidimicrobiia bacterium | reverse complement strand
GGGGGAACTCGAGGGACGTGTCGAGCAGTTTGTTGATCGGGTCTTTGATGACGGCGACCTTCGTTCATTCGAGTCTGAGGTGACGAAAACGCAGTACCTGGATCTTGCGCTTTCGGGTGGGTATCCCGAGGCGGTACGAAGAGTTCCAAGTCGCCGCGACAAGTTCTTCGGTTCCTATATCAACGACCTGATCGATCGTGACATCACACAGCTTTCGGAGATCCAGCGTCGGCCGGATCTCCTCCGGCTGCTGGCGTTGCTTGCAAATCGTATGGCCACAACGATAAGTGTGCAGAATATCGCCGAAACGGTCGCTTCCTCGAAGTCGACCATCGACCGTTACATAGCGCTGCTCGAGGAGGTGTTTGTGATCAAGCGTCTCAGTGGTTGGGCGACGTCGGCGACCTCGAGGGCGGTGCAGAAGGAGAAGTGTTTCTTTGTGGATAGTGGGCTGGGAGCGCACCTCGCTGGGTGGACGTCGTCATCTCTGCGTCGAAACGAAGTGGCGAGCGGGCAGCTTCTGGAAGGGTTTGTCATAGGCGAGGTCTGCAAACAGCTGGGGTGGTCGCAAACCAGCGCTCGGCCGTACCACTACCGCGATCGCGATGCTCGTGAAGCAGATCTCATCCTGGAAGCACGCGACGGCCGGATTGTCGCTATCGAAGTCAAGGCTGGCGCAACTGTCCGGGCCGAAGATACCCGACACCTTCGCTACCTCCGGGATTCCATCGGTGAGCGATTCCACCGTGGCATCGTTCTTTCGACAAGCGACCGCAGCATGCGCGTGAGTGATCGCATCGACATCGCTCCGATTTCCTCACTCTGGGCTGAGTAACTCGGAAAGCGGGGAGGGACGGTGGACTCGGTGAACAGGAAGCGCACGTAGGTCGCCGCTCTACGAACTGGGTGGTGTCTAGCGAGATTCGAGCCAGGTGTGTCGGGCCCGCGGCGTCACGCCTCGGGGAATTGTCGACTGCATGATTTCCTCCATCGCGATCCGCACGTCGAGCAGCGGGCTTGCCTTCGACGGTGACTTCGAGCAGATCAGCCGGATCGCGCCGCTTCGACTCGAACGATCGGTGCAGAGACCGAACGTGAATCCCGCCGGCAACGGCATAGGGAGGCACACCAGTTGGCGTCTTGTTGCAGGTCAGCACTTGGCGTGGTCGAGAACGAGGCAGAAGGGGTGGCCGACGGGGTCGAGGTAGACCCTGAACGTGGTTCCGGGCTGGTGCTCGGCCTTGGTCGCGCCGAGCGCAAGCACGGCACCCTCGGCGACCTCGAGGTCCAGCACATGCACGTCCACGTGAGCCTGCTGCGGAAGCGTTGAGCCCGGCCACGTGGGCGCCACGTAGTCGTCGACTCGCTGGAACGCAAGGGTCGGACCGTTGTTCACGAGCTCGATCCAGTCATCGTCACCGTCGTCATCGCCAACCGGTAAACCCGTAAGCGCGCTGTAGAACGCGGCGAGGGCGCGATGGTCGGGACAATCGATCGCCAGCACGGCAAGGCGTCCAATTCCAGGCATGGACGCAACGTAGCAACACTGCGACCGCGCGACGTTCGGTAGTCCGGTCCGCCCGACATGCTCACC
>JANOYY010000023.1:0-55261 GCA_031429095.1 Acidimicrobiia bacterium | reverse complement strand
CAAGCGCAAGCCGATGCGCAAGCCGATGCGCAAGCCGATGCGCAAGCCGATGCGCAAGCCGATGCGCAAGCCGATGCGCAAGCCGATGCGCAAGCCGATGCGCAAGCCGATGCGCAAGCCGATGCGCAAGCCGATGCGCTGTCCGAAACGCTTCGCCGGTTGACGGAGACCGTAGAGAACGCAGAGGTAGCAGTCGCTCGGGCTCGCGCGTCATTTGCCGCACTATCCGCCGGGGCCATTGAGGCCACCACGACACTTCGGGATTCGATCGCCAACGTCACCGAAACAGCCCGCCAGATCACCGAGCTCGAAGAACGACGAGAACAACTCCTGCGTGTTCAGCGAGATGCGGAGGTTTCCGTCGAGACGGCTGAGATCCAGCGAGAAGCGGCGCAGCACGCACTCGAGCTCTGCCACGAAAACGCAAGCGCCGCCGAACGGGCCCTTGGCGAGTGGCGAGCAGCGAACCCGACCGTTGGCGGGTAGCGCCCTACTGGGATGGGAACCAGCGGACCTGGCCGGTAGTCGGCCAGGCAAACGGACCACAACATCGCTGCATACTCCCGTCGAAGTGTCAACATCGTCACCGGGATACGCGAGCCACATAGGGGGCTCGTAGCCGTCTGACCGTAGCGACGGCGGGGGCCACGGTACCGGGACGGTTGGGGGAGGCGTTTACGGGAGGAGTTCCGGGGAGCGAAGGGTACGGTGGAGAAACTCAACCTGGAGTTTTAAGAGGTTCTCGGCGACTTCCTCCTGAGGGGTCATGTGTGTCACGCCGCTCAGCGGCAACACCTCGTGGGGGCGACCATGGGCCAAGAGGGCGCTCGACAGCTGGAGCGTATGTGCCGCAACCACATTGTCGTCGGCGATCCCGTGAATGAGCATCAATGGGCGCCGCAGTCCCGATGCAAGCGGTATCAAGCTTGAGATTTCATATGGGCGCGTATCATCGGAAGGGTTCCCAAGGTAACGTTCGGTGTACCCGGTGTCGTAGAGACGCCAGTCAGTCACCGGGGCGCCGGCAACTGCGCTCTGAAACACATCCGGCCGCTTCAAGACAGCGAGTGCAGCAAGATAGCCCCCGAAGGACCACCCCCGGATGCCCACCCGACTCAAGTCCATCTGCGGATAGCGGTGCGCGGCGTCGTGAAGGGCCGAGATCTGATCTTCAAGAACCGGGTCGGCCAAGTTGCCCTGCACAGCGCGTTCAAAGTCCGGACCCAGGCCAGGCGTTCCTCGACCATCCACCACAAGCACAATGAACCCCTGGTCGGCGAACCACTGCGATGACACATGCGCGTTTCGTGTGGCGAGAACTCGTTGTGCGTGAGGGCCGCCGTAGGGGTCGAGGAGCACCGGCAACTTCGTCAACCCGTCGTCGCCGAACAGGGTCTTGTCCGACGGGAACAAGACGCAGCAGGGGAGCGCTCGGGGACCGCTCCGGAAGAACGTCGGCTGCGGATTGGTCAAAGCGACCTCGGCGAGGTTCGTGAATTGATGCTCGATTCGGCCAGCGACGGAGATTTTGATGGTGGCAGTTCCTGAATCCAGCGTTGCCGCCCGATGAACCATGACCATCCCGACGCCCGTTGCGGCAACCGTGGCGTCGTGAATACCGGGTTCGGATGATCCACCCGCAAGCACGGTGGTGGTGCCCTCAGCAACACGTACTTCGATCACTGCGTTCTGTGACGGATCGGGGGTTATGGCGAGACCCCGTACGGGTCGACTCGCGCCCGCAATTGCGACGACATGATCGCTATCGGCGTGAATGATGCGCTGAATCTGGAGGTTCGGCGGGGTGATCGGTCGGCCCACACCATCGGCACCCACGATCTCTATGGTGCTGGTTCGCTGCGGATCTTCGAACTCGTTGCGTTCAGAGGCAGTCCGCAAACCGGCAGGCGCGTCGGGTCCTATGTGTGCATTGATGACTCCACTAATTGAGCCATCGGCATGAAGAACTGGCGTTCCCGGAGTCAGCTCGATCCACGTCGACTCGGACCGCTCCAAAATAGTACGTGTACCTCCGGTGTTTGGATCGATGCAGAGCGTACGAAGAATCGTCTGTGCACGATTCATCCACACCGTGATTAATCCGCTACCCAACCACGCAACATGCACCAAATAGGGAAAGGACCCGTGATTGGTCTCGATGTCGACCCGTGCGCCGGTTGCCACATCGAACAGTGCGAGCCCAACGATTGCATTGTCACTACCGGCGACCGGGTATCGGTGCACGACCGGCTCGCGCGACGGATGTGCGGGGTCGGCGATGTACCAGGTCTTCACCGGCGTATTGTCGACGCGGGCGGCAACGACGAAGTTGGAGTCGGGCGACCACCAAAATCCCCGTTGGCGATCGAACTCTTCGGCGGCGTTGAAATCGGCGACACCCCAACTCACGTTTTCGTCGGGGTCTCCCGCGAGGATCCGATCGTTGGGTTCGGATCGACGAAGTGACACCACTCGAAGCGATCCTTCGCTTACGTAGGCGACTTGCTCTGCGTTCGGTGACAGACGAGGGTCGTAGGCGCCCGGGGCCGACTCGATTCCCCTTGTCTCGAGCCCTGCTGCGAAATCGAGTCCGGCCACGATGATATGTCCGGCGAGACAGAAGGTAGCGATCGACACCCGTTCGTCAACGTCAAAACTTGTAATGCCGTTGGCCTGCTCTCGGAGTCGTTCCCGACGTGCTCGTTCGGCGGCCGGAAGATCGGAGTCCGTAGAGCCGCCGCCAAAAATCGTAGTCGGGTCGCAGGCTAGTCGCTCGGTCCACGTCCCATCCGGTGAACGTTCGGCGATCCATAGACGGTTGATTGGGTCGCTTCCGCCCAGACTCCGCAGGAAAACGACCCTCGTCCCGTCGGGAGCGATCCGAAAGGCCTTTGGTTCGCCGAGGCTCAGCCGACGTGTGCGTGCGTACTGGCGCGGGAAAGTGTCGCTCACGGGTTTCAGCGTAGAGCGCTTCGCTCAGGTGCGCATCGCTCCGGTCACGAGCGCGACTATGCGTTCGGCCGGTTCGACGAGGCCGGCATCAGCAAGCGCGATCGGACCGGCAAAACTCGCGGCGCCGGTATAATCCGCATCACAGCAGTCAGAACTGTCGGGGTTCGGGCAGGCGATGTCAAGGGCGCGTTCGATCTGGCGATCGGTCACGACGACAGGCCATCCGCCGGTAGCAATCATGGCCTTCACCAAGGCGAACCAGTCGTAGGTCTCATCGTCGAGAATGCCTGTCGCAATCGACGTTGGTTCCTCGTCCCAGACGGTCATGAAATTTGACCGATGGGTCACGGCGAAGGAGAGTGCCTCGTCAACTGCCTCTTGGGATTCGGGTGCCGTGAGCGTGGCTGCGACGACGTTGTCTCCATCTTCGAGGGTCGCCTCCTTTCCCAAGGAGCGCAGGGCTCGACGAGCAACCCTTTGCCACGCCCGGTGAAGTGGTGCGCACCCTTGTGCTTGGACGAAGTGCATGCGGGGAATGGAGCCGATAGCTCCGAGGGCGAATGCATCGCACAGTCCACGAAAGACCGACGACCCGAGCGCGCCACCACCGGTTTGGATGAACAGACGCTCGGGGACAAAACCAAGCATGGCAAACTGGTCTGCGAGTTCGTGGCCGAGCGAGGCGCCGCCGTCTATCGTCAGTCCGTTTTCGGTGCCCTGGACGCAAAAGGGAAGGGCACCTCGGTGTAGTGCGTCGTGAAAGCGGTGCAAACAGGGGTCGCCGGGAGGGTCGCTGGCGAGGCGTGGTGCCTCCACCAGCTTCGCCCCGAGGGCGATGAGCCGGTCACGCACCGGTTGCTTCACCCATGTCGGTATGAAGACTTCGACCGGTCGTTTGGAAGCTTTTCCTAGGGTAGCCGCCGCAATCGCGGCGTTCCCGCAGCTTGCGATCGCTAGAGGTATGCGCGCCGATATTCTGCGCGCTTCTAAATGGAGAAGGATTCCCATCAGGTGGCGGGCCTTGTGGGACCCAGCGACGTTTCGAGTGTCGATTTTTCCCCAGAGTTCCGAGATCCCAAGACTTTTCGCCGCGTACTCGAACTCCATCAGCGGACTCACGACGAATCCTCGATCGACGGCCTGCAGCGATGTGTCGAGTCGATTCACCAAGGCGACGTGGTCAGCGTCGGTAGCCCCAAGCGAGCGATTCAGCCAATACGCATGCTGCAATGTTCGGTAGCGAACATAGGGGTTTGTCGACGCGTCGGTGGGCCAAGCCGGTACCCCCGACGACACCGGATCCCAAGTAAGTACGTGGTCCACCGTGGGAGCGCGGTCGGCATTGGGGCATCGGAAGGGGTTTCGTAAGGCTGGGTCGCCGACGTCAACGACTGCGGCGCAACCGTGGCAGCGAAGGGTCAGCGAGACGCTCACGCAGTCCCAGTCCGTTGGTTGAATTCAACGATGCGTTCGTCCCATTGGCGAACGAGACCGCGTACGTCGCTCCACCATGACTGCTTGCGACGAGCCTCGAAGTCCTCAAACCCGATGTTCTGCTGCTCAACCCACGTGTAGTAGCCAAGGTTGAAAATCCTGCTTCGATCGAATTCACGTAGCTGCGTCATGTTCTCGGTATCTACGGATCGGAGGTACTGGCCGGCGACTTCAGCCGCGGCTGTGCTGTCGAAACCACCGGGATAGTCACGGGCGAGGAACTTCTCGCGCTCGCTGGGGTAAAGCTCGGAGCCATCCGTTGCGATCGTCACGATCACGTCATCCTCGCCATAATTCATCATCTTCGCCATCTTGATAGCCGACAGCGTGTTACAGATTGCTGAATAGCCGAAGTGGGTAAGCTGCTCGATCACTGCACCGGGCACACCCATGCGATCACGGAGGTAGGCCATCCCAGCGGCCGTATTGAACAAGATGTCGAGGTTGTCCGTCGCCCGGTCGGAAATCGCGGCGACGGCATCTGTGTTCATGACGTTATGGATCAGCGGGATGTGCTTGTCGCCGATTCCTTGAATGTTGTGTTCGCCGAATCCGTTCATCAACATCGTCGGGCACTCCAGTGCCTCCGCGGCAACAATCTGCGTCCCGTAGCGCTCCTTGAGGTAGTCGCCCGCTCCAATGGTGCCGGCTGATCCGGTTGCGCTGGTGAAGGCGCGCAGCTTCATGTGGCGTGTCGAGCCGGCCTGCGAGGATACGTGTTCGAACACCATTGAAAGCGCCCGACCTGTCACGTTGTAATGCCCGATGTAGTTGGCGAACTCGCTGAACTGATTGAGGATCACATTTTGCGGATCCTGGGCGAGTCGATTGCACTCGTCGTAGATCTCCTTGACGTTCGATTCTGTGCCGAACGTTCGGATCACATCCTTCGGGTCTTCGGTCCATCGGGCGAGCCACTCGAATCGTTCCTTCGACATCCCTTCTGGCAACACGGCAGTGCCGCGACATCCCATGATCCGGCTTATTGCGACCCCTCCGCGCGCATAGTTTCCGGTGGACGGCCAAACAGCTCGCTGCGACGTTGGATCGAACTGGCCGGTAACGATCCGCGGGGCAAGGACCGCGTACGCAGCTTGAACCTTATGTGCACGTATCATCGGAAACTTGTTGCCGAGCATGACGATGATCGTCGCGGAAACTCCAGTCAGCGAAGGTGGCAGCACGACGTGGATCGGCACGTCGACACGGCCCTTGCGGTCTGCGGCGTTGAACCAATGAACACGCCAGAGGTTGCGTGCATCGGCGGCATCGGGATCTACTCCCGTCAGCGACTCGAGCGCGCCGGGTGGCTGTGTCGTGGGTTCGGCCACCTGAGCGAAGGTAGGAAGCGGGATCTGACGCTCCTTGAAACGCTCAACTGCGCGTTCGTAGGACGCTTTATCAACGAGTTCGGCGGTGAGGCCCAGGCGAAGATCAGTTGTAAGGAGCTGAGAAGACATGCCTCTCATACTGGTACAGCCTTTGCACTTTGCAAAGCACGCCTTTACAAATCGTCAACCTTAGGAAGTACGGAGCTTAGGCGCCGTGAAAAACGGGGTCGCGGCGTTCCAGCATCGATGCGATGCCTTCCTCGGCATCTTTAGTGGCTGAAAGCAAATCCTGGGTCTGTCGCTCATGAGAAAGCTGTTTGCGAACGCGCTCGGCGAGCCCGTCGCGGAGCGTTTTGCGAGTAGCCGCCACCGCGAGGGGGGCTGCCGTTGCCATTTCGTCGGCCAGGGCGACGGCAGTCGCACGGACCTCGCCCTGTGCGACCAAACGATTGGCGAGACCAAGGGTGAAGCACTCTTCGCCGTAAATGCGGCGTCCGGTGAGCAAGATGTCCGCGGCGCGAGCGGGTCCGACTAATTCGGGCAGGGTGGTCGAGATACCGAATCCAGGATGAATGCCGAGCCGAACAAAGTTGGTCGCCATGAAAGCTTCCGGACAGATGACTCGAAGGTCGCAGGCGGTCGCCAGCCCGAAGCCGGCGCCGACTGCCGGTCCGTGGACCGCCGCCACCATCGGAATGGTGACATTGAACATCCGGACCGCAGACTCATAGAAGGGTCCGATCGGTGTCGCGTTGTCGGATTGGACGAAGGCACCGAAATTGTTGGCTCGCTGTCCATCGCTCCCGGAGAACTGCGCTCCGGCGCAGAATGACTTCCCCTCTGCACAAACCACCGCGGCCCTCGCTCCGTTCGCAACTGCGGCCTCGATTGCGTCGGCGAGTGCGTTCATGAGATCCGTGGATGCGAAGTTGTGAGGACCGGCCAACAGTTCAACGACGACGACGTGGCCATTCTTGCCACCGGTGGTAACGGATACTTTGCTCATGGGCCTCATCGTAGGAGAAGGGTTCGTACAGCACCAAGGCAGCGCATCGAGCAACTAGGTTCGAAGGTTGCGTCAACGTTTGTTGTGGCGTGATTCGTACGCAGGAGGTACCAGACATGGCTCGTAAAGCGGTAATCGTCGGAGTAGGACAGCAGAGGCGTAATCCAAAATTCGACGGTCCCTTTGATCCGCAGGAGCCGGCAGCCATGATGGCTGAGGCCACGAAGCGCGCCCTTGCTGACGTTGTTGCCAATGGTGCGCCAGGGGCCGAGTCGGTGCTTGCGAAGACGACGGTCCTGGCGTGCGTTGATCCGCTGGCGTGGGGATACGTCGACCTGTGTGCCGTGGTGGCTGGTCAGATCGGGCTCGTGGGCGCCTTCGAGCCGATGATGGTACAACCGGGTGGAAACTCGCCGGGGGATCTGTTGAACAGGGTGATGAACAAGATCGTCACCGACGGAGTCGACATTGCGGTGATTACGGGAGCTGAGTGTGTTTATGGGCGAAGGCGAGCTCGGAAAGAGGGCCTCGCCCTGGACTGGACCCCGTTTGAAGGGCATCGCGATTTCTTGAAGGGGCAGCGACCCCTGACCAACGAGCTCGAGGCGCGTCACGCAATGATGGAGCCCATCCAGTGCTACCCGCTCTTCGAAAACGCGCTTCGAAAGAAGTCAGGTCGTACGGTTGCTGAACACCAAAGGTTTCTAGGGGAGTTCATGGCTCGCAACACTGCTGTTGCGGCGACAAATCCCTACGCATGGTTTCCTTTTGCCCAATGCGGCGACGACATCGCAACGGCTTCGCCCGAAAACCGGATGGTCGGGTTTCCCTACCCCAAACGCATGAACGCCATCATGGAAGTAGATCTTTCTGCGTCGATCGTGGTTATGTCATCGGAGGAGGCTGACCGACAGGGAATTCCGACGGAGAAACAGGTTGCGGTTCTCGGCGGTGCCGGCGGCACCGACGGATGGTGCCCGACGGAACGGGAGGATTTCACGTCATCACCGGCGATCGCTGCGGCGGCGTCCGAAGTATTCCGACACGCAGGCTTCGGCGTCGATGAGGTCGACCTGTTCGATTTGTACTCGTGTTTCCCGAGTGCCGTTCAACTCGCTCTTGCCGAGCTGGGCGTCGCGGTCGACGACCCCCGCGGTGTGACAGTCACCGGTGGCCTCGCGTATGCAGGAGGTCCGGGGAACAACTACTCCCTTCATGGCATGGCCGCAATGGTTGAGCGACTCCGGAACACATCGGATCCTGCGAAGAATGGCCTTGTAAGCGCGCTTGGTAACACTGCTACGAAACATGCAATCTGCATGCTCTCGAGTGACCAGACTCGATGGCACGACGCCGACGGACTGGCGACGGAGAAAGTACCCGTGATCGTGAACGCACCAACGCTTGTCGACGAGTGCAGCGGTGAAGCAACCGTCGAGAGCTACACCGTCCTTTTCGACCGAACCGGGGAGCCTCAACAGTCGATCTACATTCTGCGATTTGACGATGGCTCTCGGACCGTCGCGAATGGTCCTGGCAGCAAGGAGGAGGCCGCTCGTGTGACAACTTCAGAGGCCATCGGGTTACGAGGAACCGTCACTGCTGGCCGCGCTTCGGATCGCACGGTCAATCGTTTCGTGCTTGGCACATCATGACCAACCCTGTCGTGATAACGCCGAGCACAACGCTGCAGGAGTTGAGCGCCCAGGCATATGTTTGCGACAACGAGGTGACATTTCCTGGAGCGAGACCCCCTGACCGGACGCGCGTTGTGGATGCTGACGGTCTCAAGATCGCGGTGAACGAATGGGGAAGCGTGGACGCCCGTCCGCTGATGTTGGCCCACGGTGGTCTCGATTTCAGTCGCACGATGGATGTGTTCGCGCCGCTGCTCGCCGATGGGGGATGGCGAGTTGTGGCCTGGGACCAGCGATGCCACGGCGATTCTGCCTGGGCACAGTTGAGCAACTGGAACGGCGATGCGCGCGACGCCGCCTATGTGCTTGCGTCGATCGACGGTCCATATGCGCACAAACCAATGCCGCTCATCGGCCACTCCAAAGGTGGGGCTCTTTCGATTCGTCTCGCTGAAACCCTTCCCCATCGATTTAGTCACATCGTAAACATCGACGGGATGCCGAGCCGCCGAGCGGCACCGGATGTCTCTGACACCGAGCGCACCCGAATGATGGCTTCTGATGTGGCGAATTGGCTCGACAATCGCAAGAAGATCGCCACGGGAAAGAGAAAGCCGGGCACGCTTGCTGAGCTTGCGAAGCGTCGGGCAATAATGAACCCGCGCCTCACCACGGAATGGCTCAGCTATCTCGTGACGGTGGGCGCGAATCGAGATGACGACGGCTGGCGTTGGAAAATTGACCCGATGATGCGTCCCGGAGGATTCGGGCCATGGCGTCCTGAATGGGCGCTCAACTCCCTTGCTGCTCTCCCCATGCCGTTCTTCGGGATGCTTGCGTCCGAGCAGGAACCGATGGGCTGGGGTACCAAGGTCAGTGAGCTTACGGCCAGCCTGCCGCGCCACGGCCGCGTCGAGCAGATGGTGGGCATTGGGCATTTCGTCCATATCGAACGACCGGGCCTCGTCGCCCAACGAACACTGGACTTCATACAGTGAGCGGCGAATCGACTCCTGTCTACGTACAGCACGGTCGAATTCGACTCGCTCTTCATACACTTCGCGAGAGTGCGAACGGATGGCCGCTTTTACTGTTGCACGGCCTTGGTGAGCATTCCCCCGAGGGCGTTTCACCCGATATCGCCGGGTGGAACGGGTCAATCTATGCGCTGGATTTCACCGGGCATGGTGCGTCGGACTCGCCCGTGGGTGGTGGCTACTCGGCCGAAGTCTTGATGGCCGACGTGGACACTGCCCTTTCGTTTCTCGGTCCCTGCACCGTGCTCGGCCGCGGGCTCGGTGGCTATATAGCCCTGCTAATCGCCGGTGCGCGACCCTCGCTCGTTCGTGGCGTAATCATCGATGACGGGATCGGGATCGTCGGTGGCGGCGGGTCCCCCGGAAGCATTCATCTCGACGTGCCGAACCGATTGGCGTCCAATGACGGCTCCCCTGATCCGTATGCGCTTTTAGAGATGTCTTCCGACATTCGACCCGCCGACTACGCGGCAACATTCGCGTTCGCAACCGCACAGGCAACCCCGAATCGCGTGGCCGTCGCCGTAGTGACCAGGGCCCGACCCGCGTGGCTTGCCGGCCTCGTAGACCAATATGGCGTCGAAGTCATGCCACTCACCGACGCGCTCGCGGTCTTTGCCGGCACCGACCACAACCTCGAACCGTAGGCGCCACAGGGGGTCCCAAGAAATCCCTCCAGTTCGGGACAAACGGCGTTCGGTGAACGACCTCGGTCGCCTTTCGCCGGGAAAGCGCTTCAGCCCTCCCGTGGGTCGACCGATAAAGGGAGCGTGCCCGTATCGCTGTACGACCTACTTGAGGTTGACTCTTCCGCCTCGAGTGAAGGCATCGATTCGGCACGCGGGCGAGCAGTCGCGCTTTTGACAGAGAGCTGGATCCGAGAAACAGGAATTCGTCAAGAACACCTCGATGCCGCCTGGATGATTCTGCGACACCCCCAGACGAGAGCGGCGTATGACCGCCTGGTTGCCGCCGGGAAAGCCCCTCACCCAGAGCAGATCGTGGAGTTGCTACACCCCAGCGAAAATCGAACCCTGGAATCGATTCTGGCCAAATTGTCCGGCGAATGGCTCGAACTCCCGCCGCTCCCGTTGAACGTGAGCGAGGTGACAATGTGGAACGGCGGCCAGGAGCCGCCGAACTATCTCCCTCTGGTCGAAATGGGGCGTCATATCGCAGAGGAGCAGCGCGCCGCCGAGACGCGAAAAGGCCGAAAACAGCAACGTCATGTCAATACGGCACTGCACGCAGGCTATCGACCCACTCGACTGTCCGCACGTGTATTTGCGATCATCGTGTCAGTCGCGATGTTGGCCGTCGTTGCGTTTGGCGGATACCTGATCTACACCGAAACCCACAAACCGCTGGCGGGTCAGGTCGGTCTGTGCGTCCGCCTCGATTCGAGCGGAGGCATCAAGCAGTACGTCGGGTGCACGAAGAAAAATGACGGGCAGATTGTGAACTTTGCGACGACGCCGTCGTTGTGCCGGTCCGATACCGCGACTCCGGTCCTGATCAAAGGTGTCGTTCAGCCCTATGTTTGGTGTATCGATTACACCAAACCTGTCGCCGTCGCCTAGCGGGTGCTAGAGAGGCGAGTTGCCGTGTCGCTTCCCGACGAGCATTTCGCGTTTGCTGGCCAGCAAATCTAACGACCGTGCAACGAGGCGTCGTGTTTCGTGCGGGGCGACAACCATGTCGACGTATCCGCGTTCGGCGGCGACGTACGGGTTGAGGTACTCCGCGGCGTAGGACAGTTCATGGTTGGTGCGGACTTCTTCGCTCTCGCGTCGATAAAGAATCTGTACTGCACCCTTCGCTCCCATGACCGCAAGTTCCGCCGACGGCCATGCCAGACAGATGTCGTTTCCCATGGTCTTGCAGTCCATGACAATAAATGCACCGCCGTAGGCCTTCCGTAAAACCACGCAAACCCTCGGTACCGTGGCCTCGGCATAGGCAAAGGCCATCTGGGCACCGTGACGAATCATGCCTCGCCACTCCAAGTCCTTTCCTGGAAAGTAACCGGGAGTATCCACAAGAGTGAGAATCGCAATATTGAACGAATCGCACAGCGCTACGAAGGCCGCGCCCTTTTGCGCCGCTCCTATATCGAGTGTTCCCGCAAGTGAAAGGGGCTGGTTTGCGACGATGCCGATCGGCCGGCCGGCAATCGTTGCAAACCCGGTCACAAGGTTGGGTGCCCACCGGGCTCGAAGCTCGAGAAACACCTCGTCATCGGCAATCGCCGAGGCTACTTTCCGGACGTCGTAGCTGCCGGTCGACGACGCCGGGATGATGTCATCGAGTTCTGGCGCGTCGCGCTCGGACGAGTCGGTGGTCGGAATGAATGGCGCGCAGAGGTCCGCGTGGTCGGGAAGATATGCGAGCACATCAGCGAGACGATCGAGGGCCTCGGCGAGGTCGGGTGCGACCAGCATGGGAAGCCCGGTATTTCTGGCATGTGTCGCCGCACCACCCAATGCGGTGTTGTCGAGAAAGATCCCGGTGAAATCTGCGACCATTGCAGGTCCACTTACGAATGCGTAGCTCGAATCGGTCATTATCACGATGTCGGCCAACCCTAGAAGGAGCGCAACTCCTGATACTGCCGGGCCGTCGACGATCAGGCAGACCGGAACGATTCCCGAACAGCCAGCTATCGCGCGAGCTGCTGTTCCCCAGCCATGAAGTGCACTGATTCCGCCGATGATGTCGACCCCACTGGAGCCCAAAATGCCGATCAGGGGTCGCCGCATGTCGAGTGCCGTTTTTGCCGCCTCTGCAATCAGCATGCCATCTCGCTCGCCGAGCGCGCCACCGCCGTGCTGGGGGTCTATAACGAACGCAACCACATCGCGAGGCGATCTCTCGTACTCAAGGCGCCCATCGAGGGAGCCTATTCCCGCACACACCGCTCCTTTGTGTTTGGCCCAGATGGACGTGTGAAACGAAACGGGTGGCTGGTTCATCAGATGGATACGGTAGGCGACTAGGCCACGTGGCGACTGCGCTCCAGGTTTGCCTGGGCGCGTTCAGCGAGGCGTTTCGCGAGCCGACCGATTCGATCGATTTGCTTCAATGCCCGCTCGCGAGCCTGCTCCGCTTCGTCGTTCAGACCGGTGATGCCAGCGAGGTTCCAATGTTGGAGAACCACCTTGTCGAGGATCTGGCTGTGATGTTGCTCAACGTTGTAGATGTTCGCATTCGCAATTGCCTGCGCGTGTTTCGAGAACCCTGCGATTCCGGTGCCGGGCATCTCGAAGTCCTTGACCTGACGCTCGATCGCACACACCACCGACGACGCGTCGACAGCCAGCGTCGCCGTGGTGACGTCACGGTAGAACAGATAGTGAAAGTTCTCGTCGGTCGCCACACGGGCCATGACTTCATAGCCAGCACGAGTCGCGGGATGATCGGGACCTTGCTCCAACAAGATCTTTCCGGTGTTGCGGTGGGCGATACGCGTCGCAAGTTCTTGAAGGGCAACATAAACGAAACCGTCGCAGACCGATTGTGGCTGGGGAACTTCCCCGCCCGACATCTGGCCCATTCGGGCATCTTCGAGCGCTCGGGGGTCGAGCGCCCGGGTCACCGTCAGGTAGTCGCGGATCGCGATTGCGTGGCGGTTTTCCTCTGCGGTCCAACGGTGGGACCACGTTTTCCAAACCCCTTCGTTGCTGAAGACGCGGTTGATGGTCTCGAAGTAGTACGGAAGGTTGTCCTCGGTGAGTAGGTTCACAAACAGTGCGCTGCGGACCGCATCGGGCAACGGAAACTCTCTCGGATCCCACTCCTCACCCTCCTCGAAATCTCGTCCTAAGGACCAGGGGACGAACTCATGGGGGTACCAGCTCTTTTGGGTGGAGAGGTGCCGTTCGAGGAGCTTCTCTGCGGTAGGCGCGAGTTCTTTGAGGAGGGATGCGTCGTCCATGTCTCCTAGCCTACCTACTGGTCGGTAGGCTAAATGCTATCGTCAGGGACGATTACTAACATCTGATTTTACTGCTGTACAGATTGGTTATCTCCAGGTACAGTTCTTCCCAACAAACGAGCCGCCCTTCCCCCGGGGCAGGCTCGTTTAGTTTTTGAGAGAATGCCCTATGGCTTCGGCAGCGTTTTTCGATCTCGACCGTACACTTCTGCCCGGAGGGAGCGGACGCGTTTTCGGGGCAACGTTGGCACGACTCGGCGTCGACACGCCGAAGGTCCCCGGCCAAGACCTTCTTTTCAAGTTCTTTGATGTCTTTGGTGAATCGTTTCTGGTCATGCAGATCGCTCGGTTGGCGGCGGGCAAAACGCGCGGTCTTGATCGGGCAATGGTGCAGGCATCGGCAGAAATTGCTGCCGACGATCTCCTCGAAATGGTGCAACCTTACGCGCGCGAAGTTTTGGCGCACCACCGATCGTTGGGTGATCGTCTTGTCCTCGCAACAACGTCCCCATTCGATTTGGTCAGCCCGTTCGCACGGCGCTTGGGGTTCGAGGCAGTCGTCGCCACTCGCTACGTCGAACACGAAGGTCTATATACCGGTGAGCTTGACGGCGGATTCGTATGGGGCCCAGGAAAGCTCAAGGCAGTTGCGGCCTGGGCCAAGGCAGAAGGGATCGATCTCGCCGACTGTGCCGCGTACTCCGACAGCGTGTTCGATGCCCCGATGTTGGGAGCAGTCGGACGCCCCGTGGCGGTGAATCCCGATGCGCGCTTACGAGTTCTCGCGTTAGCTCGTCGGTGGCCGATTCGATCGCTCGATGTGCCCGCCGGTGTTCCCTCCGTGAACGGCGTTGAACCGTTGGACGTGATTCGCACCGTGGCGCGTCCGGAACTGTTCCCATTCGCCCGGTTCGCTTTTGAAGGAATCGAAAACATTCCGAAGACCGGTCCCGCAATCATCGCTGCCAACCATCGCTCGTACTTCGATCCGTTGGCGATTGCGCTTGCCGTGGGCCGGGCCGGCCGCAACGGTCGCTTTCTTGGGAAGAAGGAGGTGTTCGACGCTCCCCTTGTCGGAAACTTCGCCCGCGCGCTCGGATCAATTCGCGTCGATCGCGGTACGGGATCGGATCAACCACTCCGAGAAGCAGCGTCCGCACTCAACGCCGGAGAAGTTGTCGTGATCCTTCCACAGGGGACGATCCCGCGAGGCGAAGCTTTCTTTGAGCCTGAGCTGAAAGGCCGCTTGGGTGTGGCACGATTGGCTGCGATGTGTCCCGACGTCCCGGTTATTCCGCTTGGCGTGTGGGGCACCGAAGTTGTTTGGCCGAGAAAGTCGAAAGTTCCCCTCGTGTGGAACGTGACGAACCCGCCCCGTGTTTTGCTTCGTGCGGGAACACCGGTTCCGCTGCGACGAAGCGCGAAATCGGCGGTGACAGACCTCGAATCGGTGATGACGGCGATCACGGACCTACTGCCTCCTGAGTCGCGCGAACGGCGTGCGGTAAGCGCCGAGGAATTAGCAGCGACGGTTCCCAATGGCGATCTCTCCAAAGTCAGGCGCTCGGGCCCACGTTCCGATGCCCCAGAGCGCTCACCGTCGGTGACGAAGCCCGCGTCGACGAAGACAAAGCCCACGAAGCCCGCGCCGACGAAGACAAAGCCCACGAAGTCAAAACCGACGAAGGCATCTACGGGTTCGAAGTCAGCACCTATAGCGAAGGTGTCGGGGAAGAAGGCGTCTGCGAAGAAGCCGCGGCCGACCGCCGATTCCACCGACGCGGCTCGGACCGATGCGCCGTCGCGTCGCCTCGGCGGGTCGCTAAGTACGCGGCAGAAGTGAGGCACAGCGCACCCTTGCGCTGGGAGTGCCGAATTGCCATCCGGACGATATTGCATACGCGACACGTGTTGATGCGTTCGACTTCGCAATGGAGGTCGAACGAATCGACGGGCTGTTTCGCATGACACCCAGTTCGGGCCTACCTATTCGCTGAACTCGAGGCGGTTCCCGAACGGGTCGTCGGTATGAAACCGTCGAGTACCCGGAATTTCGTCGGACCAGCGAACCGGATACGAACCCGCCGATAACCGCGCCGCAAGCAGTTCGAGATCCGGCACGCGAAACGCAGGATGTGCTTTCTTGGCGGGAACAAAGTCCGGATCAATACCTACGTGCACATAGAGTTTCCCGGCTTCAAAATGTGCGCCGCCGCGGACGCGCAGAGCCTCGGGTTTCTCGACTTCTCGAAGCCCAATGAGGTCAACCCAAAAGGCTCTGGCCAACGGTTCGCCACCTAGCGGAATCGCCAACTGGACGTGGTCTAGCGATACCGCCAGCGTTGGCGGGAAGCGTTGCAAGGACACGAGAACGCTGTCGGTAAGGCCCTTTTCGAGGGCTTCGTGAAGTGTGAAGAATCCCACGTCGGTGGTTGAGCCACCAGTATCCACGATGCCCAGCGATCCGCCCAGAATCCTGGCGCGGTAAACGAATCGAAGCGCTTGGAACTCCGCGTCCATTTGTAGTTCTCCGACCTTGTAGTGAACCGACTGCACAAACGGCTCACTGATCAATTCCACCCGAAACCCGGTTTCTTCGTACACCTCTCGCGCTGCTGCGTCGGCCGGCGATTCACCGAATTCCATACCGCCACCGGGGAGCGTCCAGCCCAGCCGCTTCGGGTTCACGTCGCGACGCGACCACTCCGTAAGCAACACGCGGCCTGCTCCGTCATAGATGACGCAGTAGGCCGCAGGGCGAAGAACCTGAACTCGCGCTTCGGTAGAAGGCATTCGTACTTACTTCTTCTGAGAGGCCCGAATAATGTTCAATGCTCCACCCGCGCGGAACCAGTCGATATGTTCTGCGTTCATGGTGTGGGTTGCGGTGAAGTCGATCGTTGTGCCGTCAGCCTTTGTTATGCGGGCCTGGACCGGCTTGTCCGGGGCGAGGTCGGCGAGTCCGATGAAGGACAGGCGATCGGTCGCTTCGATTTGGTCGTAGGTTGCCGGGTCGCTGAACCAGAGCGGCAGCACGCCCTGCTTCTTAAGGTTTGTTTCTGCGATGCGAGCGAAACTTCGGCAAAGAACGACCTTTGCGCCACGATAGCGAGGCTCCATGGCCGCATGCTCGCGGGAGGAACCTTCGCCGTAGTTCTGATCGCCGATGAAGACCCACCCGATCGACTGCTCGGACCACTTCTTCGCTATTGCTGGAATGAGGGCCTCGCCGCCATTCACGGCGTCGAGGCCCGTGCCAACGGTCTCGTGGAATGCGTTCACGACACCGATGTAGAGGTTGCCAGAGATGTTCTCAAGGTGACCGCGGTACTTGAGCCACTTGCCCGCGGCCGAGATGTGATCGGTTGTGCACTTACCTTTTGCCTTCGCCAAGACGGGAAGTCTGATGAAGTCGTTGCCATCCCAAGCGCTGAACGGAGCCAGGAGTTGCAGGCGATCGCTCGTCGGAGAGACGACAACTTCGACGGCGCTGCCGTCGGCCGGAGGGGCCAGAAATCCAGCCTCTCCGGATTCGAAGCCCCGGGAGGGAAGTTGGTCCCCGAACGGGTCGGCCAACTTGACCCCGTCGATCGTGTCAGTCAGCGGGTTGAAGTCGAGGGTGCCAGCAAGGGCATATGCAATAACGGTCTCTGGCGAGGCGACGAATGAGAGAGTCGAAGCCAGTCCGTCGTTTCGCTTTGGGAAATTGCGATTGTACGAAGAGATAATCGAGTTGGCATCTCCCTCCTTGACATCATCGCGTCGCCACTGTCCGATGCATGGACCACAGGCGTTCGCCAAAACTGTTGCGCCGATTTTCTCGAGGTCAGCAAGCAGACCGTCTCGCTCGATCGTGGCGCGAACACGCTCGGAACCCGGTGTAATCAAAAGCGGAGTCTTGACCCTCAAGCCGGCGGCCGCAGCCTGTCGAGCGACGCTCGTGGTGCGGGTGATGTCTTCATAGGACGAGTTCGTGCACGAGCCGATGAGTGCGCTGCTGATGGCGAGCGGGTAACCATTCGCTTTTGCGTCGGCGCCCATGCGTGACACCGGGTGGGCCAGATCGGGGGTGTGCGGACCGTTGATCTGCGGCTCAAGCGTCGAGAGGTCGATCTCGATCACGCGGTCGAAATATTTCGAGGGTTCGGCGGCGACCTCATCGTCAGCACGTAGATGCTCAGCGAACTTATCGGCGAGGTCAGCGACATCATCGCGACCCGTCGCCTTGAGGTATTGCGCAGTCATCTGGTCGTACGGGAAGACGCTTGTCGTGGCACCGATCTCGGCACCCATGTTGCATACGGTGGCGCGGCCGGTCGCGCTCATTGTGGCGACGCCGGGGCCGAAGTACTCAACGATCGCCCCGGTGCCGCCTTCGACCGTGAGAACCTCGGCGACCTTCAAAATGACGTCTTTCGCACTGGTCCACCCGCTCATCTCGCCGATCAGCCTGACGCCAATCAGTTTCGGCCAGCGGACGCCGAACGCGTAGCCGACCATCACATCAACGGCATCGGCGCCGCCCACGCCGACTGCGATCATGCCGAGTCCGCCTGCGTTCGGCGTGTGCGAATCGGTGCCGACCATCATGGCGCCCGGGAACGCATACTGCTCCAGCACCACCTGGTGGATAATTCCCGAACCGGGTTTCCAAAAGCCGATGCCGTAACGTGCTGAGACCGTGCGAAGAAACTCGTAGACCTCTGCGTTCGTGTCGTTGGCAACGGCCAGGTCTTTGGTCGCTCCGACATATGCCTCAATGAGGTGATCGCAGTGCACCGTCGAGGGGACGGCAACCTGGGGCAACCCCGCAGTCATGAACTGCAGGAGCGCCATCTGAGCCGTAGCGTCTTGCATTGCGACACGATCGGGAAACAACTCCGAATAGGCCTTGCCTCGTTCGAGGTCTTGGCCCTCCGGGTCGGCGAGGTGCCCGAACAGAATTTTCTCGGTCAGGGTCAGGCCGCGTCCGAGACGATGGCGGGCGATCGCTGTATTCGCAACGATCTTGTCGTAGGCCGCTTCGATGAGCGGGAGGGGGGTGTTTGCGGAGACAGCCATGGTCGAACTCCTCGGGTAGGGCGGATTTTGCGGTGCTGGTCGAACCGGTCGGATAGCGCAGGCCGACTGAAAACGAGACAAGTATAAGACAAGCTGGCGTGGGGAGCGAGTACCGTAGGGCCATGGGAATGAAAAACCCCGGTCGAACCGGCGGAACGTTCCGGTATCTGTCTATCGCCAACGAGTTGCGTGAGCGCGTCGCGCTCGGAGAATTCTTGGCGGGGCAGTTGTTACCCAGTGAATCGGACCTCGGGGAGCACTATGGCGTGTCACGAGTTACCGTTCGCAAGGCCCTGGAGGCACTTCGAGAAGACGGCCTGATCGACTCCCGACAGGGCTTTGGGTGGTTTGTGGCGTCGAACCCCCTGCGCCAGACTCTCGGACGTTTGGGGACCCTTGAGGCTCAACTCGCGGCCAACGGGGTGAAGCCAGAACGCAAAATCTACGAGTTCGGTTTCGTCCGTGCGACCAAACGAGTCGCCGAGATCTTGTCTGCGCAAACGGTATTACGGGTAAGCCGGGTGAATCTTGCCGATGGTGCCCCCTTCGCCCGAGTCACCGTGTGGGTACCTGAAGACCTCGCCGGAGAGCTGTCCAGAAGGGCAGTCGAACGTTCGAGTTTCTATGAGAACTTACCAATTGCGGTTGGTGGAGCGACGCAGACAATCGGGGCTGCCGCTGCCGACGAAAACGATAGTGCGCTTCTGGGAATCCCCACGGGTTCCCCGGTTCTTCGATGCGAACGCGTGACACATTCGGTCGACGGCCGTGCCGTATTGCTGAGCGAGTTCGTGTTTCCTGCCCATCGCACCGAATTCGTCGTCGATCTCCCTCACGTCGAACCATCCATCGCACCGACTGGGCTTCGTCTCGTTGAGTGACCGATACCGGTCCGGCTTGAGTGTGCCTCTGGCCGCTACCGGAGACCATGAGTCCACTCTCTCGCTGATTTTAATGAGGGCGCCTCGCTGCCCGTATGAAATAGGCCTCGCCGTCGTCTGGTCGGAAGAACGTGCGAATTGTGAGGTCAGGGTCGAACGCCATGAAGGCACCGGTGGAGCGGTTGAAACGGCTGATCGTGCCGCCGACCTGTGCTGCCTCCAAAACCGTCTTTGACAGTGGAGCGTCGCGCAGGTCCTGTGCCATCGCAAGGTACTGCGACTGCGTGATGGCACCGAACTCTCGACCGTGCTTCAAAAAGTGCTGACGAAGCTTTTCGGCAGATCGAAATCCGACCCCGCGAAGTCGAGGGTCCGTGCGGTTGGACGACGCTGTGTTGGACGACGCTGTGTTAGCCGACGTATTGCCCGGCGCCTCGGAGTTCTTGGTTGGAACAGCGCGGGTGCTTGCCGTTCTTGCCGTCGGACGATTTGTCGACGCCCGAGTAGGTCGCATGGCATTGAACGTGGCGCCAAGCGCAAGGACTAGCGTCACGATGGCGGCAATCTGGCGTCGTTTATGCACACGAACAGCCTAGGTGGCTGGTGTTTTTTGTTTTGATTGGGACTCGCGTTTTTGGTTGGGGTCTGCGAAAATGTGGGGGTGACTTTTGGTGTGACTCCGGTTCAGGCTGACTTGTTTTTGGGTTCGGGTGGTTTGGTGGGTGGCCGGGTTGCTCCGGATTCGATTTGGGCGGTTTTGCATCGTGAGGGGCACCGGTTGTTCCCGGATGTGTTGTTTGCTGATTTGTTTTCTGATCGTGGCCGCCGGAGTGTTCCACCGCAGATTGTGGCGACGGTGATGGTCTTGCAACGTTTGTATGGGAAATCGGATCGTGAAGCGGTTGAGGCATTCGAGTTCGACACACGTTGGAAGTATGCGTGCGGTATTGACATAAATTTTGAGGCTTTCGCTCACACGGTGCTGGTCGATATGCGGGCACGGTTAGCTTGCTCTGATCGGCCGAAACGAATTTTTGAGGTCACGTTAGAAGCTGCACGGGCTGCTGGGCTTGTTGGGGTGCGACGGGTGTTGGACTCAACACCGTTGTATGACGCAGTGGCAACGATGGACACGATCACGTTGATTCGTTCCGGAATCATTCAACTTCTTGATGCGGCTGATGTCACGTTGAGCGTCGAGTTACGTGCGGTGATGGTCTCGGGTGATGAGTATGTGTCGAACGCGAAACCCCAAATCGATTGGGATGATAAAGATGCTCGTGAAGCGTTGGTTGATTCTCGGGCTCGTGACGGTCACGCCTGCCTGGTTTGTTGAATGAACGCACACTTACGATCAAGGTTCGTGTGGCAGCCGTGTTGTTAGCTTCACTGTTAGGCCAAGACCTTATTGCGGGTGATGACGGGTGTTTCGGATCGCCCGGAAAGTTGCTCGTGACCGGATTATCTCAACGGTTGACCCCGAAGCCAGGCACGGTCACAAAACTGCTGCGAAAGGGTTTGATGGATACAAAGGCCACGCAGCTGCGGATCCAGATTCGGAGATCATCACGGCAACAGTAGTGACTGCAGGCAATGTTGGTGATGGCAGTGTTGCCGAGGAACTCATTGGGGATCTCCTCGCAGATGCTGAGCGGGGTGAAACTGGGGAAGTGTTTGGTGACGCCGCCTACGGGACCGGCCAATTCCAGAATGTGTTGGAGACCAACGGAATCGTTTCGGGATGCAAAACCCAATCAGTTCCTCGACGAGCAAAAGGCTTGTTCACGAAAGACCAGTTCACTGTTGATCTTGACTCCGACACAGTGTCATGCCCGAACCAAATCTTGGTCACGATTGGCCGTCACGGTGACGGTTCCGGCACCGCAAAATTTGGGGTTGCATGCAAGAGTTGCCCGCTTCGAGCACAATGCACGAAATCACGGTCCGGTCGCACTATTAGTATTCACACATACGAAGCAGTGCTGGTTCGGGCAAGAGCACGAAACCATGATTCCCGATGGCGGGCACGATACCGGGCAACACGTCCAAAGATCGAACGTAAACTCGGTCACCTCATGCGACGCAAACATGGCGGACGAAACGCCCGAGTCCGAGGCCGCACCAAAATCGATGCCGATTTTAGTCTCCTCGCCGCAGCCGTGAACCTAGCCAGACTCGCACTCAAAGGCCTCACCACGACCCGAAACGGATGGACCATCGCAACCTGAACCGCAACAGAGCCAACAGAACACCCAAACCCGCTCGAAGGCCATTGCCCGACGTCTGGCTCGAATCGAAGCTCCGCAAACCCTTCTCCCACGACCCGACTCGCTCACAGACAAGCACGACTACACAGCAGTTCTGACAACGTTTCGGTCATCAAGCCAACCAGTTTCACACCAGCCACCTAGTGCACGCAAACGGAAGTTCACACCTCGACGTCGGTCAGGATTCCAACGATTACGTGACCAGACAGTCACGTAATGTCAAACGAACCCGTTAGGACGTTGGTGTACGACCACCCAGCACGGTGGTCGCCATTGACGTGTCCATGTTGGAGCCAGTAAGGATGGCACCTACTCTTCTTCCGCGTTGATGCTCACGTTCGGTCGATAACGCGGCAACTGCGATCGCCCCGGCTGGCTCGGCAAGGTGATGTGTCGCCCGGTAGATCAGCCGCATGGCATCAGCGACTTCGCCATCGGTGACCTGCACGATCCGGGCCGCCCCGTCATACATTCCCGCGAGAGACTGCGGGTCGGGTGATCGCGTAGCGACCCCATCCACAAACGTATGCGCGCTTTGTGTATTCACCGGCCTGCGCGCAGCGTGGGACAACGCGGTCGCCGGTGCGGCTGAACTTACCGCCCCGATCACCTCCGTTCGTAGACCAAGAAGATCTCGAATTGCGATAACACCATTGATGCCTGAGCCCATTCCCACTGGTACATAGACGGCATCAAGTTCTCCCGCCGCATCGAAGAATTCTTTCGCGTACGTAGAAACTCCGGCCACCAGGTCACGATGAAATGGCGGCACCAATTCCAAGCCGCGCTGCTCCCCCAGTCGCACACTGTGCTCAAGGGCTTCCTGGAAGTCCTGTCCAAACATGATTACTTCCGCTCCGAACGCTTCCATCGCTGCGTTCTTCTCCACGCTGTTGCCATGTGGCACCACGATCGTTACTGGCACCTCATACGCACGACCGGCGTAGGCCAACGATTGACCATGGTTCCCACGGGTTGCCGAGACCACTCCAGCCACGGTAGGACGCTCTCGCCGGAGACGATCCATAAACACAAGCCCACCGCGAACCTTGAATGCACCGATCGGAGTTGCGTTCTCATGTTTGAGCCACACCTCCGCTCCGAGTTCGCGAGACAAGATCGGCCACGTGAATTGCGGCGTCGGGGACATGTGCCGGTACACGATTGCCGAAGCATCGGCCAGAACTTCAGCAGAGATCATGGGTCGAAGCATCAGGGCAATACGCTGTCTCTGTCAACTTTCTCGGTTCAAGAGTGTGCCTCCGCCAGCACGGAGAGCGGGCGCACACTCTCTGACGGCTCGACACCTACGTGCACTTAGCGAAGTGTGAGTGCCGCATAGATCTTCTCCAGCTCGGTCGTGAGTGCACCCATGTCATCAATGACCAGGTAACGCTGCTCGCGGCACATCCTGCGGAGGTAATCGTGTCCGGCCGGGTCCACTGTTATGCAAAACGTCGTAACACCTACCGACTCGGCCTCACGGAGCGCCTGGGCAGTGTCGTGTAACCCGTAGTCAGAGTCGTTCGGGTCAGGACCGTAGCCCTCGTCCTGGGGGTACCCGTCGGAAATCACGAGAAGGATTCTGGTTCGAGCACCCTGGCTCACGAGCTTGGAAGTCGCGTGACGAATCGATGGACCCATTCGGGTGTAGCTCATCGGCTCCATCGCACCGAGAGCCGACCATGTACGCGCGCACGGCCGATCCCCAAACTCCTTCGCCACCAAAAAGTCGACCTGCTGTCGACCCCGGCCAGAGAACCCGTAGATGGCGTGGCGGTCACCCAGCGTTTGCAATGACTCACACATCACCGCAACCGCCTCCTTCGCGACCTCGATCACACGCCGACCGACGGGAGCAGGAGTGAAATCGACGATGTCCCAGTAGCCCGGACCGAATGGGTCATAGCGATCAGCCGAACCCTCCGTCGTCAGAACTGGTTCGGGTTCGACAACGGTGACAGGCGAATCAGTCGAACGACTGAGATCAATCAGAAATGCTGCGGCTACGTCGCGCTCGGCCCGATCGCGGCGAATATAGAGCTGGTCATCGGGAGATCGCCCTGCACGCCGGTCGATAACGGTCCCGATGATTGCATCGATCGAAAGTTCGTCGCCGTCGCTCGTGCCGTGCACGCGAACTCTTTGTTCGGGTCTGATTGCGGACAGCCGCCGCCTAATCTGCGCGCGTAGGATCGAGTGATCGCGCCGGACACCGCCCATGAACTCTTGTTCCTGCCCGTCGACTCGTCGTTCGATGAGACGGCACCAGTCAGCGTGGTAGGTGGCCCTGTGGTAGTCCCACTCGGGATAACGAAACGCACGGTCCTGGGTGCGCCGTGGCGGGTGGGGGCCAGACAAACGCAGACCGTCGGAATCGCTCGCCGTTGCCTCAGGCGACTCGTTGGGTTGCGAGCTCCGCCACTGGTTCGCGAGCTGTTGATCGTCGCCCGCTAAGCTCCCTGCGAAGGCGTAGGCGTAGTCCTCCTCAGCGAGATCTCCGAGCGACGCCGGACCGGGCCCCTCGGGGATATCGAACGCCGAAGAAACGATCGGCCGGTCTTCGCCGTTGCAGACACCGTCTCCGTCCGACGTCAGCGGGGCACCTTGTATGTCGTCAGACGAATCCTCGGCAGGGTCACCCAATTGATCAACTTCGACCCCAACATCCACACAACCCACAGCAATATGTGCACAGATCATTAGCGCGACTTCCATGGACCGATAGACCGTTGCTTCGGGCGCCAATACCGCGTCGGCCAAGCGCAAGATCGGGAGATCAGGCGACGCACGAAAGCCCCACGACCAGAGCATCAAGACATATGGGAGCGTGTCGTTCGCGGCGGCCGGTCGCTGCGCCGCTTCATAACGGTTGCCTCTCACTACATCGGCCACGACGCCTGGGTAGCTGCGACACACACTGGCGTTGATCCTGGCCACCTCCAAGACCTCGAACACCACTCGCACCAGTTCAGGTTTCGGTACTAATCGCAGGAAGCGATCAAGGTCTGAGCCAGCGCGAAGCACGACCAGGGCACGTACCGGTTGAGACTCACACCCTTCGAGGATCAGGTCAGCAAACATGTCGGCTGCCACCTCGAACTCGAAAACCTCGACGCCGTGTTTGCGACGTGCGATGCGTTGGAGTACCGCCAATCGAAACGCCCGTCGGTTGTGTTCTGGGACGTCAAAGCGATCGATTGATTCGGGAACGAGGAGCATCGGGCTCCCCTTGCGCTCCACGGTATCGAGCTCAAGTGGCAGGCCCGCCACCCCTTCGGCGAATAATGCCAAGGGCCGACGTATTGCGGCCAGTTCCGTCATGGCAGCAAAACGTCGATGATGTCGCTTATGGCCTGTTGCACATCGACGTCGTCGCTCACCGCCTTGGTGATGGCAACATCGCAAGCTCGCCGCGGTGCGATTCCCTTCCCGATGAGCTGCCCTGCATAAATCAACAGTCGTGTGCTGACGCCGTCTTCGAAGCCGTGTTCTTTCAGACGGCGCACGTGTTCACCGACCTGCGCGAGTTGTTCAGCTTGGACGGCGTTCACACCACTTTCGTGCTCAATGATTCGTGCTTCGACGTCGACGCTTGGGTAGCCGAACTCGATGCTCACAAAACGTTGCCGCGTCGATGGTTTGAGATCCTTCATGATGCTCTGATACCCGGGGTTGTAGGAAATCACGAGAAGGAAATCCGGATGGGCATCTACCAACTCACCCGTCTTCTCGATGGGCAACACCCGACGATGATCGGTAACCGAGTGCACGATCACGGTCGTGTCCTTGCGCGCTTCGACGATCTCGTCGAGGTAGCAGAGTGCTCCCGTGCGAACCGCCCGTGTCAGGGGGCCGTCGTGCCATACCGTTTCATCGCCGGCCAGCAGGAACCGACCGACCAGGTCCGTTGCGGTCAGGTCTTCATTGCACATAACGGTAATCAATGGAACCTCAACGGCCGTCGGCATTGCGACATCACCGCGGTAGAGCAACCACGCCACGTACTCGACAAACCGAGTCTTTCCACAACCAGTCGGCCCCTTCAACAGGACCGGCAGCCGCGCTTCGTAGGCCGCACGAAAAATCTCGACCTCATCAGCGAGGGGCAGGTACCACGGCTCTTCCCGCAAGCTCGACCGGCTCGACAGCGAAGCGACATCATCGAGAGAAACTTCCATAGGAACAGTCAAGTCGCCTTCGCTGAGTGATTGGTAGTCGAAACGCGACCGTTCACTCGAGCACGCCCGAAACAAGAAGCTCAACGAATCGTTGCTCGTCGTACCCCAAGACTTCGGTGAGAACCTCCTGGGTGTGCTCCCCCAGGCACGGACCGGGGGCCGTGACCGTTCCGGGTGTTGCAGAGAACACCACGCGGGGTGCCTCGATCACGACGCTACCCAGTTCCGAGTGCGCGAGCTCCACGAAATGGCCGCGATAGATGAGCTGCGGATCAACGATGCATTCCGGGGAGTTCTGTACCTGATGCGCTGGTATCCCGACCGCCTGGAGTTTGATCATCGCCTCCGAAGCTTGATGGGCCGACGCCCAATTGGCGAGGTGAGCATCGTCGAGCCCGCCGACTACGGATGCAAGATTCGCCCGCTGCCCATCGTTCTCGCAGGCGATTGCGACCCAGTCCGAATCCGTGTCGCCTTGCGTTCGGTACACGCCATGGGGATGCAAATTGGGATCGACAGTGCCGGCGCGTTCGAAGGACCTTCCATTGATGCTGTAGTCAAGGATTGCCGGAGCAAGCGCGTGGAGTGCTCCCTCGGCCTGCGAGAAGTCGATGTACTGCCCTTCACCGGTACGACGCTGGTGGTCGATTGCGGCGAGGAGAATTGCATTCGCAAACCGAGGTGCGATGTAGTCCGTATATGCCCCGTATGGGCCACACGGTGCTCGATCAGCCCAACCGGTGATACCGGTGAAACCGGTAAGCGCACTTGCCATAGTCCCGTACCCTGCCATCATCGCTAGCGGGCCGGTTTGACCAAAGAGACAACTCGACATCATGACGATCGATGAGTTGACACTGCTCAGCTTCTCGTACCCGAGTCCCCAATTGCGCATGGCCCGGGGCGAGAATGACTCCAACACCACATCCGCCCAGCGAACGAGATCAAGGATGACTTCTTGGCCTTCGGGCCTGCTCAGATCAACGGCAATGCCCTTCTTGCCGGCGTTCAGGCTCGCAAACAAGGTCGAGCGTTCGGCCCCAGATATATTGTCCCGGAAAGGCTGCAACGTCCGAGCTGTTTCGACGCGAGTGGACGACTCGACACGGACCACTGTTGCTCCGTGATCGGCAAGGACACGGCTGCCCGCCGGCCCAGCCATCACCCACATGAGGTCGAGTACCTTGAGCCCTTCCAGCGCTCGACCTCTTGGTGGCGTTGTCAACGCGTCGCGACGACCCGTCACCGAGGGTTTGCGGGCCGACTCGGCCAAGACCGATGATGTATGTGCACCTATTGATGGCGCGGCACCGAGCCGAACGCGAGGAGTCTTCGAGAGTGTCCCAAATTGACCTGGATACCGAACCCCGTCAACGTCGTCGAAGTAGTCGCGATCGGCGAGGTGCTCGCTGTTCACGACATCATCAACGCCGAGGATCGGAGTGATGAGCAATCCGCGGATCAGTGCTGCCTCGAGCAGTTCCGCCTTCGTCTTGGTAAGGCAGAAGTCTCCGATGATCGACTTCATTCGTTCGTATTCCGACACTGGCTCCGTGCTGCTGAGCAGCAAGTCGGTGTAGCCGATCCAGTCTTTGTCGCGGGTCGCGTCGTCGCAGAAGCCTTCTTCATGCATCCACGTCATTAGCCGGGCAGAGAAAGGCCCGATAGCGGAGCCAAACAGAAATGTGACCGAGACGTAACCGTCCTTGCACGGCCAGACCAATTGCAGAAACAGGTGGGCGAGCTTCAATCCTCCCGACATTCGAAAATGCGTCGACGCGTTGTTGGGCGTCGCCAGGATCGAACATTGTGTTGCCTGGGCCGACGCTTGTTGAGCCGACACGTCGAGATGCTGCCCAAGTCCGGACCGACTTCGCTCGATCAGAGCAACGATGACCGCACCCACCCCTTCGGCGCAGGCATGGACGAACGCCTGTGGCACGCCCACCGGAACCGGGGGTCGGTCGACGTCGCCGGCCAGCGCCTGGGCCCCGCTCGCAGCCCACACGATCATGTCGGTGGCCGCCCAGTGCGCCTTCGGCCCCGTCGCCCCAAACGGACTGATCGAGAGCACCACGAGGGCAGGGTTGATTCGTTCAAGTTCCTCAACGCCGAAACCTATGGCGTCGAGGTATCCGGGACCGCCTGATTCGATGAGCACGTCAGAACCGGCTAGGAGTTTGGCCAATTGGGTACGGTCGGGACCGGCGTTCGTGAGATCCAATACAACCGAACGCTTCCCCCGGTTGTACGCACGGTGCACGAGGCTGGCGTCCGGTCCCGGGGTATCGGCTGCGAACGGGGCCAGACGTCGAGATCGCGATCCTTCGGGCCCTTCGACGGCAATGACGTCGGCTCCAAGTTGGGCCAGCATCTGTCCGGCGAGTTGACCTCGCTCATTCGATAGGTCCAGTACTCGGTAAGGCGCAAGCAACATATGTCCTCCAGATGGGAATCTCCCGAGCGTACGTCGACACCACAAAGCGAGTGAACTCTTGGTCGCTCTAGGAGCGACGCGAGTTCACTCCCCACTGTGAGCTCACTGTGTTGCGAACGCAGCAGCCGTATGTTTCGTGAACGCGTTGTGGTCATGGACCAAATGACCCTCGGCGACGTTTTGGGCGTCGGAGGCCTCGGGAGCGAACGAATACGTCAAACTCGTCCCTTCGATCGGTTGTTGGGCGACGCCCTTCATGGCGGTGTTGGCGGTAGGCGCTTCGACGCCGATCACTTCGTAGATCGTGGGTGCCAATTCGATCACGTGATGGAATTGCGTACGATCGACCCGTTGTTGCTTGCGACGATCCCCGCCGGCCAGCGAACAGTGAGCGGGTCACGGACACCGCCTCCGTGGGTATCTTGCTTGTATCGCCTCGAAGGGGTGTTCCAACCTGGGCCCATCCCCACGGGTAGTTGTTGTTCGACCGGTGGGTGCCGATGTCGTCGAGACGAGCGAGGCCATCGGCAACCGGCGGAACGAATCCGTTGAAGTACTGGAAGGTGTCGCACATACCGGTCGCGAACTCTTCCTGTGAGGCGCCGTTGTCGCTCAGCGCGAACACCAACGTCGGGACGCGTCGAAATCGCCCAAAGGTGGAAGACTGGCTCGATGGAAACCGAAAGCGAAACCGAAAGCGACTTCGCCAAAACCGTGGGCCGGGCGAGCGAGCTCCCCGCTGCGCCCGCGTGGGGCGGCGTCAATCATCTTGCTCTGGTAACACCCGACATGGACGCAACAGTCCGATTCTATGTCGGTGTTCTCGGAATGGCGCTTGTAGCTACAACCATGGCGGGCCCTATGCGGCACTACTTCTTTTCCATTGGAAAAGGCAATACGGTTGCCTTTTTCGAAGTGCCCGGCGCCGAAACGTTTTCCAAGGCTGCCGGCTCCCCTACTGACCGCGCAATTCAGCTCGATCACATTTCCTTCGACGTCCCCGATGAAGCAGCGCTTGAAACACTACGCGTACGTATTGCCGCAGCGGGTTCCGAGGTTACGGAGGTGGTCGATCATCAGATCTTCCGATCGATCTATTTCACCGATCCCAACGGCATCGCCCTCGAAGCGTCGTATTGGCGTATCAACATCGGACCCGACGCCGTTGCCGGAGACCCTCTTGCCTTCGCCGATCCGAATCCAGTACCGGCGGTTGCGGAGTTCTTGGCAAGTGGCATCCAGGAGTTCGTAAGAACTCGACTGGTCTGAACCTGCGACCCACGCCAAGAGACAACGTCGAGTCGACTACTCAGAAACGTTCGATCGGTGTCGTTCATCTCGTGCGATCCTGGTTTTCCAACAAGACAGTGCGGCGTGTGAATCGGCGATCAACTCGGGCTACTTCTTGGCCGCTGCTTTCGTTGTGGACTTTCTCTTCGCTGACTTTGATGAGAAGGCCATTTTCCCTGGCGCGGCCCGCGCCGAGGTGAGCGTTGCACCTGCAGGCTCCTCGGCGGTCAACCACACCCGCCCAATCGTGAAGCACTTGCTGTCCTTCGTGTCATTGGGGTTGATTCGAAATCCCGTTACCTGGCCCGCCCAGGGCGCGCCGGTCGCCACGCCCTTGCCAGGCTCGATACCTGGGAACATGGTCTGCGGATGCGTCAGGTCAATCTGGGCGATGCTTTCGTTCGGGTAGAGATGAATCGCGTTGGTCGGGTGGCGTTTCCCTTCGGGTGAGAACCAGAAGACCCGAGCAAAGGTGCCCCCACCATTGACGGGGCGAGCGGAGAATGGCCCCGGATAGCTGTATTCGAATGTGAGCGTCTTGAAGCGGGTTGCGTCGATCGGCCCGCTGGGCAAGTTGAAGACAAGACCAGGAAATTGGAGGGTGTCGGTACCAACGGAACATCCTTTGAACTTTCCGTTGTCAATTGAACTCCCGGGGAGAAGGGCTATCGTTTCCCTCAAGTCGCCCATAGAATCCATGTCCCATGCGTTGCCCGAGGCCGTCGCATAGTCAAGCTTGGAAGTCGGCCGAATGTCGATCATAGGTCCACCTATGATCTCGGAAACGTTGGGCTCCTCTGCGGAAACAAGGCGGATCCAGTCGATATCGAAATGACCGGAGACGGTCCCGACGAACCGCAGCCCCAACATCTTTCCTGTCCAGTTCACCGGGAGGCCGGGGACCGTGCCATCGTCGCCGAGGGTGACGTCGTAGGTGTTCCATCCGCCTCGGGTGGTGAATGCCTGCCCGCCCTGGCAATCAGCCGATTGTTTCAGGCACGAGAACCACCGCAGACCAACGGGGGCTCCTTCCGGCGCGTTCATACGAATGACGAATCGTCGATATTTCGTAGTGTCGATGGGTATTCGGCCGCCCTCGCGACCGTGCGGAATTCCGGTAGGAAAGCCAGCCCAAACCGGGTCGAATTGAAATGGTCCGTTGGCGTCAAAGTGCAGCTGCCCGCCGGAGATGGATTTGTTGGTCCCACCAACGAACATTGCCTCCTCGGTCTCGATCACCATGTCTTCGGGGTTCGAGAAGTCGAGGGGGTCACGGAACGCTTCGACGTGGTAGTCCGGTCCACCTGCCTGCGCCGACGCGGTTGGCGACCAAACACTTTGACCTAACACGGCTCCCAACACGATCAACGCTGCTGGCACGGCTCGATGAACACACCATTTTGGCGAATACACAAAAATCTCCTTCATCTCGGATGTTTGCCGATACGAGAAACGACACCGAAACATCGACACTGCATCGTCGATGATTTACGCATATGCGCACCGATGGGCCGAACAACCCATCGAGGGAGTCAGGTCGTGTAGTCCGCGTTGATGGTCACATAGTCTTTCGAAAGGTCACATCCGAATACCGTGCTTGAGTCATTTCCCGTCATGAGCGAAACATGAATGTGGACGTCGCTCCCCTTCATGTATTGGGACAGAAGCTCCAATGCCTCGGGCCCGGTTTCGCGTGGGTAGACCTCCTGGTTGCCGAAGCGGATAACGACCCGATCCGGGGAAATGTCGGTATCGTTTTCACACTTTCCAACCGCCATAGCGACGCGTCCCCAGTTTGGATCGGCACCGTGCACCGCTGTCTTCACAAGCGGCGAATTGAGAATCGATTTCGCGACACGTTTCGCCTGAACGCCATCTCGCGCTCGGTCCACGGTCACGGTGAGGAGCTTTGTCGCACCCTCGCCGTCACGAGCGACCTGCTTCGTCAATGACAGCGCTACCTCGTCGAGTGCCTTCGCAAAGTCGTTCCGGTCCACGAAGCCGGCAGCACCGTTGGCCATGATGGCCGCGGTGTCGCTCGTCGAGGTGTCGGTGTCGATCGATAAGCAATTGAATGTGCGATCCATGGCACTATGAAACAGCGGACGAAGTTCACCCGGCGACATCCGCGCATCGGTCATAAACAACGTGATCAGGGTCGCCATGTTCGGTTCGATCATCCCGACGCCCTTCGCGATACCTACGATGCGAGCCGGCCCGTCGCCGATCGTTGCCGCAGCAATTTTGGCAACCGTGTCGGTAGTCATGATGCCCCGAGCAGCTGCGGATGCGTCCTTGCCTTCGAACGGATACCTGAGACCTTCGATATGTGCACGGATCTTTTCCATTGGGTACGGACGACCGATTACGCCGGTCGATGCCAAGACGACGTCGTATGGGGAGCAACCGAGCGACGCTCCGACCGACTTCATGATCTCCTCGGCATTGGAGTGCCCAGTTCGGCCATTGGCAACGTTGGCATTCTTGGAAATCACAACGAAGCCACGAAGCGTTCCATCGGCCACTGATCGCCGACTCAAGTTCACACTGGGACCGGCGAAGCGAGACTGTGTGAATACCGCCGCGCCCGTTGCCGGGGCATCCGAGGCAATCACTACGAAATCGTCCGTGTCGTCTTTAATCCCGATGTTCGCGACATGAGCGGTGAAGCCTTGGGGCAGGGCGGTATAGGACACGTTTCCTCCTGGAGAACCTAATCCCCGATTCTGACAGCGCCGACTCCGCAAACCGCGCTTTTCCGCCGATGCGCTCAGCTGGGGACAGCGTCGAGAAACTCAAGAGCGGCGTCGATGAACCCAAATGCCTGGGGTGTGCCGAAATGGTCGACGCCGCGAAGAAGCTTCGTCGTCACCGACTCCGCGTTCACCAGCGCCTCAACGACCGGTTGCATCGGCAACACGAAATCACGATCGCCGCACACCAGCAGCACTGGAGAACGTACACCCGCGAGCTCATCGGCGCGCAGCCGACCCCCGGGGCGTCGCAGACACGCCGCCAACGCCTTCGGATCGTTCGTCCCGTTCGCGGCAAACTGAGCAAACGCCCTCGCCAGATTGCTCTCTTCGGAGTCGTCAGAGCCGAGTGCGTCAAGGCCAGCCTCAATCGCGCGAGCGACGGGTTCTGGATCACTCGGCTTCATGTTCTGCTCGCCGATACCCCCCAATACGATTCGGCCGAACCGTTCAGGGGCAAGCGCCGCGGCCCGAACGAGTGTCACCGCTCCGAGTGAAAACCCGACGGCATCGACGACCGAACCATCCGGTGGCAGCACGGCGAGCACTCCGTGTTCCAGACCCGCATACGCTGCGGGATCATGTGGTTTCTCGGCGCTCCCGTGCCCCAGGAGGTCGACGGCGAGCACGGCGCGTTTCGCGTCGTCCAACAGATCCCGCCAACCGTTGCGTGCCCAGTTCAGATCAAAAGACGACGCAAAGCCATGAACTAACAAGACAGGTTCCGTTCGCATAGTTTGAGCGTAACGCCTGCGGTCCGCTGGAGCTCGCCTCTCGGCTAACCTGACTCGCCGTATGTCCCACCGAATCGACATCGAGCTCACCAGTCACATCGACTCCGTATGGACGTGGCGCGCCGCCGGAGCGAAGCTCCCGAAAGGCAGCCTCGAACATTCGCTGTTGTATTCGGGAGCCAGCGTTGGAGATGTGGTGCGCGCTGAAGCCGAGCGCGAACTCGATGGTGTACGTATCGTCTCGGTGGCCGCGCCGAAATCGCTCAAAGCCGGGCCCGAGGTTCTGGAGATCATCGCTCGCCCTCAGCCCACTGGCGTTCAGGTGATCTACGCGGAAAAATCCCGTGGCCGCGACCGCAGCGAGCGTGGCGATCGGGGACCGCGCGACGGTGCACGCGATGGCCGACCGCCACGCGGGCCACGTCCTGAACGCACTGACCGACCGTCGAACGACCGCCCGTCGGGCCCTCGCAGCGAACGGGGGGACAGCGGGCCACGTCCTGAACACAGCAACCGCGGCCCTCGCCCGGAACGCAGCGATCGCGGTCCACGTCCTGATCGGCCGGGACGTCCTGCGATTCAGAAGGAAAAGCGCCTCAATCCCGGCCGAGTGCACCGAGATGCATTCCTGGCTGCGCTCGCACCCGAGCAACAGCCGATTGCCGAGCAGCTCTTTCGCGGTGGAATCCCGGCAGTTCGCCAGGCCATCATTGATCAAAATGCACAGCTGAAAGCCGACGGAAAACAAGAAGTCCCAGCTGCCCCGCTTCTTGCGCTGGCGGAAGACCTGCTACCCCGTGTCCGCCAAGCGGACTGGCTTGATCGTGCCTCCGCGGCACTCGATGTCGCCGACGCGATCTCGCTGCGCGACCTTCGAGCCGTCGTCACCCAGGCCGACCAGGCCGCCCGAGACGATGAGTCACGGGAGACCGCCGCGAAGCTTCGTGGGGCGCTTTCTCGTCGTGTCGAAGGCGAACGGACGACCTGGGCTAACGACATCTCAACCTCGATCGCCGAAGGCAAGATCGTTCGCGCCGTGCGCCTGAGCTCAAAGCTTCCCGACCCCGGGGCAAAGCTGTCCCCCGAACTAACTGCGGAACTGCTCGCCGCGACGAACATCGCGTTGTCGGCCGACACGCGCCCTGATGTGTGGGCATCGTTGATCGAAGCAGCGGCCGACGCACCATTTCGACGCTCGGTTGAACCCGTCGCCCTGCCAGCCAAGCCGGGCGAAGCACTGCTGGCAACGACAGCTCAGGCATCGAATCGAATTCCTGCGCTCTTGAAACTTCTGGGGCTCACGATGCCACCACCGCCGCGGGCGAAAGCGATCCCGCCCCGGCCCCCAATGACGTCAGCACCACAGCCTCCGGCGAGCAGTTCCTCTGCACCGGCATCGGCCCCCGCTGCAGCTGTCGAAGCGGTCGTTGAGGCCGACGCTCCACCGGCATCAGCCCCCGCTGCACCTGTCGAAGCGGTCGTTGAAGCGGAGTCCGTGTCGGCGCCCGAGGCCGAATCTCGCGCCGTCGACAACACCTGAGCAAGTGTTCGCTCGGCCCGGGCGAGTGAATAGCTGACCTTACACAGTGGGGTCGGCTTGGTTGGCGACGTTGTGTTCCTGAAGGAACTCAGCGAGCCCAGGCACCAATTCGTAACCGCTGAGAGCGTCGAATGCAATCCATTCCGCATTCGACGCGTCGTCGCCGGCCCGTAACACCGTCGACCCCGTGACAGTGGCGAAGAAGTCGGCAATCACAAAGTGGAAGTCATCGCTGATTCTCTCCACCCAACCGACCAGCGCGCCGACGTCAACACGAAGTCCGGTTTCTTCCAGTACCTCACGTCGGAGTGCATCCACCATTCGTTCGCCACGTTCGACGCGTCCACCCGGAACCGACCACAGACCGACGCCGGGAGGTCGCGCCCGCTCGACGAGGAGAAGCCGACCTGCGTCGACCACAAGGGCACCTACACATAGCTCCGGACGCATGCCAGCAGTTCCTACTCGCCGTTCAGCGAATGGTGCACAACAAGACGACGCGCGGTGAAACCGAACGTCTCAAAAAAATTCTTCGTTTCTCGGGCTCCGGGAAGCGCGTGGGCATCAATGCCTGTGCAGCGCTGCTCTGCGCAGAACGCGATCACGAGATCGAGCATTGCTTCGCCGACTCCCACCCCGCGAGCACCTTCCAAGACACCGTATGCGGTGACCTCGCCGACCGTGTTTTGGATATCGAGACGCTGTACATGGACCCGAGCGAATCCGACGACAACGTCGTCGATACATCCGACGAATACCACATGGGCGGGGGGAACGAGAGACTGTTCCGCCAAATGAACAGCACCCCCGCGATGGTCTCGAATTTCGTCGGCGATCACGGCCGCGATCGATTCGATGTCCGTTTGGTCATACGCGTTCGCCAGCCGCGCACTGATGATCACGTCGAAGCCCTTGAAGCCCTCGGCACCGGTGCCGACAGTTGGCGAGCTTTCGTGAGGATCGTCCGTCGCTTGCGGTTTCGACCTTCGTAGTCAGCTACGACGGTGCACTCTTTTGGACTCAATCGATCAAGCAACTCAACAATGGCCGAGGAAGGTAACTGGTCATACCCCTCGATTGGAATCGTCGTCGCGGCGGTGTTTGACGCTGCTCGATCCTGCGCCTTCGCCATTGGGTCTGACTCGCTCACTTTCGAACGCGTCCCGGCGACCGCGTCAGGCCCGTTCCGTTCCGGTGCGGACGTAGGTTCCGCACAGAGCCGCTGGCGGCGCAGATCCTCGACTCGCTCCTGGACCAGGCGTTGCGCTTTCTTTCGAAGGATTGGCGTCACGAAGGATCCGATTATCCTCGCGTTGCTCACTTCGCGGCGACCTCTCGCGATCAGCGAAGGCACTAATCTGCTGGCCTCCAACGCGAAGCCGATCGGCGCGAAGACGAAGAGATCAGCGGCGAGATCAACCGGGGTGGTTGATCTCGCACCTGGCTTCTCGGCGTTGGATGGATCGCTCAGACGCAGTCCTTGCAGTATTGGCGGGCGACGTCGGCGATCTGATTCGGATGTTTCACCAAGAAGCAGGATTGACAGACGAACTCGTCGGGGCGTTTCGGTACTACGACCGATACACCCTCGCCTCGCTCATCGAGATCGGGGGCATCATCATCGTCAACTTCGTTATCTTCGATAACCAGGCGATCTTTCAAGATGTCATCGAGACTCGCTTCGACGTCGTCGGGATCGGCTTCCTCGTCGTCGAACTCTTCCTCCTCGATCACCGCCGCGACATTGGGAATCAAGATGATGTTTGGATCGACCTCGTCGAGTGGATCACCGACCAGAAGATCGTCAACCAGGTCGTCATCGTCAACCGAAATCTCGTCGTCGCCGAGGAGATCGTCGCCGAGCGCATCGGGATCAAATTCGTCGTCGAGCGCCTCCTCGTCGAATTCGAGGTCTCCCTCCAAAAACTCTTCCGGTTCTACTTCTTCTACTACTTCGATTTCTTCGATTTCGTCGTCTTTGCTCATGAGCTCTCGGTGCGTGATTCCGTCGACTCGAAGTTCGAGCCTGTTTCGGGCGCGCAGTGTAACGCCAGTACGAAGCTGTATCGGCCATTGCGGCCAGAAAAGTTGAAAACGACCATGTGACGTCGATCACGTCGTCTCGAAGCGAGCTTGTCAGCAGGCGAATTGGTGGGGTTCACAGAGGGGCTTGATCGATGACGCGCGCGGTCGAACCGCGAGAACCATTGCGTCGAACCTCGATGGCTTGGGGCAATCGCTCCTTCACTTCCGGTGAATGGGTCACGACGAGTATCTGACGAAATCGGCCCCCGAGCCGGGTCAGCGCCGCGAGCATCCGATCCTTTCGATCCGTGTCGAGGCTGGCCAGCGCTTCGTCCAAAACAAGCAAACCGACCTGTCCACCAGCCTGAAACCGAATCTGTTCCGAGATAGCCACCCGCAGCGCAAGGTTGGCCAAGTCGACTTCGGAGCCCGAAAAGCGTTCGCTCGGATACGCGACCCCGCCTTCAATAACGTTGATGGCATAGCTCTCACCGTCGATCTGGAGACCGTCGTACTCCTGGGCAGTGAGCTCGTTGAACAGGGCCGACGCATGGGCACTCAGCTGAGGTCCGACCATCGCCACGATGGCGTGTCGAAAACCACTCAACAAATCAGCAGTGCGCCCGAGGTACCGGGCGTCGAGTTCAAGATCGTGCAGAGCCGACTGCTTGAGTGCTGCATCGGCAAGTGCCTCGGCGGCATCCAGAGCTTGTTGGCTGGCGCGAGCATGAGCGACTCGCGCGGCATCGAGTGTCACCCGGGCATCGACGACGCGTTGTCGCGATTGCGAGAGTTGGCTCTGCTGTTGTTCGAAACGCTGCGGGTCAAAGTTCAACGCCTTGAGCTCAGCGAGCAGCGCCGTACGTTCCGATTCGATGCCCTCGACCGAGATGGCGAGATCGTAACGTCGCTTTTCGAGGACACCGAGTCGACTGACCCGCTCGTGAAGCTGCGCGAGCCGAGCACGCCGGTCGTGGAGTTCGGCGATCTCGTGCTGCAGACGTTTCATCGCATCGAGCGAACCCTCCCCGTCGATACGTTCGCTCGCCCGCGCAACGGCAGTCTCGGCGTCGACACGGCGCTGTGCGACTTGCAATGCGTTTTGGAGGGCCCGTCGATCAGCGTCGAGTACCGCCTCAGCCTTCTTTAGCGATGCGACGGCGTCATCGAGGCGTTGTTTCGCCGTCTTCGACGTCGCCTCAAGTTCGGTGATGTCACGTTCGGCTTCATCTACCTCCTGAAGCCCATGACGACGAACCTCCTCGAATCCGCTTTCGAACTTCTGACCGCACAGGGGACACGAGTCGTTGACCGTAAGTTCATTGTGCCGCGTGACGACCGCTCGCGCCTTGTCGAGGCGTAAACGCGCCGCGCGCAAAAGCGCGAACGTCGCCGCGTGGCCGTTGGAGACGACATCGTGTTCATCACGCGCTCGCTGTACGCCCGACTCATCGGGCTCGGGGATCGGGCCCGACGGCGGTAGCGCTTCGAGCTGCTCTTTGGCTCGTTTCCATGCGACGAGGGAATCAAGCTGTACCTGGAGGCCCTTAAGGGTTTCCTCGGATGCCGGAGCTATCGATCCAATCACCTCCTTTGCTTGGCGCACCCCTTCGAGCTCTCGGTCGATCTGTTCGAGGTTGGCAACGAGATCGTCGCGGCGTTTGCGAACCGCGCCGCCGAGTAATTTAATACGTTCGCTTTCTTTTGCTGCTGACTCGAATCGACCGAATTCGCGTTCGACCAGCGTTCGTTCTGCTTCCAGGGCGGCAAATGTTTGCTCCGCCTCGGTTAGCAACGTTGCTGCCCGGGCCGCCTCGGCGTCGGAGGTCGCGACGCGTTCCTCCGAAACCGTAAGCGTGCCGAGTATTGACTGCAGCGTGGCGTGTTCTTTCTGTCGCTGTCGGTAATCAGACCGTGCGGTATCGCGTGCCTTCTCGATCGGCGTGATTCCGAGCAGCTGCAGGACAAGCTTGCGCCGTTGGTCCGGCGACTGATCGCTAAACGCGGCAAGCTGCTTCTGCTCGGCGAAAACCGAAGAACGGAACGCGAGTTCGTCCAGACCAAGGACCGACTGAAGATACTTCGCGACATCGGTTACACCGTCGGCCACAACGACGCCGCCGATCGTGACCCGAGCCTTGACCGTGGCATTCTTCCCGCTCAGCGTCCGCCGAACCAGATAGTGGTTCTCCTCGTGTTCGAACCCCAACTCGACGACACACTCCCCCTTCTCCCCGGAGGTACGGATCTCCCCTTTTCCAGTGCGGGCCCTCCCGTAGAGAGCCCACATCACCGATTCGAGCATCGACGACTTTCCGGCTCCGTTCGCACCGTAGACGCCGACGAGTCCCGCTGGGAACTCGATATCGAGCTCGCGGAACACGCGGTAGTTGCGCAGCAACAGGGTGGTCAGACGCATCGCTACGTTCGGCTATTCCGGAGTGGGTTCGGTGTTTGATTCGATGGCCTGCTCCAGATAGTGATGGCCTTGTAAGACAAGTCGTTCGACGTCGAACTGTTCCAACTGCTGTTCGCCAACGTAGCGTTGCCATCGCGCACCGATCGTGGCCAATTCAGGAAGCTCCTCCACCGGATTGGTTGCACTTCGAAACACCGGCGCCAACTTCCGATGGAGCAGGTGCGCCCCGGCATCGGAAATAGCCGTCATGTTCAACATCCGATATACATCGGCATCGATCCCATCGATGTCGATCCGCACCACCGCTCCGCGAGGTTGGGCCGCCAGCTTTTCGCAGATCTCCGCCTCAATTTCGGCCGGGCTGCGGCCCCAGGCGTCGACCATTGGGACGACGCGGAGATCTCGCTGTCCGTGCAACGCAACGTGCTCGCATGTCCCTGTGTCGGTGTCGAGCAATACGAACCCCTTCGCTATCCCCGGGTCGTCCGAAAAGCTGAACGTGTCGGTGGAACCTGCGTACCAGACATTGGTACGGCCACGTAGTTGTTGGTACGTGTGATAGTGCCCCAGAAGGACCAAATCGCTTCTCAACTCGTCGTCGTCGATTTCGATCTCGTTCATGTCGGCGTAGCGGCGTTCGACGCTGTGCACCAGCGGATGGGTGATCAATAGGTTGACCCGATCGAGGGACCGTCGCGAATCGGCCGCATGCAACGCATCGACAGTGTCTTCAGCAGTCTTGGTCTGGGGGACACAATGCACACGCAAACCACCGAGATCAACAGCCTCGTATTCCATTCGATATGCAAACGAGAACTCGGGGTAGGCGTCGGACAAGACAGCATAGGGATTGCCGACGCCGGGCAACCGAGGCGTGTCGTGATTGCCGCTGATTGCGACCAGGCCGACGCCGGCATCTCGAATCATTCGCAGCGCCGCCATGGCGACCCGGAAGCTGCGGTAGTTCGGTCGCGGGTGGTCAAACACATCGCCGAGCCAGATCATCAGCTCCGGCTGGGCGGCAAGGCCATGTTCCACAGATAAGAGAAACGATCGCTCAAAATCGACTTCGCGTTGGTTCACCCCGTCCGGAGTGGTTGCGGTTGTTGCTGTGCGCCCCAAGTGGGCGTCTCCAATTGCCGCAATTCGCATTGCACCATCATCACTCGCCCGTGTGACAACATCGCGCCATGTCGACGTCGCCCTCGAGGGGTCAAATGGGGAGACCGATCAGAGCCCGGTGAGATCAGACCGGAAACGCTTGCGTAGTGCCTGAATCGACGCCGAATACGCTTTGGAGTCTTCGTAGAGCCCGTTGGCCTGAATCGAGCCGAAACCCTGGTAGTAGCCGTACAGTGCCGACTCAACGTTGCCGTTCGTGACCTTCAACAGGTGGCCCAGATACCGCGCGCTCATTCGAATGTTGTGTTCGGGCACCGTTGGATTTAGGGCCAGGCCGCCGGCTCGTTCACCGATCAGATCACGCTGGATGTACGCAGCTGTTCGCGGCATGATCTGGCCCACGCCGATCGCTCCGGTCGACGAGACCTTGGCCTGGTTCCAACCCGACTCGAGGTACAGCGTCGCCTCAACGAGATCCGCCGGGATACCGTTCTTTTTCGCCCAGTGGCGGATTACGGGACGTAGCCGTAGGCGCTCGGGGTTTCGCCGGATCGTGCCGGGAAGTCCCGTTGCTGGCTTCGGTTTCGCCATCTTCAGGGACGTTCCGATCAGAATCACGTCACCGCGGCCAATCGCTGGGTTTGCAGTGCGGATCGTCGCGATCGGCAGGTTGAATCGTCGTGAGATCGCCGACAACGTGTCACCACGCCGAACGACGTACCGGGTGGCCATCGGCTCAGCCGCCGGCGCGCTTGCGGCGAGTGCATCCGCCACACCAGCCCCCGGGAGGCTTACCACGCCGGCCAAGATGACCAGTAAGGACGCAACTGCGGCCAACACCACTGCCTGAGACCGTCGGATCATGCAACTGACATCGGCTTCAGTTACGAATCACTTGAGCTCTTTTTGAACGAAGCGTCAGCACTGACCCTCACCCAAGATTGCCGAAGCAGACTACGCGCCGGAAGCAGCCCGCTTGCGTTCGGCCCGACGTTCCGCCTCGAGACGTTCCAGGTCAACATCGGTGTAATCAACGAATTGGAGCATCTCGGCCACCGCGTGGTGGCCCGCAACAGACGAAATCAGCCCATGCATGTCTTGCGCCACCCGGCGGTACTCGGGATGGCCCTGAGGTCCGGAGCGCAACTCGATCAAATGCATCGCTTCTCGGGCGTTCATCTGCATCGAATACCGAATCCGATATGCCAATGAGACGGCGTAACTGGCCTCGTGGGGGAACCGATCCACCATGGCGTCGTACAGTTCCGCTGACCGCTCCATCGCCGCATCGAAGGCCGCTTCGGCACCGGCATCCACAACGCTCTCCGGCAATGTGTATCCGTGGCCGGGCGATAGCGCCTGCCAGGTGATCGTAAGCATCCGGTGGCGTTGAAGGTCACGAAACGCGCCGTAGTCGGAAAGCACGTCGAAGCGGTAGTCCGTGCGCTCAAGCGCCCGGCCCGGCCGGTGTCGGCGATTGGTACGCGTACCTACATATGCACGAATAACCCGCATTTTCTCTTCATGTGAGAATCTGCGAACCCGATCGAGGATCCTGCTTTCGGGCAGGTCGAGCGACTCGTACAACATTGCCGCAATCATCTTGTCTTCGCCCTCCGGGTCGAAGTCCACCAAATTGACATGCGAGGTCGGGATGGTCGGGTCATCGTCGTCGGTCCCGCCGGCAAAGAGCTCAGCCGCAACCTGCGCAGTGTTGGTCCGGTTCGCGTCAAAGTAGGTGACCCACGCACCGCCACGTTCGGGGCGGTCGATACGTTGCAGAAACGACGGGATTACCTTCCTGAGTTCGTTGAGCATCAGGGCCGCGTACTCGCGGGCCTCCGGCAGCGGGTGTGCGCGCATCCGCAGCAGCAGCGACTCGTAGGCTTGTCCCGAGCCGTAGATCCCAACGTTGGAAAGCGACGCGGCCGGCAATACCCCTCGCACCGCATCGAAAGCTTTTGCGCGCGTGGCCTGGCGCCACACCATGTCGGAGTCCTCGGGTGCTTTGGGAAACCGGGACCGGAAATGATCCTGCATCACCGGAAGCAACTCGCCGTAGGAGTCAAACAACCGATCCATGTCACCGACGTAACGCGCACCAAGATTCGACATCAAGACGTTGGCATCGCGGAAGTATCGGTACCGACCGTCGGAGCGCGAGTCGTACGAGATGTATCGAGTCGACTGCTCCAGGTACGACATCAAACGACCCCGCTCAAGCACCTTCGTCAAAATGTTTGAGGCTTGTTCGCAGGCCAAATGCACTCCGCCAAGCTGCGCAACGGAGTCATCGCCGTATTCGAGGAACACTTTTTCGTACAGTTGCTCGGCACGTGCAACACCGATCGTTGCATCGACCGTCGTGTCGCCGCTGATATCGAGTTCGCCAACGAACTCATCGAGGAACAGACGGCGAAGGCTCTTCGCCGAACGGGAATACCGAGCGAAAAGCGCACCCTTGACCACCTCGGGGAGATTCACGAGCGCGAACACGGGCTGATCGAGATTGGTGAAGTACCGACGCAAGATGTCGGCCTCTTCACTGCTGAAAGTTTCGGGAGTTGTAAGCAGCACCGGAATCCAACTTAAGAAACTCGCCGGGCTTGGTGGTGGACCCCTGATCCGCCGCGAAGACCCGTTCCCGTGGTACCACGCGACCAAACGCGCTACGCCACGACGAATCCGGCGTCTGGGATGACCCGTACTGAAAAGCCCGACGCCGATCCGAGAGCAACTCCGTCCGCCCAGGTGGGCGTCACACGGTCGAGCACGACGTCATAGTGTCTAACTCGCCGCTCCTGGATCCGGGGATGCGGGGTGTGGGCTCCCGCCAGGGCTCGTCGGCGAACCGACCAAAGTTCACCCCAACCGAGGTCCCATGTCGTCAGGTCGAGGGCACCGTCGTTCACATGGGACCGGTGACCCAGTCGAAGGCCCCCCACGCGTTGCCCGTTGAGCACCGCAACGCCCCGTGTCCAGCAACGAGTGTGAGCGATGACGTGGTTCACGAAGTACACGTCGCCATGTTCAGACGTCGAAACAACGGCAAGGTCGATGGGGAACGTAAATGCCCCGCCGGAACGTAATCGGTCATGAAGCGTTGGCCCACCAAGCAGCTCCCAGATAGCCCCACCTTCGAGTCCCACAATCGCCGGTACGCCGCACTCCACACCGGCACCGAGCAGGCGGGCGAGGGCAGAGTCGGCCTGCACCACGGGCGCGCCGTCTGGAAGCGGCGACACGACGCCCCATGCCTGGCCTTTCGAGATTGTCATGGCGCCAAAGCGGGAGTTGGACCGACCGATGGCGCATCGGCCGCCTTTACGGCAACTGCTCTCGAGGACACCGACGATGACGCCACGACACCTCGAAAGAGCATGCCCGAGGCTTCAGACGCCGCGCTGCGAGTAGCGCCAAGCGGCGCCACATCGGCAATCTGACGTAACAGATCCACCAGTGACTTCGTGGTCCGAACGAAGTCTCCTCCCGTCGGTGCGTCGGAGAACTCGGTGTCTTGCAGCACCTCGCTCAAGGATCGACCCGAGGCCCAGCGAAATGTGAGCGCCACGAACCCGGGATCAATCTCACGAAGCGCAGGAAGTTGATGCTCGGCCAGGTCGACCGCCAACTCGGCCTGAATGTCGGCGATGTGCCACCATCGGGGCGCGAGGACCTTCGGAAACCCCGTCGGCAACTCGGTGCGTCCGAGCCGTGTCGAATCGTCGCGCGACCGCAGCGACCGGGTCCCGCGTTCGGCTCGCGTTCGACCCGATGAGGCGACGCGAATCGAGGACCCTCTTCCCCGCTGTTCGAAGACGAACACCGAGGCCAGTCCCGCAAGTTGCGGGGCAGTTAAACCATCGAAGACGCCTTCGAGAAGACATTCGGCGATCAACACATCGGACTCGTGGAACAGCCCAGCCAGGATGTCCCCATCCGTGGTGACAGCCCAGCCGTCGAGGTAGCCAAGCTTCTCGAGGAACTGCAGCACTCGATCGAACTCGTTCGCAATCGACTGCGATCTCTGCGCGCTGAGGCGAGCGAGACGGTCGATTTCGGGAGAAAGGATGTCGATTCGGCGAAGGGCGCGAAGGTGAACGTTCAGATCTGGACAAGTGCCAACCGGGTCCGAGGTCCTCGCCGCGTCAACCGACGAGGCGGCTCGCTCATGTTGTTTGTTCGAACGTTCGCCTGCTCGGGAAGCTCCATGCTTCTCCATAACCTTCTGCAGGCCCTGGGATGTGGATTGGACGAAGGCGCGGCTGTTTGGATTGAACGGAGATGGGAGCCGCAACGTCGTTATGACCTGTGGTTCGGAGCGGAAGTCACGGGCCGTGAGCGACATCAGCCTTCCCGTCGGACCGATTCCGCGAAGCGCGATCGGACGATCCCGACGTTTTGCGGTTCCCACGACGACAACCCATCCGTCGCCGGCCCGCGCGTTTCGTGCGACATCGACGACGTGGCCGCTGCCGTCGAGCGGGGCCAGAACGTCGCCTGGCCGGAGGCGATCAAGCGCTGATTCGATGAGTGCCTCAGGCGCAACCGGGCGAACGAGCCGCTTGTCCTTCACGAAAACATATGCACGCACATCGCCTCCATCGCATGCCGCGAGGCGCTCTGCCTCTGCGATTTCCTTCCCGATCGCCTCTGCGCGACGGTTGTTTGCGACAAGGTCACGATCAATTTGGAACTGGGCCAGCGAGAGTCCCAGCAGATGGTGTGCTTCTTCCGGACCGTAGCGTCGGACAAGATTGACGGCCATGTTGTTCGTCGGGCGAAACGACGATCGCAACTCGAAACTTCGATGCGACGCCAGGGCAGCGATCTCTTCGAAAGGCACGTATGGCGACCAAAGCGTGGCTGCATATCCGAGCGGGTCAATACCACGACGTCCGGCCCGCCCAGTGAGTTGCGTGAACTCGCCGGGGGTCAAGAACTTGTGACGCTCCCCTCCGAATTTGGAAAGCTTCTCGATCACGACGGTGCGTGCCGGCATGTTGATTCCCAGCGCCAAGGTTTCGGTAGCAAACACCGACTTCACCAAACCCTCGACAAAGCACGCTTCAACGGCCTCTTTGAACGCCGGGACCATCCCCGCGTGATGCGCAGCGAACCCACGTTCCAGCGCTTCGGAGAACCGGTCAAACTCAAGCGCACGCAGGTCGAGCTTGGCAAGTCCCGCTGTGTGTTCGCGTACGATTTCTCGGATTGCACGTCGTTCAGGTGGCGATGTGAGGCGAAGTTCACTGGCGAGACAGGAGGCAACCGCTTCGTCGCATCCGCTTCGACTGAAGATAAAGGTGATCGCCGGCAGCATGTCATTGCGGTAGAGGGCTTCGACGATTTCAACGCGTCGCGGCGTCATCACCGTGCGCTTCGAACCGCGCACCGCACGTTCTTCCTCAGTGCTGTCGAGCTTCACGGCTTGGGGGTTCGGACGTCCTCGCACGAACGTCGGAAGCATCGTGACGTCACCGGTCTTGCGGTCACCGACAAGATAGAGATGCTTGAGCTCGATTGGTCGGATGTCGTGAATGATCGCAATCGTTCGTCCACGTACGGTTGTGATCCAGTCAGCGATATCTTCTGCGTTTGACACCGTTGCCGAAAGACACACCAGGTCCACTTCCGGCGGTGTGTGGATGATTACTTCTTCCCACACAGGCCCGCGATAGGGGTCCTGAAGATAATGCACCTCATCGAGGACGACGTAGCGAAGGCCCTCCAACGCGGAGCTACGCGCATAGATCATGTTGCGTAGGACTTCGGTCGTCATGACGACGACCCGGGCCGCGTCATTCACCGAGTTGTCGCCGGTCAACAATCCGACGTTTTCAGCGCCCAGGCGCTCGACGAGATCGTGAAACTTTTGGTTGGACAGCGCCTTGATCGGCGCGGTGTAGAAGACTCGGCCACCGGTGGCGAGTGCGCAGTGGATCGCGTATTCGGCGATCACCGTCTTTCCGGACCCGGTGGGGGCGGCAACCATGACCGAGGCGCCGGCATTGATCGCGTCGAGCGCACGAAGCTGGAAGTCATCAAGCCCGAATGGCAGTGACGACTCGAATGCGTCGCGTGGCGTAATGGCGGCTTTCCTAGAGATGTTCATGACACGACCCGTTCATGGAACGGAATCACTTCTTGGCGAGTCGCCCGATGAGGATCGCTCCAAAGTAGAAAATCACCATCGGGCCTGCCATGGCGAGAAGAGAAATGGGGTCTTGGCTCGGTGTGATCACGGCGGCGATGATCACGATGACAACAATCGCGTAACGCCAGGCACTCAACAGTTGCTTCGGGGTCACAAGGTTCACCAACTCGAGAAAAACAATCACGACGGGAAACAGAAACGAAAAGCCGAAGATGATTACCACCAGGGTTACAAACGACACGAACTTCTCGCTCTGAAACAGCAGTTCCTGGTTCTTTCCTGCCACACTGACCAGGAACCGCAGGCCCGCCGGCAACGTCAGGAGTCCTACCGCACCGCCGAAGAGAAACAACAGTACCGAAGACATCAAAAAGGGGACGGCGTAGCGTCGCTCCTTCTGCTTGAGGCCCGGTGTTATGAACTGCCAGCACTGCCAGAGCCAAACGGGGCTTGACCCAAACAGCCCGACGTACCCCGCAATCTTCAGCTTGATTGCAAAACCTTCAAGCGGCGTCGAGATGACCAGAGTTTTCGACTGATCGCGTGCGGCATTGCGGTAGTACACGTTCAACCAGTGCAAGAGGTGCTCGGAAAGCCAAAAGCCGACAACGGAGCACAACGCGATGGCAAGCGCTGATTTGAACAGGCGCGAGCGCAACTCGGTGAGGTGCTCCATGAGGGACATGCGGCCATCGTCGGCCCCCACCGCTGCGTCGGTCATACGTCCACCGGGTCTGCACTCGACGGTGATGGGGTGGCAGAGGTGTCGGACCTCGCCATCGTCTGGTCGGTCAAGATGTCATGGAACGCCACATTGGGCATTGCCACCTGAGCGCCCGAGACCGAGGGCGCCGGGAGGTCGTCGGCGTAGAGCCCGTCGGGGGGCGCAACGATGGTTCCACTCGTTGCCGACGATACCGACGGTGACGATGCCGACGATAATGGACTCGGATCAGGCGGGGCAGCCGACGTTTGCGAGAACGGTGATGCGAAGTTGGTTGCCGCGGACACGAGTTCGCTTCGTACCGTTGCCCCCAGATTCGTGACCTGTTTCAGAGTTGCGACGCCTTCACGGAGTTCGTCGGTGTCGAGGGCTTCGCGCAGATCGCTTTGAACGTTGCCGCTCACGCGCCGGAACTCGGCAAGGGCGCGTCCAACCTGGCGGGCCGCACCGGGCAACCGGGCGGGGCCGAGGACGAGCAATGCGATGAAGAGGATGACCAGGACCTCGCCGCCCCCGATATTAAACACGGGTGAAAGTGTACCGGCTCACGTCTGCTGTACGAACGTGGTGCTCCGATTCTGGGGCAAATCCGGTGGCCGGCTAATCCTGCTGGTCAATCGACGACTGAAGACTTTGGAACCAATCAGGTGACGAGAGGAGATCTCGGAATGCGGAGACGTCGTGCTCGGTAAGCGGCTTCGCTGACGCAATTCTCGCTGACGGATGAATGAGCGACGGATGCTCAAACTGCTCTCGCTTTACCCCGGCGCTCAGGAGGAGTTCGATGACGTCGGGAACCGCAGTGCGGCTGACGTGCTCTTCGCAGGAGGGACACGCAAAGCGATATGCGCTTGCCGCGGACCCGGTGCCGATAACGACTATGCGTTCGACGCCAAATTCCACATCACCACAACCAGGACAGCGTGCTCGAATCTTTGTCATGTTCTACAAGGTCCTTCGCCCCGGGGCGCTCTCGGTCTCGATTTTGAGTCCGTCTGAAGTCACGAAAATTGCATCGGTGCTCTCCGGAATTTTCTGAAGCGTTTGGGGTGAGGTTGTGTCGAACGAACTACTCCAGCAGGCAACGTTCAGAACTGCATATCACTGCGCCTCAGAACCCTTTTGTTCATAGGGGAAGCAGCGGCCACGGCCCAGCTCCCGGTAGGCTCTCCGTCGTGCCCCGATTGGACGCAAATCCCATAGGCTTTGCCCACCGAGGAGCTCGAACGCATGCCCCTGAGAACACCTTGGAGGCCTTTCGATTAGCGATACGTTTGGGGGCAACCGGTTTGGAGTCCGACGTCTGGTTGACGTCGGATGGGGTTGCGGTCCTTGACCAGGACGGAGTGGTTCGACAGGCGATGCGAAAGCGCCTCATTAAAGACGTCGCACGTAGGTCTCTGCCATCTCATATGCCGACGCTTGAGGAACTGTACGGCGATGTCGGAACGGCGATTCCTCTGTCACTCGACGTGAAGGACCCCGCCGCGTACACAACCGTGCTCGCAGTCGCTCGGGCGGCCGGTGACGACACGCTCAGCAACCTTTGGCTGTGTGACCCCGAATGGCGACGACTCGCCGAGGTCCGCAAGCAAGCCGCAAACGTGAACCTGGTCCACTCGACTCGGCTCAAACGTATCGAGGGACCCGAACGCCACGCTGCCGAGCTTTCTCAGGCCCGCATCACCGCAATCAACATGCACTACTCCGACTGGACCGGTGGACTCGTGGCCCTATTTCACCGGTTCAGCTTGCTCACCTTTGCGTGGGACGCGCAGTTTCCCCGGATGGTCAAGGGATTGGCCGACATGGACATTGATGCGGTGTATTCCGACGATGTCGAGATGATGATGTCGTTGCTGGGTGGCTCGGCGTCGATGTAGCCGAATCGCTGCGTCCAGTGCGACTGGCCAAGCGGCGTCAGCGCACCGAACCCATACGGGAAAGGGGGTACACGCGATAAAAAACGCGCCCGACGATGTTGGAGCGGGGAACGGTGCCCCAGAACCTGCTGTCGTAGGAGTCGTTGCGGTTGTCACCCATGACAAAAAACTCGTCGATCGGAATCACGATTCGCTGCGGCTGTGACGTAGTCGTGCCATTTGGCAGGTACGGCTCGTCAAGTTTCTTGCCGTTGACGAAAACTTCGCCTTCGCGAATCTCGACGGTATCACCAGGGAGGCCAACCACCCGCTTGACGAAGTCTTCCATCTTGTGTTCTTCGTACTGGGTGATTGTCGTGGGAACTTTGAAGACGATGATTTCGCCGCGTCTCACGTCTCGGTAGCCATAGCTCAGCTTCTCGACCAACAGACGATCGCGAACTTGCAGCGTGGGTTGCATGGACCGCGACGGAATTGAAAACGTCTGGACGACCAGCAGGCGCACCAGCATCGCCACCGTGAACGCGAGTCCCAAAATGATGATCCATTCACCGACGAGACGCCGTTTGTCGCGCTTGACGCGCAGCCGCCCGGATGGACTTGCGACGCTTCGTCCACCGGGTCGCTGGTCAAAGGCCAGCTCGATATCGGCGCACGCAGCGTTCTTCACGGACGGCGAAGTTAGTGCATCATCGGACAATCGACGGCCATCGGACTCAGTCAAAACTGCGCTCATCCTCGGTGTATCGGCTTCGAATGCGCTGAGCCGTAGAGACTCGACCGGGCCATTCTGGAGGGGCGGACAAGACCTGAACGGCTGGCCCGAGGCGCAGGAGGAGCCGATCGAGCCACGGCCATTCGTTCACGAGGATGGTGACCTCGAGCGACCCGTCGAGATGTTGCTCGACTCGCTCAAGCGGATACTGCTCACGCACCCAGGCCGCAGACGCGTCGATTCGCAAGCGCATCGTCCATCCGCCATGACCTGGTCGGAGCTCATCGGGGCCGAGCGGTGTGAGCGGCTGGGTCCGAGGGAGATCCAATGAGCGAGCGCCCAGGACTCGATCGACGCGGAACAGTCGTTGGGCGTTTGCGAGGTGGCAGTAAGCGGCAAGGTACCACGCTCCCCCGCTGTTGAACAGCCCGCCAGGCTCAACGCAACGGACAGTTGTGGTGTCTCGTCCGTAGGCGTAGTAGGTGATTTCGACCTGGGTCGGTCCCTCGGTAGCCGTCTGCAAAAAGCTGAGCAGCTCGTTGTCGACCGTCCCCAAATCGACCTCGACGTCGCCCGAACCGATTGTTTTCGCGAGTTTGGCCAGCCCTCGGGCCAACGGCCCCTCGGGGTCTGTTCCGGGCGAGGCGAGGAGGGTGCTGGCTGAGGCCACCAGGGCCAAGCCTTCTGCGGGGGTCAGGCGAAGTGGTCGGCTGAGGTACTCGGCGTATTGCACAAAGACTCGTCCGTCGACGATTCCCGCCTCGATCAGCAGGTCGGGAGTGAAGGGGTGAAGACCGCAAAGGTACAAGAGTTCGATGTCGCGGGCCAGGTCGGTAGGGCTGCACCCGAACCGCTCGCACACGGCTTCAACGGTCGGACCGTCGTGGGCGACGATCCACGGGATCATCGCCAAAAGCCGATCAAGTCGTGCTTCGGCGCCGCCTTTCACGTGCGACCCGGCTCATTCAGGACGGGGCCGGGCGATTCCGACGCGGTTCCACGGACGATCCAGTCGAGGAGGTCTTGGCGCAGCTCCGGGGGCGAGAGTATTTCGGCGTGGTCGAGGAACCCGAGCACGAAGCTACGAAACGCATCGATGTTTCGGACGCGCAGTCGAAACACCATTGCCCCGGACGCGTCGGTGCGGACAAGCGCCGAATCGCCGAGTCGGGCCCGTGCCCACTGCGAGTGTGGGTGCTCGATGAGTACGTCGGCGGTGGTTGCTTGGTTGTCACCGAGTTCCCACGGTGCGTCGAAGGGATTTCCCCGTGTTCGAGGGTCCGCCTCGACCGCCGGTTCCGGGACTGTGAAGACCTCCGATGAAAGCTCGACCGGCGGGTCCATTCGGTCAACGCGAAACGATCGGTCGTCGTTGCGTGCCGGGTCAAAGGCACTGAGGTACCAATGACCATTTCGAAACGCCAACCGACGGCCGGCCACCGTTCGTCGTTCAGATTTATACGTGAAAGAAATCGGGCGACGTTCAGCGATCGATTCAAACAACAGGGCCAGCGGACCCTCGCTCGGCAGGGCCGCCGCAGCCTCGACGACCTCTCGATCCGTTTGATCGTTGATCTCTGAATCCACCGGCCTTCCCAGTTTCCACAAAGCATTGGTGCTGGGGTCGCTTCCGTAGCGAACCTTTTGTGCAGCCAGGTGAAGCGCTGACAATTCATCGGGCGTCAGGCCGGGGTCGCGGAGAAAGTACTCATCTTGTCGGATCAGGTACCCGACCTGGGCTTCGTCGACGCCACCGTCGAATTGCTCCGTAATCAGCGGGAGACCGAGTTGGCGCAGGGCTTCTTTGTCACGCTCGAACTGGCGTCGAAACGACGCTTTGTCCTCCGGGTATCCGGGAATCGTTGCGTGGATGTCTTCGGCGCGCAACGGTCGACGTGTGTGCAGGAGCGCCGAGGTGAGGTTTAGTAGCCGTTCAATCCTGCTCACAGTTGTTGGAGCATATGCGCCGCCACCAGACCTGCGGCCGCACTCAGGCGGAAAAACAGCGGATCGGCGCGCACATTGCGGCCCATCGAAGTGATCGCCGGTGGGAGGTCAAACAGCGACATGGTTGCCGACACATCGACAACCTTTCGGTTCTCCGCCATCGACAGCAGGCTCGTGTCGCCGTCGGGCATTGCAAGGGTGACGGGCGTTGCGGAGGCACGGAGGAAACCGAGCGCCGTGGAGCTGTGATGGCTCACACCGCGATGCCGGGGGCGTTCGTCCGCCTCGGATCCCCGGAGAGCGAGGATCGCCCGGCCGCCCAGGCGATGAACCCATGTGGTGATGTCGACGACCTCCAGCGCCGTGGTGCCTAACGTTGTTCCGGTGCCGACGGCCCCCGGGCCCATGCTCACGATCACGACGTCGGCGGCATGGACGTAGGCCGCCGCAATGAGCGCTGAAGGAATGTTCACGGCTTCTGAATCGCCACCGAACGCATGGCCGCACGTCACGGTCGCATTCACAATCCCTCGATCGCAGAGGTCGGCCGCAAGATCGCTGAGTGCGAGAGGAAGGGAGGCGCCGTCGGTCATCACGTACACCAAGCGGGCGTTTGGAGCCGCGCTACGAAACGCAACGGCGGCAGCTGCCATTTGAGAATGAAGTGAACATACGATCACCGGAAGTCCGCGAAGCGATTCGTGTCGAGTGAAAACCGCTCCCGCTTCTTCAAAGGAACCCGTATCGGTCTGGAGCGAGGTGTAGCGCAACTTCATAATGTGGCCGCCGCCATCTGTCCGCAGCGACGAATTCGACAGGTTCCAGTGAACGACGTGCCATCCGCCGGTGCCGAGTCCGAGTTCGACGGCGGTCGTGTTCACTACGACGTGGTCACCAATCCCGATCAGACCCGTAAGTTGCGTGAGGTTGTAGGCGCGCGAACCATCGGACAGAATTACCCGTTGGAGGCCCTCTCGTTCGGAGAGAACGCCGGCGACTGACTTTGTGTCGTAACTCGTCATGCCAGAACCGTATTGGGCCTACAGCGAGGCAATCAGCTTCTCGACTCGCTCGTCTTTGCTTTTGAACGGATCTTTGCACAACACCGTGCGCTGGGCCTGGTCGTTCAACTTCAGGTGAACCCAATCGACTGTGAAATCGCGCTTGCGTTCCTTCGCCTTCCTTATGAAGTCGCCGCGCAGCTTGGCCCGAGTCGACTGCGGTGGATTTTCGACAGCGTCGTCGATCGCCTCGTCGGTACACATACGTTCGACGAGTCCCTTCTCCTGCATGCGGTAGAAGAGCCCCCGGCCACGGTGAATGTCGTGATACTGAAGGTCAACAAGCGCGACCCGGGCATGGTTCATCGGCAGATCGTGACGGGCCCGGTAGGCCTCGATCAGCTTGTGCTTGATGACCCAGTCGCATTCCCGGTCGAGGAGCATTGGATCCTTCTCGATCGTTTCGATGCAGTGCTTCCACATGTTCAGCGCCTGGGTCTCTTCCGCAGAAAACCCGTGCGTCGTTGCGTACTTCAACGCACGATTGAGGTACTCGCCCTGAATATCAAGCGCACTTGCTTCGCGTCCGTTGGCAAGGCGGACCTTGCGGCGGCACGTGATGTCGTGGCTGATCTCACGAATCGCCCGAATCGGGTTCTCCAGGGTCATCTCCCGCAAGACGACACTCGGATCTTCCAGCATTCGCAACATGATTCCCGACGCGCCGACTTTGAGAAACGACGTGTACTCGCTCATGTTCGAGTCGCCGACGATCACATGCAGGCGACGGTACCGTTCAGCGTCGGCGTGCGGCTCATCGCGCGTATTAATGATTGGGCGGCTTCGCGTGGTCGCAGAACTGACGCCCTCCCATATGTGCTCGGCACGTTGAGTAATACAGAACACCGCTCCCCGTGCTGTTTGGAGTACTTTGCCGGCCCCGCAGTAGATCGACCGCGACACCAGGAACGGAATCAGTACGTCCGCATAGTGGTTCAGGTCGTCGGCGCGGGTCGTCAGGTAGTTCTCGTGGCACCCGTAGCTGTTCCCTGCGGAGTCAGTGTTGTTCTTAAACAGGTAGATGTCACCTTTGATCCCCTCTTCGCGAAGGCGCTGCTCCGCCGACCCAAGAAGGCTCTCCAGGATCCGCTCGCCCGCCTTGTCGTGGGTTACGAGATCAAGAACCGAGTCACACTCCGGCGTCGCATATTCGGGGTGCGAGCCAACGTCGAGGTACAGCCGTGCGCCATTCTCAAGGAAAACGTTGGAACTCCGGCCCCACGAGACGACCCGCCGAAAGAGGTACCGAGCCACCTCGTCAGGACTGAGGCGGCGCTGCCCGCGGAGCGTGCAGGTGACCCCATATTCGTTCTCAAGACCGTATATCCGACGCTCCACCATCGGCACCTTAGCGTGCCTTCGGAAAAACTCACCTGAACCTGAGTGAACATTGACGAGTTGTTCTTCGTATTGCAACGCAATCCGTCTACGCTCGCTATTACGAATACGTTGGTATGAGGTCGTTCTACGACAAGGGAGTTCAAGATCGTGGCCGCTCCGGTCGAACAAGTAGGTGTGATCATTGCCTGTCCTGTATGTGGAACAGACGTGCTGCAAAAAACCATGATTCCGTTGCGGGTACTCGACGGAAAGATTTCCTATTCCTGTGTGAGCTGCGCACGAACGCTCGTCATAACCGGTGGCGCCGAAGGAACAGCGTGAGGAGCAGCGGCGGACCGGGTTTGAAAGGGTTCGTCGCATGCATCGTCGCGCTCGGTACGTCCCTGTCGGCCTGTGCCAACACACAGGAGACAAAGTGGATCAGGAACTCTTCGGAAGGCCTCTTCACGAAGATCCCTCGTGACTGGAAGACCTACAAGATCGATCCGTATACGGTGGATACTGTCCGACTGAAGCCCCAGAAACGGTCGCCGGGCCGCTGGGAGATGCTCTTCGACTCGGCGCCGGGGGCGACGAGGGCGAAAGCGCGCCAGCACCTCGAGTCCGACCTGCCCGGAGGACTCGTCGGGGAGCTTTCCGTGCAGACGGTGCCCCTACCGGATCGCTTTGGCCAACGCGCCCTTCGTGAAGAACTATCGATCGGGCTTATGCGTCAGTTCTCGACGAATGAATTCCAGGCCGCGCCCAAACCGGACCCCGCGGATGCCGAGCTGGTCGACGCAAACACGGGGACCAATGAATTGGCAACCACGAACGCTGGGTTTGATCCGGTCGAAGAGTTCACCGACAAGGGAAACCCCAGCGTCGAACTCCTTCTCTACGAGGAATACCCGTCCGCCCGCAAGTTCGCGGGTGCTCCGCAGATGCGAGGAGCCAGGGTGCGATTCAACTGGGAAATCTACGACGACCGCTGGGTTACGGTCGATCACACAATTCTCCACGATCCAAAAACAAACAAGGTTTACCGTCTCGTGCTCAAGTGCGAGGCGTCGTGTTTCAAGAAAAACGCGAAGTTAGCGAGCGAAATCTCCCGCTCCTTCACGCTTAAGAAGTAACGAGGAACTCACATGACCCCCACTTCCCCCGCGACGGCGGTACATATTCCGGTTTCGGACTCAGAACGCAAGCCACGACGAACGATGCTCTTTTTCGACCGGGCCAAGGTCCTCATCCTGATCTTTGGGTACCTGGCGCTGGCAATCGTCGCCGAACACGGAGAGGTTCCACTCACCTCATGGGGTGACGCGTTCCGGAGCCAGGCCCGAGCAAAGG